>JAJRPG010000005.1 GCA_024280855.1 Planctomycetota bacterium | reverse complement strand
CTCGCTTCATCTGTTGATCCCTCAATGAAGTGGTAATTCTTGCTAATTGTATCCGTGAAATTGAGAAAAAAATCAAAAACGGAGTTACGATTTTCAAATCGTGGTTCAGATTCTTGGTTTTCCAGGAGATGATCTAAGATAGTAAAATATACTGAATGTCCAGTGACACCCAATAGTGTATTTGTAATTCGACGCACATTGAATGGCCCGACCGCCATATCAGTAGGTTTTAGATGTATACCATCGAACGATGTACTATTCGCTGCAAATGAGACACATCCGTTTTTTTC
The DNA here is from genome assembly GCA_024280855.1 of Planctomycetota bacterium. GTDB lineage: Bacteria > Planctomycetota > Phycisphaerae > UBA1845 > UBA1845 > JAJRPG01. The sequence goes on along the minus strand of JAJRPG010000005.1, from coordinate 33,226 downwards.
AACCGCTACTATAATCGACATAATTATTCTCCTGCCTCGCCCTATTGGCAAGTTAGAACCAGCCAATAGCATTCCCCTTCTTATACCTCATAGCTTCTTTTTTTCAAACTTTTTCTTAACGCATGTCCTTGAAGCCACAACTTTTCCGGACCAGTTCTGTAGCCGGTAGCTCCAGCCGGAGATCGCGATCAACTCAACATGGTGTAAAAAACGACCCAGTGTCGCCGTACTACATCGAGACATTCGTTTATGAATTCTCGTTGTAGTACGGCAATACTTGCTTACCCATGACCAAGTGAACAGTTTTGGCTGGTTTTGAAGACCTTCGGCAACCACAAAAACTAACTTTTACCAATCTGTCCACTCATGTGCAGTAAGTCTCCATCCAAGACTATCACCGTGTCGGTAAGAACGTATCTGGCGACAAAATGCCAAAAGTACTTTCTAATATTTTTTGATCATAAACAAAATATTACTATGTCCAAGGCCTAGGGCTACCTGGTGGAGGTGGAGGGCCGAGGTTATTTCCAAGCGAATCTAGTAGATCTGTAGGCATTGTCATGAAAAATCCACAACCCGTCCTTGGCTTCCAACTCTTATGTCTACGCGCCTTGCTCTTAATTTTAGAAGAATGAGGTTTAGTATGCTTGTCCTTTTTGGACTTGCTCTTGTTTTTTCTATGCTCCTTGCCCTTCCCTGTGCCAAAGTTACCTTTTTTATTTCCACCACCATCTCCTCCCCCTTGAATGATCTCATTTGTTAACCCATCATGTGGACGCATACCATATGGATCAACCCCGTTTGTAGGCGCGTTTCCTACATAGGCATAAACATTTGCCCCACCCCAGACCCCAATCGGGTCTCGTTGCATAAACCTCCCCACAGCCGAGTCGTAGTACCTTGCCCCAAGATGGCTAAACTGGAAGGCCCTGTGTTTCGTGGCGTTGGGGATTTGCTCTCCGCTACCCGTATACTCGAACGTATTATGCTGCTGATAGCCCCACGAACCGGCGTAGCCATAGCGTTCATACGTTCCCGTATCAACTCGTTCGCCGAAAGCCGAGTATGTCATTGGTGACGTAGCGATGGCATTATCCTTACTGAAACTGTTCATGGTCGTGCCTAAATGATTCGTCACATAGTACGACGAATCCGGGATTGGCGTATCCAGCCCCGTCACTTGCCCGATCCCCGGCTCATACATAGCCACGTCGGTGAACATCTGTTCCGGCGGGTTCGCGAATGGGTCTGCGTCATAATGAACTGTATAATCACTGTACACATTATTGCCCGCATAGTCAGACCAGACAGTAGTAGCAAGAATCTCTTCATACAGATTATTCATCTGTAAAGCATCCGGATCAAGCTCACGATTCAAGTATCGCTGCCTCGCGCCATCATACCGGAATTCACGGGCGTAGGTTACTTTATAGTTATCTGGGCAGTCAAAGGAGTCAGGGCCATCCTCGTTCCACGTCTCTCCCAACATGTAAACCACGGTTTGACCATTCTTGGCATACCCAAACCGCGTTGCTGAAAATCTAGGCTCTGCCGGCGGGCCCGGGTCAGGGTTGGCTAACTCAGTAATAATACGATCCGGATTCCCTTCGTTGGTGTAATCGTAATACGTCGTGGAAATCGGAGTGGTCGTACCGCCAAGCGTGCTGTCGGTCGAATAGTAGATCAGCCGATTGTTGATACCTTCGAGAACTGGTGGATCCGAAAGGTCATTGACGTCGTAATGATATGTCACCTCAATGTCATTGACGGCGTCAATCTTCTTCGTCCGATTGCCGCCTAGATCATATTCGTAAGTAAAATCAAACGGCCCGGCTGGATCATTGTCATTATGCTCACGGGTCAATCGGCCACGATCGTCATATTGATAATACGTCGTCGTCGTAGGCCATCCAGCAGAAAATGGGTGATCGCGTTCGGTAATACTCGTCACCAAGCCGCGATTATCGTATATGTAATCAAGCTTATGATCGACCTCCGCACTGATTGATCCCAATGATTTATAATAAATCTGGCTAAGGCGATTGTTAGATTCGTAGCTATAAGTAGCCACCACGCTCGGCGTACCGACGTAGGTGATGGTCTTCTCTAGGCCATTAGGCTCGTAAGTGTATGTTGTCTCCAAATCAGAAGATCCACGACGAACCAAATTCACCCGGCCAAGCAAATCAGTCTCCACGCGAGTCACCACACCATCAGGACCAGTCTGCTCTACTGTGCCAGCACCATAATCACGATTATATGAGAAAATACGCTCTGCTGTGCCCTGACCTTTGTGCTCATCCGAATCAATACTAGTGGCTGATAACTGATTAAGGTGGTCGTAGGAATACTCATGCACTCTATCTGGACTCATGGATTCCGGTCCGGATAGCACATTGAGCTCCACCCGACTTTCTTTGATTAAATCCATCCCTGTGTACTTAATGGAGCCGACATTCTGAGCTGTCATTTCATGAAGTGGTTGCGCGCCACAAGGCAAATCAGGAAACGTAACCAATGACGTAGGAACAGTTCTGCTGCCAACCGTACTCCGCGCTGCTACGCAAGATGATTTTGTAAAATTGTTATTGGCGTCATAGCTACCACCACCACCACCAGCGGTGGCCCTTGAGCCTGAACCGTTCTCTTCTGAATAAGTGCGTCTAGTCCTAGAACCGCCATCCTGAATGGTTTTTAGTCCATATACAGACCAACCAGCAGTGTTGTCATAACCCTCCTGATATAAACGCCGCTGCCCCCAGCCATCGTAAGCGAATCGGGTGATAACACTATTCGGATCGGTCACTGTTTCAAGCAGGCCAAGTCTGGTCCCACAAGTTTCGTCAGTTGCACATTGAGCAGCGCTGCTGCAGCTTATGGAACTCCATCCTTCGGGGTAATTATTAACACTGCCGTAACAAACGTGATTGCTGTCTGTGTGATAGGAAAAAACCGTTTCCGCAGCCACGCCTCCTGACGCGGCTGGCGGTTCAATAATCTTGCTGAGTAGTCGGGGTAAGCCGGACTCTGTATACTGATAAGTTACTGTATTGTTCATCCCATCCGTATATGAAGTAACGTTATTATATGCGTCGTAAGTCCACGTTTGGGTTATGGGAAACGGATCGATTGACGTAAGCAAATTACCATTGACGTCGTAAGTGTAATTCCAAACATGGTTCAACTCGTCAGTATAGGTAGTCTCTAGCCAATCGGTATTATAGCTGAGTAGTTGCACACCGCTCACTGGATCGGTCATTCGGTAAATCGGACCACTAGCCTCGTCGAACGTGGGCAAAGCGCCTTGTAAGTTCAGGCCACCAGCCCGAAACGTTCGGGAGGCTCCGCGACGGTCTGAATAGGTGGTCGTAATGTTACTACTCGAACATGCGGTGCTAAAACTTTGCGGCTGAGAAGTTCCACCTGTCGGGTCTGTCACAGTCGCCAGTCGGTCATATTCAGTTGCATCGTAGGTGAAAGTGTAAGCGTGCTGGGTTCCGGTGGTATCCCACTTATCTGACATCTGCGTGATATAGCCGCTGATGCTGAACGCGATATCGAGTTCGTTGCTCAAGGGATCGGAGATTTTGATGAGATTACCGGCAGGGTAGGTTAGCGTCCAAGTACGGGCCGCTATGTTTGCTGTTGAATTATTATCACTGTACGCTGCTTCAGTTGTGATTGACGTAATTTTCTTCACATTGTTCACGGTGGAATAAATCATCGTGGCCTTCCGACCAGTCGCATCAGTAATTGTTTTCTTAGCTCCTCCGAAAAGGATTAAACTGTTCGTAATCTTCAACTTGTTGCCTTGGGCATCGGCTACCTCTTTCAATTGCCCCATGAAATTAAACAGGTTAGAAGAGCCATCCTTGTGCGTAATGCGCACATTATTAAAGCCTTCTATCGTCAAAGAGCTAAACACACCAGGCGGAGAAGTAAAGCCAACCGGACCAGCTACGTTGGGATCGTAGATGCCACGAAAACGGTGCTGCGTTCCGTCGTCTTCCACATAAATGTAGTCGCCTGGTACGCCATTAGACGAGAGACTCGGTACGGTAAAAACTTGTGCCGAATACGACGCTTTCCATCCCGCACCTAAATCGTTGGTAAGGCTATATGGAGATGAGACTGACGCCGAGTTGTGGTACAGCGAAATAGCCACATCAGGCCCGACGCCATTCCAGCCAATGATGGGAACTTCACAATGAAGGTTTCGGTTGATCGCGTTGGCCGTGCAATAAGTCGAAACAGGAATGGCCGACTCCCACTGACGTGGTGCGCCCGGCTGAGCCAAATTGGAACAATCTATGTTCCCAGGTTCAGCTGCATAAGATGCCGATGGCAAAACTGCAAACATCAGACCAATTGCTACCAACAATGATTTTCGACTGTTCACTTTCATCATGATCGAAACCCTCCAATAAAAAATGCGCGCAGCCTGACCACGGCTGCAACTATGATCTCTATAAACGGGCAATGTAATCGCACGCCTCTATAGATAGAAACACCAACGGCTTACGCCGCGCTCAAAGAAAAGAAAATTCTCGACTACTAAATTTCAACACCAAGAAAGTGAGATTTTAGATTGTCGATATCATCTTTTCATTGATCGAGGGGAGAATGGCTAAATAACTTGAGTTCATAGCCAACCCCCTTCCGGCTGAGCGAACAACTATTACTACTACTTCACATTCACCGCATGACTTACGACTCGGGAGCGTCAGATCGACACCCACTCCTCGTACTAGATTGACATATTGTATACCCAAGCTCCGATAAGTCAAGGGTTTTGGGTTGTTTGGGCGGTGTTGGGCATGTGGGATTGGTTGATAAATTATTGTGGGGTAAGACCTTAGCTCACGAAATTTTTTTTCATAAAGATCAATTTTGCCGAGACAAGTCACTTGAACAGTCCGGGCATTCGAAGCATTCTATCGAAACTAATTACGCATCATGGAAAACATCGAGCATGTGAAAAAGGCCCGCCCAGCGGGCGGGCCAGGCAAGGCGTTAATGCTCACAAGGCAAATAAAGCGTCCAGTGCGTACCATCGAAGCCAGCCCAGATGTCAACGCTATCAAGTGGGAAGTCAGTAAACGGAATATGCTGCGTAATAACAGGTTTAACGCCGGAATCTGCCCGCATGGTTAGCACCGCCGATTTATCAGTGCCAACGGTAAGACACCAGAACTGTAACGACTGTAAGCGATCATCCTGAGCTAAAGCTTTGTTCATCAGGCTGCTACCGTAGTAAGAAGCAATGGCGTCAATGAGCCAGTACGCCCCACCGCGTTCGGCCAGGAACTTAACACCTGGCGTATAGATCACGCGCCGATTAAATGAGTGACGATATCGCTCCAAATCGCCTGAGAATTGTTGAAGATCCGCTTTGGTTAGTGGTTGATTGTTTTCGTTCATGGTTAAAGTCTCCAATAATGGTTTTCCGGGATCGGCGACCGTCGCCTGGCCCCTCACCCCGTGACCGGGGGTCAGGCGTCGCACCGCTGAGAACGAATAAGAAAACCAAGCAGAGACCATCCATGAAAACAGCCCGCCAAAAAGCGGGCTATTCGTCAGGTCGATTACCAGTGAATGTTACGATCGATGAAACGACAGTAGCGCCGTGATTTCTGAATCGCTGGGACTGCGGCCAAGGGCAGTGCGATACTCAGAGACAACTGCTTCCAAAGCCTTCAGGGGCATGTCAGCGGGCGTTACCCAGGCATGGGCCTGTTCAAAGGCCAGTAGTAAATCAAGGGCCGGATCACCGATCACGTCGCCCTCTTCTGTTTCCCACCAGCCCATGTTGCCCCCCATCGTTGATTTGACCTAATATTTCAAGCTATCACACGGAAGAAGCATCGCGCAACTTTCCTGCTGACCAGGGGCGAGACCAGATGTTGACGTCAGTGCCACGAGTGTGCCATGACTGGCGATATGAATTCACTCACAGCGAAATTCAAAGTAGTCAAAGCCCCGCTGTGGAACCCGTATTACAAGCCGGGTTACAACCCGCAGCCCTACCGGAAACTTCGCTCCGTGTTTAGACTGGTGTTTTGCAAGCCCAGAGTGGTGCGATGAGACTGACTAAATCATGAAACAAGAGGAATTTATGACCGAACAAGACCTGTCAGAACTGGAAGCGGTTTTGGACCAACGCATCCAGGAAGCCGGAACAAAAGGCGTCAGTACCCGAACAGTCGAAGACATTTTCCAGCAGGCTCGTCAAGAATCGAATAGCCGCCCGAATGCCTGAATACGAATTCACCCTTACAGTCAAAACAGGCTGATTGAGGGTCGTACCCCCCCTAGCTCAATAAAACCGACAATACAGCCTTGACAATTATACCTTAATTTGGTACTATATGGTATAGATACTGAGAGGAATTGCCATGGCCAAGAACACAAGCATTACGCTCGGCGACCATTTTGAGACTTTCGTCGGAACTCAAATCAAAGCCGGTCGGTTCGGGAATGCGAGCGAAGTTATACGCGCATCTCTTCGCCTGCTGGAAGAACACGAGCAAAAAGTTGAGGCACTTCGCCAGGCCCTCATTGAAGGTGAAGACAGCGGCGATGCCGGTCCGCTCGATTTTGAGCAAATCAAACGCGATGCCAGAAAACAAGCGGGATTGACGACTGAACATGCCTAGAACGCTTGCCAAAGACCAGGCCGCCGAAACTGACCTGATCGGCATTTGGGTTTACTCTTTCGAGCAATGGAGCGAAGCCCAAGCTGATAGATACCTGTCCGCTATTGAGAATGGCCTTCAGAAGCTCGTGAGTAAGCCTAAAGGTGGCAAACAGCGAGATAGCCTACGAACTGGATACTGGTCCAAGCGAATTGAACACCATGTAGTGTTCTATACCTTCACCGACGACGAACTTCGAGTCCGGCGTGTACTCCATGAGGTCATGGACCCGGATATTAACTTGTAGGCCCTAGACTATTCCGCATCATTAGCCCACCGATCTCGGTCTTTCTGCTGATAGGCCTCGTGGAAGGCTTCCCATTGCTCATAGCTCCATCCCTTGGCTTCATGGGCGAGGATATGAGGTTCGTGACGGGTCTGCCCTGAAACTTGCAAGCAGGCCCTAACGAAGCGTTCATTCTCGGTGAGCCGGAACGGCTTACACTCCGATTTAGGCGCTTGGACCGACTGTAAATCGTCGGAATCGTCTTGGTAAAGTGATTTGAGGCGAATTCGCGAAGCTTCTTCATCCGATTGGGTGATGTAATCAAAGCGTTTATGCCTTAAAAGCCAGGAAAACAAGGCGGGCGGATTGGCCCCTTCGGTTTTGGCCCTTTCGGCCAGGGCTACAAAATCCAGCCGCCCTGCTTCGCTGTTGGCAATGAGTTTTTTCTCCGTAGCTTGCTGGAATAGTGCCAACATTCTGTCCGTTGATTGTAAATCCTCTGGCAACACGTTGGAAAGCCTCGGTTTTGGCCTTTGGGTAGCACTGCTGGCTTGCAGGCAACCTTTTTTTGAAATCTGAGTCTTAAAAACACCAGTGCGGTCCGGGCGGAGCGAAGCGTCAGCCTCGGGTCTTCTGGTTTTTATATCTTTTCCGTTAGGAAAAGGCGTTCTGTTTAATAGGGTGGAAGATTGACTCACTTTTTGAGGGGTTGGGGTGGAAGATTGGCTTAACCCCCCCACTTCTCGTGCGGCGGTCGAATCAGGCGACCAGTCGGGATGAATGACAAATCTTTGGCCCCATTTATTCAATTCCCATTGGGTGCATGGAACCCTATCCATCCAGCCGATTTCGATGAGTTCATTCATGGCTGTGGTGACGGATCGAGGCGATACGCCGAAGATATCGGCAATCCAGCCGCGTGTTACCCGTCCGTCAATACGGTGGTTGCCCTGCTCTTTGTGCCAGAACATGGCACGGATAAGAAGTGCGGTCATGGTGACCATAGTGGCCCTTGATAGGCCTATAGCTAGTGTACGGACGGTTCGTCTTGGAATAGGAATAGAGCGTTTCCGGTTGGGGATGATTTGATATATGTCCCAGAACCCGGAAATGTCATCGATTTTGATTTGATCTATCGAAACGGCCAAGTCAATGTTTTGCTCGGTGAAACATAATAAGCCGATTTGGGCGAGGTGTTTCAAGTCTGCGGTGATGCCGGTCCCCTGCCCCCCTATCAGTTTTAGAAGCTCGGCTCTTTGGTACAAAGGCTTTCGGCCCTTTTCCATGTAGCGGCGTCTGGCTTGCATTTCGAAGGCGGCAAAGCAAATACGCCATTGGCGGCGCGAAATGTGCCCTTCTCGGTGCATCCACGCCATAAGGGCGAGTTGATGGACGGTTATTTTGATAAAACCGCCCTCGATGGTTTGATGGCGGATGCCAATCGGTGCCTGCCCCCCCCTGCTCCGCAGGTTTTGGGGCTTCGTGAGTAACTCGGTCATGCGGAACTCCATTTCCGCGTAGGCAATAAAACCCCGCCATCAAGACAAAATTGTCTTGACGTTCGATGATGACCGCTATACTCTGAGATTGTTGAATTCGCTCAGAGTTAGCGATCGGCGTAGCCGCCGAAACGACTTTCGATCAAACCGCCCTGCAAGGCGGTTTTTTCATGGGCGGGTTTTCTTGTCGACGCCTCCTTGTTGATGATCCCCCTGCCCGTCTGCTGGAACGCAGGTACGAGATATGGGAGTGATGTACACAGTCCTACCATACATTTTGTTGATTCGTTCTAAGTGAGTCAAGCGCATTTTTGGCTCCTGGATGGCGATCTAGCCGCTTGTTATAGCTATTTGGCTATTTCAAAAAGGCCATCTAGCCATCTAGCCATCACTTAATAGCTATTTCTTGAAATAGCCAAATGGCTATTATGTGCGCGAATTAACCACTCTGGTGTTTGTTGTCTTGAGAGATTTAGAGACTGCTGAATATGTGATGGTTGAACTGTTATGGCTATTATAAAGTGGCTAGTTAGCTAGTTGGCTATTATATAATAGCTAGATAGCCAGATGTCCATTTGGCTATCTTGATTGTATCTCGATTAGTTATTAGTCTCGACAATAGAAGCGATGTAAGCATTTTAGATTAATCCTCGCTCGTAACATGATGGCCATTTCTAAATGCCTATCTGGCCATCTGGCCATTTTATAACGGCTATAACATGAAATGGCTATCTAGCTATTTATCGCGTGGCCTGATCGTCTTTACAATTGACAATGCAAATGGTTGGTGTCAAGCTGAACTGCGATGGGTTGTATTTGTCATGGCTATTACAAAAAAGCTATATAGCTAAGTAGCTATTATATAACAGCCATATCATAAAATGGCCAGATGGCCATTAATGATGATGAAAAAAATTTATAATGACGATAGGTGAATCATGAAAACGCACATCATCGGCATCGGAAATCAAAAAGGGGGCGTATGTAAAACGACCAACGCTATTCATCTGGCAGCAGCGCTGGGTGAGAGAGGTCGCAAATGTCTAGTGGTTGATCTCGATTCAAATCTGGGGTTGACGCTATCATTCGACATTCCGCTAACGACGGTCGGGACGTTTCATATGCTTACGAGGCAGGAAGCTGTTGAGGATGTGATTGTCACTAGCGAAAGCCAGCAGGAGAGGGCGTCACGACCGGGCGAAATGATTACATTGCCAAAAAACGTCCACGTCATTCCAGCCAGTCGTCGTATAGAGAATTTTGAGAAGGAATTTGCGTCGGCAGCTGAGGAAGATGGCGAATTGAAATTCATTTCGCCAATTGATACACTGGGACGACCATTGGCAGAGCTTTCAGGTAAGTATGATTTTATATTCCTGGATACAGCCCCGAATGCTGGCACGCTAACGATTGCGGCCTATAAGGCGGCTGAGTGGTTTATTTTGTCATCTACGGCTGAAAAACTCTCCGTTGATGCCTTGCGGAGGTCCATGCGGGATATCATTGCCGCTAAGAATGTGAATCCATCATTACGGGTTTTGGGTGCAATCATGTCACAGGTGGATGGTCGGCGTAAGCTTCAAAGGACTTATGTTGCCAAGGTCGGTAAGGATTTGGAAGCAGCGGGGGGGTTCGGTCTCTTTGAGACTGTTGTACCGTCTCGTGCGGTGATCGGAAAAGCTTCTACATTGTGTTTATCGTTATTTGATTACGATCCGCCCTCCAGTGAGGTTAGTACAACCAACGAAGTGCGCGATCTTTATCGTAATCTCGCTCGCGAGGTGGAAGAGCGCGTTGATAGCAAAGTAACTACGTCAGAGGACGAGGCAAACGTAGTGGAGCAAGTGGTCAATGGCTAAACGGGATGCGATTGCAGATGTGCTGGGTGATGAAAGCCCAATCCTTACTTCTTTGGCCAGAGAAGCCACAATGCTTTCATCGTCACAGCCGCCACAGCCCCTGGCGAAAGAAGAAAGTAGAGTAGAAACCCCCAGACCTTCGCGCCCTAGAAAGCAAGCTACTCGACGATTGCAGAATCGACTGCCTGTTACACAAAGTTCCAAGACAAAGCGTCTTTTAGTGTCGAGTGAAGAGGAAGACATGATCGACGATTTGTCGAGACGAATTGGTAGAAGGGTAGGCACCAAAGTTCAATTTAGCCAAGTCACGCGTGCCATGTGGGCATTATTGCTGGACACCGAAGATGTGATGGATCGTGTCTCGGCTCCACCGTTGAGAAGGCCAGCAAACGGCAGCGAGGATGGTATGGCAGAGTTCGAAGCCGATCTCTCCAATTACCTTCTAGATTTGTTTCAGGCGATAAAAAAACAGTCGAGATAGCCATTACGAAATGGCCGTTACGAAATGGCTATTATATGATGGCCATTATGTGAGAGGATTGTAATCATTAACAGTGCCGTGCTATACGAGAAGCCATTTTTATAGTGAAAATTTAGTAAACGAAAATGCACAAGATCAAAACCGAATTCAAGGCTGCTTCACCGATGTTAAACCGCCGGTGGTCTGGCAGATTCTACAATCCGAAATTCAAATTACGTTTGCGGAAAAGCTGGCGTCCATTGTTTGGCAATCGCAAGCCACACGGCATCGAAAGCTAGCCGGGCAGGGGGTCTTGCCAGTCGTTGAACAAATCAAGCTGGTATGACAGTAGCTCATCCAGTCGCAGCAGATGAGCCAGATCGTTGAAAAGATGGTTGTATTTGAGGCTTATGTTCGAGTGAATATCCTGACAACCAAGTGTTTGGGTATTCATCCCGAATTCATTCCTGTATCTGCGTAAGGCGCAGGCCAATTCCCGGTAGCGGCTTAAATCGCCACGGAATTCCTCATAGATTTCGTTTCTGATTTTCCGGAGGTTTTCCGATCTTTGTGGTTCCGGTTTGCTGCTGACTTTTTGAAAGTCGCCGATTCTATAGCCCTGATACTTCCTTTCCTTGACCGTTTCGATGATTTGTCTGGGCGTCTGGACACAGCCGCCGCGTAGGTAATACCACGGGTGGCCGGGGTTATAGCCGGTTGCTCTTTCGGTGTTTTGTTTCTTCATCTTTTTAATTCTCCTCTAATGAAACATGGGTTGCACCTGCAACCCTGGTGCTTCGCCGAGAAGGGGGTAGCAAACGGAGTTGAAAATCGACGGCGGGCGCAGGCCCAAGCAGGCCGAGCCTCGGGAGACCGTCTATTTTATGCGAAGTGCGCGAGGGCGCAGCCCTTAGTCGGGGTGTTGCGGGGTGTCCCCGCTGGAATGGGGTGCGGTGAAAACGGCACTGGCCGGTTGAACCCAGGGGTAAGGCTTTTCCCCACAAATAATAAAAATCAAGACACTCCCGGCCCGGACACAACAAGCAATATGCCTTCTTTTTTGGGTGGATTACGGTTCCTTTTCCAGTCGTTGCCGGAGTTCCTGGCAAATTATATTAATGCAGAATATGAGGGAATGAAGGTCGTCAACGACGACGGTAAGTTGTTTGGCTATTTCTTGGTCTTTCATGGTGAGATGTTCCTTTCGCCTGGTGGGTCGGACCGTCGAAACCCACAGACGTAGGTGCACCTTATTGGGGGCCGAAGCCCTTATTCGATGCGATCCGACCCATAGGCCGAACGTCTGTCAGGTTTCGACACCTGACCGGGTGTAAGCACCCGGCAACATCATCCATAGACCATTTTTCAGGTAAAATAAAGGGCAAACAGGAGCGCAGACAGTGCGCTGCTCTACGAGCCTGAAGGCCCCTCTTTCGCCTACAGAAGCTCACAGAGCATCTTTGGGGAAGTTTACGGCGGGACCCAACCTTGGGCTACATCTATACATGACTGGTGGCGCTCTGGATTACAATCATCTTTTCGCCTAGAATCTCCCTTGACATATTCGTCTGTGTTCAAAAGTTCGGGCAAATTCTAAAAAGCGGAAGGATGCGCAAATGTTACGTTTTCACCGAAATTATTCACTAATTTATCGTGCATGTTTTTTCATGATCGCCATTTGTGCGAGTGGGTGTGTCCCCGTCAAATTTGTAGATTTGGGTGGTGATAAGACGACGGATATTGGTTTTGAGTATTATGCTTCTAAGAGCTACCTTCTAGTCGAGAGTACCAAAGAAGGAAAGAAGGCCCGTATCATCACATTTCCTGATGTCACGAAGCGGCGTTCCGTAAAATATCTTCCGATTTGGGGATCTGCTGAAGTGGGGTTCAAGGTCGAAAATGGCGTCATTACAGAGTTTAACAACAAGTATGATGCAAAAGGCCCGGAAACCATCACTGCTTTAACTGGTGCAGCGGGTGCGTTACTTAGCAGTGGTGCAGCAGCAGAATCGAGCGGTATCGCAGATAAAATTCTGGAAGCGGCTCTCCCATCGGTCTTTGGGACGACCAATATGACAGATCCTGCCATCAATAGCTTCTGGGCTGGGGCTACGAAGAGCATTCAGGCATATACATTCCCCGAGCTTGTTTCAACCATCACGATTTTGGATGATGACGTGCTATCAGAGTTGGAAAAGATGAAAACTGACGAGCCGTTCAAGTCAATTCATTCTCGAATTGAGCTACAACGGTCTAAACTGGCCTCCCTGAAGGATGTGACTTTCACGACTCCCGATCAACTCAAGATACATATCCTCAAAGTGATCAAAGAGGGCAGGAAAGTTTGGTCAATCCTGAACGCTGAGCAGGTATTGCTCCAGCAAATAGCAGAGAATCCAAAGGTCTATCCGAAGGGAGCATCTATAGCTGCTCGTGCCATATCCGGTCTGAAATCTGCCAAGAGTAAACTTGGCGCGCTTGTCAAACCAGGCGGGCCGACGCTGAGGTTGTATGAATTGGTTCCAACCAAGGCAGGAGAGATGCATTTTAGACCGGTCTTCCTGGAATAATGTTATTTTGCCAGTGGGCGTTTGGTTTGAATGGTTAGGAGCATAGCGCTATTTCGACGAACAAAGCCCACAGAGCGGCGTGACAGGAAATCCTGATAAAAAGGGGCCTATGCCCGGCCAAATGCGACGTGCGAGCGTTTGTGGCCCTTGTAGGGTGCGTTGCCGGTCAAGCTTGGACTGACGGCGGCAAGTATTCGAGTAAATCCATTGCGCCATAATATCGGCGTGCGATCTTTGCTGCGCTTTGATCAACGAGTTGTTTTTTCCTGATGTCGAACCGGCTGATTGGGCCTGTAATTGAGATCGAATATCATCGTTCTGGGTAAATCTGTGAGCAAATCCTATGGCGAAACGAATTCTACTTCTTTTCGTTGCCGCGCTGCTTGCCTGGCATCTGGGTCCGCTACTAACCCAACTTTCCATCGTCGTTGCGTTTATTGCTACGATCCTGGGCACGATGACCAGCCCCGAAGAAATCCTCCACAAGCCCGCAGAATTCTGGATTCAGTTCGCCATCTGGCTCATAGTTTTCTGGTTTGCACTGCCGGGCATGTTGTCGTTTGTTAGCTTCATGGTGCCAAGTGCGCATCGGTATTCCGGCACCAAACGCATGCGTCGCATTCAGGGCATTCTCGCGGAGGTGATTGTACTGGTCTCGTTTTTCCTGATCGCCATAGGTGTGTTGATGTGGCTGCCATTCAACAAGAACGGTTTGGCGGAAGAGATTCTTCGTGAGCCTGAAATAGCGCAGGCAAACCAGAACTTATATGAGTATGTGAAAGAGTACAGTGATAAAATGTCTGATGCGGCGGGCATGTTCGACGCACCAGTTCGCGGCTGGGACAAGGAGCCAAGATGGCTATTCCATACTTATTTTGTTGGCATGCAAAACCTCTCGGTAGAAAAAGGTTGGACAGGTGATGTCGATGGCATTTACTCAAAAAGTTTAGAGAAATTTTATAGAACAATTACAACCGAAGAGGAACGGAAGGATGTCATCTTCGATCACTTAGATGAAGTTTCCTTTCTCAGGGACCGCGGTGTCTACCCGCCACCACCTGATGCAAGAGTGACTGTAATTTTCAACGAAAAGACTTCCGCCCGCGAAAAATGGAACGAACTGATCCGCAATCCTTACACTTCTGTATCCCAGTTCTATTGGGAGTCTGCTATTAGGCGACCTATGATTCCGTTGATCGTAGCCATGATCGGGTACATCTTCTGGTTTTCCTCGAAGGCCGATTTCGGAATAACTTATTCGTCAATTATTCGTTTTTGGGAGCAGGGTCGTTTTGGTCTTGGCGGGTCGGGGCGTTTTGCAAGTCTCTTTGAAGAATGGACTTTGCAGTATGGTGGCATGAATCACGGCTTGTATTTGGGAAGATCACTATACCAGCCGTGGGTGACGATTGGTCTTAAAGATAAACGTCATATGCTCACGATTGCCGGATCGAGGTCCGGCAAGGGTGCTACCGCGATTATCCCGAACCTGTTGCGATGGGAAGGATCAGCGCTGGTCATTGACCCGAAGGGAACCAATGCCGCAGTGACGGCACGGGCCAGGAGAGCGATGGGGCATGATGTTCATGTCGTTGATCCCTTCAATATCACGGGCAATAACGAAACGGCAAGTTTCAATCCGCTGGCAGAACTTGATCCGGACGGTCCTGCGGTGCGTGAACAAATCATGGTGATTGCGGATGCGCTCGTGGTTGGTGATCCCGGCACGAGAGAGAAGCATTGGGATGATGGCGCGAGAACCGTCATCGGCGGATTAATAGCACATCTCATTTGCCAAGATTCAAAAGACAATACCCCCTGGCTTGGTAACCTACGCGATTGGATGACCAAAGACTTTGAGGATCAGGCTGAGCTATGGGTGGATATGCGTTACAACACCAGGGCAGGGGGGTTGGCCCGCGATGCGGCAGCGCGGGTGATGCGCGGTATCAAGACCAATGAAATCCTCGGTATCCTCTCGAACGCGGACAAACATACCGACTGGCTTGGTAGCGAAGCGATAGCTTCGGCGATGCGAACCTCGAGTTTCAAGTTTGCCGATTTGAAACAACGTCCTACGACAGTTTATCTGGTGCTACCGCCAGAGTTTCTGGAGACGCATAACCGGTTCTTGCGACTATTCGTGAACATGGCCATCAATTCCATGTCGGTAGGGGGGCGATCAAAGACGCCGGTATTGCTCATGCTGGATGAATTTCTCTCCCTGGGCCGCATGGAGCAAGTGGAACGCGCCTTCGGCCTGATGGCAGGCTATAATTTAACCATATGGCCCTTTGTGCAGGATTTTGGGCGTCTCAAGGATTTATACCAGGCGAGCGTCAACGCCTTTATTACCAATAGTCGTGCTGTACAGATTTTTGGCGTATTCGACCAGGAGACTTGCGAGTTTGTCAGCAAGCACCTGGGCAACCGGGTTCCAGCAACGCTGCTGGGTACATCGGCCAATCGTCTTGGCGTTCCGCTTCGCGATCCCAGCGAGGTGGCGCGTGACGTTGAGGCTGGCAGTGGTCGCCAGTATATTCTGCGGGCGGGTATGTCACCGCTATTGATAGAAAAAGTCTCGTACTACGACAGGGGTTTGATCGGTGCAATCCGCAATGCGGTACGAAATAAATTACCACCCTGGCTGCAAGATGACTTCGACAAAAGTAACTGGCGCGTAGGCCAGCATGATCCTGATCCCGATTACAAGCGATAAGGATTCCAGACTATCATTGGAGATTAGCTATGAACGAGGAACGTAGTGCAAACACGCCTGACGTAACCAAAGCCATGAATGATGCGGCCAATCATAATCAGGCTGTCCAGCGGCTTACGTCTGTTAATCAGGAAAAACTTCCCCCACAAGCGCGTTCGGAAGTAGGCGCGGCAATTCGCAAACAACGCGAAGAGGCTGCAGCAGCGCGAGGACGCGTAGAGCAGGGAAAACAGCCTGTAACAGTGCAGCAGATTAAAGACCTGGAATCTCAACGTGAAACGCCTGCACCAACGCCGTCTCTGACTATCGGCGGTCAAACAGAAAACGCGGTGCATCGAGAAGTCGCCGAAAAACGCGAAGCGGAAATTGCCGCTTTCAAAGAGCAAATACGAGCGTCACAAGAGCGCAGTAGAGAAGCGTTCGATCGGGCACGGTAGGGGATTTTACGGCATTAACGGCCTCGATCTTCGCCGCCGTGATCCCGCTCACGATTAGCATCGCGGATTTGTTTCTTGAGCGCCTCTATCTCACGTTTACGCTTCTCTTCAGCGGTTATCTTCTTATCCGATTTGTTAATGTTGGGTTGCCGGTCACCTTTCGCATCGTCCATTTGCTGTGCTGGCGGTACGGCGGCCTGTTCAAACTCTGGTTTCAGTGATTCATGTTTCGGTGGCGGGGCGGGCTTATTGACCGCTTGCGAATTCGGTGGTTTTACCGACGGGCCGGATGCCGACTTGTCGCCAGATGGTGTGTTTTTCCGTTGGTTCTGATTTTCCTGCGACCTTAATTCTCGAACCCGCTCATCCTCGCTTGCCGCCGCGTCGCGGAACAAAGTATGCTCGTTCCACTCGGCCTTGAGCTTCGCCTTATTCATGTCGTGCTGTAGCAATAAATCGTTCCTGGCAATCTCAAAGAGCCGCCGTTTTTCGTCCAGCCGGGCTTGCTCCTGAGATCGATGATCGCGGGCGGCGGCCTGCCCGGCTTTACGAATCTCGATCTTCATCTGCTGCTGCTCTTTGGCGTGGAAGTCCTCGATGTCTTTTTGCTGCAGGCCGGACGAATAAGATAGCTTAAAAGCATGGGCCGCTGCATGTAGCGGTGTCTGGCGAATTTCCGTCATCCATTGTTTGGTCTTGAGTGCTGCCCAGGCGTTTCGCACTCTGCCCCGCACAGTTTCCTGGGCCTTATCGAATGCTTTCATTTCGTCTAGTTGTCGCCGGGTTAGTTCATCAATACGCGGCGCATAGCCGGTCTTAATCTTTGCTTTTGCGGCGCGGATTTCCTCACCAGTGCGTTGTCGCTGCATCTTTTCGCCGTTCATATGCTTTGTTTCGAGCTGATGAATTTCTGCGGCTTGTTTCTTGTGCTGATCCAGAGTTTTGGTGCGAAGTTCTGCAGTCCGGCGTTTAATGATTTCCAGTAACGCCGCTTTGCGCGTGCCGGGATCGGCGGCCTGTAATTCCTGTTCCTGCTCGTAGGCGTTGCGAGACTTGCGCCGGTAAGAAGTCAGGATTCCCTGTGCGCGTTTTGCCGCGTTGATAACGCGCTGCGGACAGCAATCCTCCCGGCCCTGAGCCTTCCGGTATTCAAGTGCCCAGGCAGAAAGCTTCTCGTAGTCTTTGGAGTCTGGAAGCATAACGCCGTGGTCGGGATGGACCCGATTCAGCATGATATGCACATGAGGAGGGTTGCCCGGACCCTCGTCGTGGCACACGATAATGGCCTGATGTTCGTCGGCGAACTGGGTACGAATAGCATTTTTCTTACGGCCAATCTTCTCACCTTCCTGTGTACCCATATAGGTCATCGAAGCCAGGGCCGCTTCCACCATGTCGTCCCGGCTCAATTCATCACGTTCCGTTGCCTCCCATGACAAGGTGTAGTGCATCACCGAAGCGATGGATTTGCGTCCGGTGGCCGGAATGCCAGCCTCGCGTTTCAAGTCACTTTGTAGCATGGCGGTTGCCGCCATCGTACGCCAGCCGATTTCCGGGTCGTCAGTGGCCAGATTGTGGCTATGCGTCCACGCAACGCGCTCTGAAGTGTCCGCACCTTTATCGTGCATCAAGTAGGCCATTAGCCCCTTGAAGCTGGTCCCGTTCTGGTGGATGACGTTAATCATCGAACGCGGCTCCGACCTTTCTGAGAACGCGGCTTAGTTTATCTCGCACAATGTCCCAATCCATCGCATGCACACCGTCTCGACCGCTATTCACATTACGAGCCAGTTGATTGAGATTCACTCCGATGGCGTTTAATTCATAGAGTAGCCGCACGTCAGTCTTGGGTTTGGGCACGGTAATGGGCAGGCCAAGTACCCGACGGTGCACATAAGCAGCCTCACTCATTCCGGCTTCGCGGGCCTGATTGCGCAGGTACTGCTTTTCCGTGAGGGTGAGGTCGGTGCGTGTGGAGGCGATGCGACGTTCGTATTCCTGTTTTCTGGGCCGCCCTCCGCGTGATGATTTGGCTGCTGTTGTGGCCATAGATATTACTCCAGTGTCTGCTCTCATTGGCAATGTAAGGCGGCCCCGGAAACGGCTGGGGCCTGAGGTACACCCACTCGCACGAGCGGGTCATGGTGGAACTCAATCGCCACCAGGGGCTGAATCCCTGGTCGCCATTCAACGGGCGAAACCGTTGACCAGATCGCCTCGTAAAATTGCCGTCAGGCGGTTTTATAGGCGAGTTTTTCGGTACGAAAAACATATCTGGCTATCCTAAACCGCCGCACGATACTCTATAGAACCTATAGTTGCAATTACTTCCTTGATGGTGACGCATCCCTCTGCATTCGCCGCCGCTTCAATGCTCCCAGGTGACCCATGTCTGACCCGTTTGCTGTCCAGTTTTAACGCTTGTTTCATGTGACCAGAACGATCCCTGATCTTTATGCTGCCGATGTTGTTGATGCTCACATTTGAGATGTATGTTCCAAAGATTGGCCATTGATTAAGACCGGATTGTACATGGGTGGTTATGTCTATACTGCGGACAGTCTTCATATATGACAGAATTTGGTACGATCTCCAGGGTGCATTTCGAGCATCTGGCTATGGCGTATTTTGCTCTAGTTCTCAATTAAGACGAATGTACAGACTCCGTACATTTATGCAGTCCAATTGGAAATCCTGAACACGATTACTCGTGTCCAGGAGCCAATTCCGGTTAGGGAAGAAGAGAGGGCTTACGCCCCCTCTCCGGTGATTTCAGCCTGCTCGCGAATTGCTGCGGCGTTCTCGTAAGCCTTTTGGGCTACGAAAGCCAGCTTGAGCAAATCAGTGCCGCTGAAGCTATCGGTGTTGTGGAAGTTTCCAGCTTCGTCCCGGTAGGTTCGTGAGAATTGCACGCTGCAGAAGGTACCTTTCTCACTGGTGTTTTTCCATATAGTGGCCTTGATTGCTCCATCACGGATTGTCAGGGCTGGTTTGTTTTGGTTCGTAGTCATCGTCTTTCTCCTTTCGTTTTTGTTGACGATGCCCAGCGAAACGGCGTTTGCGATTGGCCTGTTGTCATGGGGGCTGGGTGCGGGCAGGCATCCGGCGCACTTACGCAGGGTGACCACACGGCCCCTTGAAAACGGGGCTGCGAACGTCAGCATGGCATCAAGAGTCGACAAACACGAAAGGAGGAGGGCGGGGGAAAACGGCCGCAATTAGCCCTGAATCATTTAAATGTGGAGGCAGAACTTGGTCATGGATGGTGGTTCGGTGAAAGTTTCCAAATAGCAGTTTGTGCAATCTCAAGGCTACCGGGTTGAATATCATGCACTTTGAATAATGAAGTTCGTTGCACATAGCTAAGAATTATGATTGAAGAAGGCTTGTCATGACTTAGCAACATGTTGCGAAGCATAGTATATTTACTTACCATGGCCTCGGTATAGCATGTATTACTATCGCTAATTCAGGTATGAAATCAGAAGTGAAATTGAAGCTAGGCAGTGGTTGTTAAGCGCATGGAGCAATATGTCTGAAAACTATCTAAAACTACAATATGTGGATTTGAGCGTTGAAAGCGGCTGGTTAGATTTGCTCAGTGAAATATCCATTTGTGTAGGCACTCAGCTTCCAAATATAAAAAACAAGGCTTGGGATCAAATAAAAAAAATCCTCATGAGAAATGCTGTATTTGCTATCGTAGATTATCCCTACCGGGACGAGGACGCTTTTCATGACTACGCTCGTGACTATGTAAAAGCATTCAAAGATTACAGCAGAGGTTGCGCTAGAGTACTTTTTTTTGGAGGAGAACCAGGTGAGGTAGTTGAGTCGAACTGGCTAGAAAAAATAGCGAACGAGAAAACGCGTCCAGCATATTTGGGATCTGTAGTGTTCCGTCCAACCGGTAGCGAATACATTGGGAAGACGCTAATTGCGCCATCTTCATCTGCAAACCAATTTATTCATGTTAAGCAAAAATTTTCTACATATCTTACGGGAATACGCTTGGATGTAGATGGCAGTCCTTTTATGCAGCAGGATTTGTCGAGCCACGCATGCGCTGGCGCGGCTATATGGGCTACGGCATTCTATCTTCACAGGCATTACGGAACGCCACGCTATTTCCCAAAACAAATCACCGAAATCGCATCAAACAACTTTGAACTTGGAACTGCAGCCGTCGGTCTTACAACGCAGCAGATGGCTCGTATGTTGCGACATATGGGATGCGATTTGCACTTGCAACATGTACATAGGCTAGAACATCAGCATCGTCCGGATCGAGAGGCAATACACTATTCCTTGTTAGCGGAAATATATGGTTACGTTCAATCCAATATCCCAGTATTACTAGGATATTGGTTTAAGGATAAGAACATTGGTCATGTTGTCATGGTGGTCGGGCACGACCTTGGTAAGAAAATAAGACCCGCATGGAGAGAGGGCCAAAAGGACACCTTTCTTCTTAATTCCGACTTTGTTTCGAAATTGTACGTTCAAGATGATCAGCGAGGGCCTTATTTCCCTCTCGAGGTCTGGGATGATGATCCAGAATTCCGAAAAGCTAACCATATCCCACACGCCGACATTGCTGAGGCGCGATCAGTACATTGTTTGGAACACGCTGATAGCATCATGGTGCTCCCAGCGATTGCCGAAGGTATTCATGTTAAATATGCCAAAGCCGTTGAGATGTTTAAACAAATCTTGCTCAAATATCAACCTGAGATCGATGAGTGTATGCAAGGTATGAAAATAAAAGAAGATGACGGGGTACTGAGACATCGAATCTATCTACAACAACGCCGACGATTTAGGGCATTGATTCATGAGGCAAAAATAGGTCGCCGGGGTCTCGATCCGGAGCATATTAAGGCCTATAGAACCATGCGACTACCTCGATATATTTACGTTTGTGACATTTGCGTTCCGTGCGATGGATTAAAAGGAGAGTTCGATTTATTGGGTGAAATCCTCATTGACGCTACATCGCCGTTATTCGAACACACCCGTGAACACATCGATGGAAAGCGAACAGAGCCAGTACTCAGTATTCGTATATCCAATGCTTTGTATCTAACCGCAACTAAACCCAATGATGTGATCCTAGGAAAGTACGAACAACTGGTTCGCAGCCCCAAAAATCCAACTTCTATTCTTTGATTTTCTAAATGTTGAGTTTACCCAATCAACGGATCGTTCAATCGAGCATGAGAGAAGTTGGTTTTCAATATTTCTTCGATGTTATCAGAATCTGGTTTGTTCCCCAAATCCTGCTCTTGATCAAGAGATGAGGGTGAGTCACCTATGATTTTCTTCAACAGCGGGGTTTTTTGCCCATTGAACTCGGCCGCTATCGAGTGCGCTATGTCTTCAAGAGAAAAATCACCCATTGTAAAATAACCCTACTTTAGTAGTTGACCATAGGCACTTTAGCATATATAGGCAAATAAACAAGCCTGCTTAAGAAAAAGGCTCGATATAATACTCCGTCCATCGCACCCTCTAACTGGATGCCCGACTGTCTGTAACAATATCGGACTGAAGACAATAATATTATTCCGACACCTGTCAAGTTATTATTCCGCAAAAAAACAAAAAAATAGTAAAATTTCGCCAGAGAGTTATATCAAACACGACCAAGCCGGATCACAAGTGATCCTCGAGCGAGACGTATCAATTATTTCTGGCGGCAAGATTGCCCGGTTTGGAAGCTTATATTGCCGGGGGTCGGTCAGCGAAATCAACGGCGAATGATAGGATAGGAGCAGCATTGGCTCCGCGCCGGTACTAAATGTATGTACAGTGCCACGTTTGAACAAAAGTACGTCCCGGCTGCGTACTGGAACATGGCGGACTTTGTGGCCGTCGAATTCAGAGACATTCTCATGGGTAACATGAAAAAAGCCACGACCTTCCAGGACGTAGATGAACCGGTCGGAATGTTCATGTGTGTGCATGGGCAAATCGGTGGTATTCGCTCCGAACCGAAGGAATAACAATCCGTCATTGCGGTCATGTATGCCAGCCTCGGCGGGTAGTAGCACACCACCTGCGACGTTGCTACTTCCTTCAAAGGGCGATTCCATCTCAACTGGGAATGCTGAGCGAATGGCATCCACGAGCGAGCCAAATGAAACGCCCGGGCCGGTTCCACGGACACGACCTAAGATCGCTTTAGGTGAGTGCTTGTCATTGGCCTGCAGCGTCGCAGTGTAAGACTCCGCCTGCTGAATAATAGCCTTCAAAGCCTGTAGGCCTTCAATAGGTGTGTGTACATTACAGTTAAGAGATATGGGTTCGATTTCCATTACCATGCCAGTTTGATTCATCGCATTTTCTCCTCGAATAATAGGTATCCATAATAGTCTATCTTGGACTATTCCAAAATCAACTACATGCTGCGCTTTTTCTTGAAATGAGAGGGCGATGACTGAGTCGGTGTTTAGTTTAGAATATGAAGCCATGCTGAAGCTCCTGAAAGAGCGGAGGCAGGGGGCTGACATTACCCAGATAATCATTGCAGATCGGCTTGGGATGACGCAATCTGCGGTCAGTAAGGTCGAAAGGGGGGAGAGGCGGCTTGATGTGGTCGAGCTTCGCCGATGGTGCAAGTGCCTGGGCATTTCATTCGTTGGATTTGTGCGCGAACTTGACCGCCGGTTGGGTAAATAATGATTGCCCGGCTTGGTTCATCGTGATATCAAATTGCTATTGCATCTCATACATACTGGCGGTCGATGGAAGAACCTGTTCCCATACCCACTCATGAAGAGGAACTACGCAAGTTAAAGATCGATAGTCTCTTCGAGGAATACCGGGCCATGTATGGTTTGGTTCAATTCCGAATGTCTTCTCTTGATCGACGTGTGCCGATAGCGGGTGCAACACTGACGGCTACGCTGGCGAGTGTGGCCGCAATTCCACAACAGGCATTGATGATTGTTTTCTTAGGCTTGCCGATGGCACTCGTTTGGTTCCTGAGAACTACTATTAACCATGCGCGATCTTTCGAGGATGTTCTGCGACGTATTGAGCAGATTGAAGGGGATGTAAATGAATTACTTGACCATGAAGCGATATGTTTTCAGTCGCGGCATCCCAGCCGTGGACACCGTGTTGGTGGAAGAACAGGATTTGAAACCATCGGAGCCGTATTGGTTACTGTAGTGACGTTGTTAATCGGCTGTGCATTCATGTTCTTGCAAACGGTTGATACGGTGGGGCAGGCACAGATTGCGTATGCTGGTTTTTTGGCCGTGGTACTTGCTTATATGATCCTGATAGTGGTGCGGCTTAAACGCTACGAATACAAGCCGCAATAAGAAACGAATCGTTTATAGTTTTCCCTTCTTGGTCAACACTCTTTAAGCAACGGAATTCCTTCCGACGTTAATAATAATATCCCACATGCTCCAATTCCGGTCAACATCGCGAGAATCACAAACGCGATCATTCGACTTTTTAGAGGCTTAATAACATTCTGCCATACAGACTTGTCATCCACCCAGCTCGGTGCCTCGCGAATCGCAACACGTTGAAGTTCGTCGAGGCGCCATCCCAATATGGTCCACAGCGAGCCCGAAACTACGGCTAATCCTGCGGCCCCGAACAGTACCGCCCAGCGATCAGGGAACTTGCTTGGGGTTACGACGGACGAAACGAATCCCATCCCCATGGACACGAAAATGCCTCCCAGAAACGCATAAATTGCAGGGTTTGCTCTGAACATGTAGTCTACTCCTCACCGATGATACTGATAGCGTCAATTTTGGGGCGTATGCTTTCGAGTTGCTCCATCCCTGTCGCAGTATTGATAAGCTCACGTAGATCCCGACACTTTCGTAATAAATATTGTTGGTCGTCTGCAAGCTTTTCCCTCACGACAACAATCGATTGCTCCGAAGCATTTACATTACCCATTCGTTGGATTTTCCGCTCCCATTCTTCCAAATCGCATTTCTTTTGGCTCAACCTCCCATCGACCTTACACCTGTTGTGCTCGAGGAGGTTGGACATTTCTGCTCGCTTGATTTCCTCAGTCTTACCACGCTCCGCGATCAACGCTGAGCCCAACTCACGAATATTCCTATGTTTCTTGTCACTCGTATCCAAATCGCTGATTTCTAGGCCCAATTCGGCCTGTAGGTATGCCTTCGATTCTTCGTCCCAAACGCGAAAGCAGTTTGTTAGCATGGTTCGTTTTTCGCCAGCCTTTGTCACATCGTAAGCCAAGAAGTTTCGAAATTCTCGCCCCGAATCGATAATCACATGGCAATCTTTTTCCGCTTGATCCCTTTCGCAATCGTCCACGAACAGCTGTACGAAATTCTGTCCTATGGCTTCCTTTGCGGTAAAACCGTAGACCACTTCCGCTTGTTGGTTCCAACATACAATCCTGCAATCCCTGTCACACGCCCACATCGTTATAGGAGCCGTTTCAATCAGCGTAAGTCGAATCAGATCTTCTCGGTGCTTTGGGAGTGCCGCTTGCTGCTCGTCTTTCCACTTCCTCAACTCCCACAGTTCCTTTAAGAGTTCCTCTCTCGTTTTGATCGCATCGTCCATAATTGGATGTTTCCAGAAGGTTACGACGGAGCCTCGTCGTACAAGTAATCATTTAGATCGGTTGGCCGCGCTTGCGGGTAACCAGATATATAGAAGTTCATGAGAACGCTGATCCTTGTTATTTCACGCTTCAATGGTGTCACCACATGCGGTGTTTCCCGAGCGTCGAACATGGCAAGCAGTCCGACGCGTGGTTCGACTCTTCTGATCGTATCTCCGCAGTCAAACTCCAGTACGCCTCCTTCTTCTGGGGAGTGATCAGTCACGAACAAGGCGCCTGTGAGGGGATTGGAGTCGACGTGACGCTCGTACCGACCGCCCAATCCACGGATGCTATTGATGTTTAGGCCGCTACATAGATCGATTGACGGCACCATCGAGAGGCCGGTCATTGCGGACGCAAGCTCAAGAAGCTTCGTACGGTACAAAGTGTTGAGCCAAGGTAGGTGTCGCTGAACGGAAACTCCATCCACAACGTAGACCTCAATCGCCACCGGCGTGCCTTCTCTGGACGTTTCCGACGAGCCATCAAGCACCGTGCGCACTGACTCGTCGGACGCAACAGTGCAGACCTGCTTCGACCAGTCAGATGGCACGGACTCTGCAACCTCTTCTATCTTGAACAGTTGAAGCTGAAAATCCCTACTCATATCGTTTTCCAATCACCGGCGAATGCCTGTGGCCCAAAGAGTGTGTGCCTGACTGGGCATGACTCGGCACAATGCTCGATCCACCCCCCACAACTTCGGCCACTGAAGAATTCCGGAAAAAACACCAACACCCTGTATTCGCGAGTCGTCAAATCCTGTTCTGTCAAAAAGCTGACGCAGCTGACTCAATCGAAGACCATGAGCTATCGTTCGGTGTCGTACTCCTTCCGCACCACGTGTAGCAAAGTTTTCAACCGCCCTCACCCGCCCCCTAACTAATCGACGAACAGAATATCGTGAAAGTGCTGAGGCTAGAATTTTCCCGCCGGCGCACAACCGCTGCGCTGAATACCGCAGAGCCTCTTCTGCGCTATCCACGAACGACAAGACTCCGTTCAGCATTAGCACAACATCGAACTTGCCAAGGTCATATTGGTCGGTGGTTCCTGGGCCATTACATATGAACTGGCCGTCAGGAAAACGCGCTTGCGCGACCGCAATCATCTTCGGCGAAGAGTCAATTCCCGTATAATCGACGCGAGAATCCAAATCCTTAGCAAGGGTGTACCCAAGACCTGTTCCGCATCCTATGTCAAGGACGCGCTTACCGGCGGGGGCAAGAACGCCCTCGACCATGTCTCGCGTCACCGAGTCTTCCAACTGACTCCATTCGTCGTTGTACAGTTCATCGTACGATGGAGCGATAGTGTCCCAATAATGAGAGTTTGGCTCTTGCATCCGTCGATTCCTAAGATCATTCATCAGCTGACTCGGTCGCTGCGGCCTCCTGTTTCATGATGTAGTCTACGCAGGTGTAGCCACCATCGACGACGTAGCATGCCCCAGTCACGAACGACGCTGCATCGGAAAGAAGGAAGGAAACAACGGAGGCGACCTCTTCCGGTCTGCCATTGCGCCCCAAGGGAGTCAGCTGGTTTGCCTCGTATGATTCGTCTGTCGACATCCCTGTATTAATCCAACCAGGTGCGATGGCGTTCACACGAATTCCGCGCGAGCCAAAGTTGTTCGCCAAGCTCTTGGTCACATTGATCAGGGCAGCTTTACTCGCGCTGTACGCCATGCTACTGAAAGATCCAATAAATCCATCTGTGCTAGCGATGTTGACGATTGAGCCGCCCTTTCGCAATTGGCCCGCCAAAGCCGTCGTGAGGAAGACAGGCGTATGAAGGTTGACTTCGAAAACGGAAGACCACTGATCGAAATTGAAGCGTGAGAATGCCTGCATATCGAGCGCACCCGCATTGTTCACTATCGCATCCAAAGGGTGATCCGCGAGGCTCTTCACTAGATCGCGCACCTGAGCCCTGTCTGTAAAGTCTGCTTGCAGAATCTCCAACGCTTCGTGCTCTGCTGCGAGAGCTTCCGCTTCGTCGCGTCCTGTGTTGTAGGTTCCGTAAACCATATAGCCTTCGGAGAGAAGGCGTTCGCAGATTGCCTGACCAATCCCTCGCGAAACGCCGGTCACCAACGCATGCTTTGTCATAAGTTTGAAGCTCCTTTTCTTGTTGTGGGTCGGTGCAATACTACACAATGCAAGGCTCCGCCGCCGAGTACAAGCTCCCGAGAAGCGATGCCAGCTACAGTACGTGGTTTGGCTGCGTCCCGTATGATATTCAAGGCGACTGTATCCATCGGGTCGTCGAAGCAAGGCACAAGAAGTCGCGTGTTAGTGAACACTCCGTTGATGTATGACCCCGCCATTGGCGTACCCGCACGTCTCTGAATAGCACCGTCCGACGGCGCAAAGCCCATCGCTTCCGATTCAGTGATCATCAATGTTTCCGGCATCGGAACGAGAACCAGCTCGAATTGATTGCCGTCAGCGTCTCTTGACCGTTGAAGAATTTGCAGTGAACGCTTAAGTCGCGCACGTTGGCACGTTGGTGCTGCCGCGGGATCGGCAACTAGCAACATGTTTGGTGCCAAGAATGCTGCGACATTATCAATGTGTCCACCAGCCTCATCGTGATCGAGGCCTTCGTCAAGCCAGATGACTTTGCGCGTTCCGAGCAGTTCCGAAAAGACTGCCTCATATTCAGCCTCAGACATCAATTTATTTCTGTTAGGATTGAGAAGGCACTCTCGAGTCGTAAGTAGGGTGTCACGGCCATTCGTTGCGATTGCTCCACCTTCAAGAATAACCGAGGAATGGACGACTGGGAGCGATTCGACAGTAAGAACCCGTTGCGCCACACTGTCGTCTTTGGCCCAGGTTCCGAAAAGAGGCTGATCGCCACCACCCCATGAATTGAAACGCCAGTCAACGCCCGCTATTTCTCCATTCCTATCGATGAAAACGGGGCCCGTATCCCGAATCCATATATCGTCGTACTCCATCTCTACAACTTTGCAGCCCTGCGGAATTGCTAGTTCAATACCCTCGGAATGTCTTGGAAGAACACCAATAGTCAATGGTTCATCCGCAACTATCGCCGTTGCCAACTCCTTAAAAACAGTCTGTGCAGGTCTTGCATTATCCCGCCAATTGTCAGGCCGAGAAGGCCAAAGAATCCATGACCGCTCGTGTGGCTCGAAGTCCGCGACTGCTCGACAAAGCTGTAGGTTACTTTCTACCATGGTCATCTCCACTAGCCGGAATATATACTAATAGTGTTGGCCCTACAAACCTCCGACGTTAGACTTCTCGAATTCTGTAGACTACAAGATCGCGTGACGATATCATCAGGCCATAGCTCCCCCCACAGACTATTTTTACTGTTGATAAAATATATTATCACCAGTAAACTGACTCGGAAGGGCGATAGATACCATATGACCGATTTGACGCATTACCGACAATCCGCAGACCTGGTTCAACATCGCGACCGGATTCTCACTGCTGAGCAGTTTCACCAACTTTCGCTGGTTCCGGCTGCCGGAGTTTGGTTCGCTAATATCGACAACCCCAACACACGGCGGGCTTACCAAAATGATGTGGAAGATTTTATGGCCTTTCTAGGGATGGAAAACTCGGAAGAGTTTCGGGATGTGACACGAGCTCATGTGATTGGCTGGCGAAAAGTTTTAGAAAGCCGGAAATTAGCTGCGGCGACTATTCGGCGGAAACTTTCCGCTGTGGCGTCATTGTTTGATCATCTGTGCAATGAAAACGCCGTTACACATAATCCGGTCTCCGGCGTTAAACGGCCAGCTGCAGATAACAATGAAGGCAAAACACCGGCACTTTCTGATGACCAAGCCCGGATGTTATTGAAAGCGCCTGAAGGAGATTCGCTCAAAGCCAAGCGGGATCGGGCTATTATTGCGGTGTATTTGTTCCATGCCCTTCGGCGTGCGGAGTTGGTGGATTTGAAAGTCTCCAGTCTGGCTGAGAGGCGCGGTGTTGTGCATATCACTGTTTTTGGCAAAGGTTCCAAAACGCGATACGTTCCGGTCCACCCTGCCGCCCTATCGGCGATCAACGACTATCTCGATGATGCCGGACACCGCGATGACAAGTCCGGGGCACTGTTTAGACCGGTCAAAAATAATGTGGACGGCACGCTTGATAAAGCCATGACCGGTAATGGGGTCTACGAAATGGTGAAAGTCTACGGACGCAAGGCTGGTATTACGCTTGATGGGCTTTGTTTACACGCCCTACGGGCTACGGCGGCTACCAACGCTCTCGAACACCAAGCCGACATCGCCTATGTGCAGACCTGGCTGGGGCATAGTAACATTTCGACGACGAGGCTCTACGACCGGCGGAAGTCGCGGCCGGAAGACAGCCCGACGTTCAAGGTGAGCTACTGAACCATCGGATTTCCAGGTTGTGAGCGAGCTCAGTGAACTGCCGCTTAGGCGGCTTTTTCAAGGACGACTACATATCCAAACGGGTTTCAGGCAAAAGAAAGAGTACGTTCCACATCTGCAAGCGACGCTTGCATGGCTGCTGTGAATGTGTGCTGTGCGAAGACTGGACGGTTCCTAATTGATGGAGTAGCAAGTTCCACGGTTTCTTTCTTCGATAAGTACTCTACAAAAACAGCCGCTGCTGCGGCTCTCGTGACTAGTGGCATCTTCGCAACATCAATGGTCTCCTTCACGCCCAAGCCAATGTCGCGAGCGATACGCTCGTCATGCAATGAAGTATCAATGCCCATCAGCGCGAAGTACGCGAAGGCCGAATACAATCGTGTCAAGTAGTACAATCCACACTTCGTCAGGGCGCATGGCTGTTCCATCACATTCTTCGACAACTCCTCTGAATCCGGCAACAAGAGACCGAAGTGTTCCATTCTCCCAACATGGAACGAGACTTCCTCTCGCGTAACTCCAAGCGGCTCCATAGCGTTCACGATCACCCCTGTCTCCAAGAAATCGTTGTTTCTTAGGTCACCTTCTTGGCCAAGTTCATAATGTAGATACGCAAGTATCCTCAATGCGGTGAAGTGGCTCGAAGTTCCGCTCGGGGCTGGCTCGAAAATATTTAGAAACTCGTCGTCCTCCTCCTGGTCGAAGTAACGGCGGTCGCCAAGGATAACGCTGTGAAGAAATTCATGAAAAGGTATCTCCCGCATACCGCGCTCAACCAGAGCACCCAAATATTCCGCCAACTTCGTTTGTCCGCTTACGAGGAACCGATAGCATAATCGTAGCTGTCTTCGCAGATTTGAGTTGGCCAGACATTGCAAGCACTCCGTCGTTTCTGAGTCCTCATTGGAACAGAATGAGCGCTTCAGTACGTCAAGGAGGTCACAGAGGGTCACTTCGTAGTTTATGTTCCCAGCGGCGGTCACATGCAAGAGGACGCGTTTGCCTTGTGATGCCATGTAATCGAAACGGCGTTCTAGAACAGCGGCTATGGGACGCGACCTTACATGGAAATCCATGTGTGAATACGCGTCAAAAGAACGTGTTCGGATTTGACGCCGGAAGCTCGCTTCACGAAGCGAGACAATCGTAATGGCCTTGCAGGACAATGAGATCTCGTGTCCCGTCTTATACACTCGACGCTGTAGCTCGTCACTGTGTTGATCCATGTTGTCGAGCACCAGGACCACGGTCCGCTGACAGTGTACTGTCAGGTACTGGACCAAACGCTCGATGTATGTGCGTTTATTCTCCCGGAGTTTCGCGAGATGGTCGCCGATCTTCTTATCGATATCAGAATCTGTGGCCCACGGCTGGAGTACACCGCATAGCGCCTTGCTTATATCTTCCTTGAACACTTCGCGTTGTTGTGCGAACGAATTCGTCAGGTGCTCCGAAGCGCGCAATAGGTTTTGAAGCACATCATCGATGGTGCGATCGAATACTTGGTCAGGTTCGCAGACGATGGTGCGGAAATCGCTCCACGCCACAATGAGAGACTGCTGTTTTTGATGGTCCAATCCACGCTTGAGGAACCAATTCAGGAACGTTGTCTTACCCACGCCAGTGCCACCCATTACGACGACCAGCGGTCGGGCGGCACCCATCTCTAGTCCTACAAATCGCTTCGAAAAAGGGTCTCTGTGGTCGCCCGGTCGCACTGCCTCAACCGGGTTGCAGAACGTCGGCAGCGGGTCCGCAAGTAGGGTGTTGAGGCGATCAAAACTGTGCGTGTCGTCGATTGAGGTGGAGTAGCAGGCGTCCAGAAACTCACGCGTTGGTTCCGGCAGGTCAAGGAGCATACTGCGGAAGTGCTGTTCGATGTCGTTCGCGGCCTCGTTGCGATATCCGCCGGAGTACGGGGGAATAAACGACCGTGGTCGGATTCGAACCGAAGAAACGGGAACGTCGAGTGCAATGCCCGATAAGATGTCTCGTTGAATCTGCGAACGAGCGAGGCACTCGTAGAACACTTGAAAATTCTGTTCGACAACATCAAGACTGGCGAAGGCCAGGAATTTGAGCTTGTCCCATGCCTTGCCATCGGAGATGGATCGAAAGACGATGAACTGCGTGCCGTTTGTGACCAGTGCGTACCTTGCGCCAATCGCATCGCAGTAGGCGCGTGCCTGCTGGATTGCGACCCATGCCTCTGTCCAATTTCTGACGATTCCGCTCATAGAGTATATAGTTACTTCCCTGTCGGTGGGAATTTCGAAGCGGCGGAGTAGCTTCTTGGCCTCAACAACGAGCACCGGTACCGAAAGACTGATTTTATAATCGATGCAGCGCTTTTCCTTGTCCTGTGTGTAATTCTCTTCTCGCTTGATGTTGTCGAACTCACTCCATCCCAGAACATTTACCAAGAGCCGATCGACGAACTTAACGCGTGTATCCGCTTCACTATAGTGTTGATTGAGGAACTGCTGAGAATAAGCACGGAATTTCTGGAACCGCAGTAGGGCGCCGTCTATTTCGCTTTCCTTTGGGATCACGCCGGACCTCCTGTCAAGCCTAGTCTGTAGCACGTACACGACAGCCAGGCAAAGTCCCCGACGCTCCCACTTGGTCCGTGCTTCAAAGACAACTAGATAGTGTATCAATAACGAGTGTCGAATACAAATCCGGTTTCCTGCAAACCGCGGCGGGGGGTTGAACTGGCGATCGGCCGACTCGAATATAACGAATCGCGCGGCGTGGGACCTACCACTCTGGTTCTTCAATAAAGCTCAGGAACTTATTCCCCAGATCGGCGGCGCGATCTGCTGTCGCCCCATTCGGACTCATCATCCCGTGAAGACTGGACGTGTTCACTAAACCACGCTGATTGAGTTCGCGCCAGACTTGATCGTAAACCTCGCGTTGGTCGTTCAGTTCCGGCATCGCCACCAGCATTACTTCCTCCAGGCTGCTGCTGATTCCGTCGGGATATCGACACCCATGCTGCTTGGACCACGCATTCGGACTCTGAAAAAATTTAAGTATCCGCAAATGCATTACCGTCAGCTCATCAATCCATCCGATGAACATCTCGCGAAGGATGATTTCAGGAGCTAAGGATAGCGCTGAATTGATCACAGCGTTACGCAGCGCTGCCCGCTTTTCGATTTGGGAATTACGAATCGCTGCCTGGCTGGCTTGCATGATCGTGTCTATAAACGCTTCGTCTTTCCCAAGAGCTTCAACATCCACGCCCTTCTCCTGCTCTAGCCGCTGTAAAGCTTCACCGATTTCGCGCATCCATTCTGCACGACGCCTCTCAAGGGGAGGAGTGACAAGCTGCGTAAACAACTCAACAGCGGCCCCGCCCACCATTGGGACGGCTGAAAGACTGGCCCGAACAACAGCGTGAAATGTGTCACCGGCTGTTTCCTCCGGCGCCTCGGGCTTCTTGGCGGACTTGAATTGATTTTTCTTCATCGATGGGCTCCTTTCATCGCCACACCCTCCTCCGGTCAAAACGGACACTACACCAAGTAGACGAAATGTGATAATCGTTCGTTTTGCTCGTTGCGTTGCTTCAATGCAACATAACACCACAATCAGGACGACACTTTTACTAAATGGTCACAATTCACTAACTACGACTGGGCCGCGACAGTCTCCAGCAAATCGACCAGCGGCTTCAGCCGCTAGCTTTGCAATCTCAGTCGCATTCATTTCCTGATCGTATATCGTATGCAGAGCGCCTAGTGCAAAT
>JAJRPG010000004.1 GCA_024280855.1 Planctomycetota bacterium | reverse complement strand
GCACAGAATCTTTGTGGTAGTCTAATCCGACAAATACCTTAGAATCATTCATGTTCGTTGCTCCTTTGCGTTAGCTGGGCTAGTCTCAAGACAACGCTCGATAGACTAACCTAGGAGTAACGGGCTTTCATCCCCATCTACACCGTTTCCCTGTCACTTTCAAACTCGCGCGTAGGATCAATTTGCAAATACTTCTTCAAAAAATGCACACCCATGTAAAAGGGAATAGTATCCAGCGCAGCGATGACCAGCTTGAACAGGTAGTTGCTGCCAATCAGTATACCAATCGCCGCTAGAGTTTTTTTGCCGCTAGAAAAATCAGCCCAAAACGTAATGCCAATGACGGCTGTGGCGTCTACTAACTGCGAGACCATCGTCGAGCCATTGTTGCGTAGCCAAAGATGTTTGCCCTTGGTAATTCGCTTCCAAAAATGGTATAACGAAACATCACAAAACTGAGCCGCAGCGTAAGCCACCATCGAGGCGACGACCGCGCCGCGACTGCAGCGATAAATAATATCGAACAAATCAATGTCGATAGCTTCACCGCCAAACGGCAGGATTAAAGGGACAGCCAGGTGAATGGTTTGCCACGGCGGAGGCCCCCACGAGCCTTCCGGCAACCAATCCGGGCGGGCGGCTTCACTTATCCCCGGCAAGGCTTGCCCCAGCCAAAGGAAGGCTATGACGAGTATGTCCAGCGACAAGCCTAGCCAAACCACAAAGTTCGCCCGGCGTCGTCCATAAAATTCGCTGATAAAATCGGTGCAGAGAAAAGTTAGCGGGTAAGGGAGTACGCCGACGGCTAAGGCGAGCGGGCCAATATGAATGAAGCGCGTAATGCCCAGGATATTGAGCATCGTCATCGCGCCGAGAAAGACTCCCGCTAAGACCAAAAACACGCGCTCGCGGCGTTCGTGTAGCCAGCTCGTTTCGTGCATGAAATCAGGAAGATTCGTAGCCATGACGGTGGAAGCTATCGCTAGGTGCGCGCGAGGTCAAATAGTGCCAACATCGCGGCATTGTGTAGCTGATTGGCCATATAGATGATGTATATATCCCTTGGCTCTAGGTTTTGGAGCTTCGATGGCACGCGGCGTATCAGGGCATCGCGGAAAGTGCCGCTTAGAGTGCAAAGAGCTGCTTTACAAAAAGCGACCGTGGAAGCTCAGTATATACCCTTGCGGCGTATGGCCGAAGACTGGGCCTGTGAAGTTAAAATCCACAAGTATGCTGTGCTGTGAGAAGTATCGTAACGTCCGATATGGTTTATACTTACGTTCAATTGTTGCTTCGTGATTCTTGGGCATACAATATATTGATGTTTATCGTTGACTACACCCAAGGGGTAGGGTATTATTATCTTTGCTGCATCGGGCGGAATTATGCGTTACGACAGTACGGCTACACTGGATAAACACACTCGATTTCGTACTGTCAGGCACGCTAGGCCGGGGATTCTAGGTTGCTGTAGTAGTGGATTTTCGAGTTAGAAAATAAATTGGCGGCGCAATACCGCTGTGACGAAAGGCAACTCAATGTCGGATGTTTTGGTTAAAGAGGCGAATCAGGCCACCGGGCAGGTCCAACATTCATCGACTACTTTCTCGGCTAATGGGGAGCGGGTGCTACGGGCGCGCTACCTCAAGAAAAACGAGCAAGGGGAAGTCACTGAATCGCCTCGGGACTTGCTGCGACGAGTAGCTAAGACCATCGCTGATGTTGAGACTCGGTACGATAAAAATCCCGACATTCGTAGCGAGTGGGAAGACCGTTTCTATTCGTTGATGGCTACGCGGCGTTTCATGCCCAACAGTCCGACGTTGATGAACGCGGGGCGAGAGATGGGCATGCTTAGTGCGTGTTTTGTGTTGCCTGTGGGCGATAGTATCAACGAGATTTTTGACTCTATTAAATACACCGCGTTAATTCAAAAAGCTGGCGGCGGAACAGGGTTTGCTTTTGATGAGTTGCGTCCTACTGGCGATTACATCAGTAGCTCTGGCGGCACGACTAGCGGGCCTATCTCTTTTTGGCGAGCTTTCAGTGAGGCTACCAACGCGATACAGCAAGGCGCTTTTCGTCGCGGTGCAAACATGGGCATGATGAACATTCATCACCCCGACATTCTCAAATTTCTCCACGCCAAGGAGGACTTGACCGAATTCACGAACTACAACATTTCAGTCAAAATCACTGACGACTGGATGGATGAATTCCTGGCTGCGCCTGCTTCGCCGCATGTGGTGCGCAATCCGCGAACTGATAAATCTTATGTGGTCCCCAAGAGCGTAGACTTAGCTAGCTATCAGTTGCGCGACCTTGTTGAAATTCCACAAGGCGGCACGCTGCCGGATGGGGATTATTACCTGCGTAAAAACATCTGGGATACGATTTGCACGAATGCTCATCGAACGGGTGAGCCTGGCATTGCTTTTATTGATCGTATTAACGACGCGAATCCAACACCAAAGTTAGGGCGCATGGAAGCTACGAATCCGTGCGGTGAGCAACCATTGTTGCCTTTTGAGGCTTGCAATTTGGGTAGTATCAACCTGTCGCTATTTGTTAGTGACGATGCGGCAGGAAGCCCGACTGTTGATTGGGATGGGCTGAAAGAAACGATTCACGACTCGACACGGTTCCTGGACAACGTCATTGACGCCAACAAGTATCCGCTGCCGCAGATCGATGAGATTTGTAAGAACAATCGCAAAATTGGGCTGGGCATCATGGGCTTTGCCGACGCGCTCTTTAAGTTGGGCGTTGCCTACGATAGTGAAGAAGGCGTTGAGTGGGGCGAGAAGTTCATGGCCTTTGTGGACGACGAGTCTCACAATTATGGTGAAAAGTTAGCCGGTGAGCGGGGCAACTTCCCCAACTGGGAAGGAAGCATTTGGGATACGGAGCATCATCGTCCCATGCGAAATGCGACCTGCACGACCGTCGCGCCGACCGGAACCATTAGTATTATCGCCGGTTGTTCGGGCGGTGTAGAGCCAATGTACAGTCTGGCCTTTTTCCGAAACGTCCTGCGAGGTCAGGATGAGGGTAAGGCCCCGATGGTGGAAACGAACCAGATTTTCGAGTCAATGGCTCGGAAAAGGAATATATTGAGCGAGGGATTGATGGAGCAAATAGCCACGGACGGCACCCTCGCCCATATTGACAACATGCCGGAGGACGTCCGCCGGGTATTTGTTTGTGCCCACGACATCGCCCCGAAATGGCACATGCGTATGCAGGCCGCCTTCCAGAAGCATTGTGATTCATCCATCTCCAAGACGATTAACTTCCCGGAAGAAGCCACCGTCGGTGATGTGGAAACCATCTACAAATTAGCCTACGAGTTGGACTGTAAAGGTGTTACGGTGTATCGCAACGGATGTCGCGATCATCAGCCGATGGCCTTGAAAGATAGCGGCAAGAAGGCTGCGACGGATAAGTCCGCCGATGCGGAGCCTGAAGTACCGGTATTTACGCCGCTAAAGCCTGCGACTTTGCCTGAGATTACCAGTGCGATCCGAGTACGTCAGTTGACGCCATTTGGCAATATGCACATCAACATCACGGTTGACCCGCATACCGAGCGTGAGGTGGAGGTTTTTGCCCAGCTTGGTAAGGGGGGCGATTTAGCCAATAGCGATTTGGAGGCCATCTGCCGTATGGTCAGCCTTTGGCTTCGCTCTGGCGGTGATTTGAAAAGTGTTATCAATCAATTGCACGGTATTGGTTCCTCGCTACAGATGCATACCAAAGATGGCAAGATTATGAGCCTCGGCGACGGATTGGCTCGGGCGTTGCGGCGATATTCGCGTGCTAAGACGGATTGTGGGCTTCGGTCGCTGCTTTTGGGGGGAATGACCCCGGGTGGGGCAGTGAAAGCTCCCAGCCATGTTGGTAATGGCCATACTAATGGCAACGGCACAAATGGCAGTTCGACTAGCGAGCCGGCTCCCGTAGCTGACGGTGGCAGGATGGCAGCCGTTACGGAGCCGAAGGTGTCCTCACGGATGGAGACCGGCAGCTTTCAATGGCAGCAGAGCCAATACAAGGTAATCTGCCCAGAATGCCAATGTCAGCTACGCTTTAGCGAGGGATGTGTAACCTGTGACTCCTGTGGGTTCTCAAAATGTTAAAAATGAAGTAGGACCGAAAAAAAGGGGCTGACAGGCGAATATGAAAGTGTTACAATAATTTTCGTTAAGTAACGCAAGCATTGGACCAGTTGATGCCGATAGCGCCTTCTGACGGAAAACGACGATTTCTTGCTAGAACTGAGAGGTTGTTGGGACGTACAATATATATAGGACGGAGGAGGCGGCGGTGATCGCTGCCACATAATCTTGAAGTACCTGGCTTCTTTCCCCTCCGGAAAGCACCGTTTCGCCTTCGGGCGAGCGGTGCTTTCTTTATATAGACATCGTCCGTGAGCTGTTCTTGCTATTTTAACGCCAATTCTTTACCAGATGTTTCGAGAAGTACTTGTCATGGAATTTCTTGCAGGTATACTAGCTAGGCTCTGGCTTTGGCCGGATGTTTCATAGAAGTTTATTCAGCCTAGCGCTTATAGTCGCATGGGTTCAGGAGTCAGTTGTGGTACGTATACGTTTGAAGCGAATTGGTCGAAGGCATCACCCTGTGTACAGGCTAGCTGCCATTGATTCTCGCAAAGCTCGCGATAGCCGAGTGCTTGAAGAGCTGGGTCTTTATGATCCAATCAATGCGATTGAAGAAAAGCGGGTCACACTGAAGCAAGAGCGAATTGAGTATTGGCTAAGCGTTGGCGCTCAGCCTTCCGATACGGTGCGCAGCTTGTTGAATAAGCATGGTGTTGGAGCGCAAGCCACTACGAAGTAGTTGCTTGTCGTATGTGCCACATGCGCATCGATGTACTCACGCTTTTTCCAGAAGCTATAGAACCTTTTTTTGCAGTGAGTATTGCCGGTCGGGCGATTGAGTCTGGCTTGGTGACAATGTCGTGTGTGAACTTTCGCGACTTTGCTACTGACAAACATCGTAGTGTGGACGATCGCCCTTTTGGTGGCGGGCCTGGTATGGTGTTGATGTGCGGTCCGGTGTTTGACGCCTTGGCCCATGTTGAGGGACAGGTAAAGCGACAAGCTCCTGGCACGGTCCCGACGAAGATTATGTTGACGCCTCAAGGTGAGCCGTTAACGCAGTCGCTATTGTCCGAGCTGTCTACGCATCCCTGGCTGGTCGTTTTATGCGGTCATTACGAAGGGTTTGATGAGCGTATTCGGCAGGGGGCTGGCGTTAGAGAAATTTCGATCGGCGATTACGTCGTTTCGGGTGGTGAAGCTGCTGCGGTGGTTTTGCTCGACGGTGTGATTCGGCTTTTGCCCGGTGCGCTGGGACATGGGCAGGGCACTGTTGAGGAATCGTTTGCT
The DNA here is from genome assembly GCA_024280855.1 of Planctomycetota bacterium. Lineage (GTDB taxonomy): Bacteria > Planctomycetota > Phycisphaerae > UBA1845 > UBA1845 > JAJRPG01. The sequence goes on along the minus strand of JAJRPG010000004.1, from coordinate 13,322 downwards.
GACGGGCTGCTTGAGTATCCGCAATATACCCGGCCACGAGAGTACGGCGGGATGACAGTTCCAGAAGTTTTGCTTTCTGGTAACCATGCCGAAATTGCGGCGTGGAGATTGGCGCAGATGCGCGAAAGGACAGCGAAGCATCGCCCCGATTTGTTGTTGGGTGATGAGTAGCCAATAGTTGGTGGCTAGCTTTGCTTTAGGTTATATTTTTCAGCGTGCTATCACGGCGATCGTAGCCGAGGAGTCATGGCACATTTAGATCTGCGGGAGTATCTTATCATGGGTTCACCACTACTTGACCTCGTCGAAAAAGCTTATATGAAGGCGAATCCGCCTGAATACCACATTGGCGATACGGTTGACGTTCGTTGCCGTATTGTTGAGGGTAGCAAAGAACGTATCCAGACTTTTAATGGTGTCGTGATAGCTGAAGGTGGCAGTGGTATTAGCTCATGTATCACGGTGCGGCGTATCGTTGGCAACGAAGGTGTCGAGCGTAAGTTCCCGCTCCATTCTCCTAATGTCATAGGTATCGATATCAAACGTCGTGGCAAGGTTCGTCGCGCTAAGTTGTACTTCCTGCGTGATCGTATCGGAAAGGCCCGTAAGCTTCGTGAACTTCGGGTTCAACATAAGAAAACTGCTAAGCCTGCCATGGCTTCGGCTGGCGCGTAGCCGACATCTTCGCTTTGGCTCTGCGGGTGAGCGCAAGGTGGCGGCATTTTTGCGTCTGCGCGAACATCGCATTTTAGTGCGGAATTATACCTGTCCTTGCGGAGAGATTGACTTGGTCACATTTAACGATGGCCAATATGTCTTTGTCGAAGTTAAAACACGCACCAGCGATACCCATCAAGACCCCCTCGAAGCCGTAGGGGCCTCTAAACAAAAACGTTTGCGACTAGCTGCGCGTCATTATTTAAGTCGTGTGAATCAGACTGATTATGCCTCTCGATTTGATGTGGTTACAGTCATTTGGCCAGCGCAAGGTAAACCTAGTTTTGAGCATATCGAGAATGCGTTTTGAAAATCGTCAGTTGAAATGGTTCGGGGCATTCAATAGAGAGATTCTGGCATGGGGCTGATCGATTCGCACGCGCACCTTACGTTTCCAGAGTTGCATGGCGACTTGGATGATGTCGTGACACGCTTTCGCCAGGCTGGTGTTGATCGAGTGATTACGATTGGTACGGACGTAGCTGATGCGCGCAAGGCGATCGAGCTTGCACCACGATTTCCGAATACTGTATTTGTCGCTGCGGGTTTTCATCCGCACGAAGCCATGAAGGTTGATGAAGTCGGGATAGCTGAGATGGTTGAGATTTGGTCGCAGCCTGGCGTGGTAGCCTGTGGTGAGATGGGGCTGGATTATCATTATGATTTAGCAGATCGGGAGGTGCAGCGATCGGTTTTCTCCAAACAGTTGACGCTAGCATTGAATACCGAGCTTCCGTTGGTAATTCATGCCAGAGACGCTATCGCGGACAGCGTGGGGATGTTGCTCGACCATGGTTACGCTGGGAGGAAGGTAGTGTATCACTGCTTTACCGGGACGACGGAAGAGGCTGAGTTGATCGCATTTCATGGCTGGCGAATTTCGTTTACGGGCGTGGTGACGTTTAAGAATTCGGGTTGGCTGCAAGAGATAGCTAAGGCGTACCCGGCGGATCAACTGATGGTAGAGACGGATTCTCCTTATCTGTCGCCTGTGCCCGTGAGGGGAAAGCGGCCTTGCGAGCCGGCGTATGTGGCTCATACTGCGAGGTTTTTAGCTGAGCTTCGTGGGGTGGACTTTGAACATTTTGTCGATCAAACGGCGAAAAATACGGTTGAGTTTTTTGGTCTGTGATGCATCAAGTCTTATGACACTGCTCCGCTTGTTTGTTGGCTGACAGTTGTTAGAATGTGATGGTTGTTGCGAGGTCGTCGGCTCGATCGGGCAGGCTGATCTCATCAATAGGCACCGCTAGCTCAATTGGATAGAGCATCGGTTTACGGAACCGAAGGTTGCAGGTTCGAATCCCGCGCGGTGTAGTTGAATAAGTGCTGAATTTGTAAGGGCTTGCGAAGCTCCGTCTACAACGTTTCTAAATTAGCCTCGCCGGCGGCAGGACAAACTTCATAACTAATGCAAGCACATGCTTTTCAGTAGTAAATTCGTACATGCAAAAAAAATGAAAACATAAATACGCCATCCCTCGATCGTAGAGTGCAGACCACAATCTGTTGCTGCTTTGTAAATAATTCGTAACTATTTAGTATACAGGCTGCTATTATTCCGCGCTTGATATTGTTGCCGGACTATGACAAAATAACGGTGCGTCAGGTCTATTCGCTTGGTTCAAGAGGATAGCTAGCCATATTGGAGCGTCACAGTGCCCGATACACAACAGACTATGGACAAGATGGCTGAGGAGATTTTCGAGCTTTATCGACTCATCGCCATCGCCCGTTCGCGCCAACCAAGTGGTGCGCAAGACCTTTCAGAAGGCGAATTCCTAGCCCTCGATGTACTTGCTAAAGAAGCGCCGCTCACCATTGGTGATGTGCAAAAGCGGATTGGCGTCGTCCCCGCTCAAATGTCGCGGATTGTTCGCTCGCTAGAAGTGAATCGGGGAAAAGGTTTCCTCTCGTGTGAAATCAACCAGCAAGACCGACGGCGGGTAAATGTCAAAATGACTGGGGACGGGAAACAGGCCTACAAAGATTATCGGACTAACCGGCTTTCCTCCATGCGGGCAGTGCTTGAGGCGTTGGTCCCAGAAGATCGTATTGAATTCATGAGAATGCTACTTTGCATTCGTGAGGCCTTCTCAGAGCGTCTCAATATCGACACAAATCCTAAAAAATAACTTTCTATAAAAAATAGTTTCACCACGCTAACTATTTCATTTTTGAACTGTCTACTATTTCATGGAGACTGAAACTGGTTTTTTCGTCAGGTCAGTCGCTACGAGATAGTGGTTTTGTTGGGTTCGTTTGTAAAGGAGAATAGCTATGAGTGACAAATCAAAAAAATGGACATGGATGATAGTCGGAGCAGGCGTAGTTGCTGGAGTTGTCCTTCCGCAGCGGTCGATGGCGCAGTGCAATAGTTACACCAACACTTATGCGACTCAGCCGGTGCGTATTGATTATGGGCCAGCGTATCGCGGACCGGCGGCACATGCCACTGTGGCCAGGTCGGTCGAGGTCTCTCACGCCAGGTCATACGCTCAGCCCGCTTCGCATGTGCAGCGCGTCGTATACACTGCACCTGCTTACGCACCCGTTCAACATATAGCGCCCGTAGTTGTTTATGCGGACGGTGGCCATAATTACAGGCGTCCAGCGAGACGTGTATATAGCAGCGGTCATAGCAGTCGTCGTTATGTGCCATCGGTAAGTCACGGATATCGAACGCGATCTCATCGCGGACTTCGAAGAGCTATCGGGCATCGTTCACGTTCCAGTCGTGGACATCGTGGGTTTAGTGCGGGTATTTCTGCAGGACGTGGTCATGGTGGGGTTAGTTTTTCGTATGGTCGATAGTGGGTGCGAAGTCTTTTTAGGAAGACACGGGTAAGCTGAATCGCTTACCCATGCCACCCGGTGGGTGAATGCTAGGTACCAGATTATCCAACTATATGTCCATGAGTGGGTAAAAAATCGAAGCGATCTTGAGGGAGCCCCCGGCAACTTGCCAGGCGCTCCCTTTGGTCTTATGCTCGCCGCCCCTGATTGTGCTATGATAAGTAGCCGACCAACTGTCGCGGATGTGGCGGAATTGGCAGACGCGCTGGCTTCAGGTGCCAGTGGGGGCAACCCCGTGGAGGTTCGAGTCCTCTCATCCGCAGTCGTCAGAATCGGGCTTTCTGCCCGAACACGCTGCTTTCTCAGGGGCAGACGATCGGCACTGGTCTGCAAGCAAATTGGCGTATCCTACAAGATGTATTACCGATGGCGTAGAGAGTAAGCTGCTACATAGAAAGGGATACTCCGGAATAATATCGCATTGAATGTTATTTAGTCTGGCTCAGTATACCGATTTCGCTACGGCGAATCATTCCATCTTCCATCTCATAAACCGAATCGAACACGTCAAGCGAGCGTTGATCGTGAGTGACGACAACTACACCCGTTCCATTTTCATGCGCCAATTTCCCAAAAAGTTCCATTACTTGCCGTCCTAGATGGCTGTCTAAAGCAGCAGTCGGTTCGTCCGCGAGAATGATACTTGGCTGATTCGCCAAGGCACGGGCCACGGCTACCCGTTGTTGTTGCCCGCCAGACAGCGTAGACGGTGAATGATTGGCGCGATCAGCCACGCCTAGGTAGTCCAATAGCGACATCGCGCGTTTACGAGAAGCCGCTTTTGACCAGTTATTAATTTCAAGTGCAATCTGTACATTTTCAATAGCGGAAAGAAACGGAATCAAATTGGACTTCTGAAACACAAATCCAATATGTCTTCGTCTAAAGGCACGCAAGTCCATGTGCGCCTTGGGACCGTCTACGACCAGCTCACCGCCAATTCGGATTCGACCTGCGGTTGGTGTGTTGATTAGGCCAACCGCAGTGAGAAATGTAGACTTCCCCGAACCGCTAGGTCCAAGCAAAGCGATCACTTCACCACGACAAACATTTACAGTCGCGGCTCGCATGGCGACGACTTCTGTGTTTCCACTACCGTAAATCTTGGTTAGTCCTTCAGTTTCAATGGCAAATTCGTTATCCATAACCAGTTATCCAGATAGCGCTTCGTTTGGTTCGACGCGCAAAGCCTTCCAGATACCAAGCACACTGGAAAGGACGGAAATGACCAGAACAATCACCGCAAGTTGTAAAAGGTCATCTTTTGTAAGAATGACACGACGTGGGAAGCGTGGAAAAATTCTCATACCAACCACGTAGGCGATACCATAGCCAGCCACACCAAGTAGTAGCGCCTGTTGGAGAATCATCCCGAGAATCTTTCGGTTAGGAGCGCCGATTAGTTTCAGCAAAGCGATGTCATGGAGCTTATCAAGCGTGAGCGTATACAAAATTAACGCCATGATGATGGCAGCGATAATCGTTAATAATACGCGGAATAATCCAATCTGTCGGCGAACTTTTTCGACCGGCCCCCTCAGTAGGAGATCACGCTGCTCGCCAACGGTGTATACCGATACGTCACTCCAGCCGGCGAAAATAGAGGCGACAGCTCGTTGCGTTGTACCCGGTACGATAGAAATCATAACGGCACTAATTTGCCTCGGTCCCAGCGCAGGAATTTGGGAGGGGAGCAGATAGGCGGAATCGGTTAGTGCTGGCTGTTTCCTTCCGTAATCGCTAAGGCTACCCCGGGCAAAGCGTGCCTCTCGTTCGAGACGTACAGCTTCTCCAGGAATATCGAACTGAATATCAAGCGCATCGGCTACAGTAAAAAACGCCAAACCATCTCCCGAGGAACTAATCATGTTCTCGGTAATGCCGACGACGGTGTATTTCTCTTTGCCCAAGCGAATACGCTCACCTAGCGGTAGTCCCAACCTACGGTCTGCGATCATTTCGAAATGGTTTAGAGCTAATGGCCTGCCAGCGACGAATGGTAACGTTTCACCTTTGTCAGTTGGCCAGCTCAATCCAACAACCGCGATACGAATTGGTTTACCATCGCGCTCTCGTTGAATGGTATGATAAACGAATTCTCTCGCTGTTTGAACGCCGGGGACCGCCAAGGCTCGATGCACAAGATTGGCTGGGATACGTGAAACTTCAGCAAAGGGCCCGCGGGTATTTCTTTGGACAATCCACAAATCGGCCCCAACCTCGTCGATCAACAGTGTGGCATCTTCGATGATGCCGCGGTAGATTCCTCCCATGCCCATTACAATCATGAGCAACATGCCTACACCCACAGTGGTGAGTGCGAATCGACCTAAGTTGTGTCGAATGTCCTTAATAGCGAGGTTCATTGTACATGCTCAACTTTTCGTCCATCGCGGATTTGGGTCTTTGGATTGACCGGAAAAACCACTGTCTCACCCGGCTTCAATCCGCTCAGGACTTCGACGGAATCCCGGTTACGTAATCCAATGGTTAAAGGACGCCAAACAGCCCGCCCTTGTTTTTCTACATATACACCAAAATTTCCATCGTGCTGTTTCAGCCAACTTGCAGGCAATACAAGAACATCATCTTTACGTGCTGTCTCTATAAATACTTCCGCCCGTTGCCCGACGGCCCAGTTCTGTGGCAATTCCAACAAGCGCACATCGACTACGAATTCACGCGTCTGGCGATCAGCCTCTCGACCGAGCCGTGAAACTATACCTGGATAATCGTGTTCGGGATGCGACCGAAAAATCACCCTCGCCACTTGGCTTGGACGAAGTGACATCATCTCCGTCTCATCTACCCACGCCGTGATCCACAGCTCCTCGGTAGAGATCAGCGATATAATTGGGCTACCAGGAACGACTACATCTCCAGGGTCTCGATGTCGTCGGACAATGAGACCATCGAACGGGGCAACGATCTGTGTTTCCGCTAGGCGGGCTTGATGATAAGCGTGTGTTTTCTGCTGCGTAATTAGTTCATTCTGCCCTTCAACAATAGCGGCTTCCGCACGGGCAAGCTCCGCCTGGGCAATGCTTAGCGCCTCGTTTGCTCTGGCGAGTTCAACGCTGGCAGCCGTATCTTTCTCGTAAAGTTTATCAGTCCGATTAAATTCAAAATTAGCTTGAGCAAGCACGGCAATGGCTCGATGCTTGTCAGCACTAAGTCGATCCAGTGCCGCTTTGGCTACTGCTATGCTGGATGTTGCGATTTCAACTTGCTGATGTAATTCGTCATTATCCAGGTTCACCAGCACTTGGCCGGTTTTGACACGATCTCCCTGATCTACAAAAACCTGCGCTAGCCGACCGGAAATCTTCGGGCTAATCGTTGCCTTAACTCTAGCCTCCAAAGTGCCTGTCCCCATGGTTTCGGAGACAATCGGCCCCAGTCGTACATCATAAACCGATACCCGAATGGGAGCGGCTATTAATATATACAACAAGTAGGCGGCGACGGCAGCGAGTACAATGTATGTTAATCCGCGTGCCATCCGGCGTGTATCAACAGTTGGACCATCATTCTGTTTTGACTTCGTGGAATTCGTCATACGTTAACACGTGCCTTTCCGCATCAGTTATTATTCACACCGTTTATGCAAGATTTTCCAAATAATCAAGCGCATGGATAACTTCCGGCACGTGAGTAAACGATGGCCCACCTTGCATCATCACGGTAACGCCAGCCGCTTCGAGTATCTGTTCGCGCGTTGCACCGGCGTCTAGACATTTCTTCACATGAAGATTGATGCACGGCACACATCGTACCGCTAAACCAACCGCCAGGGCGATCAGCTCTTTCTCGCGTACTGAAAGTGCTCCTTCTTTCATGATCGCTTGAAACATGCCACCGAAACCTCGTGCGATATTCGGTGCCATTTCCTTCACTTTTTGTTGATCTGTCTCCCACTGATCGAAAAATGTAGCAACTTGGCTGGCCATAACTTTCCCCTTGTATGTTATTAAGCAAGATCACAATCTATTATGGTTTCTATAAACCGGTTATTTCCCTGATTGAGTGCCGTACCTAATCTCAATGCAATTCAAAATACTTTCCAGTCCATTCTCGACGACCCGGTAATACGTGCATCTACCGTCCCGCCGACTAGCGAGAAAGCCGCGATCCTTCATCTTACGAAGATGTTCCGAAGCCATGTGGCTCTGGATGTCGCACGCCTCCGCTAGTTCTCCAACGGTGTATTCATTTTTCAGCAACATCTGAACCATACGCAGTCGGTGTGCATGGGCCAGTGTTTTTAGACATTCCGCCGCCTGTTCAAGCGCGTGGAGTGTAATCAGTTTGACTGGTTTCTTAGTCATCACGTTATTATATATCGACATATATCGATGTGTCAATAAATAGAATCATTTTTCTGCTAATTCTGCAGAAAAAGCTTATTTTGAATGGATCAGGATATGGGGAGAACGTCACACCGTACTGAGCAGCGGCGGGCGAGCGTAGGACCGAGGTTGACTTGGACGGCGCTCCCCGGGCACACGGATGGCACAATACGTTCCTCAAACTCGCCGTTGAGGCAACAGCCCGAGAGACCCTGTGCTTTGCGGCAGGCCCATCAGGATTGTCTCAGGCTAAGGAACATCTGAAGGGTCTCATGCCATTAGAGAGCTTAATGTTGCAACTGTATCTCGACGCCGTGAAAACACGTGGAAAACTGTCGGCGATCTTCTTCGGCAGGTTTTATGGGTCATGCCGTGCATATGCTTCCAGCTGCTGGAGACTACTGGGTTCAGGACGATTTTGGTGCGATGGATTCACCTGTCGAACACAGTTTGGAACAAATCGATGTTGTTCTACAACTGTATCGCTTCGATCGACGTCCCAGGCATCAATCTCAAAACCACTCCGCTTCTCTATGCACGAGTGGACTTTCTTGTCGGCAAAGATGGACAGCAAAATGTCTTTGAGTTGGAATTCGTCGAGCCGTCGTTGTTTTTTCGCCATGGGCCGAAAGCAGCGGACGCTCTCGTGGACGCGATGGCTCGATGACTGGACTGCAACTTGGTCCATGACTACCGGAGCCGACGGCGAATTGAGTCGATGGAGTGGCCTGGGCAGCGGTATACGGGACACAACGAGGGTCAATCTTCTAGGGGTAAGAGTGTACACACTCTTGCGTTGTCGTCGGACGCATTCGGATCGATACGGACGGGAGGCATTTAACGTAAGTGTTTGACGCTACGGTGTTTCTCGCTAAACCGTTGAAATGGAGCGGTTTACGTTAAACAATGAGGTTACATAACCAACCGGCTTCAGGTGCCAGTGGGGGTAACCCCGTGGAGGTTCGAGTCCTCTCATCCGCAGTACATCGTTCGTTCAAATAGTCATTTCTTTGGTTTTGTCACTCTGGCTTCTTCTCGATAGATTTCGCCGAAGTCTATGCAAGCGCCTAACCGGGCTAGGATCGCTCGGATGCCATAGACGTTTCGCGTCAGCCATGTGTTAATTGGTTTACTTCGTGTGTATCGTTTCTTTATCAGTTCGGAAAATATTGCAACGCCACGAGTGAAATATTCCTGGTTCGCGAAGTCAAATGGGCCATCTTGCTGCACAGGCTCCCATACCCAGTCAGCGTATTCTACACCGAGTCGCATGTGGTCTTGTCGGGAAGCATCTGTAGATGTCAGGTCTGTGGCACGAATTATTGCCTCGTAGACGGCTTCTCGTGATGTTAAGTAGGCCTGCTCGACAGAGTCCATGTAGTCCATCTCAGCGTCGTTGTAGTGCCTGCAACAGCCAAAGTCGATCAATCCCAAACGTCCGTCGGGCATGAAATAATAGTTGCCGGGATGTGGATCACCGTACAGCATTTTTCCACGAAATCCTATACGGAACGAGGAGCGAACGATCTTACGCCCGAATTCATCACGCAATGCCTGAGATGGATTCGTCGTGAGAAACTCATCCAGATGCAAGCCGTCGAAATACGACATGGTTAAAATGCGTTTTGTGGAAAGCTCCGGGTAGACTTGGGGCACGATGATTCCTTCATCCTCTGTGAACAATAGACGGGCCGCGCGCAAGTTTTCAGCCTCTTGCTCGTAATCCGTTTCCTGGCCGAGCATGTCGCAGATTTCCTCGAACTGGGCCTGTATGTTGTCCCAGTCGCGGGTAAGACGCATGGGGAATGTAGCAGCTTTTAAGTTCTTAAAGTCTTCGTGGATGGTTCGGCTGATGTTGGGATATTGAATTTTGATCGCCACTTTTTCATCCAGGCCCTTGAGCGTAGCCCGGTGAACTTGTCCGAGTGACGCTGCGGCAAAGGCCGTGGTTTCAAAGTCGTCGAAGAGTTCTTCCGGATCGTGGTGTAGCTCCCCATGAACGAATTCTCGCAGCAGAGAAAAGTGCATGGACGGAGCCTCGAATTGCAAACGCCCCAATACTTCGACGAATTCTTGTGGGGCGACGTTTGGGGTACTGGCGATGACTTGTCCAACTTTCATAATCGCACCACGAAGATAGCTCATACCGCCGAGCAACTTGAACGCTGCTTTGAGATGCGTTTCGTTTAGCAGGCGTTGTTTATCATCGCCGGATACAAATCCGCTGCGCATCCAATATGCGAAATAGGCGATGGCCACTTTCGCTTGCATGGAGCCAAGTGCCCACATGCGCGTGAGTCGAGAGACGGGGACTGGCATTTTGGACAGACTGCTCAGCAGTTTATCGAGTGACTGTTGGCTAGTGTCTTGTGTCTCATCGAAATTAATGGGCATGGCTTCGATAAGTTCTTTTGCATTAAGTGACATGATTGATCTCCATTTGGTTACGAGGAACGATTGGGCTCCAGCGTATTGAGGTTAATATCTAGAGAACTTACAAATAAACGTAACGCATGATCCATTAGGACTAGAGTGTCTTCTTGATTGGGTGATTCATCCTTAGCCCAATAGGCCAGGACGCCGAGGAATAAAGTCCAATACAAGTGCATGATGACAGCGGATGGCTGAGGCGAGGCGGGCGTCGCGTGGCCCTCGATGAGCGACTGAACCGTTTCCAAATGTCGCGCGCGCAGATTGGCCGAGGCGTCATCATCAGAGGACTGGTTGAACGGACTAAGTGTGGTTTCAACGACATCGCCGAGATACCCGCGATGAGGCCTAAGGTGTCGCAGCATGATGGCGATATGAGAGAAGAGAGCTTCTTCGAGAGATTCATTCTCCCGCTGAGATGTAAGAAACTCACTATGAGCCGATTCGAGCGAAATATCGATGATAGCCAGGGCTAGCTGCTCCTTGCCGGGGAAGTAGTTGAACAGTGTTCCCGTGGCGATTGAGGCTTCTACAGCGATATCGCGCGTCGTGGTTCCCGCGAAACCCTTGTCACTAAAGAGTTTACGAGCCGCGACAAGGATGCGCTGTCGTGTTTCGATTTTGGCTTTGGCTGTTATTCTCATTCTTAAATCCCTTTAATGAGCATGTTCATATAAACTGTATGCCATGGATTGTGGCATGTCAAGTAGAATGTGAGCATGTTCACAATATATTTTATGGCGAGGCAGTGGATGCAAGTTTCACTTTAATTTGGCGAGTGGTTTATTGAGTTTCTGGCCGGGGGAGACGGTGAGTGAATGCGACATGTTGCATCAATTGTTCGGGCAGCTTGCGCCATGCTCGCATGTTCGATATCATATTTCAGGGCAAATTATTTATGCCGAGGTTATGGCACTTCATCGATCATCGACTTTCCTAATGTCTACAACGAAGTAGTGTATGTCGGGTCGATGACACGACCTACGCGGTGAGTTTAAGAAACGCTAGAGATAGGGTTGTATTTGGACCGTAAGTGAAGTTGGATTACTATTTGAGGATGTCATCTAGCGAAAATCATCGACTCCCCCATGTTCAAAAAGAAGGACACGGGACACCCGGCTCGGTCGCTCGCGCCTGGCTCTCTCTGGAAGGATTATCGTTGGGTGATTCGTTTGGGGAATGTTTTTTCAGCCCTTTGGTTTACGCATCAATTGATACTCGTCAGCTTCCAGAAAAACCTTGGTTTTATACCGACGACACGATGATGGCTTGGAGTATTGTTGAGGAATTAGCTGCGCATGGAAAAATAGATCAAGATTCCCTTGCCAAATTATTTGCCGCGAAGTTTCGTTTGCAGCCTAATCGAGGTTATGGCGCGGCTGCTGTTCAACTATTAGATCGAATCGCGCTTGGTTATGAGTGGAGGGCTGCAGCAGCTAAATTATTCAACGGCGAGGGATCGATGGGAAATGGCGCTGCTATGCGGGCTGCACCAATCGGCGCTTACTTTGCCGATGCTCTTGATCGAGTCGTGCATGAAGCTCGCGCTTCAGCGGTCATTACACATGCGCACCCTGAAGGGCAAGCGGGGGCCATTGCGATTGCTGTTGGGGCGGCGGTTGCCTGGCAAAATCGTGATCAATCTAATGTGGGAGAGCAACTTCTTGAACAGGCTCACACATTGACCCCTGACGGAGCTACACGAGCAGGCATTGCGAAAGCCATTCAGATTGATCCCTCGACTTCCGTTCTTGACGCAGCATATGGGCTGGGAAGTGGTCAAAAATTATTGTCTCGCGATACGGTGCCGTTTGCATTATGGTGTGCCGCGCGTTTCGCTAACGACTATGAAGAGGCGCTTTGGAATACAGCTCTAGGATTAGGTGATGTGGATACGACCTGTGCGATGGTTGGTGGCATTGTGTCGTTAGTAGTTGGCCAAGATGGATTGCCTAAAGAATGGCTGCTGCGGCGTGAGCCATTGGAAGAATAGGTTTAGTATTGTAGATGGGGATGAAAGCCCGTTACTCCTAGGTTAGTCTATCGAGCGTTGTCTTGAGACTAGCCCAGCTAACGCAAAGGAGCAACGGACATGAATGATTCTAAGGTATTTGTCGGATTAGACTACCACAAAGATTCTGTACAGGTTTGCGTGGTCAACCATCGGGGAGATGTACTCTTGAATCGTCGATGTAATAACGACTGGCAATCGATCGTCAAGGCGGTCAATGGCCTAGGCATCGTCAGCCGTGTGGCGATCGAATCTTGCAGCGGTGCGGCGAACCTAGCCGACGAATTAATCTTTGAAGTTGGCTGGATCGTTGACCTGGCTCATCCCGGTTATGTGCATCGCATGAAGGACAGCCCGGACAAAACGGATTTCAGCGACGCCCGGATGCTCGCCGACCTCGAACGAGTTGGCTATCTGCCCAAGGTTTGGCTAGCCCCGCACGATGTCCGCGAGTTGCGCCGGTTGGTGCGTTACCGTCAAGGGCTTGTCGCCCAACGTCGCAATACCAAGCTTCGGATTGGCGCACTGCTTCGTGACCAGCGCATCCGCAACGCACCTGCTAATCCGTGGACCAAGCCGTGGCTCCATTGGCTACGCCACAACGAAACGTTGAGCGAGCAAAGCCAATGGATTGTGGAGCGCATGCTCGCGAAGATGACGTTTGTTGTTGATGAGATCGCCCAGGTAGAGAAGCGTTTATCGCAAGCGACCGAAGACGACTCTATGGTTGAAGCGTTGAAACTATTGAAAGGCATCGGGCCAGTCACCGCCTGGACGATTCGCGCTGAGATTGGCCGGTTCGATCGATTCAATACCGGCAAGCAACTGGCGAGGTTTTGTGGCCTGACGCCGCGCAACGCATCGAGCGGCACACGGGTGGCTGATGCGGGTTTGATCAAAGCCGGGAATCGTCAGTTACGTGCGGCGCTGATAGAAGCGTCCCATCGACTGATTCGGTT
>JAJRPG010000003.1 GCA_024280855.1 Planctomycetota bacterium | reverse complement strand
GGGCTAAGCTGTTAATCAGCTGTATTCTTGGTGACGCTCGGATAGAAGATTGGGATTACAACGGTCGCCTGGAAAGAGCAAAAAATGCACTTGACTTACAATGGGCTTTCATAGAAGGTCGGGGCATCGACCCGACGTTTCTTAACTCGTGACGTGCCGGGTCGATGACCCGACCTACGCAGATTTTATATGACGTGGTCATGGCACTACGTCTAACATCGACTCCCCCATGTCCAGAAAGAAGGACATGGGACACCCGTCCGGCCAAGGGCCACTCATCACCTGCCTAGCCGCAGCATGGTTTATCGTTGTTCGAAGTACACGATGTGGTGTCGTTTGAGCAGATGGCGCCGTGTAGCCAACAGGTGTAGCAGGCGCTGTGGCGGAGGGGATAATCTTTCATCGCGCCTTGTAGGGAATCGCTCATGTGGGCATGTTCAGAGTCTAGCAGGATAGGGCAGACCCATACGCCTTGGTCGGTGACCAGACGCGAGTTATGGCAGAGTAACTGTGACGGGTCGCGCTGTTGCATCATGTCGTGGGTGATGCGGTCGGATTCGGCGTAGCCTGTGGTGCGGTCTACTTCTGCGCCGAGCTTAATGGACGGTAGGATTTTCAATCTTGGCTTATCGTAGCCAATGTTTGCGAGAAGGGTGACGAAGCCTTCCAACACTTTTTCGTCGCAGTCGTCCCAAGTTCGGGTGATGGTTAAGATCGGTTGAAAGCCGTGTTGCACAAGTGCTTTGATGCCAGCTATAGCACGGTCGAACGTGCCCTGGCCGCGAATGGGGTCGTTCATCTCGCGGGTGTATCCGTCCAGGCTGACGCGAATTTCGATTTTATGCTCAGCGGCTTGGGCGATGTTTTTTAGTCGGGTTAGTTTTTCTTCTGACAAGATGGTGGCATTGGTGAGAACGGTAGCCGGTCCGTATTGAGATACTGTAAGTTCGAGAATGTCTATCATCTCCGGGTTGGCGAATGGCTCACCGCCTGTGTAATAGTATTCTTTCGTGCCGAGCGATTTCGCTTCGTTGAGGTAGGGCTTACACATAGCAAGCGTCATGAATTTGAACTTGTCATTTTCCGGGGTGCAACTGATGAAACAGTGGTGACATCGCAAGTTGCAAATCGTGCCGCCGACCTGAAACCAGACGGTGTCTAGCTGTTTGATGGGCACGAGAGGGGCGTCGTCGAAGAGCGTTTCGTGGCTAAATTGTGGTAGTGGCATTGACATACGTTCGTTGCACCATAGCAAAACTAATGTAATAAGATCATTTTCCGGTCCGAGCTTATTGTAGTCGCAGACTCGGATGTTGTGTATTGTGGCCATGAGGCGTGGGGGACAGCATCTATATGTCCTTCCCTCACCCTTCGGCAGTAACCGAAGAATGGGGCACCCGCGGCATGAATGCCACTGTTTCATAGGTGTATCACGGAAGTAGGCTGATCTATGGCAACAATCTAATCCAGTTTCATGAGAACTTCTTCGATTTCCTGGTTTCGGGCTTTGGCGAAAGATGTTTCGCGTCCTATCGTCACGAATCCGCATTTTTCCAGCACGTGAATCGAGGCGAGATTGTCAGCGGCTGCGTGGGCGAAAATGGGGCGTGATTGATATTGGTTTAGGAACAAGGCTAGAGCTTGGGAGGCTATTCCGCGATTCCAAAAGGCCTTGTCTATCCAATAGGTTATCTCTGGCTTATCGAACATGACGAACTTGGCTAAGTGTCCAACAACCTGGTTTTGTAGAACAATCGTTCTCATAACGACTGTTTCGTCGCCTAGGATTTTTGCGTAATGAGCGTCAAACGCTTTTCGGTCGGCTGGGTCTCTGGAAATAAACGCGGCTTGGAAGCTGGCTTGGGGGTCCAGTTGGTGCTGGAAGAAAATGGGCAGGTCAGTTTCGATAACGTTTCGTAAGCCGATTTCATCTTTCGAGAAGTTTCTCATTCGGCCTAGTTTCGGTGTAGGTATTTATTTCTGCTGGAATTATCTTAAAGCACAACCAAGGTTTGATTCTATGGCTATGCGCGGTCGGTCGCAAAGTACTACTACGAGCGGCGATTTATGCTGTGGCGTCTATGGATGCAATGGCGGCACCGCTTTCTACGCCGCTGGCATTCATGGCTGAAGATTGTTGGTTTGTGACTACGGCTGGGCTTGAGGATTCCATGACAAAGGTGGTCGACGAGGCATAAAAACTGATGTACTGACCTTGCGTTCCCACTGGCCCTTGCCCCGCGCCCAGCTCCTGCAACATTTTTTGGTCTACATGCTCCTCGGTATTGCTGCTACGGAGCAAGGCTGATAGTAGCAGAAGGGCGATGAGTGATTTGAGATTTTCGTCATGTGCCAAGCCACCGCCAATAGATTGAAGAAGGCGGGCGACAGAGGATTGGATGGATAGTAGGGCACGGGAGCCGCTGGAGGTCGTGACGCCGGAAATTGACATCGGAGTTTCCCCAAACGACGCGGCGTTTGGGTTGTGAGGGCGCTGTGTCGGATTAAACCTACCATGTGTATTACTGCCAACGAATTCAATAGGCCCCATAATGTTGCTCCTTTTGTTCCCTTCGATGATTGCGCGCCATGCGCGTGCATCGCTCCAATGGGTAATGGGCAAAGCGTGGACCGATGTCTGGGATGGCGGCTTGATGGATGTAAGTGGTTGTAGGGTAATAGGTTATGAGTTGTCGAGTGAGGGCCGGTTGTATGGGATGTTGCTAAAATACCACGGTCGTGATGCTGTAAAGTTGCAGTAGTTCGTTGACAGTTTTGGGGTGTCGTTTACTATCGAGTTAGCTTGGCTTCGGTATGGGGCTGGCTAATTGCACCCATGGCTATTACATCGACGCACTGCATGACTGATCGTTCAAACACCTCCGCTGCTATCGAAGCTAAGGCCTATGCGAAGATTAACCTCACGCTTGGCGTGTTGGGGAAACGGCCCGATGGGTTTCACGAAATTGAGTCTATCGCGATAGGCGTTAGTTTGCATGACACAGTTCGTTGCGCCTTATGTGATGAGGCTGGCGTGAGTGTTGTGTGTGACGATTCGTCAATTCAGTCTTCGGACAATCTAGCTTTTCTTGCGGCTACTCGGTTGGCTGAGCGGGTGAAACCATCTTCTGGTGTTCGCATAGAACTACAAAAACGAATTCCCATAGGTGGAGGTATGGGCGGTGGGAGTAGCGATGCAGCTACGACGCTAAGGCTCTGTAATGACCTGTGGGGTGGCGTATTGGACCGGGCATCGCTGGCTGATATTGGCGCTTCGATTGGGTCGGACGTGCCTTTATTTTTCTCGCTACCAGTGGCGATGGTTTCGGGTAGGGGGGAGCATGTTGAACCAGTCTCGCTGAAGTGGTGTGGCTGGGCGTTGCTGGTGTTTGGCGGGGTTCTTGTGCCTACGGCGGAGGTTTATACCGCATTTCGGGAGTCTGATAGGTCGGATCGCGGGGCGGATGTGAATTCTGGTGTGAGTGAAGCTTCGACGGCTGCGGAGCTATCGACTATGCTTTACAACAATCTGGAGTCGGCTGTATTGCGCGTCGCTCCGGATATTGGCCGGGTACAGCATGAATTAGATAGGATGGGATTGGGCGAATGGCGAATCAGCGGCGCAGGGTCGACGCTGTTTCGACTTTTTGATGAACAACAGACTGCGGTTGAAGCTGCGAAACGGGTAGCACAACTAACGGGAAAACAGACTGCAGTCGTGGCTTCGCCGGTCGATACCGGCTATATGACACCTAAGGAGATTTGAATGGATATTACAGACGTACGCATCAGACTATTAAAAGACACCAGCGATCGCCTCAAGGCATTTTGTACCGTAACTTTTGACGACGAATTTGTCGTAAGAGACATTAAAATTGTGGATGGCACGTCGGGTTTGTTTATCGCGATGCCATCTAAGAAGGTGACATTTTCGTGTCCCTCTTGCCGACATCGCAATCAGCTTCGCGCGAAGTTTTGCGAGGAGTGTGGGCAGCGTCTCGAAGAGCCTTCGATGGGCGACGGTGAAGGGCGAGATAAATTGCATCGTGACATGGCTCATCCGATTACGACGGAGTTTCGGGCGAAGTTGCAGGATCGTATTATCGAGGCGTTTAATGAAGAATTCGCCAATGCTGGTGATCCGGATCATCAAAAGCCGGAGGATAATTCCGCCGAGGCTGAGTCTGGGCCACCCAAAAGCGAATATAACGATATGATCGCTGGGTTGAAAAGCGGTGGCGGTAATGATCGCGGCGGCAATAATCGTGACGATGGCGACAAGGGGAATTCGCGTCGTGGTGATGGTCGCGGTTCTCGCAGTGAAAAGCCTCGCGGACGTCGGGATGATCGCGATAAGCCTCGCCGTGAAGATAAGCCGGCGGCGACTAAATCTGAAGCGCCTAAGCCTCGCGAGGAAAAACCCGCTGCGCCGAAAAGGCGTGCCCCGAAACCAGCCGTCAATGAGGACGTTGACTCGGGTGGATTTGGCGCGGGTTTGGAAGAGGCGTCGGAGGTCGAAGTGATTAAACCACGCGAGGAAAAGCCGGCTGCCCCGAAGCGACGTAAGCCAAAGCCAGTGGTTGAAGAAGCGGCAGTGGTAAAAGAAGAAGTCGAGTCTGGTGGTTTCGGTGATGGCTTGGACGTCGCGACGGAGGTCGAAACGAAGGTGGCTTCGGTTGATCCGAGCGATGATTCGACGGCGTTTGGTAGTGGCATACTGTAGCGAATAGTTTGCTTGAGGCCTTTTCGGAATTGGGTTCGAGAGTTAAGGCGTTCTACAAAGTAGATACATACGAAATACATCGTGGTCATTCCCGCGAAGGCGGGAATCCAGAGCGATGCAATGATGAGCCAAAGACTGGATTCCCGCCCTGCCAAGGCAGCTTGCTGTCGCGGGAATGACGGAATGGCTGCATTGGGGCAATGGCAAGTTTCATAAGAAAGCATAAGTGATCGAATGTCCGTAGAAAAAAAGGATATGGAAAAGATCGTCGCGTTGTGCCGGCGGCGGGGTTTTATCTTCGGTAGTAGCGAAATCTACGGCGGGATTGGCGGCTTTTGGGATTATGGCCCACTGGGCGTTGAGCTGAAGCGCAACATCAAAGACGCATGGTGGGAGGACATGGTCCGCAATCCGCCGATTGGCCCGGATGGAAAAGAATTCCAAATGGTCGGCGTCGATTGTTCGATCATTATGAATCCCAAGGTGTGGGAAGCGTCGGGGCATGTGGGTGGTTTTAGTGATCCGATGTGTGATTGCACGTTATGCAAGGGGCGCTTTCGTGAAGATCAAATTAGAGATGAAGTGGCAGCTAGTGATTGGTGTGTACAGCTCAAAGAGATATGGAAGCAATCGACACCTCCTAATCTTGATATGCTAAAAAGCTGGGCGCGTAAGAAAGGCAAGAAGTTAGCTCCTGGACTTGGTATAGTTAGACAACCTGACGAAGTTATAGAAGCGTTAGAACTAATTTTCGACGATAAAAAAACCGACGAGTCTAATAGAGATACTTTCGAGAGTTGGTCCCACCTACTGTTCAATGCGAACGGGCAGCAATTTGCTAGTGATACCTGTCCAAAATGCGGTGGTGAGTTATCCGAAGCCCGTGAATTCAATCTTATGTTCCAAACCTATGTGGGCGCGTTGCAGGATAAATCCAATGTTGCTTACCTTCGCCCGGAAACTGCGCAGGGCATTTTTGTAAATTTCAAAAACGTCATGGACTCTACGCGAGTGAAACTGCCTTTTGGTATTGCCCAAATTGGTAAGGCCTTTCGTAACGAAATCAATCCGCGTAACTTCACTTTTCGTTCGCGTGAGTTTGAGCAGATGGAGATCGAGTTTTTCTGCCATCCAGACGAGTCGAAGAAGTGGTATGAGTTCTGGCGCGAGACGCGAATTAAGTGGTACGAATCTCTGGGAATTCGTAGCGATAATCTTCGTCCGCGCGAGCAGGGTGAAGATGAGTTAGCTCATTATAGTGATGCGTGTACGGACATTGAATATCTGTTTCCGTTTTCGGAAGAGACGCAGGAATTAGAAGGCGTGGCTCATCGAGGCAATTACGATTTGCGGGCGCATGGCATGGCTTCGAAGGGTAAGGAAAATGCTTTCGCGGTGATTGATGATGCGACGAAAGAGCGTTTTGTTCCGCACGTCATCGAACCCTCAGCCGGGGTAGACCGTTTCACGCTAGCGACGATTACTGAGGCTTATAGTTACGATGAAAACCGCGCGAGTAAGGAATTTATGAAATTCCATCCGCGCTTAGCCCCCATCAAAGCGGCGGTTTTTCCACTGGTGGCTAAGGATGGCATGCCGGAAATTGCTGAGCCTATCTACCGGGAGATTAAGAAGCGTTTCAACTGTCAGTACGATGCCAAGCAATCGATAGGTAAGAGATATGCCCGTATGGACGAGGCGGGTACGCCGTTTTGTTTTACGATTGACGGTAACACCAAAGAAACCGGCAAAGTTACGGTGCGCAACCGCGACGATGCGACGCAAATTGAAATCGACAAATCGCGTTGTGTTGAGTATTTGCAGGATCAACTGAGCCTTTGATTTGCTTTCATCGCCTTGTTCTGAAAACGATAATTAAGGTGGCTATAGTGTCTTTATGATGTCACTAATTAGTTTTAGTCATCCCGACATTTTTCTTTCGTTACGCGGTGCATGGCTTTGTGAAGTTGGTCGATAAGGCCTTGTCCTGTTCTGAATTTTGTAGCATCCGCACGATCGCCCCCGCCAAGTTGGTGCATCCATTCGGCTGGTTCTGGAGGAGTGTCGTTCCATGCTTCCCCTTTTTCATAAAAGAAGTAGATGTCCCAGGCTGGTCCTTGAGTTAAACGATTCTTTGCGAATTCTTTACCGGCGTAATGAGCCGGGAATGGATCGTAGAAATGTTTAACGCGCGGGTCATCAAAGCTTCGAGCTATCTTTCTAGCTGATGATTCGTTGTCGTTAAAGCCAGGCATCTGAATCCAAACGATACTTACGCTGAGGTCTGAATGAGGAAATTTTTTCAATACCGATTGTTGCACCGCACGGGCGCCATCCACACAGCCCGGTCATGTAGGCGAGAGGATGGCGATGAGCCGATGTTTGTCTTTGTTGGCGTTGAAATGATCCTTTAGAGGTTTCAACGACTCGGATAAAATTGTTATGCCCATTTTATTCTCTTCACTGGCTTTTTTAGCTACGGAGGCACCTAAGTGTGAGGATGCCATCGAGATGGCAGAGACGGCAGAAAATATTCCTGCCATCGCTGTCAATAATAAAGCATTTGTAATACTCATCACAATCTCCATTGGTGGTGAAGGTTTACTGGTCGCCAATTTTACTACGAGCCGGCTGATTTAGAACTTTCTGCACGCGAGCGATAAAGGCTTCCGGCGGTTCGAAGTTATGCAACCGATCAACAATCGCGCCTGATACATCAATAAAGATCACGTCGGGAATGGAAGCGACGCTGTATGCCTCACCAAGAGTGGGATTTATATCAAGGTCTACAAAGATTACCTCCACATCAAGCAGTGCCTTGGCGACAGCGGGATGTTCCAGCGTTATGCGTTTTAGTTGCAGACAAGCGCCGCACCACGACGCCCAGAAATCTATGATAACCGGTTTATGTAAAGCTCTTGCCCGTTCTACGGCATCGACAAAAAACTTAGGCGCGTTAGTCGGGACGGTAATCTTAGATGGCTGATTAGATTCTGCCTTTCCAGTTTGATTGGGAGAAGCTAAATTAGCTTTGTATCCAAGATCGGAAATAGCAGACCGTAATGCCTTTGGCTTCGTCTTGGCTGGGTTGTATAGGACTGTGACCATATCTCTCGCATAATCCCAAGTAATTCGCTTCGTTCCGATGATCCCTTCCAGGGATGCCGTGACCTTATCCGGTCAGCCCAATCACGTCGCGCCTGACTTGGTTTTCATGAGGCCATCAACTTTGAAGGTGATTGAAACGTAGTCGTCAAAAATGGAATAGCCCGCGTGCTTGATATGTTGACAGCCAGTACCGCCTGCCAGGGCGAAAAAAACGATCGTTGCATGCCATCGGGTCATCGGGGACTCCTTTTCTTGTATCCGGTTGTAGTATACACCTTAAACCTGAGTTCAAGGTCAAGTACTGTAAGGTTGTTATTTTTCATTGGCGACATTTTCAGACAAATCCGTCGTCGGCAATATGTTTATGGCTTTAGAAAATCCTTGAGAACGGGGCAACCTTTTTTTGATTTACGGCAGCGATTCAGGGTGTGAGTAAGCGTTCGTTGGACGCTTTTAAGTTCGACGATTCGTTGAGTGATGTCGTTGAGACGCGATTGGATCATGATTTGTACCTGTTTGCATGAAGTGCGTTCGTCTAGCGATAGAAGGGCTTTAATGTTTTCTAATGAGAATCCGACCGATTGAGCCGATCGGATGAACTGCAATTGTTCTACCGCGCCAAGCTCATACAGGCGATACCCGGCGGGGCTTCGACCGGCGGGCGAAAGTAAACCTTCGCGTTCGTAGAATCGTAATGTGCTGGTCGCGACGCCAACCGAAGCCGCGATTTGGCCTATCGTCGCAAGTTTTTTCTCACGAGGCATGATGACATTCTCCTAAGATTAGCCTTCAATTATACTTTAAGGTTGGCTGGAGAGAATACAACGGTTGTAATTGGGGCTAATCTCAACGAAAAAAAATGCTAGGGAAATATGTGGTGTGGTCTTAGAGGCGAAAATGTACCGGATTCGTTGCATAACCAGTCGCTATCGCTATAATCACGCCCGCTGCCCCCGTAGCTCAGTTGGTAGAGCAGCGGTTTTGTAAACCGCAGGTCGTCGGTTCGAGTCCGACCGGTGGCTTTTCTTGGAAGTGCTTGTGTGGTAAGGAGTTATCTCCGCTTGAGTACATCAGCCAACCTTCCGATTTGAGGTGTTTTTGACCTCTGGCGTCAGCCTGGCGTACCGTTTTATCTTACTCCGCCAATTTTCTCAAAACCGTTTGCAAGATGCCGCCGTTTCTGTAGTAGTTTACCTCCACTGGCGTATCCAATCTTGCGATGACCGTGATTGTGCGAGATTCGCTGTTGTCCGGGTCGGTTACTTTGATTTCAACATCTTGGCCTGGCTGGGCGTCGTCGCCGATGCCGACAATGTCGAAAACTTCTTTACCCGTTAAGCCCAAAGACTTAGCTGATTCGCCATTTTTATATTGCAACGGCAAGATGCCCATGCCTACGAGATTGCTGCGGTGGATGCGTTCGTAGCTTTCTGCAATGACCGCTTTAATGCCAAGTAGCAATGGCCCTTTCGCGGCCCAGTCTCTTGATGAACCAGTGCCGTATTCTTTACCGGCTAAGACCATGAGCGGTGTGCCCGACGCTTTGTACTTTTGGGCGGCGTCGAAAATGGACATTTGCTCCGCGTCTGGCAGATAGGTCGTGTAGCCGCCTTCTGTTCCGGGGGCGAGCAAGTTTCGTAGGCGGATATTGGCGAAGGTTCCGCGTGCCATGATCCTGTCATTGCCACGTCGTGAGCCGTAACTATTAAAGTCTGTCGGTGCGACGCCGTTTTCTTGAAGAAATAACCCCGCAGGAGAGTCTGCGGTGATCGCGCCAGCTGGGGAAATATGGTCCGTAGTGACGGAGTCGGCTACCATGACCAGCACGCGAGCGCCGTCAATGGGCTGAATGGGGCTAACGTCCTTGGTGAGTCCATCGAAAAACGGTGGGTTTTGCACATAGGTGCTGTCTTTGTCCCATTGGTAAGTGTCCGAATCATCGCAGGCAATTTCATTCCACCGTTCATTACCGTCGAAAACGTTCGCGTACTGCTTGTCGTATTTTTCCGGTGTCACAAACTTGGCAACAGCTCCGGCAACTTCCAGGTGCGTAGGCCAAATATCTTTGAGGAAAACATCTTGCCCTTGACTGTCCTGGCCTAGCGGTTCGGTGGTTAGGTCGATGTCGGTGGTTCCGGCAATGGCATAAGCGACGACAAGTGGCGGGGAGGCTAAGTAGTTGGCTTTGACTAAGGCGTGGACGCGACCTTCAAAGTTGCGGTTGCCGCTGAGTACGGAAGAGGCTACCAAATCACCTTCCGTCACGGCGCTGGCTACTGCTTCGGGAAGAGGTCCGCTGTTACCAATGCAAGTCGTGCAGCCATAACCCACGTTGTAAAAACCAAGTTCCTCAAGGAAAGGTATCACGCCAGCGGCTTCGAGATAATCCGTGACGACGCGAGAGCCTGGGGCGAGGCTGGTTTTGACCCAGGGCTTTGATTTTAGGCCTTTTTGGCAGGCTTTTTTAGCTAGTATACCTGCCGCGAGCATGACGAACGGGTTCGAGGTATTGGTGCAACTCGTGATAGCTGCGATGACGGTCGCACCGTGGGTGAGCGTATTAGTTTTTCCGTCAATTTTCGCCTCGGCTGATCGTGCCATGTCCTCGGCACTTAGTGCGAACCCTCGCTCGGTGATTGGTGCTTGTAGAGATTTCTTGAAAGCCGGTTTCATTTGAGAGAGCAGGATGCGATCTTGCGGACGCTTTGGCCCGGCGAGGCTAGGCTCTACGGTGCCCATGTCCAACTCCAGGGTGTCAACGAAAATGGGGTCGGGCGTGTCGTCTGTTCGGAACAGGCCTTGCTCTTTGGTATATCGTTCGACGAGGTCGACGAGATTGCTACTTCGGGCTGTGCGTTCCAGGAAGATTAGCGTTTCATTATCGACAGGGAAGAATCCCATGGTCGCGCCATATTCTGGAGCCATGTTTGCGACGGTCGCCCGGTCAGCCAGGGGCATAGTGCTTAGGCCTGACCCGTAAAACTCGACGAATTTTCCAACCACGCCTTTGGCACGAAGTTGTTCAACCACGGCTAGTACGAGGTCTGTCGCGGTCGCGCCTTCGCGTAATGCGCCTGTGAGCTTGAAGCCGATGACTTCCGGCATGAGCATATAGATCGGCTGACCTAGCATGACCGCTTCTGCTTCGATACCGCCCACGCCCCACGCGACAACGCCAAGCCCGTTAATCATGGTCGTGTGGCTATCAGTGCCAACCAGGCTGTCTGGCATCACGATCGATTCGCCACCTTGTTTTCGCGTAGCTACGACACTGGCGAGGTATTCGAGATTCACTTGATGAACGATGCCGGTAGCTGGTGGTACGACGCGGAAATTGTCGAAGGCGTTTCGTCCCCATCGTAGAAATTGGTAGCGTTCAAAGTTGCGAGCAAACTCTTTGTCGGCGTTGATACCCAAGGCATCGGCATTGCCAAAGCTGTCCACCTGGACGGAGTGGTCGATGACGAGGTCTACAGGAAGCAGTGGGTTGATACGTTTGGGGTCGCCGCCGAGGCTAGCCATCGCGTCCCGCATCGCAGCGAGATCGACCACAGCTGGGACGCCGGTGAAATCTTGTAACAACACGCGGGCCGGGATGAACGGCGTTTCCATTTTGCCTGCGGTTTCTGGACTCCAGCTAGCTAGGGTCGCGACGTCTTTTTCGGTGATGGTGAATCCGTCAATGTTACGGAGTACGCTTTCGAGAAGCACCTTAATGCTAAACGGAAGTTTTGAAACGTCGCCCATGCCGCGGTCTGTGATAGCTGATAGTCGATAGGCGGTGACATCGCCCCCAGCTGTGGATATTGTTGTTTTAGCGCCAAGAGCGTCGTTGGATGTCTGCGTTGTCATAGCCTGGATCACCTTTTTCTGCGTAATGATGTATCAAACGTCTCCGATTTGGACCAATATAGGGATGCTATTTGGACCCGTCAAAATAAAGTGTTGAATCAGCTCTATTATGGTAGTGTTATCGTCAAAATTGTAGGGGAGCCGTGTTTTTGGATGGGGTTTGTGATAACTTGCCACGAGCTAGGCCATGGGTACAATGGCGGGTCTGGCAGGGCCGTCGATTGCGGATTGTTTCATAGGCTGTTTTGGGCTGATAACGCCGGTTAGAGTGTGTTTCGCGTGACTAAGGTCGATAATATCTGGCTTGAGAAGCTCGCATGTCCCAGGACACGGTGTAAGCTGGTCCAGTCTGGCGATTGGCTGTATGCTACTGATCCGGATTCGCGGTTTCGATACCCGATCCGCGATGGCATACCGATTTTGTTGATTGACGAATCGGAAGAAGTTAGCCAGGAAGATTTTGAAAAGGTCATGCAACAGGCTGACCAGACGTAAAGTAAGGCCGATGGTGGCTAAGCGATATTGCAAGGATTAAAAGTACAGATGCGACCTAAAGAACAAAAGACCGCCGGATTTAGCTCAAAGCGAAGATTTCCAAACCGCAACCGTAAAGATTGGGATGGGCCATTGGTCGATTTCAAAGAGGTTGAACTTCTGCGAAAGTTTTTGACTACGTCTAGTAAGTTAATGTCACGCAAGCGAGCGGGGACCAGCGCTCAAGAGCAAAACGCACTCAAGCAAGCTGTTAAGCAGGCTCGCTTTATGGCGCTCGTGCCATATGCTGGCACATAAGCGCCCTATGGTCAGTGGCTGCGTTTTTTTGAGACTCAGGTTTTCTGGTCTTGGCTGCTGATACCTATTTATGATTTTTGAACCGGCCTTCGTGCCGGTTTTTTTATGCGCGTGTCGCATTCGGTGAGTAAATGAAGAAGCACCGCGTAAGCAGGCGGTGTTTTGTTGCGAGAACTGGCCTGGTGGGATACTTTGTACCGAATATCTTGAGGCAGTATGTATTTTCGGCGAGGTTTCCTCCGAGGTTTTTTCTCAGAAAATGATAACTTTTTCCCTTCAATCAGGCTCCAATGGCAATTGCATATACATTGAAGCTGAAGGTGTAAAATTGCTTTTTGATGCTGGGATAAGCGGTGTTAAAGCCGAGCGACGCCTGGCGGAGCATGGCCGAGATATTCGTGATGTGGATGCCTTGATCGTGTCACATGAGCATAGCGACCATGTTTCTTGCGCGGGCATTTATCATCGCAAGTATGGTTTGCCTGTGTACATGACCAAGCCGACGTTTCGAGTTTCGCAGCATCGCCTTGGCCGTGTTGATGGCATTCATTATTTCGACGCCGGTCAATCGTTGAGCTTTGGCCCAGTCACTGTGCATACGATTCGCACGGCACATGATGCGGTGGACGGTGTGGCTTTTGTGGTCGAATGTGGAAAGCGACGATTAGGCATACTGACAGACTTAGGGCATCCGTTCGATGGTTTGCAGGAAATGCTGGAGTCCGTAGACGCGGCTTATCTTGAATCCAATTACGACCCGCACATGCTGGAGATGAGTGACTATCCGTATGCGCTCAAACGTCGCATCAGCGGGCAGGGTGGGCATATCAGCAATGACGAAGCCGCTCATTTATTAAAATCGTGTTCGCGTAAGCGTCCCAAGTGGATAGCTGTCGCTCACCTTAGTCAGGACAATAATCTTCCCTCGTTAGCGATTCAGGCCCAGCAGAATGCCGTGGGGGTTAGCTATCCCGTATATCACGCAAGTCGAGACGGTGTGTCAGACATGTGGCACGTTTAAGCTATTCTCGAAACATTACTTACAGCTAGCTAATTCCTGCATGAAGTAAGCCGAGGATTTAATGCCTCGCATGAAGTCATCAATGCCGAAGAATTCGTTTGGCCCATGAAGGTTACAGCCAGGTACGCTAAATCCCATCATGAGTGAATCTGCGCCCAGCACTTCCTTGAACAGCGGCAAAATTGGTAGTGAGCCACCTTCGCGGATGAACAGCGGTTTTTTGCCGAACCCTGCTTCAATAGCTGAGGCGGCTGCGCGAATACCGGGGGAGTCCAAAGGCGTAACATACGCGCCGCATATCGCATGAGTAATAATTTCAACACGCACGCCAGCGGGCGTAGCTGCTCGGACTGCGGCGTCGAAGGATTGCGAAATTTTCTCAGGGTCTTGGTTAGGCACAATGCGCATGGAAACCTTAGCCATGACTTTGGCGGGGATGACGGTGGAAGCACCTTCGCCAACGAATCCGCCCAGCATACCGTTGACATCAAGCGTGGGCCTGACGCCACGGCGCTCGATGGTGCTGTATCCCTTTTCGCCTTCTAGTGCGGGTGCGCCCATTGATTCCAAGTAAGCTTTTTCATCGAAAGGTAGGGCTTTGAGCTTGTTTCGTTCGTCGTCGGAAATTTCCTGCACATCGTCGTAATAGCCTGGAATAGTCACGCGGTTGTCACCGTCTTTTAGCGAGGCGATGATGCTGGCAAGTACATTTCCGGGGTTTAGTAAACTGCCGCCGTAGGAGCCGCTGTGAAGATTTTGCTTGGGGCCTGTGACGATGATTTCTTTATAAACCATGCCTTTGGTGCCGTAGGTGATAGCTGGTGTGTCGTCGTCGAACTTAGCCGTGTCGGAAATAGCGATGTAGTCGCAGGCTAAGCGGTCTGCGTGTTCGCGGATGACTTCTTCCAGATTGGGCGAACCAATTTCCTCTTCACCTTCGACCATGAATTTTATTTGTACGGGCAGTTTCCCGGCGATTTTTTTCCAGGCTTCTGCTGCGAGCATGTGGGTGAAAACTTGGCCTTTGTCATCAGCGGAGCCGCGAGCGAAAATGGAGCCATCGCGGATGGTAGGCTCGAACGCCGGTGAATCCCATAGTGATGTATCGCCAACGGGCTGAACGTCGTAATGACCATAGACCAACGCCACTGGTCCAGAGCCTGTCTCGCCGGTGTCCGCCAATACGCATGGATGTTTTTTCGTCTCGACGATTTGCGTTTTGAAGCCGCTGTCAGAGAAAACGCCCTGCACCCAGTTGGCGCACTTGCGAATGTCATCTTGTTTTGTGGGGTCGGTGGAGATGCTCTCCATGCGAAGAAATTCGCTCAGCCTCTCGATGTACTTTTCCTTGTTCGCTTCGATGTGGGCAATGACTTCTTTAATCACCGATTCGTTCCTCGTGTTATGGTTACCAGCAGGGTCTTAATCAGATCGCAGCCGATTTGGAAAACCCCAACTCCGCAGACGGTATGTCAGCGAATCGGCATGATAACCCAGGAAGATGAAGCTGGGAAGATGGACGGAATAGGTGTTATTTTTTTGGCGTTTTTCCGAACTTCCAGGTAATCAATTTGACCGAGAGAGTATTTCTGTGAACAATCTAGCAGGCTGCCATGTCAAAAAATGAAGTTGAAAATTTGGCCGAGCTTTCGACGCCGCAATCTCCGGATTGGTCGTTGGTTCATTTTTTAGTTCACTGCGGACGTTGCGGCTGCGATTTGCACGGGCGGGAAGAGCCGGTATGTCCACAGTGTGCGCTTGAGTTTGATTGGGAACACGTGGTCCCGCTGGAACAGCTTACCTGTTCTACCTGCGAATATCACCTTTACGGTCTTAGCGAAACGCGATGTCCAGAGTGTGGTACGTCGTTCGTGTGGGACCAAGTGCTGGATGATTTTCGTCGTCGGCAGAAACCATTTTTTGAATATCACTGGCGTAAGAAACCGTTTCGCTCGTTCATAAGCAGTTTATGGCTATCGCTTAGACCTCGGAAACTTTGGCGCTTGGCGGATGTACATGACCCACTAGCGACGGGCAATCTCGCGCTGCTTGCCCTGTTGGCTGTATTGTTATTTGTACTTGTTCCTTGGGGGATTGATTATGTGGGGACAGCTACGTTGGAGGCGTTAGACCAGCGATTTCATCTAACGGTTGCTCGATGGAGGCGCTGGTCGCCGTACACTACGATACAAAGCATGGCACCCATAAGTTGGCAGATTTTCCTGGTCGCATGGTTCGCCGCTTTGTTTAGTGCGCAGATGATTTTTCGTCAATCCATGCGAAAGTGCAAAGTTAGAAACCACCATGTATTTCGCGCGTGGGTGTACGCACTATTGCCCGTGATGATAGTTGGCCCATGTAACAGCGTTCTTGCATTTGCTTTTCACTTAGCAGCCTGTTGAAGAACTCTTTGGCAATTGTGTTATAATGTTAGAGTCGCGTGATTGAGGAGTAGGATTGAACTCAAGGATGAGGTAATTCATGGCGTGGGGCAAGCGGAAACGTGAGCAGCAGAACCTATGGGTGGCGACGTGCGATCTTCCAAAATCGCCGGGCCATCCGTTTTATGCCAAACTTAACCGACTTCTCGACGAAGCCGAATTCGACACCTTCGTCGAGAACCTATGTAAGCCGTATTACAAAGACGG
>JAJRPG010000112.1 GCA_024280855.1 Planctomycetota bacterium | reverse complement strand
TTTTGGGAATTGCGCAGACATGATAGCAGAGAGCTACGAATCAAGGTATTAGACAAACCTCTCGCGACGACGTGAGCGGATCAGAAAATGTGCAGGAAAATTCTGTCAGGAAAACACTTGAAAGAAAAACTCTTTCAGGTAGGGCCACCCGAACAAACCATCATATATATTAGTCTGCAATAACTAAGCAAGGCAAATGATAATCACAATGCACCCCTACGAATCAACCAGCACCGCCTTCACGAGCGATATCGAAATTGTTTGGCCATCCAGTTTCACCTCTACCTGCCCAGTTGGGGAATCTATTGGCGTGGTTTGGATGTTGGTAGCTAGGGTTTCACTGGCTATGTAATCGTTGAAGGCGGCAATTGCTTCGCCTAGTTGGGCGTTGTCGCTGCATAAACTCAGCGTGATGCGATCTGAAATGTCCAAGCCGGCGTCTTTGCGCAGGTTTTGTACGTTGCGAATGATGTCGCGGGCGATGCCTTCGTGCTTTAACTCGGGTGTCAAGCGCTTGTCAATCATGACGATCGTCGCCCCGTCGCACGCCCCGGCCCAGTCTTCTCCGTAGGATTTCGTTAAGACCACGTCCTGAGCTTCAATCTCGATTATGCCCTCATCAGAACTTGCGTCGAGGGTTAGTGGAATCGTTTCACCGCGCCGCAGGGTCGCTTCAACCTCCAACGGGTCAAGCTCCGCGACCATTTTTCTCCCGGCTGAGGCATGTCGGCCAAGCTTTGCGCCCAGCGTTTTCATGTTCGGCTTGAGCGTGGTGGTGACGGTGTCAGCCGCATCTTCGCGGGTGCTAACTTTCTTTACATTTAACTCTTCTAGGAAATGATCCTCGAAACGCGCCACAGCTTGCCGCTCTACGTCATTAGCCGGAACCACGACAAGCTCAGCTAATGGCTGCCTGACTTTTAGCTTGGAATCTTTTCTCGCAGAACGAGCTAAGGATACCAAGCGAAGCGTCGCGGCTACCTGAGATGATAACTCGTCGTCGATAAGCGCAGCGTTGGAGCTGGGGAACGGCGTATGATGAACGCTTTCCGCAGCGCCCTCAGCTTGGTTCGCTACGAGATTTTGATATATCGCCTCTGACATAAACGGCACGATTGGCGCGATGATGCGGTTAAACGTGGTCAGCACTTCGTACATTGTGTTGTACGCCGCTCGTTTATCCGGCGTCCAATCAGAGCCATAAAACCGCCGCCGCGAACGCCTTACATACCATGTACTTAGCACTTCGATAAACCGCCGCGACTCGTTGCACAGCTTCGCTACGTCGAACTTGCTATACGCTTCGTGAGCGATAGCTATGAGTTTGTTGAGGTCTGAAAGAATCCAATTATCTAGCAGGCTTCGCTCGTCGTCAGTGGTCGTCTGCTGTTTCGGATCGAAATTATCCACGCGTGCTAAGTTGCAAAAGAACGAGTAGATATTCCACCAGGGAATAATCATCTCGCGCCGGACCTCGTCGCAGTGGTGCGGGCCAAACAAGACGTTTCGTTCGGGCGAGGTTTTTGCGTATAGCCAACGCATGGCGTCGACGCCGATTTCTTCCGCGGCTTTGTCGAACCAGATTGCGTTGCCGTCGGATTTGTGCATGGGCTTGCCGGTATCATCAAGCACAAGCCCGTGGCCCTTTAACACTTTGAACGGAGGCTTATCGACCATGATGGTACTGACGGTTAGCAGCGCGTAGAACCAGTTGCGAAATTGTCCGGGTAATGCTTCGACAACAAAATCTGCGGGGAACCATTCTTTCCAATTTTCGTGGTCAGAGAAATAACCCATCGTCGAAAATGGAACAATGCTGGCATCTAGCCATGGGTTGCCGACTTCCTTGACTCGTGAGACATTCTTATCGCCGCACTTAGAGCAGCAAATTTTAACTTCGTCTACCCAGGGCCGATGGGGTGAGTTGCCTTCGAATTCTTCCCAGCCTGATTCCGCACGAGCTTCGAGTTCATCTTTTCCGCCGAGTACTTCAAAGTGGCCACAAGCGCCGCATTCCCAGATGGGCAGTGCGAGTCCCCAATATCGTTTCTTGGAGATCATCCAGTCGCCCATGTTGTGTAGCCAATCGATCTCCCGGTCCAGGCCCCATTCCGGAATCCACTGGGCCTTCTTGGCTGATGCCATAATCTTGTCACGCCAATCCATTTTTATAAACCATTCATCGACCAGGCGATAGACGAGTTCGTCCTTGCATCGCCAGCAATGCGGATAGCGGTGAATGTATTGTTCCTTAGCGAAAAGGATGCCGCGTTCTTTCAAATCTGCGACGACTTCGTCTGCGACTTGATCGAATCGTTTACCAGCGAGATAACCAAACTCAGGCCGAAAACAGCCATCTTCAAATAGTGGGGCAATGTTCGGCAGGCCTAGTTCTTTGCCCAGTCGATAGTCGTCGCTACCACAGCCAGGAGCGATATGAACGATGCCTGCGCCTTCCGTTGCGGTGACATCTTCCCAGGCGATAACGCGATGAACGCCAACGGCTTCGCTTGCGCCGTCGAGCATATCGAATGGGCCATCATAGGTTAAGCCGACGAGCGTTTCGCCGAGTACTTCTTCAACGATTTCAAACTCGCCGTAGTTTTTGAACATCGCCGTAATAGCCATAAGGCTAGGATGGTTAGACTTGTTCGCGCCTTCAACGGGTTGAGATCGGGCGTTTTCAAAGTTTTCTTTTCCGATGTAGTAAAACTCGTCGCCCTGCTTGACCTTAACATAAGTCATGCCGGGTTTAACAGCTGCAGCTACGTTTGAGGAGAGTGTCCACGGGGTCGTCGTCCAGACCAGAAGATTTTCGCCGGGCCGATCGCGCAGTGGGAACTTCACAAACACCGAAGTATGGCCAACTTCTCGATAGCCTTCGTTCATCTCCATTTGAGAAATGCCAGTGCCACAGCGCGGGCACCAGGGCATGACATCCTTACCTTTGTAGATAAGTCCTTTGTCGAAACATTTTTTGAGAAATGCCCAGATACCGTAATTGTTTTCGTCGGACATGGTGAAGTAGGAATTGTCCCAGTCCATCCAATAGCCAAGTCTTTTGGATTGCTCCGTTTGGATAGCTGCGTAATGGTTAGCCCGGTCTTTGCACTCCTGCACAAATTTCCCGATGCCGAACTTTTCGATGTCCTTTTTGTTGGCAAAGCCATGAGCCTTCTCGACCTCGACCTCAACCCATAAGCCCTGACAGTCGAACCCGTTTTGGTAGCGCAATTCTCGGCCGAGAGAGGCGTTGTAACGTTGGTAGAGGTCTTTGTAGGTTCGGCCCCAGGCGTGATGGACGCCCATGGGGTTATTCGCCGTGATGGGTCCGTCCAGGAACGACCACTTGGGCTTACCCCGGTTTAGCTCTCGCAGCTTGTCGAAGGCCTGCGTTTTTTCCCAAAAAGCGAACATATCGCGTTCCAGGGCGGGGAAATCAACTTTTGGATCAACCTTTTCAAAGGCCATGAATATCTCCAGCGTACAAATAGTGCGGTTTCAGTAGCAAACAAGCAGCTTAACTATAGCAGGCGAATGAGTTGGCGTGAATTGGTTGAGCTTTGGGGGTGAGAACGGCGGGTGCAAGACAGAGTTGGCCGCGAATCATGTCAGAGCACCTGGCGCAAGCCTGGTGACATACCAGCGTTTGGATTCAATTGGCCATGTTGACTCTCCCGGCCCGCAGGCTCGCGCCATGCGGCTCTGACCCCGCTCGGTGTGACCATTCCGTCAGCTAACTATCGCACGGTATGGCTATTGATTCAACTGTTACTTCAGTCGCGCTTATAGGCCGTCGATATGGCTGGTAGGTTGTAGGTCTCCATCCGAAAGGGTGTACAGCTCGAAAAGGGAGTCCGGGTTTCGGCGAACTCGGACTTCCTTTTGTTTTTTCATACCAACCGCATTTCGTACTTCGAGTATCCCACAACGACAAGGAAGAAACCAGCGACATGACTTTCGTCGGGTGGCATGGGTACGTCCCGAGTTTTTTTTCGGGACTTACCCGTGTCTTCAATTTGTTGCGCGCCGCAATCACACGATACGTTAGCGACAGTAAGTGTGTGCCTTCGCCAAGAGGGTTGAGGAAAGTGTTCTGAATTTTTCCAAGCATCTATTCAAGGAGTATGAATTAGGTGCTTATTCATCGACTCCCCTAGGTCTAAAAAGAAGGATATGTGGGCCACTCGACCGACAGAAATGATGAATTACTGCAGGTATGAGTCATAAATGTAATATAATTCTTGATTTTCAAGGCATCATTCGCCTATAATGGCATCTGTTCGGATGCAAATTGATCGTCCAGTTATTGCCGGGGTGGAATACATGGCAGTTAGCAGGATTTTATGGTTTGTTATGGTTGGGTCTTAGTCGTAGAGCTTGCACAGTTATCGCACATGTGAAAGAAGGACAACATGATGGGATTCACAGCGGTGATCCAATCGAAGACAGTTAGCTGGTTGCGATGGACGGATTTAGATCGTCAATGTAGTGGCCTGCAGATTAACTATATCGTTGTATTTTTCTGGAAGATTCGTTAGATTCAGATTTTGAATAGAATTTGTTAGATAGTCATACAAGAAGTCGGGGATTTATTTTGATGAACAAGTTGTCAAAGTTTAATATTGTTGCGCTAGCGGTGTTGGTCTCGGTTACTACTGCACCGTCGTTTTCGCAGTGTTTAGACCAACATCAACGGAAATTAACGGGTTGGGATTTATGGCCTGTTGAACGTATCGGCGGATCCGTGTCAGTCAGCGGAGATACCGCTTTTGTGGGAGCTGGTAATCATCGAGTCGATTCTTGTAATTCATGCGGGGCGGTGTTTGTATTCCAAAAGTGGAATAACGAATGGTCTGGCTTGCAGAAGCTAACTGCCTCCGACGGCCGTCCGCCTTACAGCTTTGGAAAAAAAGTGTCCGTAAGCGGAGACATGGCTGTCATAAGTTCAGGCTTATCTCAAGTCTACGTGTTTCAGCGAACCGGTATTTATTGGGATGAAGTACAAAAGCTAATCTCCCATGGTGCACGTCATAATGACTATTTTGGAAGATCCATCGCCATTAGTGGTGATACGATCGTAATTGGAGCAACTGGTGTTGATTGTCCATCACGAATTAGGGATTGCGGAGCGGCCTACGTGTTCCAATACGATGGTTCCTCTTGGGTTGAACGGCAAAAACTTACCCCTACTTACGACGGCGAAGAAGATACCCGTTTCGGGCAGTCCGTATCTGTAAGTGGGAACACGGTCATGGTGGGAGCGCCTCAAAGTGATTGTGATTTCAGTGGTGGCAATTGCGGAAAGGTTTACGTCTATCACTATGATGGGGCCTCATGGGTCTTGGTGCAAAAAATCATAGGCTCTAACAGAGCTGTCTCTGACCAAGTCGGGCGTACTTTATCTTTGGATGGGAATACAGCAGTTATTGGCGGTTCGTTTCTCAGGCCAGGGCCAGATGGCAATTGTAAATCAGCCTATGTCTATCGATTTGATGGCGTTACTTGGGTTGAAGAGCAGATATTGATCTCCTATGAACAAAGATGTCGGGGGGGATTCGCGGATTATGTTTCCATAAGTGGCGACACCATCGTTCTGGGGGCTGCGGAAGAAGATTGTGCGGATGGCCGGAATTGTGGGGCAGCTTATGTGTTTCGCTATGATGGAACCACATGGATTAAAGATCAGAGACTTATTGCCTCAGACCCTACAGCGGCACCCGGTATAGTTAGACGTAATTTTGGGAATGCCGTCTCAGTGGACGGCGACTCAATTGTAGTAGGGGCAACGAAGAGTGATTGCCCTGGTGGCGTACGTTGTGCGTCGGCGTATGGGTTTACCTGCCAGCCACCGGTGGTAGTGAATTTTGATGTTAAGCCGGGAAATTGTCCTAACTTGATTGATCCAATGAGCAAGGGTGTGGTGTCTATGGTTGTCGCTGGTAGTCAAGACTTTGACGTTTCAATGATCGACATGGACTCGTTGAAGCTTACCCGTAATGACAGGAGGGCAGGTAGTGACGTTTCACCGTTATATTGGCGCGACGGCAGTGGGATTGTGATTGAGGATGTTACTACACCATTGATAGATTTGAAGTGTGCATGTAACGAAGTGGGTGGCGATGGAATTGATGATTTATCGCTTAAGTTCTGGAAGACTGCTATGAGCCGTGCATTAGGGTTGGATGCAGAACCTCGAGGAGCAACAGTCGAACTCTTACTAAGAGGTTCACTGCTGGATGGAACAACATTCGAGGGCTCTGACTGTATTGAAATTGCACGCCCGACACAGACTTGGGACTTATCTTCTAGTCGCATGCGAAATGCTCCGTTTTCCCAAATCCCTCTTAAACCTTAATTGCAGGCTCAACACGATCAGTTTCGTAGGGCGGGTCATCGACCCGCCGTTTCTTAATTTGTGTGTGCCGGGTCGCTGGCGCTCGCCGCTCGGATAATTAAGTCGCTTGGCCTGTATATAAAAAAAGACACGGGTAAGTCCCGAAAAAAAACTCGGGACTTACCCATGTCACCCTATACATTTTCATGCCAACGCTTGTAGATTTTATGCTACTCTGTTGGTTTATTTTAATTACGCGGACATCTTGCCGGCTTTGGTTAGCATCGCTACCAACTCGATCGTGGCGTCTTGTGGCGATAGCTTGG
Source organism: Planctomycetota bacterium (assembly GCA_024280855.1). GTDB lineage: Bacteria > Planctomycetota > Phycisphaerae > UBA1845 > UBA1845 > JAJRPG01. The sequence goes on along the minus strand of JAJRPG010000112.1, from coordinate 107,689 downwards.
AGGTATCGATCACATGCTCGGCTTTAGTTGGGGCTTCGTATGGGGCATCGACGCCGGTGAAGCCTTTGATCTCTCCCGCGCGGGCTTTTTTGTATAAGCCTTTGGGGTCACGTTCTTCGCAGACGTCTAGTGGTGTGTCACAGAAAACCTCGAAGAAGTTTCCTTCGCCAACGGTTTCGCGAGCGATTTGACGGTCGGCTTCGTAGGGGCTGATGAAGGCTGTGATGGTGATAATGCCGGCGTCTACGAACAGCTTGCCGACCTCACCGATACGGCGGATGTTTTCCGTGCGGTCTTCAGGTGAGAATCCGAGGTTTTTGTTCAGGCCAAAGCGGATGTTGTCGCCGTCGAGAACGTAGGCTAATCTGCCTTCCTGAACCAGGGCATGCTCCAGGGTGTAGGCGATGGTGCTTTTGCCGGAGCCGCTGAGGCCTGTCATCCAGATGAGGGCTCCTTTTTGCTTGAGAATGCCTTCACGTACTGTTCGGTCGACATGACCCTCGTGCCAGGTGATGTTGGTTGCTTTGATTTCGGTCACGCCAATGCTCCTTTTTTGGTTCTTAAATGACAAGCTGAATTCTAAAATTTTCAACGCTGTGAAATTTGGGCGCGAGTATAGGGTTTGAAACTCCGATCCACAAGCGGAGAGCGGATAGGCCGATAAGAAAAAGGTGGGATTATTGCTCCATAGAGCGGATTAGTATGAAAAATACTGTTCAAATCAAGTGGTTTTGTCTTGTGGGCGCGGCGCTGCCGGTCGTGATGATGGTCCTGGCTGGTTGCGGGTCTGCTCCGGGGACGACGCTGAAGAATGAATCAACGGAGCCGCTGGATACGCAGGATTTTCGATTGGTGGCTAGGTTCGCTCATATTTCGGATGCCCAGATCACGGATGAGGAATCGCCAGGACGGCTGACGGTGGCAGCTAGCATTAATACTAGCGCCTGGCGGCCTCAGGAGGCGTATTCTGCCCAAGTTTTGGATGGTTTTGTCCGCACGGTGAATAAGATTCATGCCACCGGTTCACCCGTTGGTTTCCTGATTCATACGGGCGACGGGATGGATAACGCTCAGATGAATGAGCTGTCGTGGTTTGTGTCGGTGCTTGACGGTGGGACGGTCGATCCGAGGAGTGGCCCGGATGATCGGGAGGCTGGAAGTTTGCCTGATGTGCTACTCGATCCTCATCAACCATTTCAGGCCCAGGGATTATATCAGCAAGGCAAACATGGGCCGCTGGCTTCGATACCCTGGTACAACATTATTGGTAATCATGACCATTTTGCGGTTGGGGTGTTTCCGATTGTGACTGATCTGTTCGGGCTGCGAACCAGTCCTTTGCCCTTTGATCTGCGGATTGGTCTTTTTTATCCGGTGAGGCTGAATCCGACAGGGTCGATCGCGTGGGCACCGATCACGCCGGCAAACCCTGGCCCGCCTGCGGAGTTGGATTTTCCGGTCAGGATTCAATCTAATCAGGCTCGTCGATATGTGACGAATCAGGAAATCATTGAGATGCACTTAGCGAGTAATACGCAGCCGAGGGGGCATGGCTTTTCGGCTGAGTGTTTATCGTGTGATTGGTATAGCGTTTCGCCGAGGCCTGGATTACGGCTGATTGGTTTGAACTCGGCTTCGCCGCTTATTGAACAGCGAGCGGTCAATCATTCCGAAGGGGCGGTGACATTTTCGCAAGGCGCTTTTTTGGAAGAGGCGCTTTCCAAGGCATGTGCGGCAGGGGAAGTCGTGATTGTGGCGACGCATCATCCTGCGGATTCGCTACGGGTTTCGGCGGGGACGGCTGTCACTGGTTTTGAGTTTGTGGAGATTTTGAATCGTCATGCGTGCGTGGCGTTGCACCTCGTAGGTCATTGGCATCAGGATGTGGTGATTGATCGTGGCGAGTATGTGGAAATGATTACATCGTCCACGTTAGATGCGCCGCAGACGGGGCGCATTGTTGAGATTTGGCAATCAACAATATCGCCTGACGATGTTGCGCTAAGATACAGATTTTTCTCGCACCTGGATGATATTCAAGTGGTTGATGAAGCGCACGAAGATATGTTTGTTGATCCGCTTATGCCCATGCGCCGCGTCGCACATGAGTTAGCTTTGCAGCCTCGGTGAATGGGTATGGTATGGGTGAAAGTACCGAGGCTTTGTGTGTGGATGTTAATATTTATTGGGTCATGCCCGCAGGCTTGCGCCGTGCGGCTCTTTATGCTTGGTCTAAAGTTGCGCGGACAAGTTGTAACAGGTCGGTGCTTCTGTATGGTTTTTGGATGAGGGTTAGGCCTTCGTCTAGGATAAAGTTGTTGTGGATGGCGTTGTCTGTGTTGTATCCGCTACTGAAGATAACGCGCATGTCCGGGCATTTCTCACGAATTTTCCCGAAGACCGCTCGTCCGCCGAGCTTGGGCATGACTACGTCTAGCAGCACCAAGTCCAAAACTTGATAGTGATCGTTGAAAACGTGTACGGCTTCCTGTCCATCTCTGGCGAGTAGTACGGTATACCCTGCGTCTTCCAGTGTGGTTTTGCACAGTGCCATGACCATGTCGTCGTCCTCGGCCAATAGGATGGTTTCGGTTCCGCCGGTAATAGTGCTTTCAGTTTTTTCGCCTACGATTGCGGATTCTCGCTCGATCAGGGGCAAGTAGACTTTGAAGGTTGTGCCGACGCCGACTTTGCTTTCGACTTCGACCTGTCCGTCGTGCTGCATGATGAGGCCATAGGCGGTTGCGAGGCCCAGGCCTGTTCCCTTACCGACTTCTTTGGTTGTGAAAAATGGTTCGAAGATTTGGCCGAGCGTTTTGTCGTCCATGCCGCAACCGGTGTCGGTTATGCTGAGCATTGCGTAAGGCCCGGACGTGCCCCACGCGCGGGAGGCGCAGAATGCGTCGTCGATTAAGATGTTTTCTATTTTGATCGTTATCGTGCCACCCTCTGGCATGGCGTCGCGCGCATTGACGCACAGGTTGGTTAATATCTGTTCAATTTGTCCGCGGTCGGCTCGTACGGTTCCGAGATTATCGCTGGGCACGAAATCGAGTGTGACATGTTCGCCAATGAGGCGTCGAATCATTTTCAGGATATCTGTGATAATATCGTTGAGGTCGAGGTCTTGCACTTGTAGCACTTGGCGGCGGCTAAAAGCCAACAATTGGCTCACAAGAGATTTGGCCCGGTCTCCGGCCTTCATCATAGGTTCAAGAAATTCGCCGACAGGCTTGTCTTTTTTGTCGGCGTTTTGGGCCATTTCGCCGCAACCGAGAATCACCTGTAATAGGTTATTGAAGTCATGGGCTACGCCGCCGGCTAGCTGGCCTATGGCTTCCATCTTTTGTGATTGACGGAGTTGGGTTTCCAGTTCGAGCCTTTGCGCTTCCGCTTGTTTGCGTTCTGTGATGTCGCGGTCGAATGCGAGGATGTGAACGCGACCATCCAGAATAATTCGCTGGGCTGTGACCTCTACCGGGAAAACCGTTCCATCTTTGTGCTGATGGTCAATTTCAAAATGCAACTGTTCACCAGCCGCTAATTGGTGTAGTCGCTCTGGCACGGTGTGCGACGATTCATCTGAATCAATATCTGCGATAAGTTTTCCCACGAGTTCGCTGGGTTGATAGCCGTGCATCCGGTGGGCCGTATCGTTGGCCGCTACGATGCGCCCGGCCTCTTTGCCTTCTATGCTTATCAGGAATACTGCGTCAGGTGCGCTCTGGAAAATGGTTCTAAACTTGTCCTCGCTTTCGAGCAAGGCTTGCTGGGCTAGCTTACGCTGTGTGATGTCGCGCCCCGTCCCCTGGAATTCGATGACTTCTCCGCTTTCGTCGAGGATAGCTCGGTTGGTCCACCGTTGCCATCTTGTTTCGCCATCGCAGTCGATGACGCGATGTTCATGTATCGCAACGGCGTTCTCTTTTCCCATGGATGCGAAGAATTCTTGTACCATAGGCTGATCTTGTTCGTGGACGATCGGCATGAACTTATGGCCAACTAACTCGTCGAGATTCTTACCGAAGCATCTGCAGTACGCTGCATTGACAAAGGTAATTGTGCTATCCGGTAGATTGCGGCATATAAGATCTGTCTGGTCTTCCACGACTGCACGGTATCGCGCCTCGCTCGATTTTACATCTTGTAATGTGGCACTATAGGCTCGGTAAAGCACACCCAGCGCAGCGGGAAGGAGTAGTAGAACAATGATTATCAGTCCGGCCCCCAAGGGCAAGATACCGCGCAAAATCTCCTGTTCGATAGCCTTCCTGGGAACATGTACACCAATCAATGAGGACATGGTGGGATTGTAAACGAAGGATGCTAATTGACGTTCACCGGTGCCGGAGCTGTACCACCCAGCCCAGTCTGACTTGGCCTTGATCACATCAATCAAAGTATGAAAGCGTTGATCTTCATCCTGTATTACCCGGTCACCAACATATTGGCCTTGAGTCGAGGGGAGTTTCGTATGTAGCAGCAAATCGCCCTTGGCATTTGTGATGCATACATAGCTGCCCTCGTATCGAATTTTGTTGGCCTCCCAAACATCATCGATGATATCGATTCTATCTGCCGATGATAGGGATATTTTTTGGGAATCGGCGAGCGTGGAGAGTGAATGCGCAAAGCTAAGATTGGTGGCAAACACGTTATCGACCAATGCGTTCCTACTTAGGACAAAGGACATATAGGATACGACAGAGATGGCTATTACAATGAGAATGCCGAGTATGGCCGCCGTTGTTCCAGGGCTTGAGATTTTTGCGGTAGATCTAAATGGGGTCCGCGACGGGGTGGTGATTGATCGTTCTCTCAGGAGTAACGTCATAAAGCCCACTAGCATGAGGAGCGAGATTAGAAGTGCCACGGACTCGGCAATTGGGTCAACGATTTTTTCAAATGCTATGACCTGGTAAAAACTTATCGATCGGCGGATAGCCATGAGCAGGATGGCGGATGCGATCAAAATCCACGAACGGCGAACGGTAATCCATGTGATCATGCCCACGACGACGACCGCCGCGAGTTGGAGAAGGATGGATGTCGCCAGGATATAGAGTCCCATTTCTATCGCGCCTCCGCGTCAGATTAATGCCACAGAACCAGACCAGACGTCTATAGGCTTTCGTCGGTTTAAGCGAAAGACCAATTCCAGTAGCTTTAGGTCGCTGTTGTATTGTCGGCGATTCGTTCCTCGTCCGATAATCTCTGGCAATAATTGTACCCGAATTACTCCAGTCAGGCTTCTCAGTCTGTATCGTAGAGTTATTAAGCTGGTGTAGGTGAAATAAGCGATTTCGGCCAGGCAAATTGGTTGTGGGTAGGTCCGCATCGAGGACGAGTTAAGGGGTTTGCAGGGACGTGTCGAAAGCCACACATAGTGCATCGTTGAGTCGCACACTTCGGCAGCGTGCTTATAGCCAGGCTTGTCGGGCGACTCTGTGGACTGTGGGTATCTTTGGCGTTTGCAGTTATTTTTTCAACGGTTACGAGCAAAGGCAGCAAGCCCAATCTCTGGCGGCTGTTACTGCGATTAGTTTGACTCCAGCATCGAATGGTGATCTTAGCGAATCTGTTCTACGCTTAATGCAGGATTGGGATGGCATCCGGGCTGTAGCAACGCTTGATGCAGGGCAGCGCGTGTTGACCGTTTTACCAAACGATCCAACTTTTCGTCAGGTTGCTCAGCAGGCAGTGGATTCTGGTAAGAACTGGTCCGAGATGTCTACGCGCAGGGGTGACGTGCAAGAGCAAATCCTAGCGGTGATCGTGCCTTTGCAGCGTTCATATGCCTCTTATGCACGTCGCATCGTTGTGGTGCTTGAACATGATTATGACTGGGGTAACTGGATCAAGCTGAATCTATATTTCATGGCTATAGTGGCTAGTGTCAATATTGGGTATGGCATATCTTTGGCTAGTTGGTTTACGCGGAAGGTGAGTCACCCCGTAAGAGAGTTGGTGAATGTTGCGACATCATGCAAGGATGTGACGGAGCTACCTGCTAGCCTTCGTTCCGATCGCTGGGAAGAGTTTGCTTTGTTGTATGACGCACTGTGGCGCGTTAATCGGGAGCTGGCGAAGAATGATACTAACCTGCGTCGTGTAAAGCGTGAGTCGGAGTGGAAATTGCGAGATCGAGAGCTGGGTCTTGGTCGCCAGCTACGCAGAGCTGAAGAGCAGGCGACGAATGATCCTTTGACCAAGTTACGCAATCGCAGATTTCTGGATATTGAATTAGAGCAGCTCTTTGCCGCTCAAAAGGCCAGGAACGAAGACCTTTCGATTGTGATGATCGATGTGGACCATTTCAAAGAGCATAATGATACGCAGGGCCATACAAGCGGTGATTCGATCTTGATTTTTGTGGGCGAGCTTTTGCGTGGTGCGATTCGGCCAACGGACCATGCCATTCGATATGGCGGCGATGAGTTCGTACTGTTGCTACCTGACACGAATGAACAGAGTGCGTATATTATCGCAGGGCGTATTGTAAAATTGTTTGCCCAATTTGCTACTACGAAAAAAGCCCCGGATGCTCCGCCGTTGTCGCTAAGTGCGGGGGTTGCGTCCTTGGTAAATTCGAGAGCTACACTAGGCGCAGAGCTTCTCACCCAAGCCGACCAGGCGTTGTATACTGCCAAGAAGAACGGTAAAAATACGGTATCCACCGCTGCCTGATGTTCTAGCCAGTTAAACGAACTCCCTTCTTTATATCTTTCCAGTTGAATGAACGCCCATAGCATGTTACGTTGGCGTCTGTCCTGACGCGCGCCTTGCGCCGCTGGGTTACTGAGATGTTCGCTTGTAGTCATGATTGAGTATAGGAGCTTCCCCTTTGAATCGGCGACCGTGCATAGCTCCGCTTTCGATCAGCGTGTTTTATCCCTGCTATAATGAAGAAGCCAATGTCGAAAAGACGACACTAGCCGCGTTAAAAACTTTGCAGCGGATTAGCGATGATTTCGAAATTATTATTGTGGATGACGGAAGTAAAGATCGTACCGGTGAAATAGCAGATCGCTTAGCGCTAGAACATGCCCAGGTGCGGGCGGTGCATAATGAGCCTAACCGGGGATACGGCGGGGCTTTGCAGCGAGGCTTTCGAGAATCGACCAAGTCCTGGGTGTTCTACACTGATGGTGATGGGCAATTCGATTTCGAGGAAATTGATAAACTCATATCGATGTTGGACAAGTACGACATTATCAGCGCGTATCGTATTGATCGTAAAGACCCGATGATGCGTAAAATTAACGGCTATTGTTGGACGACTTTGGTGAACCTTCTTTTCTGGCAGCGTCTGCGCGACATTGATTGTGCTTTTAAAATTTTCCCTCGTCAGTTGTTTGATGAGATAGAAATGAAATCGTCGGGCGCATTGATTGATGCCGAGATACTGGCACGCGCCAAGCGCCGAGGATACAGTGTTGGCCAGGTTGGGGTGCATCACTACCAGCGCACTGCGGGTGAGCAAACAGGGGCTAATATGGGCGTGATTTTTCGGGCATTCAAAGAGCTGTTCGGGCTTTGGCGAGAGATTCACGGATCGAAATGACACTTCATGGTGCGCTATTGCAAAAAAGTCAGTAGTACATAGATCATGATTGCGCTTGCTTTTTGTAGTGTAATTTTGGTAGCATACGTGTCTAGTGCGATTGTAAACACTAGTAACCGTTTATCCGATTGAGATATCGGACCTACCTTGTTTTTAAGGCCTTCGCGGGGTATTTGGTGAGTGTTTAAGTCGTCCAGGGCGTTGCCAATGTGTATAATCAAGCGTGAAGGGGAAATTAATACTATGCGCGATCCAGTTTCAAATTTCATGGTACATAAATCTATTGTCGTAACTTGTTTGATTGTAGGCTCGCTCGTTATGGGCTTTGCCTGCGATGATGCGAAAGCGTTACCTGGCAACGGTTCGCCAACGAGGTCGTCTGTGTCAGTTGATTCGTCCCGCACTGTTTCGGTATCGAAAGGCTTGGGGGATGATGTTAGCCATCTTCATCAGGACTGTGGATATATTTCCAGTAATTCCTGGCTTCGGGATATTGCTGATTCCGTCGCCCGTGGAGAATTTACTGACCCTGCGCAGCGAACGCTACCGCGACTCGCGCCGAGGTTGCTTCAGCAGGCCGGGCAGGGTTGTGCCCCGATGGTTGTGCGAGATGATTTGTTTTTGTTTGAAGATACCGCACAATTATTGTTGACGAATTTTACCGACGGTGCATTATTTAACTTAATGACCAGCGCGGCGAATGCGTTGCTGACTGATCGTGGCGATAGTTATGACTTTGTCGGTTTTTGGGTTGACTTCACGCCCAATCACACGCTCGGTTCTGCCTTTTACCTCGGTCTTGAAAATGATGCTACTGGCATCGGTCAGTCAATTTATAACCAAAGAGCCGGCATAGGCTTAGCGGGCGATAACGTCGAAGGCTATGTGATGATGTGGAATATTAATGACAACATTTGGGCGCCCGGTGTCGCTGCGGATGCCAATTTTACGCGACTGGTGTTAGCCCAGGAATTTGAGCATCGCTTTGGTATGTTTATTCCCAATCTACTAGATGGGCGCAACATGCAAGGTACTAGTGGGTGTGGTCGTGGTGGCCATTGGAATTTCAAAGTCGATGGGCAAGGCTCGGGGATGGAAATACGCGAGTGGGTTGGTTCATCGCCAGCGACGCTAAGCACGGCTAGTTGCGTGAGCTTCGCGGATAACATTTGCTTCAACTCGGATACTGGCGGCGTGTTCAGTTATTCCGACCTGTATCTAATGGGATATGTATCTCCTGCAGAGATGGATGCCGGTAATAGCGAATTGAGGTATATGGATAGCAGTTGCTCATCGCCATATAACGGGACGATTTCGACCTTTTCATCATCTGATATTGTGGCTTCAGCAGGCGTGCGATCACCAGATTCAACGACGGCTCAGAAAGATTTTCACACGGGCTGGATTATGATTCATCTGCCCGGACAGTTGCCTTCGACGGGTGAGCTAGACAAGGCTGTGGGTATCCTCAACCAGTGGAGTACGGATTGGGACTCGAGTACGCTGGGAAGAGGCAAGATGAATAATTCGTTGCGAGGCTGCACGCCTCAAATTTCGTTGCGCCCCGTCTCGGCAGACACGAATAATATGGTGCGAGGAAGCGACATTTTGGTTCCGCCAGGCGGCGCTGAAGTAACCTTTGACATAATTGCGAGCGATTGGAATACGCTTGGCGTGGGCACGTTGGTCGGCGAAGCGAAGGCTCAGGTGGATTCAACAGGATATTCCTCAGGGACAACCGGAAGTCTAAGTCCAGTCATCATGCCAAGTCCCTCGACTGGTGCTTTTATCGATACCGTTCGTGCGGACTATTTGTTTCAGTCCATCGCTTCGACCGAAAATGTAGATACGGCAACGCCTGACTATACCTGGACAGCTTCGGCATCACCGGCGACTGGCGTTAGCGATTTGGACACTGCCGCCTACTTTGGCACATTAAAGCTCGACGTGTCGCCAGATGCGACAGGTACATTTACGATTGATCTTTTATCTGGCGGTTCTCATTTACTCGATGATGGTGGGGCTACGATTGCTTCAGTAGCACTCAACGCAGCTAAGATCACGATTGATGCGGCTAATGCGCCTTGCGACGCAGCGCAGACCGTTTCATGTAATAGTACCGTGTCTATTGATAATTCCGGCATTTCATTAGCTCCTATCCCCGGCTATGCCTGCGGCGCTTCGGGCGGTCCTCATGATGGCACGTTATGGATGAAGTTTGTTTCGCTAGGTGATACAGTCACGCTGGCAACATGTGGTAGTGCGGCACAGGACTCGTCATTTGCCATATACGCCATGCCTTGTGGGGTGAGCTTGATGAGTGAATTGGGTTGTTCGGAAGACGACTGTGGGCCGAGCAATTTCTTAGGCGACATAACAGTTACGGGCCTGACGCCCGGTGAAGAATATCTTGTTCAATTCTCGGCATGGAGTTCTGCTGATCGAGGCTCTTACGATTTAGTCATAACATGCAATGGTATGACTACATTATCCGCTCCCGCGATACCAATTGCTCCGCATGATATTACGAAGGACCGTTACTTGTCATTTGATCCGACGACTAATCCTGGCCAAATGACGGCACTGCGTGTGATGCGCGTAGGGTCGGTGACGCCGTGGTATGTTGGTTGTGGGCTTTCGCTTGATGGTGAAGGTTTTACTGAACTGGTATCGTCACCAGAGTTTTGCGAATGGGATTTATCGGTCATTCACGCTCGAGGCTGCGAAATCGTACCTGGTAATGAATATCTCATCGACGCAACTATGGACCTCCTTAATTTTTCAACAGCTCTCTCAGTATTAACCACAGTGCCACAGTTTAGTGCGGGTAGACAGTTCGGGGATATTGTTGGCGTTTTTGATGGTACGGCTTGGACAGCGGCTGAAGGTTTGGTCACGGCTAACGACATTGTTGCTGTGGTGCATACATTCCAATTATTAGCTACAGCGCCACATTTGTCGCGGGCAGATAATGACGGGAAGATACCAAATGGAATAATTGCCAGTAATGATATTCTTCGGGCCGTCTTCGGCTTTGCCGGCAGCGATTTTGACTTTGGCGTGACGAATTGCCTTACGGGAACCTGTGTGCCGAACTGTCCTTAGATAGCGGGTACTATATATTTGGTACGGTGAAGCTGTAAGTCAGGTTAAGATTGTTACGGCGTTTCTTCTGGTTGACGTTGCTGTAAATCGGCAATGGATGTGATGAGGGGGACGGCTGGGCGTAGGCGTAGCACGGTGTGAGATGTCTGCTGGAACCGATTTTCAAATATGTCAGCCAATTTTTCATCACACCATTGTCTGGCTTTATGGTTCGATGGCTCTGTAAGGCTGTCACGCCATAGGCGTAGTACCTCAGTTTCCACTACGCTGACTGCCCGCAATGAGTCTGCACGGTCTATGTCGTTGGTGAACCAGCTTTCGCAGTGGTCTTCCATTTTGGTCAACAGTGCCATGGAGGCGGCATAGCGGCTATGGTCAGCCAAAATGACACATCGCAACAATCGAGAGAAAAAAGCGAATGGCAATGTGCGGCGCGAGAGTTCTTCGGTGGCTAGGGGCAGCACCTGCATCGAAGGCGACAACTTGAACTCATGGCCTCTCAGCGCGGCGTGCCATAGCACTGCGGCGGCGGCAATTTGCTCGTCGTCGTCTTCCATCCAAATAGCTAAGTCCGAAGCGGCGGATCGCATCGCCCGCGTGACATCATCCGCTTGATCGTACAAAATGATCGCGCGCATAGCTGCGGAAAACGCCTTGAGAATGCGCACTTTTTTGGTGGATTGAGCGATCCAAGTGACGTCAGTGGTTGGCTGTGATTCTTTCAACTCAGCTATGATACTCGACGCTTGGCCAAGATACTCATCCACTGCTTCGAGTAACTGCGATACTGATTTATCAGTACGCCGTTTCGCGGGAAGGCGAAGCAGAACGCGGGTACAAGCAGGTTCTAAACTATGGGCGAGAGTGAGATTAGCTGCGACGAGCCAAAGGTCTGCCTGTTTCGTGAGGTCACTCGCTTGACGAGCTTGCTCAGCTAGTTCCTCAGCATAGTCGGCCTGCGCTTCCTGATACGTTGTCTCGTCTTTATAGCCTTCGATTGGCGCTAATTCTATATCAGAAAGTTTAGTCGGTAGTGGTTCTGTTTTCTGGGCCTGGTCCGAAATTTTCGGGGCTTCTTTTTTTTCGGTTTGCTCCCCGCTTGGATCGAATGAAGTCCTGGCGAGGGCTGATGCGCTAGTGACGATTGTCAGTAGTGATGTAGCTATAAGAAAACGTGATAGTGATGTGCAAAATACTGTCATGATAGTCACCCTTATTAAGACAACCCCTGCGTTGTTACTGTCCACTATCGCATGTAGATATCAAGTAGCCAATTCTTGGTACTATGTTAATCGTAAGCCAACAGCGTCTTTAGTGTAATTCTACATCGGCTATGAAGATATGGGTACGCGATGTCATTTGTAGACAATCAATGCTGACGCCACTCTGTTTGCGGTAAAGAGTGTATTACATTGACGTGACATAGGTAGGGGCCTAGACTTACTTGGGGTGCGTGTCGCCATGTTGGGGGGTGGGGCGAACGCGATTTTCTTTTCCGCGAAATTTATGGCTAGTGTGTATCGCACCGCTGGGGTCTATGCAGATGGGTCAAATAACATCCATACCTTCGCCCAATAAAGCGACCAACCAAGATAAACCATCACCTAATCGAGCGACAGCGTCTACGCAGCTAAGCGGTGCGGGAGTTATTCTCACATGGGTAGCATCTATCCTGTTGCATATCGTGCTGTTGGGTGTCATGTTGTGGGTTGTGTTTCCTTTTTCTACCCCAACAGAAGAAGCGCTGCCAGTCGCATTGACTGAGTATATCGGGACGGTCAACAAAGCAACGTTCCAGCCTTCGCCCATTCCGAGTCAGGCAGAGTCATCGCAGCCAACCCCAGCAGAGGCTGAGCATGTTGTGCCGGAAATCCCGGCGACCCTAGCTGACCTGGGTATTACTAAAAACGTGGACGTACCCATCATTGGTATTGGTACGGGCAAGATGGATATGGATAGTTACGGTCTATCAGGAGGTGCGAAAGCGCCGGACTTTTTCGGTTTGGGTAGCAGCGCGAAGGCTGCGAAGCGTGTGGTGTATGTGGTGGACCGCAGTGGTTCGATGACGGACACGTTCCAGCATGTGCGGGCTGAATTGACACGGTCCATATCATCGCTTCGTCGTAGCCAAAAGTTTCACGTCATATTTTTTAATGCAGGCGTACCATTGGCGAACCCGCCACATAAGCTGGTTAGTGCTATCAAAGCGCAAAAGAAATCTTTTTTCGATTTTCTGCAGACTGTTAGGCCAGACGGCAGTACGCATCCAGAAATAGCGATGCGGCAGGCATTGGAACTAAAACCTGATATGATTTACTTTTTGACCGACGGGGAGTTTGATCCCAGTTTGGTGGGTAAGTTGGACCAGTGGAATAGTGATCGAAAAGTGCAGATATTTACCATTGCGTATTTTGATCCTGGTGGCGCAAAATTGCTTGAACTAATCGCCAGGGAACATCAAGGGGCGTTTAAGTTTATTACCGAACTTGATTTGCCTTAAGCGTGGCGTGATGTCGCAGAAATGTTTGATGTACTAAAGGACGCCAGACTCGTGGACGCACACATGATAACGAATCGTCAATTCTGTCATGGCAAGCACAAAGTGAAATCTTGTGTGCTGTTAGTCTGCTTATTAAGTTTGGCTGCTTCTGCGGTTGCAGATCAAGTTACGATTGGCGTAGACAATTATCCCAACGTGACGATTGTTTCGTTTCATCAGGGAAAGCTAATTTTTCGCACGCCACGCGATGAAGATATTGAATCATTGATCCGCGATGTAGATTTTATCATGGTTTCACGAGGACGGCGTTTCGCTGATTTTAATGAAGCGGAGCAATATCTGCTCGAAGGTCAGCCAGCCCGGGCGATACCGCGATATCAACGGTCGCTACGTACGGCTGATTCCTTTTGGCAAGGCTTGTGTCTTGCGCGAGCGATTACAGCGTGTGACCGGGCGGGTCGGATTGAGCAGGCTATTGAGTATTGGATAAATCTAGCGGAGTTCGATCAGTCAGGCGTGGAAGCCGCGGTGCAATTGTTACCTGGCAACATGAAGGATAGTCCACGTCATGAGATGAACCGGGCTATTGTGCGCCTGACGAAAGCGTCTGCGAAACAGCGCAATCCTGACCTAGCTGTGCTTTTTCAACTGCTGCGATATCGCATGTTAAAGGCGATTGGTGATGACCAGGCTGACGAAGCGGCCCACACAATTTTGGCTTCGGAATGGTCTAAGAATCTTTCACATACGGAAATTTATGACATACTCATTGACGTGTTAGATAGAAAAATGCAGCAGGAGGTGACGTTAGAATCACTCTCCAGGCTTGACGAAGCTATCGCGGATGCGCCGACAGAGACGTTGTCGAAGTTGTTGTTGCTAAAAGGACATGCTTTGTTGAGGCTTGAAAACGAGCAGGAAAGTGAGGTCTCTGCTGGATGGGCGTTCATGCGAGTCGTGGCTCATATGCCAGATTCACCAGACGCGGCTGAGGGGCTTTACGGGGCGGCGATAGCTATGGAAAAAATTGGGCGGGTTGATAAATCAATTTCGCTTTTGAGTGAATGTCGGGATCATAAATTTGCCACGGCTGCGACGCAGGCGCTGGCGACAACCATGTTAAGTCGCTTACAATCCGCAAGTAACGCGGCTGACTGAACTATTAGGGCGTCGTCGATTTAGAATCGATGGCAAAGGAGGACGTTGACTTGGTAGTACGAATTTTACTTATGACCGCGCTGCTCGCAGCTATGGTTGGCATGATGACAGTTGCCCCAGCCATTGCGCAGACGGATGTAGTCGTTGATGCTAGCGCGGCGGCCTCTGACGATGTAACGATCAAATACTTCGACTTTTTTGTTGTCAAAGGCGGCTACATTGCCTTTGGCTTAATCGCGTTGTCCATTGTGACGATTGCGCTGGCTATTGATTATGGCGCGTCGATTCGACGTGCGACTATCGTGTCTCCAGAATCAGCGCGGGCGGCCAAAAAGCTTATCGAGCAGAAAAAATATGTGGACGCGATTAAATACACATCTGAAGACCCCAGCATGATGGGTTGTGTGCTTAATGCTGCGCTGCTTGAATCTCGCAATGGATACTCAGCTATGGAGCGGGCGATGGAGGAGTCGCTCGACGATCGGTCGGCCAGGCTATTTCGCAAAATCGAATACGTTAGCATCATCGGTAACGTTTCGCCGATGATCGGTTTGCTTGGTACGGTCATGGGCATGATTCTGCTTTTCGCAGAAATTCACGCAAAGGACGCTTTCCCCGGTGCACGCGATGTTGCTGATCGTATTTCTATCGCGCTCATTACAACTTTCTGGGGATTAGCTGTGGCGATTCCGGCGCTGAGTATTTACGCAATCTTCCGTAACCGCATCGACGTACTCACGGCTGAGTGTGCAATTGCCGCTGAGCAGATTATTGGCGTGTTCAAACCGAGTGACACGCAGTCGTCGACAGCGCCCGCCGCTTCGAATCAACCAACGTCTACTTCATAGGTAAATCATGCGCCACGAAAGAAAGCCACGTGTAACATCTTCTGGTATTAGCTTTAATGCTGTGCCGATGGTTGACGTGATTTTTATGCTCACCATTTTCTTCATGTTGGTGAGCCGATTTTCCTCGGCTGAGCAGATTCCGATGGAGTTACCCAAGCCAGAACACTCCAAGGCCAGCCTCGCAAAGATTCCCGAACGGGTCATTATCAATTGCCGCGTTAACAATTTACTGTCGAAAGAATTTGTACAGGCCGTCTATAGCATAGGGCCTAATCAGCCTGAGTCGCTGGATGTGATTGCTCGTCGATTAGCTGCGATGCGGCATCAGTCTCCTAATTTGAAAGTTATTGTGCGTGCTGATCGGCGATTGCCCTATGCCGAGGTGCGCGAGGTGATGCGCATGTTAGCCAACAATAATATCGACATGCTAAACGTCGTTGCTCATGTGGACGAGGAGAACTGACTTTGCGTGACAGCGCCAATTTATCGTCCACTTCGCAGCGTCATGATAGTGTCGTAGCTAGGGTGCGCGCGCGGCGATTGCGTCGCAGTCGAAAGCATCAAGGCTCTGCGATTACGATGAATATTGCGCCGATGATTGATATGACTTTTTTGCTACTCATCTTCTTTCTCGTGACCACAACCTTTGAGCGGGCGGAAGGCATCTTAGCTTCGAAATTGCCGACGAATGCGGGCCGACATACCGCGAGCCTGCCGCTTGTGCCCATCGTGGTGCGCGTGCAGCAGGCTGAGAATGATGGCCATGCTTTCACTCTCTCTCTTGATGGATTTGACGCCAAGCCAACGACCTTTGCTGCGCTCACCGCGGTGCTGCTAAACATCCAAGCGCAACCGGGTTTTGATGATGAAACGCCGGTAGTCATTGTCGCGGATCAGGATTTACAGTGGGACCATGTGGTAGCCTGTTGGAACGCAACGCTAAATGCCAATTGTCAGCGCGTGGCTTTTGGAGACTAGGCGTATGATTCGCCCGCCAAGTTATCGTCGCCGCCTGGTCATTGGTTGTTGGTTATTATCCAACCTCGCAGCTAGCTTGTTATGTTTGCCTGCGTCCGCGCGAGCACAGGACGTAGCTACGGATGCAGCGGAGCAAACTCGTTTTTCAACCAAGATTTTTCGTCAGGCGTTAAAGCATCGCGGGCTAACGGAACTTCTTAAGAGCCATATCGATAAATATCCGTCGCGCGATCCTATAGAAAAAATGTTGCAAGACCGTGAGCTAAGATTGGCTGAGGCTGCGGATGATTTTCTTTCTCGGTCGCAGCGGCGCAGGGCGGTCACTGGCGCGAATAAAATTCTCACACAACTACTATCGCATCAGCCCGAAGACCAGCGGCGATTTCAATGGCGATTCTCCCTAGCTCATTCACTCATTTACGATGAGGCGGAGCCTTACTTTACGCGCATACTCTATGAGCAAACGCACCCCGCAGATGCGGCTAGGCTTATTGAAATCACCAGCCGAGCCGTGGGTGTTTTGGATACCTTGCAATCTCAGCTTGAGGAGGAGTATGTTCAGTTAGATCAGTTACCTGTTAAAGAATTTGAACGTCTTGAGAAAAATGGCTATGTGGAAAGAATCGATCAACTTGAACCCAAGACCGAATACCTGCTGCTTTGGTCATGGTTTTATGATGCCTTAGCTCGACCTGAAAACGATAGGGTCAAACTCAAACGCTTACGCGATCTGGTCGAAGCCGTATCAACAAATCGGCGACTGCTGGATACGCCACATCGGGCTTCAGGTATTCAGGTGCAGACGCTGCTTCTGGTTGGCATGACGCATCGTTTGCTACATCGACACGTCATAGCGCGAGACCTGTTGTCTCAAGCGGTGAGCATAGCTGATCGAATTCGTGATCCTCAAATGAAGCAGCGTGTCGCGTGGGCGAGGACGCTTGCCCGTGTGGAGCAGGTTCGTAACGAACGCGATGCAGGACGATACGACGAGGCTATTCTGCTAGCTCGAAAACTTGATAAGCAAGCGGCTGTGCAACATCCCGAAAATTTCGGCATTCGCATTGTCGCGGGTTTATTGCAACAATCTATCTATCGAGCCTCAGCTAAGAAGCTCGAACAAAGTGGCGACCCGAGTGGCGCTCATCAGCAACTTCGACTATCGTGGCAGCCGCTTGCTCTGTTGATTAGTCAGCGTCCGCATCGACGCGAAGAAATCTACGCGCTGCTATATAGTCGTCTTGATAAAGATGCGAACCCTGCCCGACTTGACCCTATGGAACAAGCGGCGTTGGTCGCGGGTTCGTTGACGAGTGCATCGGCTGAGGAAAATGATGATCGGCTCCGTCAGGCGATTCAGGTTGGTGCCTATTTTTTGAAACATTCGACATACGCCAAGACTCTGTTGCCTGAAGTTTTATACAATATCGGTGTGGCTCATTATCGACTACACGAAGCTGCGGACGCGGCGACTTTTTTTATTCGCGTAGCCAGGCAACACGGTGCGTTTGAGCGCAGTCAACAAGCGGCGGTCTACGCGGTACAGCTCTCAGCCGGGCTTTATGAAGACCCCAAGTGGGCAGATCAGCCAGCGGTGCAAACACTATATCTTGACGCGTTGCGCCTGCTTGTTACTTCTTTCGCTGACACGAAGGAGGCACGGTATTGGCAGTTTCAGTATGCCCAATTGCTAGAATCACGAGAAGAATTTCTTAGCGCAGCCAGCGAATTCGCCAAGGTTCTTGAAGATCACGCGAACTATGTAGAGGCACGTTTTTTTCAATTACGATGCCTGGCGAAGCAGTTGAAGAAAACTTCGGCTGAATCGTCCACCGTAAGTTCGGGGTTATTAGCCAATGACTTTTTTGAAGCTCAGCGGGCGTTTAATGCTTGGATTAGCGGCCGTATCAACAACGCTTCGACAGCGAATCGCTTGCAGCAGCTTCGACAATATCAAGCCGAGAGTAAGTTTCTCTCGGCCCAGGTTCAGATGCTAGAGTCGATCAATCGTCCGGCACTCGCGTTAGAAACTTTGACCAATATAGAAAATAACTTCGATGAACTTCCTGGTTTATCTAGTCGGGTTTGGCGACTCAGGCTTACCGCATTCGAACAGCTTGGCCGGCTTGAAGAAGCGGCGGCTGCGATTCCGGCTTTTATTAAAGCTGACCCTGCGGGCGCGGGGCCTGTGCTTCAGTCGTTGTACCAAGCGATTAGCGAAGCCGTGATTGACCTGCGCAACTCAGATGAACTGGCAAAAGCTCAGACCAAAGCCGAGAATGCGCTTCTTGTCGCCCAGCAATTATCCCGGTGGTCAGATCAATATCAAGCAGGCGCTTCCGTTGATGAGAAGTTAGCCATGCAGTTGCAACTGGGGGAAGCCAATCTTCAGGCACAACAATTTACGCTGGCTAGGAATATTTTTGAGCCTCATGTACCACCGTTGGATAAGGTCGGCACTTCCGAATCTATTAGTGCCCGTGCGGCTATGGGGTATGGCATGGCGCTTTTTGGTTTGAAATTGTATGATGACGCGCTGCCATATTTCAATAAATTAGCTATCGCGCTGCCCGACGATCATCCTCTTAAATGGCCCGCGCTGCTGCGCGATCTTGAATGTCGTACTGTATTAGATGAACCGGCGGACGGTATCATCAAAGTGATTCGGCAGCATCGATATCTGCATCCTGGTGCGGGTGATGGGGTGCTGGATAAACAATTCGACAAGCTGCTGCGAGAAAACCAGCGGCGACAGGGCCAGCCTTGATCTTGCTTGATCTTGACCGAAATGCTCTTTACACTGCGGTCCAAATGGCTGGAGACCTAAGTCCTATGTTACGCGCTAACCAACTACAAGCAGATCGAGCCTTTGTTCTTGTCGTGGACATCCAGGAAAAACTTCTGCCCGCAATCCGAAATCACGAATCTATCGTGTACGCAAGTTGTAAACTTCTTGAAGTAGTTAGCGTGTTCAAGCTCCCGGTAATCGTTACAGAGCAATACCTCCAAGGTTTGGGTACAACCGTCTCGAAGATAACCTCGTGCCTAGAGAAGTGTAAGACACAAACTCTTGAGAAGGCTACGTTTAGCGTGTGCGATGAACCCGTCGTGCGTGCGGCTATAAATAAAATCGACAGGCCTCAGGCTATTGTGATTGGCATTGAGGCGCATGTGTGCGTGCAGCAATCGGTGCTTGATTTATGCGCTCAGGATTACGATGTATTCGTCTGCGCCGATGCCATTGGATCGCGTGGTCAGACGGATTACGAAGTTTCATTATCTCGCATGAGGCAAGAAGGCGCTTATGTGACGACGGTAGAAAGTGTCTTGTTTGAAATGTGTAACCGTTGTGACACGGACGATTTCAAAAATATGTTGAAGGTAATCAAAGCAATGCCGCCATCGAGTTAGCCTGGCTAATTGTTATCACGCAAAAAGTAGCAATCAACATGAGTATAGACCTTGACTTTGAAGAGGATGAATGGATCGAGGACGAAGGGGATGAGGACGACGTCTGTTTGTCCTGCCCTTCCTGTCACGAGGAGGTCCATGAGGATACGCAGCAGTGCCCTTATTGCGGCGATTGGATTATCCCAGTTGATCCACGTCAGCGCACGCAAAAAAAAATATGGACCATAGCTGCGATGCTTGTTATTCTGAGCATATTGATGTTCCTGGTATTTTAATGCGAGCGTCAGACTGTTAGTAGGCACACAAAGCGACCAGCCGAGCGCAAGAAAGGATGCTTGCCATACTAGATGCTATATCACAGCCATCCCATGATTTGCCAAAGCACAGCCCAGGCAATCTAAGTCATTATATAACCAGCGGTGATATAGACCTGCTCTGCCCTGAATGCCAGTACAATTTAATCGGCACAACAAGTGACAAATGCCCCACATGTGGCTGGGATATCGACGCGGACGAATTAGCCGCGTATTACACCTCTTCAAGTATGACCTCAACAGCCCGATGGGCGATTGTTGCGGGAAATGTTTTCTGCATAGCCGCGACGCTTCTTGGTACGAACGCGATGCTCTCCGCCGGCAATACATTATCCTTACTTGACGCCTGCATTTTGCTCTCAATCATTATCGCCACCGCTGGGCATCTTTGGCTAGGCGTTTCTGCTATCGCCTTCGGCTCGCGTTGGCCCATGAAACAAGGCGAAGTCAGCGCTATCATCACATTCATGGCTGGCGTTTCCATCGCGTTAGGTTTCATTGGCGCGGCTCAGGGGTTAGGTTTTGCGCCCACTACGCTGCTGAATGAAGAAGGCTATCAAGTCAATGGGCCGCTAGAATTTGCGATGATAGCTACCGTTTGCACCATGCCAGCTTGGGCTTTGTTGGTTCTCAGGCTAGTCGCCTATCGCCCGAAGCACCGCCTGGTAAAAGACTCGACCACTTCGAAAGATGCACCAACGATGACAAGATCACCTTTTACGATAGCTATTTTAAAGCCGTTTACTTCATCGCAAATACTGTGCCAATGGCAGGACACCCCGCAGGCCTATTCGCCAGCAGCCGTCGAGCATATTACCAAAACATGGGAAGACGCAAAGTGCCGCGCACAGGATAATCAGCGACAACTTTTCAACGGCGAGTTGATCCGGTTAGTGTCAATGAAAGATCGTCACGACGCTCTAACCCTGACACTTAGCCCGACATGCTATCGCGATTTCGTGGGCACGAATCTTAGTCGGGTGTATCATGAACTATCTGTCGAGAATAAAATATTCGCCGATGCTTTAGGTATTAGTGTTGTTCCAGTCACGGCTGATGGGTTCATCGTTTTTGGTTTGCGAAATAATTCTGTCATGTACCACGCAGGGTGGATTCATACCATCGGCGGAATGTTAGAGGAAAAGGACCGGGAATCACAAAACGTAGATGTCGTCGGATGCGGCCTGCGAGAGCTTAATGAAGAATTACTTGTCAAGCATAAAGAATGTCAGCCGCTTTGCGTTATTGGCTTGGCTTGTGATACGTCAATGAGGCAACCAGAGCTAATGCTCGCTACTCAATTGTCTATCACCAAACAAGACATCGAAAAACGTTTCGATTGCGGCGCTTTGGAGCAGGAACATGTAAAACTCGTTTTCGTGCCTGACACCCCGGACGAAATCATCCCCTTCATTTGTCGTTCGCCGCAGCTAACCCCCATAGCCCAAGCCGCCCTGCTCATGCATGGCTATCATCATTGGGGGCAGGAGTGGTATGAACAAACCTGTCTGTTACTCTATGATAGTTTGCCTGAACGAGCCGCTTTTTAGCTTCGATTTACTCGTTACTATCCTTAGCCGCTAGTTCAAAAGTAAGCGACGCCCATAGGCTTTCCCAGTCAGCATCGACGTCCTCAGGGGCGCGCAACATATGAATAGTCGTGAACATCCACGGGCCTTGATCGGTCATGTTAAATCGCACAACACCCGCATCGTCAGTCATCGCTGAATACAATTTTTTGTGATCGCGCTGACTCACCGCTATGACCTTGGCATGAGGTAATGGCTTGCCATGCAACAATACTCTTGCTGGCAGCGCGCTTCCCGCTTCAATTTTATATGGGTTAGCTAGAGGAATGATTTCCAAAGGAAAGCCCAGGACGCGGTTAAACCCTCGGCCATCATTCGAGCCGATTGACAGGAGGGATTTTGCGCATCGTGAAAATACTTCAAGCCCAGGCTTATTCTGCTCAGATAGTTTTTCCCGCTCAGAGACGATCGACTGCAATCCTTCTACCTGTAAATACGATTCAAAACGTGGGGCGTCCATGCAATTGTGCGTGCGTAAGCTACGATATCCTAGCGTATACATGCCGGGTGTTTCAAAGCGTGCAAAGCTCGTTGTCGCACCTGATCGCCCCACAATTGGTTTGGTGCTAACGGGGCCTGTAGAACTAAATTTCTCGATGATGTCATCGACCCTTGGCATGACATTTCCCGCGAACCGCTCGCCAAATCGAAGCCCGATACGCACCACGCTGCCAGGATGAGATTGATAGGCTTCAGGCTCGATCCAGAATTCGTGGGCCATTGAGAAGCTCGATAGTTGCGCGAAAATAGCTAAGGTAATCAGTGTCGTTTTCATGTCATAAAATCCTAATAGAAGAAGTAAACTGGTTCGAAACTTTCTGTCTTTTATCACGGCGAATCAAAATAAAAGACCGAGGAAGAGGGCCCATGAAAGCGGTTATACCTCCACGGAACCCTCAACCTCGCTCCCTCGCCTCTTAGTTCGAATCTTTACTGTTGTTCGTACCAGAGTGCGGTGTTCCCGAGTATGGAAATACCTGTGGAAACGCCACGTCATTACTGGGCACGTTGTCGCCAACGACCGTGATGGTGCTATAAGTTGGACCACTAACCAATGCGGTTAGCGCGATGTCAACCACGTCGTCGCCAAATCTTCGGCCATTGGGGAACCCGCTAGACACGCCGTCGGTGGTGTCTGCACCAATAAAGCCCAGGCGACTGAATCCAGTCTGACCTGGCAATGTGACAGGACTGGTTGTGGTAACTACGCGGAGAACATCAGGGATAAAAATGTTGACCAAATCCGCCCGACCGGTCTCAACTATGGAAGTACCGTGTACGAAGTTGAGCAGAAATCCAAGCTCAGGATTTTCGGCGTAGGTTGCAAACATATCATTGTCATCTGTAGGTGACATACGATTGTAGCGATCCTTATCTCGTAATGCGACAAAGCCTTCGTTGAACAATGGATTACCCATACGATTAACCTGAATCCATCGCCCCGCGCCACGGCGTGTACCATCTTGTCGCAGGATGCGAACCGCCCGGCGACTAACAGAAGCGTAAGCGCCGATGCCCGTTTGTTCGCCGAAAAATACACTATTGAAAGCAGAAGTAGGTAGGTTCGCTACCGGGATTTGAATCCCGAACGATAGTACATTGAAGCCTTTGAAGCCATCAACACCGTTTCCGTCTTGTCCGAGTCCATCGGCCAGTGTTCCATTATTATCAAGTATGCGAATGTTCAGCAGGTCAAATACGCCTGGAATATCAGAGTAGAAACCGTCATCACGCGGGCCAGCGAATACGACTTCGCCAGATGGCAACGCATGAATCGCCTGCCGAGTATAGCTATCAAGCGATGCCAAGTCCGCAGCACCGGAAATGGCCACACCATTGGCATCGTTATACAAAGGCGTAACGTTTGCGCCAGCGTTTGGCGGAGCCACGACCAACTTCCTGGCTAATACGCGGCTTGCACCTAAACGTGTGCGGTGGGATTTACCTTCCTTAGACTCGTTACCTTCTTCAGAATCAACGGCCTTTTTGACGCGGACCATGTAGGTTTGCGTGTAATTCTGACGGGAGTCGCCAATGATTTGAATGGGACCAGCTTCCGTACCCAATCCATATGACAGCAGTGTGTCAGGGTTCTTGTATCCTTAGTTTACGCCAGAGAAAAAGAAGTCGTATTGTCTCAGCGTTTCGCCCGTCGTAGGGTTAGCTAAGTGAATACTATATCGTGCATCGTCCGCAAAACGCTCGTAGTGTGGTCCATCGCCAGGCTCAGAAAAAGGACGTACCTGCACGATAACGTTGAGCATCTTCTCGCTGGGGTCATCATATTTTTCCCCGATAAAAGCATAGACATCTGTAATGTTAGCCTGCGGGTCTTGTTTGATAACCGGCGCATCGCTATGACTCGCAGCCATTGCGATTCCCACAGAGGTAGCGAACAACCCCAATCCAAAACATGTTGATATTTTAATCTTTGCATTCATGATCTTTTATCCAATTGCATTCGATAATGTTACCCACAGGGATGATCACGCGACCTCCCCCCAAAAATGACACGTCGCGACACGTTACCCTGAAATACGTTTGGTCGAGTACATTGGATTTAGCTATGATAAATATATTTTTGCAGATAGAAAAATGAGTGTTGAGATTAGCGAATAGTTTGAACGAAAGCGTCGTCACTAAATCGAATTGACGTTATGGGGGAAACTTTCTTCTTTTTCTGAACCATCAGGGATTTGGCTTCGTATAGCTCTTAGACGGATGTCTTTGCGCGCAGGAGAATCAAAGTTCTATTAGACGGCATAGATATATGGGCGAAAAATATACAAATAAATTTATCATCGAATAGTGCCATCAAGACGGCATTTAATTCTTCGAACTACGAAAATAAAATTTTAGAACTGCAGGATGCTAAGAGTTGTCGTCTGGTTTAGAAAGTGAGCGGGGAATTAGTTTAGTTCATGTTCATTAAGACCGGCAGTAAGTAGCATAAGGCAACCATTCCGAGTGAACGATCGGCCATGTTGAGTTCCCGCTGGCGCGCGCATGTAATCGCCAGCCGTGAGGATCTGTCCAGCTGTGCTAATGTCACCTTCAATAATATAGCATTCTTCAGCGTCAGGATGTGGGTGAGCAGGAATCTCGCATCCAGGCTCCATGCGTAGTAGGAACGTCTTATATTTTCGCTCCCGGTCGATGAATAGCGTGCGCACGCTGGCACCGGGTATGCCTATGCCTGCCCACTCACTCTCGTTATTATTTTGAAAATAAAATGGCTGTTCCGTCTCTTGCCCGCGGGAGTCATTAATTCTTTTCAGCAAATTTTCTTTAACATGCGCCGGCGGTTTCACCGGAGATGCTGAATCTGCCAACGTCTCAATAGCCGGGGACAGGCGGCGCAATTCCCTAACGTAGTCAGCATCACCTTGGGCAAGCTTCGCCTCAAATTCGGCGGCTTCATCAGGAAGCAATGCACCAGCCGTGTATAACGCAGCTAGTTCAGCGATATCATGATGTTGGTTGTCGCTAGCCATGGCTCCCCTTTTCACCCGCGACCAAAGTGTCGCGTAGTTTATTTAAGCCGGAACGGACTCTGGTTTTAACAGTTCCAAGAGGGAGCTTTTCTCGCTCGGCAATTTCACTATGTGATAATCCGTCGAAAAAGGCCAACTGGATTGCTTTTTTTTGCTCAATCGGAAGATTTTCCATCGCGTGTTGTGCCCGCTCAGAATTTTCGGACGCTATCGCACTTATAGAAGCGTCTTCGTGACTAACTTGGTCAGGGACTTCTTCTACCGGGCTGGGTATCCTTTTTCTCCGTCGAAGTCCGTCCAACGCGCGAGAGCGGGCGATTAGAATTAGCCAGGCTATAGGTGTTCCACGAGATGAATCGTACTGCTTAGCTTTCGACCAGGCCTGCCAAAATACGTCTTGCAAGATATCCTCAGCTTCGTTTGTATTTTTCAGCATGTGCATGAGGAATCCATAAGTGCGTCCGGCATGGCGATCGTAAAATTCGGCGTAGGCGCTTTCGTCGCCTGCGCTAATCTTTACCATCAAATCAAAATCCGTGCTATCAGCCACCAAACCATCCCTAAGTATCAGCCCGCATCCCCAAACACATTCGCCTTAATTGTACATCGGACAAACGTTATACAAAACCCAGGTTGGATCGGTTTGTCAGTTTAACGAGAAGTGTGGATAAACACTGATTTATCTGTGTCCACCTCGAATGCCCAACCCAATGTATCTACACCGCTGAGTTCTTCATGAAATCTCCTGGCGAACCCTGCGCCCTGGCAGCCACCGCCGCGTAAACTTCTGTGGCACCGTTTCCGCGAAGCACACGAGCGCATTCCTCAATCGTAGCCCCGGTCGTCTTAACATCGTCAATCAGCAAGATGCGTGCTTTCGAAAGTTTCACACCTTTTCGTAGGGCGAATGCGCCGCGCACATTTTGGACTCGCGCCTTATAGCTCAACCCGATTTGATGAGGTCCGCATCGCGTACGCCTTAGAATTGGAGCCAGCGGTAAGTGACACGCTCTAGACACATAGTCCGCCAGCGATGATGGTGCATAGAATGGCCGACGCAATCTCCGCCGCCAGTGCGTCGGCACAATCGCTATAGCTTCTACGCGACTGAACCATGTAGCCTTCAAAACCACATTCGCCAGTTTCGGGCCAAACAACTCTAGGACATTTTCCTGGCATTGATACTTAAACGCCTTAATCAATGGCTGCATAACGTGAGCATATGGACCGACGCGTACCGTGCCATTCACACGCGGTATTTTACCACGACAATCGCCACAAATCCTCTGGCTAACCTCATATTTCGCTACGCTTCGACCACAAGTTGGACATGCAGGCTCCTGACAAATCGCCGTTATTGCCTCATCGCAAGACGAACATAATCCATGTTTAATCACAGAATCATCTCGACGACACACCAGGCATTGCGTGGGGAAAAGAGTATCCACAATGGCTTCGCGCAAGCCGGAAAAATGTTTATTGAATAAAACGTGCATGTCAGCAGGCCACCAACCGGGATTTCTCTAGATCATTGACTCCTATGTAGTAACCGTTGTCCTACACCGGCGTCAATAATGATCCGCAGGTCTTACCGAGTAATTATTTTGAGGCTTTCTCAACTTTTTATTTGACAAGGACTATCTTGTGATATATATTTAACCAGATGGTTAAATGTGGTAGCCAACTCGATCTCACCTTCTCAGCCTTAGCTGACCCCACCCGACGGGCGATTTTGGGGCGGTTGGCGTTGGGGGATACCTCAGTTGGGGAGTTAGCCAAGCCTTTCGACATGTCCTGGCCTGCGGTGAGTAAACATTTGCGCGTGCTAGAGCGTGCTGGGCTGGTAACGCAAGATAAGCAGGGTCGGGTTCGCCGTTGCAAGCTTCAAGCTGGTGCGATGCGTGATGCCGCGGCGTGGATCGATTCGTATCGCCAGTATTGGACGAGTCAGCTCGACGCCTTAGCCGAGTTCCTCGAACAGCCTGAGAACTTGAATGGCAATGATAAGAAAACAGTGAAAAATAAGGAGAAAAACGTATGAATTCAGCAGAACCTCAATCGTCGAATGCCCTGACAGTGTGTATCAAAAAGTTGATTCGTGCGCCTCGTGAGCGTGTGTATGAAGCTTGGCTGAAGCCTGAATTGCGCCGAAAATGGTGGATGGCTAAGGAGGAAGAAGTGTTAACCCACTGCGAAATTGACGCTCAGGTGGGTGGTCGATATTGCATGAAGCAATTTGGCGGTTGCGACAGTGAATCACAGAATGGTCACGATGCGAAGGGCCGGGAATGGATCATGAATGGTGAGTTCGTCGAGCTTGTCCCCCCGGAGCGAATTGTATTTACCTGGAATGTGAACCACAACGAAGAGCTAGTCGAAAACCAGCGAGTAACGATCGAACTGGTGGATGTGGATGGCGATACAGAACTTACGCTCACCCATGTAGGCAGCACTTCCGAGAAGATGCGCAACGACCACAATGGCGGTTGGACCATGGCGATCGACTGTCTAGCCAATTATTTGGCATAGTCGTACCGCTATTCAATGGCTTACCCCGTCCGTGCAGGTGGCCGGGCGGGGTGGTGTATTCGTCTTTGAAGTCATTGCAGCTATGTTTTTTGACAAGTTGTGACAGTATCAAGACAAAAATCACTTCCGATTTAGTTGATCGATGATTATAATATACGGCGGATAACGATTTTATCCGACATCATAGTTGTGTGTCGAGAAAAGCCATCAGCATGTCACAGTCGAGCATCCCAATTTCGTATTGCCGATTCGTAGCCTTTTGCGTGCTGTGCGGCGCTCCAATAGCTGTGGCTCAGCCTGGGCCTAAGAACGTCGTAGTCGTCGAGGCTAAGATGATCGACGCCCCCGCTACGATCACGCTGGTCGGTACGGTAGACGCGATTCGTCGTAGCCAGGTTAGTTCGGAAATTGCCGGGCTGGTCGAATCCATGCCCGCGCGAGAAGGCGACCGTATCGAAGCCGATGAGCTAATCTGCAAACTCCGAGACGAATCACTTCGTCATCAAGCCGACGAAGCCAGGGCGAATTTATTGGCTAAGAAAACCCTGCACGCGGAGTTATTAGCCGGCTCGCGTAAAGAAGAAATCGCTCGAAGCAAGGCTTTTCTAGAAGAAGCTCAGGCTGACTACGAACGCTGGCAACAGGAATGGACGCGCGTCTCGGATTTATACAAAGGAAGCGAATCCAACGCCAAAGAATTTCACGAAACCCGCGCTTCGTACCTTCGCGCGAAGGGGCGCATGATCGCTGCCCAGGCCAGCCACGACATGATGGTAGCAGGCCCGCGTAAAGAGGTCATCGCCCGGGCGGCGTATGAAGTCGACAGGTATCAGTCTGTGGTGAAACGTCTGGAAAGCGATCTGGAAAAATTAACCATCAAAGCGCCATATGGTGGCTATGTGGTACAAAGGCTTGTCGAGGTTGGCGAGTGGGTCTCCGCTGGAGCTGCTGTTGTTGAGCTTGCCGAGCTTTCGTCCGTTTATGTTCGTGTCGATGTGCCGGAATCGGCTTACCCTTATCAACAAGTTGGCGACATCGTGCGCGTGAAAGTAGACGCGCTGCAACAATTCTTCGATGGGACCATCAAACACATTACGCCGCAAGCGGATAGGTCAGCCAGGACTTTTCCTGTCGATATCGAAATTGATAATAGTGCAGGGATTTTGGGTAGCGGCATGTTCGCACGAGCTGTCGTACCCGCAGGACCGAAGCAACCCATCATAGCCGTTCCGGGTGACGCCATTATTCAGCGCGGCGGCATAGACTATGTCGCCATTGTTCACCCAGGCCCTAAAGGTATGAAGGGGATACTCATGGGTGTGACGGTTGGCGTTGAGGTCAACGATTGGATTGCTATCACCTCTGGCAATGTGCATCCTGGTATGAAAGTCGTCACGCGGGGAACGGAACGCATTATGCCGTTTCCCACTGACGTGATTTTGGTGGATCGCAATGGCACGCCTATCATGACGAAGCCAAACGAAAAGCACACAGAGCATACATCAAAAAGTCACGCCCCGTAGGAGTTGAGCATCTCGTGGACCCCATTCGTTTCGCTATTAATTCACCAGTCAAAATCGCGGTCGGCGTCATTCTCGTCGTTCTGTTTGGACTGCTTAGCATCCTCGAAGTGCCGATACAGCTCACGCCCGATGTGGACAAGCCGGTGATTACCGTGAAGACCAGTTGGCCCGGCGCTAGTCCTCAGGAAATCGAAAGCGAAATAATTGATCGTCAGGAGGACAAGCTTAAAAGCGTATCCAACTTGTTGAAGATGACGTCTGAATCTTCACAAGGGTCAGGAAAAATTAAGCTCGAGTTTCCGGTCTCGGTGGATAAAGACATCGCCTATCGCGACGTTTCCGACAAACTTCGTCAGGTAAGCGGATACCCGGAAGAAGTTGACGAGCCGGTCATGGCAGCCACTGATGACGACATGGCGAACACCATCGCCTGGCTAATGCTACACGACCAGGACGGCCAAGATATTTCGGAGTTAAAAACGTTTGTTTTTGATAATGTCAAACCTCAGTTAGAAAGAGCGGATGGCATCAGTAGTGTCGATGTTTATGGCGGGCGAGATCGAGAAATTCAGGTTGTGGTCGATGCTTATCTGGTAGCTGCTCGTGGTATTACATTAAGAGAAGTTGAAACAGCTCTTCGTCGTCAAAATAAAAACATCTCAGCCGGGCTGATTGAACAAGGAAAACGAGACTACACCTACCGAACCATCGGAGAATATCAAAGCCTTGATGACATTTCGGAAACCGTCATTGCCTACAAACAAGGAGGCCCAATTCGGGTGCGCGATGTCGCGACGGTGGTAGACGGGTTCAAAAAACCCGTCTCGTTTGTACGCAGCAAAGGTAGCCCGGTATTGGCTTTGCCCGCTCGGCGAGAGACCGGGGCGAACATCATCACGGCGATGGAAAATCTCAGAAAGCGTGTCGATTTAGTTAATCGAGAAATTCTTGAGCCACGCGGATTAGGTTTGGAATTAACCCAGGTATACGACGAGACGACGTACATCTGGAGCGCCATTTGGCTGGTGCTGAAAAACCTGGTCATCGGTGGTGCGTTAGCCGTGGCTGTTTTACTGCTGTTTTTAAGGAGCGGGAGTGCGACGGGCATCATCGGTGTAACGATCCCCATTTCTGTCATCGGCACATTTTTGGTGATCGGTATGTTAGGGCGCTCGCTGAACGTCGTGCTATTAGCCGGCATGGCCTTCGCCGTGGGCATGGTTGTTGATAACGCCATCGTCGTGTTAGAAAACATCTACCGCCATCGCGCGATGGGTAAATCGCGGGTGGTCGCAGCCTATGACGGCGCGAGCGAAGTGTGGGGAGCCATTCTCGCAAGTACGCTCACCACGGTCGCGGTTTTTCTGCCGGTGGTGTTTATTGAAGAAGAAGCCGGGCAACTGTTCAAAGACATAGCCATCGCTATATCCTCTGCCGTAGGCTTGTCACTTCTCGTTTCGGTATTGGTGATTCCGCCATTGGCGGCTCGCTTTTTTAGGGCTTCCAAAGCCAAGGAAATTTCAGCGGATAAGCCTTGGAAACCTGCCCAATTTGCGGGCAACTTGGTGACAGTCATAAATCGTCGCCCTTGGCTACGACTTGCGATTGTTGTGGGTATGCCGACTCTTTCTATTTTAGGCAGTTGGGCGCTGATGCCTGCGTCTGAGTATCTGCCTTCAGGTAACAAAAACCTCGTGTTCGGCTTTCTACTTTCACCGCCGGGTTATTCTATCGAAGAATTTCGTCGGATGGCTATCATTGTTGAAGATGGCGACCCCAATGACCCGACGGATGGCCTTCGACCCTCAATCAATGCAGAACTTGGAACCCAGGCCGCTGCCCAGCTTCCAACTGTTCAACTTCGTCTGGGAAAAGATGGAGAAAATGTCAAGACGATGACACCTCCGCCGATTGAAGATTTCTTTTTTGTGTCATTTTCGGGCGGGGCGTTCATGGGGTGTACGTCGAAAGAGCCTACCAATGTTAAACCGCTAGTAGCCGTGATGAATAACGCTGGTTCTCGTATTCCCGGCGTATTCACCATGTTTAACCAGACCTCACTATTTGGCGGCGGACTAACTGGAGGTAGTGGCGTCGACATTGAAATAAGAAGTGATGACCGCCAGGCTGTGATTCTAGCCGCTCAGGCTTTGCAACACGAAATCAGGAACAAGGGTTACGGTCACGCACGACCATCGCCTGCTAACTTTAGCTTGGGCAAGCCCGAAATTCAGCTCATTCCCGACAGAACCAAAGCCGCAGACCTTGGCCTGGATGTGCGCGATGTTGGCTTTATTGTTGAAGCGTGCATCGACGGTGCGTTCGTGGGTGAATATAACGATCGAGGCGATAAAATCGACTTGGTTATTAAGGTG
This sequence comes from Planctomycetota bacterium, assembly GCA_024280855.1. GTDB lineage: Bacteria > Planctomycetota > Phycisphaerae > UBA1845 > UBA1845 > JAJRPG01. Next base: position 76,301 of record JAJRPG010000112.1, on the reverse strand, counting down.
GCCGGGACTGAGTCCGCGACGATGGAACAAATTGGTCAGGTTCCGATTGCGACACCCTCGGGCCATGTGGTTCCGATTGCCTCTGCGGTAGCTTTCAAACGCACAACTGCCCCGCAACAAATCAACCACATTGAGGAGATGAAATCGGTTTCATTAGGGGTTAGGCCAAAGACCGGCGTGCCGTTGCAGACGACGATGGAAGAAATTGAAAACGAAATCATTGCACCACTTCGACAAAGCGGCGCAATCCCCAGTCATGTGTTCATCAGCCTAGCCGGCACAGCCAGTAAATTAACCCAAACGAAAAAGGCGCTGCTCGGTGATTTTGAAGGCGTGGTACAGCAGCCTAGGCTTGCAGGGTTTTCAATCACGAAGTCCATTGGCGCAATTCTTATCGCAGCTATCGCAAGTATTTTGTCCGTCAGAATTTTTGCAGGACGTAGACAGGCGACGGTCTTTGCCATGTGGCTAGGTGTCGCTTTGGTCGTCGGCTTCCTGGCTATTAATCCTCAACTAGCTGTCACGATGATGACATCGCGTGCCCTCCTCGCGTTATTTCTCACTTACCTATTGATGGCTGCTTTGTTCGAGTCGTTCGCTTATCCCTTCGTCATTATGTTTTCAGTACCCCTAGCCGCAGTAGGTGGCTTCGCCGCTTTGTACATTGTCCACCGGGTTAGCTTGAATGATGTTAGCGCCCCCATCCAGCAGCTAGACGTTTTGACCATGCTCGGATTTGTGATTTTGATCGGCATCGTCGTAAACAACGCCATCCTCATCGTCCACCAGGCGCTCACTTACGAGCGCCGCGACGGCATTGAGCCGCGAGAGGCCATCGCATTATCTGTGCAAACCCGCACCCGCCCGATTTTCATGAGTGCGATGACCTCGATTTTCGGCATGGCTCCACTTGTCATCATGCCGGGCGCGGGCAGTGAGCTTTATCGAGGTTTGGGCAGCGTGGTGTTGGGGGGGCTGCTGGTTTCCACGCTATTCACCCTGATAGTTGTCCCGGCTATGTACACTTTGTTCCTAGATTTGAAAAGTTGGATGGGCGAACCAAGCCGGGCTGACGTCGCATTTTCAAGCGCCATACCTGCTGCGGCTTCCTCCCCATCCGTCACCCGTAGCCCGGATGCGTAGTTTCTTCCAGATTTTATTGCATCTGCACTACTAGACGCCGTCATTGGCACGATTTATGCTGTAATCTGCGCCGTGTGGCGGGCGTTGAGCAATCTTTTTGCCGACGATACCGAATAGGACGATATTTGAGATAGCGAGGTTAAATTACCATGGCCCATGAACTCATCCCCGGTCTTGAAGGCATCCCCATTGCAGAGTCTAAGGTTAGCTTTGTCGATGGTCAGAAAGGCCGGCTGGAATACCGCGGCATCAGCGTGGAAGACCTCGCCGAAAATAGCACTTTTGAAGAGACCGCGTTTTTGCTCATGTATGGGCATTTGCCCTCGCAAGGCGAATTCGAGGAGTTCAATGAAGAATTCCAGCGGGTGTTCAGGCTCAAATATCAAATTGTTGACTTGATGAAGCATCTTCCAGAGACGGGGCATCCGATGGACGCCCTACAGGCGGGCGTCGCAGCGATTGGTATGTTTTATCAGCCACGAAGTAATCTCACCGAAGCACAGCGTCGCCTAGCCTGTACGCGCATCTTAGCTAAGACGCCGTGTCTGGTCGCCGCGTTTCAACGACTTCGTCACGGCGAAGAATGGCCATTGCCTCTCAAGCACTTAGGCTTAGCTGCGAATTTCCTTTATATGATGACGGATAAAGAGCCTGACCCTGAGGCTGCGCGTGTTCTTGATGTATGTCTCATCCTCCATGCCGACCACACCATGAACGCTTCGACGTTCGCGGGCCGAGTTGTTGGCTCGACCCTAGCTGACCCCTATTGCGTGGTGAGTTCGGCACTCGGCGCATTGTCCGGGCCTTTGCATGGCGGGGCGAACGAAGACGCCATGAGACTTTTCGAAGCGATTGGCACGCCTGAAAACGCTCGGCCTTACATTGAGGACATGATTAAGAATAAGAAAAAGATTCCTGGCTTCGGACATCGCGTTTATAAGACCATCGACCCGCGGGCTAAGATTCTCAAAAAGCACGCTGAGACCTTAGCGAAGAAAAGTGGGAATCCCATTTACCAAATCGCCGTCGAAGCCGAAAAAGTTGTCACAGAACATTACGCTGCAAAGGGCATTTGGCCAAACGTCGATTTCTTCTCCGGCATCGTCTATTCAGAGCTTGGCATCCCGCGTGATTGCTTCACGCCGATTTTCGCTATCGCCCGCGTCGCCGGTTGGCTAGGTCACTTGTTAGAGCAACTTGAAGGCAATCGCATATTCAGGCCAACTCAAATTTACACCGGACAGCACGACCAGCCATATGTGTCAATGAACGAGCGGTAAAGCGAAGTTCTGCATAATTCTGATGAGCCGCGGGTTTCAACCCGCGCGGCGTCACAAACGTTGTGCGGCTCTCTACGCGCCGACATCCCCAAGCGGGATGCATAGTATCAAACACAAACCGACAATTCTCACAACTTTTTCAGCTAACCATTTTACCTGCCCTCTGTCTATATAAACACCTCGATAGTAAATAGCCACGTTGGCTATATCGATGATAAGCCGGGCTTTGAGATAAAAAAAGAAGGCCCACTTGCGATGAAGGAGTAAACGATGCGTAGAATAGTAACTCTTGGTGCTGCGATTGCCTTAACTGTCATTAACACTGGATGTCTAGCCGTAGTATCCACTAAAAGTCTTAGCTCACAGCAGCGTCAAGCAGTTGTGCTGGACGGCGAGGTGTACATCGTTGACCTGTCAGGCAAAAATGTGGTGAAAGTTGATCCCGCAACCGTGGCTAATGCTGAAGTCGTTAAGGTGGAAATTGATGTTAGTGATGAAGATTGAAGATCGATTCTATAATGGCGAGCCGCATGCTTTAGCTTGCGCGGAGTTACGAGTTGTATATGTCGAGTGGTTGAGTGGCCAATGTCCTTCTTGTTGGACATAGGAAAGTCGATCGTAGGCGACTAATGCTGCAATATTGCATTTGCAAAGTTTCTTAGACTGAGCCGATGCCCCGACCTGCCTGGCTCAGAAAATATTTTCATGTAAAAATAGAATGTAAGGTTTTAGAACTAAAGGGCGACTATATAAGGCAATCGTATGTACCAACTACTATCCATTCCACTCATTCTTTTTTCAATGTCGGGTGATCCAAAATCACCTTCTGTGGAATTACCGAAGGCTGTCGTATTTAGCGAGACCCAAGAAATGGTAATCGAAAAAATCCAACCGCTCTGTAAGAAGTTGAAGGTGAGAAAAATCGAGCCGGTTGACTTGCCTACGGCTAAGAAAACTCAAACACAAATCGATTGCTCCGGGTTTATGTACGCCGGAAAAAAGAGAAACATAGAATTAGTGTTTGCGGACGGAAAGTTAGATATGGTGTGGATTCTCACCAGAAAATATGAGGAGAAGAAATTTATAGAAAAGTTTAGCAAACTCTATGGTGAGCCAACACATCGAATTGAAATTATGACATTTTTCTTAGATGATGGCGTAGCTGTTAGAAATAAACCGCACGAGGTTTTATTCTTTTCAGACCGGATGAAAAAGCCTTATGCGGAGTTTCTGAAACAGCAGGTAGAGAACTAATTTTTGAACATTGAATTGGTCTAGATAACATCCTATCGATTTAATTGCATTGTCGAGGAAGTCATTGGCACGATAGACCTCGCCCATGCCACCCGCACCAAGGGGTGAGAGGATTTCGTAAGGGCCTAGTTTGGTTCCTGTGATGAGGGTCATTTTTGTTCCTTGGATCCGGCGTCCCAATTCAAGATCACGTGACTGGGTGGTGTATCTTCAGGTACAAGTTTCAGCAAGAACCGTTTTCCGTCCGGTGCGATATCGAATCCCGAGAAGCTATCCTTTGTGTTAAACAGCAGTCGTGGGTTAGGGTTGTCAAAGTCTTTCGGAGTCGCCAGGTCAACAACCATGATCTCATTTGATCGTCCTGCTGTCCCCCACTTCTGAAAGAAGAGTGAATTTCCATCTGGTGCCCAAACGGGCTTGGAGCCGCCGCTCAGAGAAACCTGTATTCTCTTACCTGGGCCGGGGAACTCCTCCACATAGATTTGCCAGTCACCGGACGCATCACTCGTATAGGCAATCCACTTCCCATCGAGCGAGAACCGACCGTCATCTTTGCTTGCACGCGATGCGCCGAAGGCGTACGGATCACCCTCAGCATTCAAAGGGACTACCCAAATCTCTTTACGCGATCCAGTACCACCCGAACCATCGATGAGCAAGAATCGACCATCGGAGGAAACGTCAGTTGGAAACCAAGCACCGGGCGCCTTATAGATCTCCTTGGGAGTGGGGCCGCCCTGTGCGGGCAACGAGAAAATATCCGGCGGGCCCGAACGATCCCATGCGAAGTAGATTGTTGATCCATCCGGTGACCATACCGGAGACCCTTCCCATCGGGCGTCGAATGTCAATCGCGTCGCAGTATTTCTCTGTAAGCCGTTGATCCAGATGTCGGACATGCCAGTGCGTGGATCCCTCATGCCAACGGCTACCAACGATCCGGTAGGAGAAATGCGAAATTCACGCTTGCCGCTGCGGTTTGCAACGCTAGAGTGCCTGGTTCCCTTGTCGTCAAACCAAACTAATTGATCATCGGCATCCGCTTGCTTAAATACGATCGAGCCGTCGCGTGACACACTCAATTCGGCAGTGCCGGTTGGTTTGAAATATGACACTCCATCCGCGACGATCGCGGACTGTCCTGTAATTTTGAGAGTCTGCTGGTCAAACGGGACTGCTTTGATAGTCCCATCATCCACATAAACGAGGTATCCATCGTTGATGTACCACGCTCCGGATGTCAGATCGCCAACGAGAGTCCTTTCATCGGATTCTAGCGATCCGACATACAGGCTGCGCGATCGAGCCTCCTGAGCAGGGTTGAATGTGACGGCAAGATACAGGAAATGATTCCCGTCGGGGAGAAAGTGCGGGTAAGCGTGGAAGACTTCGAACTGACTGGAGTCCAAACTCGTTACCGCAACAGGCGTGCCTCCAGATGCCGGGATGCGGAACAGTCCTCCTTCTTCCCCCTTGGAAGAAAGAATAACGTCACCGTGCCAGCTCGCACCGTATACGAATGCCGTAGATGCAAGGAGATTCTTGCTGCCGCCATTTGCACCTATGGACCACATCTTCCCGTCTGTGTTAAAACCGATGGATTGGCTGTCATCGGACCAGAAGTATCTGTTTGCCCCGCTCGTTCCATCAAGCGGGGTACTCTCAAAATCATCAAGCGGACGTGTCCACAACCGCCTAACATTGTCCGCGCTGTCGGTCGCAGTGAAGACGAGTTTTTCCCCATCGGGAGAAATGACAGCTCTGTAGGCCGCCTCGTATTGTGACGTTTTAGATGGAAGCACTAATCTGACCGGCTTTGGCGGTGGCCCCGACATCCCTCTCATTACCATATACATCGTCGCAGCCGTAATCAATATGGCTAAGACTACCGCAATGGACCATCTATATCTGCGACTGCTGTTCCCCTCCACAGTCATCTGCGCCAACCCCAGCGAAGTGCTTGACGGGTCGATAATCGCGGCCTCTAACTCAACGCGTGCGTCGCCGATTGCTTGGAGGCGACGTTTCCGATCCTTGGTCAAGCAGCGACGAAGAAGTAGTTGGATTGTTGGGGGGGTTCCGGGCGGCAGCAATGACCACTCTGGGTCTTTGTGCATGATCGCGCCCATCGAGTCATTGGCGGTCTCGCCCTGGAATAAATGATGTCCGGTCAGGCATTCGAATAGCATAATGCCGAACGACCAGATGTCGGTTCGTTTGTCGAGCGCTCGACCACGTGCTTGTTCCGGACTCATATAGGCAGCCGTACCGAGTACAACGCCGGTGCGGGTATAGTTTGCGGTGATTGTTGGAGAGTTGGCATCTGCGGCACTTGAAGTTTCCTCCGACATAGCTTTAGCTAGGCCAAAGTCGAGTACTTTGATAGTGCCGTCCTCGCGGATTATCACGTTGGCTGGTTTGAGATCTCGATGAATGATGCCCTGTTCATGGGCCGCTTCAAGTGCCTCAGCCATTTGCTTGGCGACATCAAGGGCTTCCTCGACGGCGAATGTTCCGACCTTTAGTCGTTGGGCCAATGTCTGCCCTTCGACGTATTCCATGATAAGGAAGTGAGTCCCGTTAGCATCGTCGAACCCGAAAATCGCCGCAATGTTGGGATGATTGAGTGAAGCGAGGAGCTTGGCTTCACGCTCGAATCGGGCAACCCGCTCCTTGTCTCGCGTCATAGTTTCGGGAAGAACTTTGATGGCGACTTTTCTATCCAACTTGGAATCCGTGGCAAGATAGACTTCACCCATCCCGCCCGCACCAAGGGGTGAGAGGATTTCGTAGAGGCCTAGTTTCGTTCCTTCTGTCAGCATCAACGATCCTTTACCGTTTCCATTTTTTCTCTTAGCTCTTTGAACCAGTTCACCACAACGATCGGGTGGCTTCGTTCGTCTCCGACAATATCTGATGATCTCGCAAAAAGGAAGCGTTGGCCGTCCGGCGACACGTCGAAGAATTTTGAATACTCGTCGTCGGGTAGCTTGAACATGAGCTTGGGCGTGCCTGGAATCAGCACATCGTCTTTCACCTCGATGGCTACCGAGTAATACGCGCCGCTGAAATTCGTGTAGAAGAGTTCAGTGCCGTCCGTTGACCACTTTGGGACGCCCCCCAAACCGGGAGAAATTTTGATTCTACCAGTACCCGAGGGAAAGCGCCGGACGTACACCTCGTCGATTCCCGTCTCATTGGAGTAATATGCGATGAGCGTTCCGTCCGGCGAAACAGAAGGGCGCCGCTCGCCGAACGGAGTCGTCAGAAACGGCTCCATCGTCCGCTCCTTATCCATGTGGAGCAACATGATCTCGGGGCCGGACTGAAGAGACTCATTAATCACGAGCGTGTTTCCATCCGGAGAGAACGACCACGGGACTTGAGTGTTTTCTGCGTTTGTTAAACGCTCGGCGTCGCCGCTCCCGTCGGCCCTCCTGCGGTAAATCTCCGCAACGCCATGAACGCGATCAGAATTAAAATAGATCCACGAGCCGTCGGGCGACCAGACCGGAAACATTTCCACGCCATCGTCGAAGGTTAGCCTAGTCAACATGTCACGCTTGATTTCCAACAACCAAATGTCCGGTGGGAACCTGGTACCGCTGCGCAAGACCCACGCAATCTGTGAGCCATCCGGCGACAGGGATTGGGAGAGCGCCTCTCGGGAATGCTGCGACACGGGCGTGATCTTGCCCATACGATCTACCCAGACCAAATCAGTAAGACGGGAACCCTGGTTGTCCAATAGGTAAACAAGCACGCCGTTGTCCGAAAATGAGTATTGCCCGGTGCCCATGGACGTGTTCGATGCCAGGTTCTCCAGCACCGGAATCTCCGGACCGATGATCTCGACGTTCACCGGATCAAACGCGATGGCCATGAGCACATCACCTCGCACGAAGACCAGGTGTCCGGTGGGGACGTAACGCGCGAACATCGCACCCTCGATCAGTGTCTTGCGCTGTCGCGTGTCCAGTGACACGGCTTGGATTCTTGCGGCCGTGAAGTCGTCTTCGTTGTCCGTATCGGTGAACAGTATCGTCCGCCCGTCCGGCAAGAGTTGTGGCCAGCGGTGTGACCTGGGACCTGGGTTAGGCCCCAAGTCGGTGACTTTTTCTGGCTTTCCACCTTCGGCTGAAACTATCCAGATGCCGGATCGGCGAGTCGGGGCAAACGCGATAGTGTCGTTGACACCCCAGTGAACACCGCGGAGTTGCGGGGCATCGCAGATCGTCTGGGCAGGGCCGCCCGAGACCGATATTTTCTTAAGTTTTCCCTGCTGGGCGAAGGCGATCCAGCGACCATCGGGCGAAAAAGTTGGCGAGTCCGTGTTGTTCGTATTGGCAAGGGCCACAGCATCTTGCTGATGCATGTGTCGCAGATACAACTGATTTCCGGTATTGGTGGTGGCCGTGTAAGCCATTATCGATGCATCGGGTGAAATAGCGGCGATGGGTATACCGGCGTTGTTGGTGAGCACCTGACCTTCGGGAATCTCCACCGAGAGACGGACAACCGGAGCCGAATCCTTGGATGGCGGTTTGGCGAGCCATCCACCGACTGCGGCGAGTACGACGATCATCGCGATCACCACGTTGACCCGCCACGACGGCAACCACCTATGCCTGACATCGAGCGCAGCCTGCGCCAAACCCAACGACGTACTCGTTGGATCAACTAGCGCGTTTTCAATTTCAATCCGAGCGTCGGCGATGTCATGGAGGCGTCGCTTACGGTCTTTGGCAAGACATCGACGAAGTAGAAGCTGGATCGTTGGCGGAGTGTTTGGAGGCAACAACGACCACTCCGGGTCTTTGTGCATGATGGCGCCCATGGAGTCGTTAGCCGTTTCGCCTTGGAAGAGCAGCTGACCCGTTAAACATTCAAACAAAATGATTCCAAGCGACCAGATGTCGGTGCGCTTGTCGAGCTGACGCCCACGAGCCTGTTCCGGACTCATATAGGCTGCGGTACCGAGGACAACGCCAGGACGGGTGAAGTTCGCAGTGATTGTTGGCGAGTTAGCATCTATGGCGCTGGAAGATTCCTCAGACATAGCTTTTGCCAGGCCAAAGTCGAGAACTTTGACAGTGCCGTCCTCGCGGATTATCACGTTGGCTGGTTTGAGATCGCGATGAATGATGCCTTTTTCATGGGCCGCTTCAAGTGCCTCAGCCATTTGCTTGGCGACATCAAGGGCTTCCTCGACGGCGAATGTTCCGACCTTTAGTCGTTGGGCCAATGTCTGCCCTTCGATGTATTCCATAATAAGGAAGTGAATCCCGTTAGCATCGTCGAAGCCGTGAATGGCTGCGATGTTGGGATGGTTCAGAGATGCGAGGAGCTTGGCCTCACGCTCGAATCGAGCGACCCTCTCCTTGTCACGAGTCATCAACTCTGGCAACACCTTAATCGCCACCTGCCGATCCAGCTTGGAATCGTTGGCGAGATAGACTTCACCCATGCCGCCCGCACCAAGGGGTGAGAGGATTTCGTAGAGGCCTAATTTCGTTCCGGATGATAGTGTCATGGCTGCGGCTGCACTTCCTTGGTTCTGTTTTTCGCGGCGATACGTTTCAGCATATCCGCGTAGCGCGGATCGTCTCGCAGATTGTCGTACACGTAACTAGTTTCGAGCATTAGAAGGTATGGGTCTTGCTGCCGCACAGCACGCTCAAGCCACTCGAATGCGCGATCCGTCTCCCCGCACCATGCCAACAATTCTGCGTGGGCCGCTGCGCCATACGGAAGTGAATCTTCATCGTGAAATGAGTTCAGCCACTCAATGAGTGCGCCCTTGATTCCCATTGTCTCGTTTGTCTTACGGAAACGCTCGATTCGATGGGGCGGCTGTCGTATCGCTGTCAGGAAGTTTACAAAGGAGGTTGCCGCTGCGGCGTGGTCATGCTTGCCGAGGTATGCCAGAGTTAGCTCGGCCCCCACGCCGCCCAGATTAGGTTGCAGCTCCAGCGCTTTGTTCAATTGTTCAATGGCTAAGTCCCATCGTCGAGCGAGACGCAGGCATGCGCCAAAGCTGAGACGCATGACGGCAGAAAGAGGATCGAGCGTGATCGAGCGCTCAAGCTCCAAGGCTCCCTCATCAAAACGCCCCCGGAACCCCAAGACTTGGCCGTACCACTGGTGTGCAGTAGCGTTGTTCGGATCAATTCCGAGGGCCTTGCGATAGTGTTCAAATGCCGGTTCCCAGTGACCCTGACGTTTCAGGAGCTCCGCCATCGAAGCGTGGGTTTCTGCCAGTGAATCGTCCAACGCGAAGGCCCGCTCGGCGGCCTTCTTCGCCTCCGCATTCATTTCGCTGTACGGACCAGGGACATACCAGGGCAGTACGCCCCACGTGTCAGCTAGACCTGAGTAGGCAAGTGCATAGTTCGGGTCGAGTTTGATCGCACGCTTGAAATGGTCAATCGCGGAGTGCAGTGACTCCGGCGTACGCTTGGCCCAGTAACTCCGACCGAGTAGATACGCATCGTAGGCGGCGGAACTCTCCGTTGGCGGTTTCGCTGGACCGCTTGCCGCTTGAGGCAGCAGCTCCACCGCCAGCGCCTTAGCCACAGCTTCGGCGACTTCTTCCTGAACTGCGAACACGTCGGACAGATCCCGAGTATAGCTATCACCCCAAAGCTGTGTTTGATCGCTGACCTGAATGAGTTGGGCACTTATGCGAACGCTATTACCCGCGCGGCGAACGCCACCTTCGATCACATACGCTACACCGAGTTCTCGACCGATCTGTTCGATTGTCTTGTCAGTTTTCTTGTATCGCATCGCCGACGTCCGGGCGATGACGCCAAGCAGTTCGGGACGCAGCCGACCGAGGCGAGTAATCATTTCCTCGGTCATGCCGTCGCTGAAGTATTCCTGCTCGGGATCGCCGCTGAGATTGGCGAACGGTAGAACGGCGAGCATGGTCTTCGTCTTCTGCTCACTCGCTGTCGAAACCGAATTGACAGCAGGTTCAAGCCCCATGCGTCGAAGCAGGTCATCGTAACGCGGGTCGCCATGCAACACGTCAAACGCTTGATTCAAGTTCAAGAACGATAACCCAAATTCGCGGTTCTTGTACGACTTATCCAGCCAACGAAACGCTTCGTCCGCATTTCCCAAGCTCGCGTGGATGGAAGCTAAGGCATAGGCTGGAACATAGTAGTTCTTCGCTAGCTGCGTGAGAGTCCTCAGTTCGTCCCGAGCCTCCGTGATCTGCCCGGCTTGTGCATAGGCAACTCCCAGAAAATCGGCCATCATGGGAATGCGTCCTTCTGACGCGTACAGCGCCTTGACAACGGGGATCGCACGCTCAGGTTGGCTACTCTTCATGAGCATTATCGCGAAATCCATTCTTGCAGGAAAGAAATCTGGAGCCATCTCCCGCGTAGCCTCGTTGTGGGTAAGCGCTTCGCGAACATCGCCATCGCGAAAAAAGGCCCTGGCTAGGCCCGCTCGAATGATCAGAGAATTCGGATCGATCTCGTTCGCCCGTTTCAGCGCGGAGAGTGATTCGTCAAACCTGCTCTGTACCAAGAGAATCACGCCGAGCCAGTGATGGAGCGTGGCATAACGAGGGTTTAGGGAAATGCCGCGTTGAATAGCTTCTTCGGCCTTGCGCCATTCATGCTCAGCCATGGCGGTCAAGAAACCGAGTGATGCGTATGCTTCCGCCATTGAATCGTCGAGATGAAGCGCCATCTTGATCGCCTGCTTCGCCAGCGGTATCAGTTTCTCTGACGGGCGGTAATAAAGGGCAAGCATTAGGTAACAATCCGCTTTGCCTGCGTAGGCTCGTGCGTACTGGGGATCAAGCGAAATGGCGCGGTCGAACAGTCTGATGGCCCTGTCAAACCCGGCCTCTGACCGCCGATTCCACCAGAACCGAGCCTCGATGTAAGCACGATACGCCTCCGGATCTTCCGTGTCGCCCTTGGCAAGTTTTGTTTTTTCCTCTCGGGTAAGCTGGAGTCGTAGCGCTTCCGAGATGTTCTGTGTGATGTTCGCTTCAACGGCCATGATGTCCGTCAATTCACGGTCGTACCGATGGCTCCAGAGTTGCTGGTTCGTGGCTACGTCCACCAATTCTGCACGGATGGTCAAACTGTTTCCGCGTGCGTTTAACTGCCCGGTCAGTACAACCGATGCGCTGAGACTCTTCCCGAAGCTACTTGCATCCTCTTTGGTCGCATCAAAGCGAAATGCACCACTTCGCGAGATCACGCTCAACCCTGACAGCCCGGACATCTTGTCGATGATACTGGCCGGGATTTCGTTGCTGAGGTAGTCGGTATCCGGATCGCTGCTGATGTTTTGGAACGGCAGTATGGCGAGAGTCGTCTTGTTTGAAAGCGGTTTGGCGGTCGATGGAGACGTTGACTCTGGCTTAAACCCATGTTTACGCATCAAGCTCTTGTAGCGCGGGTGATCGCGAAGAGCATCCCAGCGCGGATCAAGACGGAGCATCGGAACCGACATCGTTAGGCTAGGAATAGAGAGCAGGTATTCGAGTTTGTCTAGGGCTAAGTCGTAGTCGCCAACCAAAGTATAGATGAACGCTAGGTCCTCTTCACGAAAGGGACCGATGAAAGCGTCCTTGGACACGGGATACAGCTTTACGCCGAGTTTCCCTTCGCGGATGGCGTCCTCCTTTCGGCCAAGTCCAGCATAGACGATCCCAAGCGAGCTGCGGATGCGATGATCGTCTGGACGTTTCTTGGCTTCCTCTTCCAGGAGGATACGGGCGGTGTCGTAAGCTTGACGGGATCGCTCCGATTCACCCATCAGTCCATGGGCGAGGCCAGCTAACCGAGCCGTGGGGATGAGCCAAAACTGATCGACAAGATATTCACTAGGAGTGGTCGCGAGACGGTCCAAAGCGGGTTGGTATTCTCTTTCCAAAAACTCCTGCTGGAACCAAGTAAAGCAAGTAAAGATCGGATTTCGGTTTTTTTCCCCGGGCATCTCCTCAAGCGTGGCACGGGACCTATCTGTATCGCCCTGCCAAACCCTATGCAAATTCGCCATACCCACAAAAGCCCTTAGCTGATCCGGAGCCAAGGAAATTGAGTCGTTATACCAGCGCTCTGCCTCCGAATATCTCCTCAGCAGGACATAGGTATCGGCGATGTCGTTGGCCGAAACGGCGCTGAGTGGCTTTAGTTCAAGGCACGTTTGAGATAACGTGTTGCCTCTTCAAGCTTGCCCTGCCGCCGCCGGATGTAGCCAATACCCTCGACTATTCGGCTGTCGTTCGGAAGATCCTTTTGGGCGACATGAAACGCTTCCAGCGCCCGCGTGTAATCCCGATGGCACCAATAGTGATACCAACCGAGCGCGACAAATGCTTCAGGGAGACCCGGTTGAAGCTCGAACGCCCGGTCCACTGCCGATTTGGCTTTGGCGGCGCGATCTTCTGTAGGGTCATACCCATGATGGTGCATGGCTGAATGAGACACAGAGAGATGCACATACGCGAGGGCGAAACTGGGATCAAGTGAAACCGCACGCTCGAACATCTGGATCGCCAGTCGATACAGCTCCTCCGAATAATCGGGCTGCGCCATGTAAACGAGTCCGCGCAGGTAGGCGTGATAGGCGTCGGAGTTTTCGGTCGGTTTTACTTCGATCACCCGGCGTTCCGGCTCCAGCAACGTGATCTGAAGCTGTTTCAGCACCTGCGCTGCAATGTCGGATTGAACCTCAAAAATATCTTCTAGCTGGCGGTCGTAGGGCTGAGACCAGATCGAAATGTCGTCAGAAATACGGATCAGTTCCGGCGTAATGCGGACCCGGCCTGCACCTCCGCCGCGTTTATCCCAGCGAATTGTGCCATCGATGAGATAATCCACCCCCAATTCAGAACCGATCTGCCTATTCGTCTTGTCCGTGTTCTTGTATTGAAACGCGCTGGAGCGGGAAATCACACCGAGCTTTCGAACTTTCGCCAACCGCCCTCGAATTTCATCGCTGATTCCGTCAGAGAAATACTCATCATCCGGCGATCCAAGGTTCTTGAATGGCAACACAGCCAGCGTGATGGATGCTTTTGCAGGTTGCTCGGAAGGTCGTGAAGAATCTTCCGTTGATAGTGTGGCCGTTGATCCACTCCTTGCCATGACGGAGTCTTGTGACGTCTCTTCCACGACGGCTACTTTATTCGCAATACTACCGTCACGACCAAGCCACCACGCTGCAAGAGTGATGACAACTGCCAATACACCAACCCCGATCCAAAACTCACCGCGCCTCGTTGGCGCGGACATCGAAGAACCTGAAACCGAGGTGGACGATGTCGAAGACGGAGGCGGCGCAACGGCAGTTTGTATCGATACGGGTTGAGATTCCGAAAGTTCGCTTCCGGAATCGACTTCCTTCAACAGCGCTCGCAAATCGTTGCGAATGTCCTTGGCCGATTGCATACGCTGCTCCGGATCCTTTGCGAGACAACGTTCAATGATTCGGCCAAGGTGCCGCGGCAGCACGCCGTTGAGTTCTTGCACCGGACGCGGCGTGTCACGAAGAATTGAAGACGTTATGATAGCCGAGGTTTTCCCTTTGAACGGACGCTGCCCGGTCGCCATTTCGTATAGCATGATGCCAAGCGAGAAGAGATCGGATCGGTGGTCTAAGTCTTCCCCGTTAAGCTGCTCGGGCGACATATACGGCACCGTGCCCATGACCACGCCTCGACCTGTCAGCGGAGCGGACATTGTCACGTCGTCCGGCGAGGAACCGCCTTGACCGGTAGCCGTCAGCTTCGCCAGACCAAAGTCCAAAACTTTGACGCGACCCTCTTTCGTCACCATGACGTTTGCGGGCTTGAGGTCGCGGTGAACGATGCCCTTGTCATGAGCCGCCGCCAACGCATCCGAAAGCGGGATGGCGATGTCGAAAATCTTCGCGAGCGGCATACCGGACGGGGCAATCATGCGGTCAAGCGTTTCGCCTTCGACGAGCTCCATGGCGATAAAGCGATGGTCGCCCGATTCTTCGATGCCAAAAATCGTAACGATGTTGGGATGGTTAAGCGCTGCCACCGTCTTGGCTTCTCGCTCGAAGCGTTGCAATCGCTCTGGACTCGACGCAACGTCGGCTGGCAAGACCTTGATGGCGACTTTTCGGTCCAACTTAGAATCCGTAGCAAGGTAGACCTCTCCCATGCCGCCTGCCCCGAGGGGAGAGAGGATTTCATAAGGACCAAGTTTCGTGCCTGCTTCCAAGCTCATTATTCGCCGCTCCCGTTGGTAGTATCGGGTTCAGGCTTGTTCGTCGCTCCGTCGTCGTCGCGTACCGGCAGCCAGTTCGGCCACTCCGGATCCCGCTTCATTCGAGCGGCCCAGACCTTGCTTCGATGCACTGAACCCCAGTGGAAAACGGTGGTGGCGGCGCTCTTCTCGAAGTGCTCGCGGGCTCCCGATCGGTCTCCCGCGGCTAGTCTTCGGATTCCGATGAAGTGGTGAGCGAGTCCTCGATCGCGCGCTGAGTCGCCCGCCGCCTCGAGGAGCTCGTTCTCGTGGATGAGACCACCCAGGTATCTAAGCACGTCGCGAGGAAACTCCCAGTACTTGGAAACCTGGATACTGGCGAGGTAGTTCCTTGCCGTCTCACGCGCTGCGTCCGGTTTCCCCAGCAGAAAGAGAAACTTGGGAGGAGTCGACATCATGTCGTTCTGCAGGTCTCGCTCCATAAGATCTCGGCAAATCGTCTCGGCTCGGACTCGACCCGAGGGAGTCTCCAGGAGCAGCAACGCCCGTTCTACGTTAATGGACACGCCGCTTTGATCAGGAATCCGATCGAGCTCCTTCAGCGCGTCTTCGACTCGACCGGCATCGAACATGGCCATTGAGTAAGGTTCCAGGAGGAAGCCGGCGTGGCCCTTGTCCACCGCCTCTCGCATGCCCCGTTCGACCCCGTCGAGGTCCGCTGTGAACACGTGGTAATAAAGCTGCCAGAAGTTACCCATAAGAAAGTGCGGATGTTTCTCCAAGCGCTCCACTTCCGAAGCTGCCGCAGAGAGGTGAGCCTGCGCCAGTTCCGTCTTGCCCGCTGCGCGGAAAAGAGTGACCGCCGCGAGTTGAGCATACAGCGTTGTGCCACTCAAGAACAGATTGTCGCCGAGGTATGTCCTCGTAGCTCGGAGTTCTTCCAGGGCCCGAAGTACGATACCTTCATTCTCCTGGTCTAAGGCCTGGAATACTCGCAACCAAGCTCGCATGACTCGTGCGAGGTGGGACGACGGACGTTGTTCGATGGCCTTGTTCATGGATACGATGCCCTGCTCCGGCGAGAACAGTCCAATCGCTCGCCCTTGGAAGAGATAGTCCTCGGTCGTGACTGGAGACAAGGTGTCGAGAGCAGCGACCCTCTTGGTGTACTCGGTGTACTCTCCGTCCCATAGATAGGCGTAGGCAAGCATGGACTGCGCGGCGACGCTGCCGGGGTCTTGCTCCACCGCCGCCAAGAGGTTTTCCACGGCATCTGCAGTCTTGCCTTTGAAAAGATCGACTTGCCCCGCAAGCATGAGAACCCAAGCGGTCGTGGCGCCGTGGGTTTCTGCCTGCGTAATCTGCTCGGTGGCCACCGCGAGGTCGCCGCTCATCGCGGCGGTCAGTGCGCGGTCCATGGCCTGCTCGCGAATGTGCGTTTGTTTCTCGATCCATCCATTGTAGGCGAAGAACGTTGCCGCCACGCTGACCACGAATGCGAAACATGCGGTAGCACTCAGAGCCCGATGACGCCGAACCATTTTTGTCGCTCGACCCACGATCCCAGCCCGTTTGGCCGAGATCGCAAAGCGATTCACGAATCGCCGAAGATCCTCGGCCATGTCTTCGCCGGTTTGATAGCGCCGGTCGGGATCCTTTTCCATGGCCTTGAGGCAGATGGTTTCGAGATCGACGGGGATCTTTTTGTTGACACTGCGCGGCGATCGCGGCTCCTTATGCATGATCTGCCCGATGATCTGATCGCGACGCTCGCCAAGAAACGGCGGTTGAAGCGTTAGCAGTTCGTACAGCGTTGCACCCAGCGAGTAGATGTCCGTTCTGTGATCGAGCGGCGCACGACCAGCCGTAATCTGTTCTGGCGACATGTATAGCGGCGACCCCATGAACTCACCCGTGGTAGTCATGCCTGGTTGCTCCAACATGCGTGCCAAACCGAAGTCGTTGATGCTGACTCGACCATCTGGCGAGAGTAGCAGATTCGACGGCTTCATGTCGCGGTGAATCACGCCTTGGCTATGCGCGTAGCCCAGAGCGTCTGCCACGTCGGCAATCATGCGGGCGATGTTGTCGAAAAACGTGTTCCCGGCAGTGATGGTCGATGAACTCTCGCCGACGGATGTCCCGCTCCCGCTCGACTCACCACCGACCTCCATCGTCATCGTCTGCGCGACCCAATCAGGCAGGGCCGTGGCCGTGTCTTCCAGCGAAGCGGCTGGGGCCGCACGCCTGGGCGAAACGGCGACGGTTGAGTCGGAAACGCCAGCCGGCGCATGCTGCGCTATTGGCGCTTGCGGCGGAGTGCCCGCATGCTTGTCGGGTTGAACACCGCGCAATTGATCGCGCATGTTTCGGATCACGAAGTTGAGCGAAGGGCCATCGACAAGCTCCATCGCGTAGAAGTGCGTCCCGTCCTCCTCCCCGGTGGCGTGGACGGGTACGATGTTGGTGTGGTGGAGCTTGGCGGCCGTTTCCGCTTCGCGGCGAAACCGAATGACGGCCTTGGAGGTCATACCCAATCCGCTGGATAGCACCTTGAGCGCGACCTTGCGATTCAACGACCGCTGGCGGGCTTCATAGACGATGCCCATGCCGCCACGACCGAGTTCGCGGATGATGTCGAAGTCGCCGAGATGCTTTTTCCGAGTCTGGTCCGTCATATCATACCTTCCAAAGTAGGGCGCGGACCTGCCGACAACGCGTGCTCGATGTTGAAATCCACGAATGGCCCGAATCCATCCCGAACAAGTCGATGGATGCCTTTTATTGCGACTTCGCGGTCGAGGCGAGCGTCCTTCGCTCGGTAGACCTCGCCCATGCCGCCCGCCCCAAGGGGCGAGATGATTTCGTAGGGGCCGAGTTTTGTGCCATTTTTGATCGCCATGCGTTCTCTCGTTTATTTGTGGGGCACAAGCGCTTCCAGTCCCGTCGTCCAGTTCAGCACGATGATTGGCTCGCGGCGGGCTGCTGTTGCTGCTGTTCCGACGTCGCTTACGAATAGGAAATGTTTTCCGTCCTTTGTCAGATCGAAGTAGTGATCGTAGCGGTTGGCGTCGGGAAGCGAGAAGAGTTCTTCGGGAGCCGACGGCGCTAGGACGTTCTCGTCGACGGTGTACTTGACAGACATCATCGTGAGATCGTTGGGGTCGGCGCTGACATAGTAGATAATGTTTTCTGTGGGCGACCAATGTAAGTGTGTGCCCCCTGCGGTTGATATCTGGACGGCCGAGCCCGAGCCTTCTGATGGATGAACGAGGATCTCCGAGCGACCTGATTCGAGGGAAACGTATCCGATCCACTTTCCATCCGGAGAGTAATGGGCACCCCACTGCCAACTTGGCCCGTCAAGAACCGCTACGGGTTCGCCGTCGACCACCCCCTTTTGGTCGAATTGAAGTTGATGGACATCGCCCTCTGTGGTTGGAGCGACTTCCATGAACAACAAGCTCAGACCATCAAGGGCAAAGCTCGTAGGCAACTGCATGAGCTTGCTCTCAGTAAGTCGCTCAACCTCGCCGGAAAAATCTGAGCTGATGCGGTAGAGATTTGGCACACCGCCATGGCGGCGGGAGGCGAAGACGATCCACTTTCCGTCTGGGCTCCATACAGGGTGGGAATCACCAACGGTTGACGGTAGCATTCGCATTAGATCCCGTGAGCGCTCCAGAACCCCGATCCGAATTTCGGGTCCATCTCCGATCTCGATTGCCACAAGATGCCCATCTGGGGAGAGTGCGGCGTTGTCAAACTCTCCGGTTTGTGCGCCGAGAGGTTCTTCTTTCCCGGAATGATCAATCATGACCATTTGGCGGTCTGTACGGGCGTTGTCTGCCATGTACATGAGCGTTCCGTGATTGTCTATGGAGAAATCTGAAAGCCAGCCCGCGCTACCGGCGATGCCTTCCACGACTGGTATTGCTTCACTGGTTAGCTCGAGGCGATCCAGATCAAAGCGAGCGGCCATCAACGTGTTCTCGCGCAAGAATACGATGTATCCTGGCGAGACGTATTGTCCGTTGCTGGCCGCCTTAATTAACTCTGTCGGTACGCCGCCTGCGCCAGACACGACCATGACATACGCATCGTCCATAGCGGCGAAGTCCCTTGCCTTTGTGAACAACACGCCGCGACCCTCGGGCAGGGCAAACGGTATGCGATGCGACTCGAAAGGGTTCGCCCCGCTGGTTGCGGTAAAGGGCTTTGGTGTTCCACCGGACGCGGGAATGCTCATGAGTCCACCGCTGTTTTGGGGCGCGAAGATGATCGCTCCTTCCGCGGTCCAAGTGCCGCCGCGCATCGTGGGCGCGTCGCATAGCGTAATCGGCGAGCCACCGCGCATGGAGATCTTTTTCAGCTTGTCGTCTTTTACGAAAGCCAACCACTCACCATTTGGGGAGAAGAACGGTGCGGATAAGGAACTTATTCCGGTCAGAGAGCGGAACTCAGGCTGATCAATGGTACGTACGATCATGCCGATCTCATCGCTGAGCATGGTATTCGCTTTGAACACCGCGTATTGACCGTCCGGTGAGAATGTTGGGTACGGCCATCTGCTCAACTTGTATTGCGGCGGAATCGACATGGTGAGTCGAGCGACGCGCTTGACCGGGATGGGCGTTAGGAGCCAATTCGATGCTGCGCCAATGGCTGCGAATACTAGGGCTGCCCCGATGACCCATCGCCATGGGATACGCCCCTGCGGCAAGTCCAAGGCCACGGCCGCCAGTCCGAGGGACGTGCTGGTTGGATCGACGATTGCGTTTTCTAGTTCTATTCTTGCGTCGGCGATGTCGTGGAGGCGTCGTTTGCGGTCTTTTGTTAGGCAGCGACGAAGAAGGAGCTGAATCGTCGGTGGGGTATGGGGCGGAAGCAAAGACCACTCCGGGTCTTTGTGCATGATCGCACCCATGGAATCGTTGGCTGTTTCGCCTTGGAACAATCGATGCCCGGTCAGGCATTCAAACAACAAGAGCCCGAACGACCAGATGTCGGTGCGTTTATCAAGCGCTCGACCACGAGCTTGTTCGGGACTCATGTACGCGGCGGTTCCAAGCACAACACCTGGACGAGTGAAGTTGGCGGTGATCGTTGGCGAGTTCGCGTCAGCACCACCGGAGGGTTCCTCTGACATTGCCTTGGCTAGACCAAAGTCAAGAACCTTGACGGTTCCATCCTCTCGAATCATTACGTTGGCCGGCTTTAGGTCTCGATGAATGACGCCTTGCTCGTGTGCGGCTTCAAGTGCTTCCGCAATCTGCTTGGCAATATCGAGCGCATCTTCGACAGCCACGGGTCCGTTCTTGAGGTGGCTCCCCAGCGTTTCGCCCTTGACGTGTTCCATGACAAGGAAATGCGTTCCGTCTGAATCGTCAAAACCATGAATCGCCGCGATGTTGGGATGGTTCAGTGATGCCAGGAGTTTGGCTTCACGCTCGAATCGGGCAACCCTCTCCTTGTCACGAGTCATCGTCTCAGGTAGCACCTTGATGGCGACTTTTCGATCCAACTTGGAATCATTGGCAAGATAGACCTCACCCATGCCCCCCGCACCAAGGGGTGAGAGGATTTCGTAGGGGCCGAGCTTGGTTCCTGTGGCCAGGGTCATTGTTTCGCTCCGACAGGCACCTTAGCCTTGAGTTCTTCAAACCAGTTTAATATCACTTCGACGTGCGTTGGCTTTGCTTCTTCTGGTCCCTTGTGAATCATTAGCAGTCTGCCGCCCGGGAGCGTTGAGAAATCATAGGCGATTAGCAAATTGGATTCGAGATCAACGGCAACGCGTGGCGTGGATGTCGGTCTTCCCTCGGTCGTGTCAATATCCATGACCATGAGTTCTTCTGATTTCAAGTAGTAGATCAGCTTGCCATCTGGCGACCAGCGAGGACGTCCGCCGCCTTGGGTGGTTGCAGGGATCGCTTTGCCGAGTGAGCCGTCTGCGCTGAATGATCGAATGTATATCTCATTGCGGCCCGATTCATTGGAGCCATAGGCGAGCCATTTCCCGTCATGCGAGAGGTCGGCTCCGTCGGTGTCATAGGAGTCGCCCAGAAGCGGCTCAAGAGAGACTACCTTTGCGTCCGCGTCGTTTAGTCGTAGAACATGAAGCGATTTACTTCCGGAAATCGATTGTTCCACGATGAGCAAGCTGTCGTCAGGAGAGAAAGCGTGTGGTTTCAAGAACCCACGTCCTCCAAGAGCTAGAATAACCTTCTCTGCATCGCCGCTTCCGTCGGTCCGCCTTCGATAGATGCCATTTCGTGCACTTTCACCCGTGAACTTATAGTAGAGATATTCTCCGTCACTCGACCACAACGCATCCCAACAGTCACCATCATCCTCCGCTACGAGTCGCCTCAATCTCGGCACATCAAACTCAGTGATCCACAGTTCGTAAAGACCAGCGGAGTTGGCAATGACCACGGATGCGAGCTTGCCGTTGCGCGACGCATTTACCGACGCCTCCATGGCCCGCCCAGGATGGACGAGGTCCGTGAGCTTGCCATCGCTATCAACGATGGTCAGGTGGCGCTGCGTGCCCACGCGTCCGCCTGGAAGAAAAATGAGTGTTCCATCATCGCTAAGACCGTACGCTCCGTTGTCCCAAGTCTCTCTTGTGCGCAGGCCGTCAACCATCGCTACGGGGCCGCCGATGGTTTGGAGACGCTCGGTATCGAATCGTGTGGCCAGCAGCCGTTGTCCTCGCGTGTACAACAAGTGCCCGGTCGAGGTCACCGTCCCAGACGATCCATCCTCAGTTAGCATTTGTAGCTGACTCTCTCCCGGGACCATCGCCCTGACACTCAATTGCCACACGCCGCCCGTGTACTTGCCGACGCTGTACAGCGTCACGTCGCGATCCGGAATATGGGAATAGGCGATCATGGAAGCGATTGTGTCGTCGATCTCCCTTAAATCGAATATGTTCGCGTCGCCGGTTTGCGCGGAAATGTGCAAAATCGCTTGGGCAGTCGTGGCATCATCCACCATTAAGACTTCGTTCTGACGATTCCAGGAAAAACCGGCAAACGAGCCCGTTTGAGTCTGCCACTTCAGAGCGACTGTCGCCAGGTGAAGCGGTGGCGATGATCCATCAACGGCAACTTTTGACAGTTCGTAGCCATCTTCCAACCTGTCCGCTTGAGTCATAAACGCAAGCCATTTCCCGTCGGGCGAAAAGCAGAAACGGATCGCCCCTGATGTTCCGCCAACGGGGCGAAAAACATTGTCATCGAACAATCGAGTGAAAACCTGCGTAGACTTTGCCACTGAACCACGCTTGTCAACATCACCGATCGCAGCGAATAGTCCGCCCGTAGGTGAAATCCGGATACTGTCGGGTTGAATGAACTCCGGAATCGTGATGGACATCCGCGCTACGCGGCGATCTTGAGTGTTGGTGGTTGATGGCGCCACATCCTTATTGACGAGCGAAGTCCCGAGCCACCCTATGGTCGCACCCAACGCAATCAATAAGCCCCATGTGATCATCGCCGGTCGCTTTGATCCTGCATACATCGGTCCAGACGCTGCCATGATCGCAGAAGTTGTCCACGACCGCGTACTGATAGCTTCATCCAGTTCGAGCACGGCATCGCCGATGTCCCGCAGGCGGCGTCCCGCAGCCTTTTCCAAGCACCGGCGAACAAGGTCGATGATTTTCGGCGGTGTATTGGGCGGGAGCAGCGACATGTCTGGATCACGTTCCAAGATCTTAGCCAAAACATCGGAAGTAGTCTGTCCGTCGAACGGGCGATTGCCGGTCAGTAGTTCAAAAAGCACGCAGCCGAAGGACCAAATATCGGTGCGTTTATCGAGAGATCGTCCGCGAGCTTGTTCTGGGCTCATGTACGTCGCCGTGCCAAGTACAACACCGGGACGGGTATAGTGGGCGGTTATGGTAGGCGAGTTCGCATCCGTAGTCGCAGATGAGTCCTCGGCCATCGCTTTCGCGAGTCCAAAGTCCAGCACTTTGATAGTGCCGTCCTCTCGGATCATCACGTTTGCGGGCTTTAGGTCACGGTGGATGACGCCTTGCTCATGAGCGGCTTCGAGCGCTTCGGCGATTTGTTTGGCAATATCGAGGGCATTTTCGACAGCCACGGGGCCGTTCTTCAGGTGGTCGCCGAGCGTTTCGCCCTCGACGTATTCCATGACAAGGAACCGAGTCCCGTCAGAATCGTCGAACCCGTGAATCGCTGCGATGTTAGGATGGTTGAGCGAAGCTAAGAGCTTGGCTTCACGCTCGAAGCGTGCCACGCGTTCTGGGTCGCGCGTCATCGTCTCAGGCAGCACCTTTATCGCGACTTTTCGATCCAGTTTGGAATCCGTCGCAAGATAGACCTCTCCCATGCCGCCCGCGCCAAGGGGCGAGAGGATTTCGTAAGTACCGAGTGTTGTACCCGTCTTCAACGTCATAAATATCTCAATGCTGAATTATTGGCCGAACGCCCTATCATTATGCGGCTAGACGTGGACGTGGCAAATCGTCTAGTTAGTATCGCGCTTTGAGAAACAATTACCGTTTTATCGTACGCAAAAATTCCTGCACCTCCGGTATCGCACCCTGAAAAATAAGATAGCCATTGTACGGTTCGCGGTCGGTGATTTCGTCGCTTATGGGTGATAGCATGATGCGGCGCACTTCGTCGCGGTCGTCAGTTTGGCCTAGTGTCCAACAGAGTTTCATGTAAGCGACTTCGGGTAGCATGTTAGCTGCGGGGACTACGCCAAGCTCCATAATCTCTCGGCCGGTTTCATACACATACATCTGCACATAACCCCAAAGCGTTTGCACGGTCATAAATACATGAACGCCTTTGTCGGTGGCGCGTTTTACAGCTTCATAGATTGGCTTGTTGATGTGGCCTAGTCCCGTGCCGGCGATGACGATGCCGCGATAACCTTTTTCTACGATGGCGTCGATGATGTCGGGCTTCATGTTGGGGTAGTAATAAACCATCGTCACCTTTTCTTCGAAGGCGGTGTTGATGGTCACTTCTCTATCATCACGACGTCGGTGATAATCGTCTCGCAATTCCTTAATACCATCTAGATCAACCATAGCAAGTGGGACATCGCCGATGGTGCGAAAAGCGGAGCGATAGCTGGAGTGCATTTTGCGAACCCGTGTGCCTCGGTGTAACAGGTCGTATTGGTCTGATGTAGGCCCGAACATGCACACAAGAACTTCTGCAATGTCACCCTCAGCGGCGACTTTGACCGCCTTGATTAAATTCAGCGCGGCGTCTGACGAGGGTCTGTCAGAAGATCGTTGCGAGCCTACCATCACGATAGGAATCGGTGGATTTTGCACCATAAAAGTTAAAATCGCAGCCGTGTGGTGCATGGTGTCCGTACCATGGCCAATGACAATTCCGTCCACGCCCTTAGCGATTTCTTCGCCAATTTTTTCTGCGAGTTTGATGTACTGCTCAGGCCCCATGTTCTCGCTGAAGACGCCGTAAAGTTTTTCAGTTCGCAAATTACAAGCGTCCGCAAGCTCCGGTACAGAGCCATAAAGTTCGCCGGGAGAAAACGCTGGGATGACCGCACCCGTGCGATAGTCTAATCGACTAGCAATCGTGCCGCCTGTGCCAAAGAGTGTGATGTTTGGTTTTTTAGGGTCAGTGGGAAACTCTTGCTCGGCTATTTTATATTTTGCTTCGCGCCGGCCATGCTCGATGATGTTGGTGATGGACGCCGCGGCGATGCCGATGTTGTAGCCCGTGATGAGTTTTATCACGACATGCGCATCGTCAGCCGTCTCGGAACGCGGTAAGATCAAACCTCTGAATCGGCCATTAGTCGCTTCGATTTCCACATCGCTCCATACACCAACTTTGAATCGACTCAACACGTCGCGTGCGATGTTGCGATAGCCTTTAAGACGGTCATCGACCATTAGGCCACCTCCTCTTGTTTGTCCTTGCGACCATGGCTGCCCAGTGTTTTTTCAATAAGGCTAAGCACTTTATTGCTCTTCACCACGCTTCCCACTTCGCGCATGACGATGCCAATGACAAATCGGTGTAAGGCGCCGTCGTCAGGGAATTCTATAGTTCGAGTTTGTTCTAGTGTTTGCGCAATAATAGATACCTGTTCATCTTGAGAATACGTCTTAGCTGATAAATCCGCAGCTACTTCCTTAATGTCGATGGCGTCATCGTGGTTATGTTTCGTGGCTAATAAGTGCCATCGAAATGTTCTCGCCACACCTCTTCGTGTGAGCTTGTTTTGTGTATGAGCCTCGAACACGACATAAATCTGATCGTCGGTGAGTAATTCGGGATGCAGGCCCTCTCTACTAAAGTGCTTAAATCTCTGCATCAAAACAACGGCTGCGAAAATGGGATCAACTTTTAAATCATCAATTAGTTTATCAAACAAATTTGCTCGCGGCGATGCAGACAATGGCTCGATAGATTCTTTGGGAATGTTCAGCTTTCGATATCGTTCTTGTCTCTCCCAAGAGGGTGTAGTTAGCTGGCTGCGAATGCGCTTGAGCCTTTCGGGATCGATCGTCATGGGTGGCAGGTCGGTATCGGGGTACATGCGCTCAGCCCCAGGCAGCACCCGTTCGAATCCTGTCGTGCCGTCTTTGTGTGCCTGTCTTGTGTCAGAGGGGACGCCGATGGTAGCCTCCGTCGCCCGCAAGATAATTTCCTGACATGCCGTCGTCGTGTCAGCATCATCTCCCCAGACGAGAATGAGCGCGTCGTTATCGCCGGCTTGTGTGCGCTTGCGAACACCTTTCCAATCGCGCACGGTTAGCTGTTCGGAGGCGGTATCAGAATGAACGATATTCGGCAATTTAGTCAAGCACGCGATCACCCGTACGCGGTCGGCAAACTCCTTCGCAAAAATGGTGTGTTCCTGCGTGGGGTGATTTAATAAGCCGGCGAATCCGTTTAGTGTCACGCATTTGACACGATGACCCAGATCAACCGCTTTGCGGATAGGCTCATAGGGCGTGCGATACAGTGCCCGCGTAACATCGTGGGTTGAACAATTCAGCGTGTCTTTGGTGATGCCGCGCTGCTTAAGCGTGTCACGAATATGAAGCAGTGCGCATTGACGCATAGCCTCGTTATAAGCTAGTAGCGGAATGCGCGTAATCTGCGGCACGCCTTTGATTTCAATCCGCGTACCACCCTCCACGCTCACGTTGACATCTTGTCTAGCCGCGCCATATCCCGTGCGCACCTTGCCCGTGCTGCGACACATCCAACGAATAACCTGACAGACCTCGGCTAATTCCTGTGGCGAGCGCATGTCGGGGTCGGTAACGACTTCGATAAGCGGCGTGCCGAGTCGGTCCGTCAAATAAACACGATCATGGCCAATGTCCGAAACTTCCCGGCAGGAATCTTCTTCGATCGAAAGTTGGGTAATGCCAATACGGCGATCGAGATACGGAATTGAGCCGGTCACACCGATGATAGCCGTGCGCTGAAAACCTGCGGGAATAGAGCCGTCGAGATACTGTTTCCTAGCTATATGGATTTCGCTCACGATACCCAAGCTCAGCATCATTGAAAGCTCGAGCGCAATATCAATCGCGTAAGGGTCTGGGAAAAACGGCGGGGAATCGTCAATGTCATACGTGCAGACGGTGTCTCGATGCAGGCGGTAATGGATATTCTTGCGGGTCTTTTTTTCCATCAGCGCCGTGCCATCGTACTCGCCAAGCTCAGACAGGGTGGGCCTCATGTGTCGCAAAATTTCCGCATCGTAATCGCTGGCATATTGCCCAGCCGGGCATCGACAAAAGAGTTTGCGGGTGGTGAGCAGTTGCTGATGGACTTCGAGTCCGCATTTCATCCCAATCGCTGCGTAGTCCTCAGCCGTCATGTCATCAAACGATTTGAATGGCTTCATCATCAGTGCGTGTGCCCCATCGCGTAAACTTTCGCGCTGCCGTAACTTCCGAAGGCGTTTATCACCCGGATTTTTTTCACTTTACCAGCAAACGGAAAGTTTACTCACGTCGCGGGCTATCGGCAAATCGTCAGCAGGTTACGTCGCCAAGGGATGGCTGTCATTTAGGAGGAATGA
Organism: Planctomycetota bacterium; assembly: GCA_024280855.1. Classification (GTDB taxonomy): domain Bacteria; phylum Planctomycetota; class Phycisphaerae; order UBA1845; family UBA1845; genus JAJRPG01. The sequence goes on along the minus strand of JAJRPG010000112.1, from coordinate 49,339 downwards.
CGCGATAAATCAGGCCAGCTTTTTCAAACTCATACCCTTCGACCAGCCAGTCCGGGCAGTAAGTCGCTTGTGGCGTGACAACGAAGACTCGGTTTTCGCCAATCGCCTCAGCCATGGCCTTTTGGCCAAAACGCGCCTCCGTATCGTCTTCAATATTCATCGGCGGGTAGAGCAAAACATCAAGCCGCCAGGATTCGCTCAGTCGCAGATATTGCAATGGCCGAACCGTTGTCCCGTCAGCGAAAAGCACGGCGTTCGCTGGTAGCAAATCGTGTAAATGACTGGCGAATCGTTGAGGACCATTTTCGCTTGTTTTCCACGGATGTAAAAAGTATTTGTAAGTGTCACGAAAAGGGATGTCGCGTTGTGTTCCCAGATTGATGCCACCCGCTCGTACTATGCCGGGCAGCGCCACATAAATAGCCACTGGAAGGACCGCGACTCCTAATAAAAGTTTGCATCGAATAGCTGCGCCAGTTGCCATGAAGCGTTCCGCACCCAGCCCAATAAGCACCGCCGTCAACACAATGCCTGGAATAAAAAAAGTATATTGGTCTGGCACGTCATATCGAATAGCAAAAATCATATGCACCAGCCACAATCCCGCACAAGTAGTCATATCCAGTCTGCGAGGCTGCTGCCAAATCATTCTCAAGCCCACAATAGCCAGCAAGGCTAAGGGCGTTGGAAAATTCATGCCCATGTAAAGCACGCTGTTAATAAGTTGCCGCGCCCCCAGGTTCATATTGAGTACATTTGAGGCATAGCTAGCGCCAAACAGCGCAGAGTGGATGACTTGTGCTACCGGCTCACCATGCTGGATATGCGAAAATATAAGGCTTAAATAGAAGGACGCGCCAACGCACCAGGCCACGGCAAGCAGTGGAAGCACGCGCATGCGAATCTCTCGTCGCGCGATGAGCGTGACGACCATGACCGCATAGCAAAATAAACTTAAGCTCGCCAGCATGTGGTTACTGGTGCCAAGTCCATTGCATAACATCAGCGCAATCAACCAGCCATGTTTTCGTTGCCGCGCGAATTGCTGTAAACAAAGCAACTCTAATGCTAACAGCGATGTGCTGACTGTATACGTTTCCGCCAACGCGCAGTGCTGCCAAAATGTATGAGCCACGCCCAGTGAAATCGCGCCAACCACCGCCGGCAATCTTTTTCGTGTAGCGATTAGCAAAAAGAGAAATATGCCCGCAACAGTCATCGCACCGAACACCGCGCTGACAAGATTTGTTCGACAGGCCGGAAATCCGATTGGTATTTTCTGGAATGCGCCCGTGAGATGGTAAAACAGTGGATGGCTCAATGCCAAGCCGCGCGACCCTTCAATGTCACCTTGCAGCGTGCGCACCTGAGCCATGCCGCTATCCTGCCATAACAAACCGGGTGCCAACGATATGGCATAAACGGTCAGCGCAATACAAAACACCGCCGTTGTGGAATACCACGCACGCCCCAGGCCCAGTGGCTCTATTTTTGGCTTGTCCGTCTCGGATGGCAACATATCCGCTGTGTGTCCCTTATAGATCGAAATCCAGTCACCTCAGCCGAAATATCGGCCATCGGCAGCCTGGCAAAAACAATTCGTGTGCTAGTGTAACGACTTCGACGTAAAGTCCGATACTGTAAGGACATAGCGGGCTAATTACCTGCAATATCCTCTGGATATCTGCAATCGGGAAACTGGCCAGCGTGTATAATAAGGGTATGTGATGCGAGTCGTACAAAGCTCGGAAGCCTGTAAGTTGTTTTATATAATAAGGTTACGTCGAAAGTGCCCAGTTTTAACTACAGAGCGATTGATACAGGCGGTAAGCCAGTAGCGGGCGTGGTGACAGCCGAGAATTACCAGGTTGCCCTGAGGATGCTTGAGGAGCAGGCGCTTTACCCGGTAAATGTGTCAGAAGGGGGCGCTGCTGGTGTGTCGTCTATGGGGCGCCGCCGGAAGGTCAAAACTTCGCAGCTAACCATATTTTTTAGCCAATTATCAGATTTGCTCCGGGCTGGCGTCCCTATGCTTCGTTCGCTGGATGTTCTCAGCAAGCAGGAAGCGGGCAGCGCCCTCTCGGCTGTGGTGAAGGAATTGCGGGAAGATGTCGCTGGCGGTGCTTCTCTGGGTGATGCGATGTCCAAGCATCCGCACGCTTTTTCGACCCTACATGCCTCGATGGTGCGGGCTGGTGAACAAGGCGGCTTTCTTGAAGATGTGTTGCAGCGGGCCTCTATATTTGCAGAAAAGCAGGACGAGCTGAAAAATAAGGTCGTTGGGGCGATGATTTACCCGTCTATCCTGGTATTCGCGGGTGGCGGCGTTGTGCTACTATTGATGGGCGTGGTGGTTCCCAAGTTGGGGCAGTTCCTTCGGCCAGAAAATTATAATATTCTCACACATATTGTACTAGGTGGGGCGAAATTCTTGCAGACGAACTATATGTTCATGCTTATGGCGGTTACGGCTATCGTGATTGGCGTGGTCTCTTTTCTCAAAACGGACTACGGGCAGCATCAGGTGGACAAGTTCAAGCTCAAAGCGCCCGTGCTGGGCAATATCATGACTTTGGTCGCTATATGTCGCTTTTGCCGTATTCAGGGCACGATGTTGCAAAACGGTGTACAAATTCTGGCTGCCCTCAAAATAGCCAAGGACTCTGCGGGGAATTCAATCATAGCCAAGGTCATTGAAGACGCGGCGGAGAGCGTGCGAAAAGGGGCGGCATTATCAGCACCATTAGCAGATAGTGGCTATTTCCCCGGTACAATCGTGGATATGATTTCCGTGGCGGAAGAAAGTAATAATTTGGAATCGGTTTTAGTGCAGATTGCAGAAACGTATGAGAAAAGAACCGCGCGGTCGGTTGATCTGGGCGTGCGCATCATCGAACCAGTTTTATTGATCGTCATGGCTGTAATAGTGATGACGATTTTGATCGCGCTATTGCTACCCATTCTGACCATGAGTCAGGGTATGACTGCTTAGTAGGAATTGTTTTAAGGAAATAAACGGATAAGGGCGAGCAGAAGCTTGTCACCAATTTTGGAGATAGATCATGCAACGCAGGACACGAAGAAGACGACATGGATTTACGCTTATTGAATTGCTCTTGGTAGCTGGCATCTTAGCAGTGCTTGCGGCCTTTGCCATTCCGTCCCTCATGGGAACCGCTCAGAAGGTAAACATTGATCTTGCCAGGGCTGGCATTGGGCGCAATGGCCCCATAGCTAAGGGGTTAAAATCCTACAAATGGGACATCGGTCGTTATCCCGATTCAGATGAAGGGCTGCAAGCTTTGTTTGTGCCTAAGGGGCAAGCTGATAGTGATAACTACAATGGCCCATACATGGAAGGTGCGTACGAAGAATTGCTTGATCCTTGGGGCAACCCGTACGAGTTTCGTTCGCCAGGTGACATGAACGAAGATGGCTTCGATTTATGGAGTTGGGGGCCTGACCGCTCAAACAATGACGGCAAAGCAAGCAGCGACGACGTCAAGAACTGGCTGGAAAAATAGTAGCAGGGCAGCATATACGACTGTCATTCCCGCTCCCGATGAACTTCGGGACGGGAATGTCAGAGTAGTGGCACAGGGGTGACGTATGAAATATGCGAATCGTAAAGATCGACGTCATGCGTATCAACATCATCGACGCAACGGATTCACCTTGCTGGAAGTTTCGCTTGTCGTAGGCATTCTCCTTGTAATTTCAGCTATGGCGATGCCTTCCTTCATGGATGAGTATCAGCGGGAGCTGCTGCCTGGTTCAGGCCGACAGCTGCGTTCATTGATTACCATGACCCGTGCCCATGCCGCGTTGGACGGAAAGCGATATCGTATTCGGTTTCCCGAAGAAGATGAAGAAAATATAGCGAGCGGTTGGCGACAGCCCATAATCGAGCGTGAAGATGACCCCCTCGGCGACCCGGGAGCATATGTGCAGGTGACTTTGCCGTGGGCGGTTGGCGAAACCTTGTTGGGAAACGTCTGGTGCGCAGAAATTCGTCACGGCAGGCCGACGATAGACATGCTCCAGAATAAGCGTAGTCAGGTAGAGGACGCGGTGGATGGCGCTGCGAAAGATTTTGCCCCCCAGCGACGCCCCTTGATGATCGACCCGGACGGTTCGAGTGATTGGGCGACGTTTGTCATTACCGATGCTCCTTCAGAGACGTCCTATGACCAGTTGGCACAGTATGCGAGTATTGAAGTCATCCTTGAAGGGCCGACCGGACAGGCTTGGTTACAGCGGCCTTTGTTTGCCGAGGAGCTTGATCTGTTTGAAGAAAAAAACTGGCCCGTCGTGCTTCGTCAGGATTTTCTCACCACACGGATGTTAACCGAGAACGACGTATTGGAATTGCGCGATGCCTCTGCCAATCGATGAATCGTTTACACTATGAACCACCAGCCAAGCAGTCAAACAAGGCGTCGCAAGAGGCGCGAGCTTTCATCATTCTTGCTTGATAACGAAAAGATAACACCGTGCCGCGTTTCTCCAACCGAGCTGCGGGCTTCAGCCCGCGCGGACGTGAAAGTTGATGCAGTCTCTCAAATCGCCGGTGGCCGAAGTCCAGTATTTAATCAGGCAACGATTTCATTTCGGTGTCCGACTTCAAAGTGCCATATAAGAGGCACTTTCTCCCGTCGCCGTAGTCGTGCCTATATTCTATTAGAAACCGTCGTAGCTGCGGGCGTTCTGGTCGTTGGCTTGAGCGTGATCGGTGCGCAAATTTTAGGCGCAAGCAACGGCGTGCGAAAAATGGAGCGACTCACGCAGGCCATGATGTTAGCTGAGATGAAGCTGGCTGAGCTAGATTTGGGATTGGTTAAATTAGATTCATTTGACGAGAATGAAGAAAGCGACTTTGGCCCGCGTTATCCAGATTGGGGCTGGGTGTTGATTACCGAAAAGACCGGCATTGACGATATGTATTCGCTGACGTTGGAAGTTTTATTTGCCAAGCATGAGGGCGACTATAAAGAAGATGCCTACAACTACGATATAGCTGAGCTTGTTTTTTCACTCCATGCCATGCGTGCAGGCCCTCGACCGTTAGATCTCGGCGCTGATTTTGGTCTGGACGAAGAACGCTTTGATGAGGTGAGTGCGCAGCTTGATGATTTGGGCATCGACGGCTTGGACGCCGCTTCGTTGGACCCGTCCATTTTAGCCAAGCTCGATATAGAAGATTTTCTTGAAGTGCTTCCGATTCTCGCTGACGCGATGGGAATTGATGTGTCGGACATGTTAGCCGGTCTTCCGCCGGAGTTTCGTTCGCTGTTTGAAGATTTGACGGGCGACACTAATGACCCTGGCGCGGACGGTAGCGAAAACGGTAATGGCAATGAAGCTCAGCCGGGGGGGCAACCAGGCTCATGACCTCGCGGAGATTTAATTTGCGCCGCCGCCGGGCGGTCACACTATTAGAAGTAGTCCTAGCTTCGGGTTTGCTTGTGGTGTTAGCGGGTATGACTTTTTGGTTTTACACCTCATCTCTGGAAACACGTCGCCGCGAGAATGCCGCAGCTTTTCGATTACGCCTGGTCCGTACTACGTTAGATCGTTTAACTGAGGAGATTCGGCAGGCGAGTCTTATTTCGACCAACGACCGCGTGGGTATTCGTGGCGAAGCAGAACGCATTTGGCTATCGACGGTCAGACTGCCTTCGCGCGAGACGACAGAGCGTTTGCAGGTGCGCAGCGATCAGCCTGTGTTGGAAACGGATATGGTGAAAGTCGAATACAAAATCGCCCGCCATCCGAATATTTTGACCGAAGAAGGATACCCGCAAGCACTAGGCCTTGCGCGAGTTGAGATTCGTGTGCCCCGGGCTAATAGCGCGGAAACGGGCGAGGCTTTTGAGGAGGATAAACGTCGAGACAGGGTTGTTGATAAGGAAGCGGTCGGCGAAGTTCTCGCAGAGGAGGAACAATTCGACGATAATGAAAGCGGGTCGGGCAAGGATGTCGAAGAGATTCAGTGGGAAGAATTGTACGCCCCGGAAATACGTTTTCTGCGTTTTTGTTATTACGACGGCAATCGCTGGTGGGACACCTGGGATGTGGGGGGTGAGAATGCCCTGCCGCAATTGGTGCAGGTGACGATTGGATTTGAATCCGTGCCGCCTTTCGAGGAGGAGCAAAGCGACCCGGCTATTCAAAAGTATTGCACCTGCATGAACGAAAGCCCCGTCGATTGCCTGGCTGAGCCTGCTGGGAGATATACCAAGTCAATTCGTGTACCTCAGGCTGACCCTCTCTTTAGATCACGAATCACGCGCGAGACTCAGTCCATATTCGAGAAGCTCGGTGAGGCGGCACCGTGACAAATAGAAGAAAAGCTGTAATTTTGCCTGTGGTGCTTGCTGTTCTCTTGCTACTTGGGTTATTGGCTGGGATGTTGGCATTTCGCGTAAATGCGGATTTGGCTTCCACGCAGGCGGTTTCTATGCGCATTCAAACGAGATTAGCTGCTGAAGCGGGCATCGACTTCGTGAAGGGGATTTTGCCTGTGATTCGATCGGATATGGATTTGTGGTATGACAATCCGAAGGAATTGCATCGCATTATTGTGTGGGCGGACGGGGTCGATTCTCGGACGTGGGGAACCAATGAGGAGTTGGATGAGGGGGCAATAGCCTATCGTTTCAGCATCGTAGCTGATGATTTGACGGACGATGAGGAGTTCATTCGTATTGGGCTGACTGATGAATCATCAAAGCTGAATTTGAACACGGCTACGGCGGCTCAGTTGATGATTTTGGTATCCGCAGCGGCTGGGGATGATTCGGAGTTCGATGCGGAGGAAATTGTCGGCGCGATTCTGGATTGGCGGGATAGCGACAACAATTCGCGGAGCCAAACAGGGGAATCGGAGGCTCTTTACTATCGAGATCTTGACCGTCCCTACCAAATCAAGAATGGCCCGTTTGATACGGTTGAGGAATTACTGTTGGTGAAGGGTGTTACGGGTCAACTGCTGTATGGTGAAGATTTCGACCGGAATGGGCTGTTGGGTTTGCACGAAGATGACGGTGATCTGACGTTTCCGCCTGACAATGAAGACGGCCGACTTAATAAGGGGTTGTATGCCTATCTTACCGTTTGGTCGGCTGAGACTCAGACCAGTAATGATAATCGGCCAAGAATTTATCTTTTTGATGAAGAATCTGTGGTGTCTGCGGCGCTGGAAATTGAGTTCCCGGATGAGCCTACGGTGGTGAATTACATCGTGAGTGCGACGCGCGGGCAAGGCGGCTCTCGTGGTGCTGGTAACGCGAATAACGCTGGTAACGGCGGCAGTAATAATACTGGTGAGGCGGGTAGTGCTGACGGTTCGAATGATGGCTCGCCCACCGACCCGGACAGTGCTGAAAACGATGGTGGAAATCCTCGCGGTAAGCTTGGACCCCAACAGCAGGTCAGGGAAGAGGGGGAGACAGGTGAGGAGGAGGAGGTTGAGCCGGGGGATGATCCGAACGCTCAACCGTCTGATGACACCCTTGTTGGGGACGAAACCGGCGATTCTGAGGGTGAAGAGGGCCAAGAAACGGATGATGCTCAAGGCGGGTTAGGACCGATCGAAACACCAGCGGCGCTGCTATTACAGCGGGAAACGGATACCGGTGCGCTGCTGAGTCCGATGGGCGTGGAACACCTGGCTATCCTGATGGACCGGACGACGATGGTGCAAAATAGCGGGTCGGGCGTGCCTGGTTTGATCAATGTGAACACTGCATCGGCGCTGGTGCTGAGGTGTATAAATGGACTGACGGACGAACAGGTTAAAGGCATCGTCGAGACACGGGGCTCACTCGGGGCTGAGGATTTGTCTACGACGGCTTGGCTGGTGACGGAAGAAGTGCTTGATTTAGAGACTTATGTGAATATCGCGCCTCGAATCACGGCGCGCGGGCAGCAGTTTACGATTGATTCCCTGGGTTATGCGGATCATGTTGGCATGGTGACGCGGTTGCAGGTGGTGGTTGATATGGTCGGGCCTATTGCTCAGACGATTTATTATCGGGACTTGACGAAATTGGGCGCTCAGTACCCGATCCGTGAGGATGATAAGGAGAAGGTTCGTGGCCGCTAGACGGGGAAAAAGGAAGATTTTGGCGATTGATTGGGATACGCGGACGCTGCGGATTGCGCATGCGTTGGTTTCTAATCGAGGCGTTAAGATTGACCGGCTAATCAACGTGGCTATTCCCACCAGCGTGGACCCTAATGATCCGCAACAGTTTGGGGCACATATTCGTCAGGCGTTGGATCAAGAGGGGATTACGACTAAACATGCGGCTGTGGACATTCCGCGCGATCAAGTGGTACTTAATACGCTAACACTTCCCACGACGGTTCCAGAAGAATTGCCGGGCATGGTCAAAATTCAGATTGCCAAGGAATTGCCGTTTCCGGTTATGGACGCGGCTGTGGACTATACGGTGGGGTTGCCGGTTGATGGCGGCACTTCTTCAGATGTGTTAGTGGCTGCGATTCGTCGTGAGGTGTTGTCGCAGTATGAGGCGATATTTGCGGCTGCGGATTTGAAACTGGAGCGGGTCGGTCTTCGTCCGTATGCGAATAAGGTGGCTGTTTGTGAACTGCTGCAACATGCGATGCCTCATTTGGTGTTGTTTATTGATGTCCGCCCGACGTTTATGGAAATATCTGTGTTGCGTGAGGGGTCGTTGGTGTTCTCGCGGGCGGCGTCGGTGGCGATGTCTGAGGGCGAGGATTTGACGGGGGCATGTCCGGTTGATGGTCCTGCTTCGTTGCCGGCGAATAACGTGGCTGATGCGACACTAAAATTTACGGATGCTGAAACTCAACCTGCGTGTGCTACAGCGATGGTGGCTCTACTGATGGAAGTGACGCGGTCGATTGAGGCTTATCGTGCGTCGGACGCCGGAGCTGAGATTGATCATGTGGTGATTGCGGGTGATACGGGAATGGAGTCGCTGCTGTCTGATGCGATTCAAGCTCGGTTGCACGTCACGACTGAAATGTATAACCCTGCGCGGACGTTTGGTTGGGAGCCTGATGAGGGGGCGAACGCGGCGGCGTTTGCGGCTGTGATGGGTTTGATCCTTTCGGATGCGAGTGACGACCAGTTTCATTTTGACTTTTTGCATCCTAAGAAAACGGAATCAGCTGCGCGAAAGCGTTTGAAGAAAGCGCCGATGATCGCGGCTGTCGCGGTGCTGTTTATCGTGGCTAGCGTGATGGGGGTCGTGAAATTCACGGCGTCTGATCGCGCTCGGCTAGCTAGTTTGAATGAGCAAATCACTGAATTGAAGGGTCAACGCAGCGCCAACAAGAAATTTCTAAAACTACATGGCGTGTTGGATGATTTTGATGAGAGCCAGCGCGTGTGGGTGGATGTGCTGGTTGATGTGGTGTCGGTTTTTCCTACGAACGAGGAAATGATTTTTGATCGCATAGATTTGAAGCAGATTAAGGTTGGGGCTAAGACTGGCGAGCATGCACAGATTGTATTTAGGACCCGTTGTAAAAAACGTTCGACGCCCACTGAGTTGATAAAAAGTCTTCATGCGTTTGTTCCTGAACAAGGTGATTGGCGATTGCGGGCGAGTATGGGTTCTCAGTCTCCTAATTTGAAGGAGAGCTATCCTTTTGCTCAGGATATACGCATAGAGATTGTGTCGACCAAGAAGAGTGGCAAGAAGCATCGTAAGGGTGTTAGTTGATTTTGGTGAGAATTGTGATGTTGGTGAGTGCTTGCGATGTGAAGACACTGGTAAGTCCCGAGGAATACCGGGACATACCCATGCCACCCATCACACATTATGCCACGCAGTGAAATGATTGAGTAAAAGTTTTTGGGTATTGATGGATAAGAAAACGAAAATCCTGGCTGGTGTGTTTGGTACGATGGTATTGTTTATCATGGTATCCAAGACGTTTTATCCGTGGTATGTCGAGCCATTGGTAACGCTGGGGGATCGTATTGCAAAGCGCGAGATAGAGCTTGATAAGCTTGAAGAGAAGCAGGAAAAAGCTGAGTGGGCGGTGCGTGAGTATCGTCGTTTGATGGATCGTATCGGGTCGGGGGATGTGGGCAAGGTAGAGAATGCCATCCGTCAGCGGTTGAATGATCTTTTTGCTACGCACAAGCTTGACCAGGCAACTACGACGCCGACTAAGCCTCATCCAGATCGTAAAACGGGTGTCACTAAGATGTCGCTTACGATCAATGCGGAGGGTTCGCTGACTTCGGTGACGTCTTTTCTTAAAGACTTGAGTGAGTTGCCGCAGTTGGTGCGGGTGGGCAATGTTTCCATATTTCCAAAGAGTTCGTCACGTCGAGGCAAAAAGAAGGTTGATCGTGAGTATGTGAACCTTCGGGTTCCGATTGAGGTGTGGGTGTTGCCACAGCATAAGATGCTTGGTGAGAAGGTTGTGGACGCCAAGTTGGATCAGCCTGAAAAGGTGGTTCGTCATAGCGGGCGCGATTATTCATCAATTTGGACACGGACGCCGTTTACGGAATTTGTTCCTTATGATCCGTTGATTGCGATAGCGGGTAAAAATCAGTCTGTTTTCGTGGGTAAGAAATTGACCCTTAGTGGTAGTGCCAGGGGTGGGGATGGAAAGTATCGATTTGAGTGGTCGGGTGATCCTGGCTTGTCGGCTGGGGATACAAATCGACCTACGATCAATACGTCGAAAGTGGGCTCGTTTCAATATGCGCTCGAGGTATCGGACAATAGTGGTCATGTTTCGACGGCGCAGGTGACGGTAGATGTCAAAGAGAAACCTCCTGAGCGTGTGGTTAAGAATCCGACACCCGTCAAGCCTCCGCCACCAACGCCTCCAGCACCAGTGGTGAATCGGCGCAAGCGTTGGCCTGACGGTAAGCAGATGAAGATTCAGGTGGCGTTGGTGCGTAGTCGGGTGCAGGAACGTTCTGGTGAAATACAGATTTACAATTCCAAGCGGCGAGAGCGCTCTTATTACGCGACGGGTGATGAGCTTGACGGGGGCACATTGATTTTTGTTCACCCACGTGCGGCATTGGTTCGTTGGGAAGATGAGTTTTATGTATATCCGGTCGGGTCGACGATAAGTGATAGCGTACAAATCGCGGATGCTTCAGATTATCCACGTTTTCAAAATTTGGCCGAGCAGATTCTAACTGAGGAAAAAGCAGCGGAGGTCGTTCCTGTTGAGGTGCCGGTTGAGGCTAAGCCAGGAACTCCTGATGAGGATTCGCTTGAAGATGCTAAGGGTAATAAGACGCCTGCGGCTGGTGATGTAGCTAAGGATGGTAAGGCGGTGGTCCCGTCTACTCCGGACGTGAAGCCTGTTGAGTCTGCGAAACCAATCCAGCCCGCGCCGGTACAACAGGGTGTGCGTCGGGGTGAAGCGTCGGGGCAGATTCCGGGTAAATCGCCGAAGGTTGTGCCTGATAAAGTCGGTGAGGTTAAGCCTACGCCGGTTAAGGCTGTCAGGCCAGCGGCTGTGCCTAATAAGACTCGCGAAGAGGCTGAGGCTAGAGAAGTTGAAAAGCCGCAAGCGACAACAGTGAAGAAAAGACCGCCTTATGTAAAGCAAAGCCCGAATCGGGGTCGTCGATCGAAGAAATTTAGGAATAAGCGAGGCAGGCGGTAAGACGTTCGAGGAAGTAATAAGATGATGAATCATCCGCAGATACAAGATAAACGATTGAAGACTACTGGCTTGGTGCAAGCGCGCCGGCTTGTTTGGTATATGGTGGTGCTGTTTGTGCCGTTTCTTTTTCCCATGGCTTCGGTTGGGCAGACACCTGCGAAGAAAGGGGCGCCAGTTAAATCGCCCACTCCTCAGGAAATGCCAAATAAGTCTCGTAAGACTACGCCGCGTCGTGGAAGTCCGCAGCGCAGCCGAAAGACTAAGGCTGTAATTCCGAAGGGGGCAGTGACGATTGAGCCTGTGGCTAAGCCTGCCGAGAAAAAAGATAAGTCGAAAATGACGGCGAAAGAGCGGGCGATGCAGCGACGCGAGGAGATGAAAGAACGTCAGCGTAAGCACAAAGAATCTCGCGCGGCTGGTGCGACGCGCAAGCCCTCATCTCGTGATGGCAAGGTCAAAGTGGCTAAGCCTGCTGGTCGAGGTGGTTCATCGGCTAAAGACACATCGATTAATATCCCGCCCACGTTTTCATCTGTTTCGCCGGAAGAGGGTAAGTATCAGTTTAGCATCGTGGACGGAACTTATGAAGATTTGATTGAGATGGTTGCGCGGGAGACTGGTCTTGGTGTTGTGGGAGTGAAGCCTCCGGATGGTCGGGTGAGCTTTGTGACTGAAGAAGAGCTTTCGTTTGCAGATTTGCTCAAGCGCATTCGTATGCTGCTGTTTAATTATAAGCCATTAGAGCCTTATTGGATGTTGAGGCGAGACACACACCTTGAGGTGATTCGCGTAAATGATTATTTGCGTGAGCTGGAACCGGAGATGATGTATCGTAGCGTGTCGGATTTTCAGGCTGCGAAACTTGCGGATGAGGAACTGGTGTTGGTGTTGTATACGCCAAAGTCTGGTTCGCTGTCGGACTTGACGATTGTTCGTGATTTCATGCCGGATTATGTTCGGGTGACGCCGCTGGAGAACTCTAATACGGTGGCGATATTTGCGCTGGCGAGTGACATTCGCAAGTATCTGGATTTGGTTCCTATTTTGGTTTCTCCACAGGGGCAAGACCCTCGCACGCTGGAGGTTATCAAAGTGGTTCATATTCCCCCTTCGGTAGCATATGAGAAGCTGCAAGAGTTGATGGATTTGGATGGGCCTACGGCGCGTCCGAGGGCGCGCACACCACGAGGTGGTAATAAGGGCACGTTGGATGGTGTCCAAGCGCCGGCACTTAGCGTGGTGCCAGCTGATGGGCAGGGCGTGCTTATCGTGCGGGGTATGCGCAATAAGATTGAAGAGATCAAGCTGTTGTTACCTTACGTTGATGTGGATACGAATACAGATTTTCGTCCTATCGTGATTGAGGTGAAGTATGCTGACCCTGACGCTTTGGTGGTCACATTGCAAGATATTTTGACGCCGGCTGGTGCTGTAACCAAGCCGAAAAGGCCTACGTCGCGCGGTAAAAAGCCTGGCGGGAAGTCGGCTACGATTGATAAAATACGGTTGATTACGCATCCTGTGTCGCGGGCGATTATTGTGATGGCCTCGGATAAGGACGTTGCCCGTGTGCGTCAGCTTATTGAATCTTTTGATATAGAAACAGAAGTTGGCCCTATTCGATTAGTGTTAAAACATGCCGAGGCTGAAGATATTGTCGGGACTATTTCCAAACTGATTGGTGGGTCAACCAAGAAAACTAATAAGAAATCCGTCAGGCCAAGCGAGATGCAATCGGAAGTGGTAGCTTCTCCAGATGGTGATGCAATTTACTTTACGGGTTCGCCAGACGATTTGGAGTTAGTGAAGTTGCTGCTGGTTGAGCTTGATGTGGCTGGTGAAGTGGTTGAGCTTCATATTGTGCAATTGAAAAATCAGCTTCCATCATTTGTGGCTAGCATTCTGCAGGAATATGAATCATCTCGGGCGGGAACAAGTACCGGGCCTAAGCGTCCTGTTCGGCCGAAGCGGGCTGGGGGTAAAGGTAATACGAAGGGTAAGTTTACGTCTGACGATGCTGGTGGGCGTTTGTATGTTTTGTGCAATGATGAGGAATGGACAGAATATAAGTCGGTGATTGAAGAGCTTGAACAGCTTTCGCAATCGGCTGAGTTTGTGGTGATTGCTGTTGAGCATATTTCACCAGAATTAGCCATTGAAAAAGTGTCGGCTTTGATTGCTGGCGGCGGCGGTGCGAAGAAAGGTTTGGCTGCGAAGAAGAGCGGCATTCGTTATGAAACGACGGACGGTGGCATGGTGGTCATCGGGGCGAAGGATAGCGAGGTTTCGCTTATTAAGCGATTGCTGGCGCAGTTCGACCAGCCTGATGGAATTGTGCAGCGCGTTTTCGTGATTAAGCATCGTGAAGCGGCGGACATGATGGCGACGATTGATTCTCTGCTGACCAATAGCGTGAAAAAAACTACGCGGGGTAAGCCCAGGCCTGGGACGCTGGCAAAGGGCGGTAGTGAGGACGGCAAGTTGAAAATTATTCAGCTTGATAATCGTCTCATTGTGCGCACGTCTCCTGAGCAGATGGAAGAGGTCGCATCGCTGATTTTAGAATTTGATGTGGCGCGCGATCAACGCGAGATTCGCGTGTATGACGATTTCCCGCCGGGAACGGATGTGGTTGCGCTTTCAGAATCGTTGCAATCGCTGATGTCATCCAAGGATGGTGGGCCAGCTGCTAAACCAAAGACGATTAAGAAGGGTACGGCTTCTCCTGAGGAGGCACAGTTTTTACCTCAGCCTTCGTCGGGCAAGTTGATTGTTGTTGCGGAGCCTGAGAAGTTTGCTGAGATTGAGAAGCTGCTGGATATCCTTCGTCCTACGGAAGAGATTGATGAAGTGTTGGTTGAGTATGTTGATGTGACTCACGCCGACCCTGAGCAGATTGTTGAATTAATTGAGCCTTTGCTTTCGATCAAGGTGCAGCATTTGGTTTTGACAGGCGTGATTAAAGAGGTGGGTGCAACTAAGAGTACCCCCGGACTTCGCATAGGTGGTAAGAATAAAAAATCTAAGCCTGCGGGTAGTGGCGATCTTTATCAGTTGTTACCTGATGCCCGGAACCATCGGATTGTGGTGGCTGCGGCTGAGCCTATTGTGGTTGAGGCGCGAAAGCTAATCGCGTCGTTTGATACGCGCTCCGATGGGGATGAGATACAGACGGTCTTTATTAAAATTGAACATGCTGATCCGGTTGAGTTGATTGAACTAATTGAGCCATTGCTGTCGCTGAAGGTGCAGCAGTTGGTGAGTGCAGGCGGATTAGCTAGTGATGCCGAAGCGTTGAAGCCGAGTGCGGGCAAGAAGCCGGGCCTGCGTATTGCGGGTCGTTCGGCCAAGTCGGATGTTGAGCGTTTTCATTTAGTAGCTGATGAGCGAAATCGCCGATTGGTACTCGCGGCTCCGGAGTCGGTGATTGAAGAAGCGCGTTTGTTGATTACGCAGTTTGATCTGCCAGTAGACAGCGGTGACGAGGTTGAAGTTGTCACGATGGCTGTGCAGTTTGTGGAGCCTAGTGAAATCGTTGAGCAAATTGCCCCGCTGTTGGACATGAAAGTGCAGCAGTTGGTGAAGGCTGGTTCGCTTTCTGGTGAGGAAGGCTCGGTGTCAGTGAAGAAAGGGAAACGCGCCGGCAAGATTACAATTCCTCGCAAGAAGAGTTCTTCGCAGCCTGATCGGTATCATATGCAAGCTGATGATCGTAACGGTCAGATTGTGTTAGCTGCGCCGAGGGTGATTATTGAAGAAGCCCGCGGGTTGATTGAGTTGTTCGATAAAGCCGGTGACGAGTCATCTGCGTTTGAGACGATTACCTTGCAAAACGCTGACGCCAGTGAGATGGTTGGTTCCATTCAGGCGCTCATGGGCGGCGGTTCGCGTAAGCGGCCTGGTGGGGGAAAGCTCAAGGCACCGGTTAGGTCTGCGACGTTGTCAGGCGAGTTCCAAATTGTGGAAGCGCCAGGCGGAGCGGCTGTGGTTCTTCAAGGGCCTGTGAAGCTTGTGGCTAAGGCTAAGGAATGGATTTCGCATCTGGATAGTATCGCGGGCGGCGCGCGTAATTTGAAGATTTTTCAGATCAAGCATATCGACATGAAAATGTTGGTGGACATTATTGTAAATACGGTGTCAGTACCGGCTAGGCGTGCTGGTGCGAGACGACCTGGTGGGAAAGCTCGTCCCAAAGCGGGTGGTGCAAGGCAGATGTTAGCTGCGATCGATGACGAGGCCGAAGATGAAGCTTTTGTGACGACGATTACGCGGACGACGGATGATCTTTATCTGCGGGCTGATTTGATTGACCACACGCTGATTGTCTCGGCAAGTCCGGCTAAGCTGACGGAAGTTGATCGCATTATCTCTAAGTTTGACACATCTGAATCGGAGGAGTTAATCAATCCTGCGCCGGTTCCAAAATTTACTTACATGTTAGAGCACGTTGATGCTTATGATGCCTCGTATGCATTGGATGGCGTATTGTCAGCACTTTGGGAGCCTAGCGATGAGCTTCCCCATGTGGACTATGCTTCTTTTGGTGACATGTTGATTGTGCGGTATCCGCATCGTGATCGCTTTGATGAAATTAAAGATTTGATTCGTGAGTATGTGGACATAGAAAGCAAGCTCGCTCGCAGCCGCCCTAAGGCTTTTGCCGTGCCTGCAGGGATTAGCCCTAAAGATGTCGCGATATGGATGAAGATTAATCATCCGGAGTTGGATATTGAAATTGAGGATATGTCGCCACAAGAGGATCAGTCGTCAGGTGTGCAGCAGCTTGGGCCACGAACGAGTGCTGTGAATCGATGTGTAATGCCATTGGCCTTTTCGGCTGCGTTGCAAGGGTTGAGCTTGACAGCTTTAGGGCAATCGGATGAACAGTCTGAGGGTGATGTGCCAGCCGCGGCTGACGAGAAGAAACCAATCGCTAAGCCTTCACCTCCACAGCGTTCTGCGACATCGGGCGATCAAGATGCTTTATCAGATATCGTGCGTGATAAAGCTCGTGCGCTACTTAACGAGCAGCCACGAGAAGGTCATGATGATGTGGTGATAACGAAGGAGCGCATGCCAAGTAAAACCAAGAAGGCTGCCTCGGCTGAGAAGGTTATTATTAAGTATGACGAATCAAGCGGTGGCATGATTGTTGTGGCTCCGCGATCGGTTCTGGAGGAGATACCGGATTGGCTGGATGAATTAGAAGAGGAAATGAAAGACCTGCCTCGCCCGCCGGATATTCGTATTTATCGTGTTAAATATATCGATGTGTATCGAGCGACTGACATTATCAATGAGATGTTCAATGCGACGCGGCAGCAGCGTCAGCAGGTATCGCGGGCACAGCAACAGCAGCAGCAACGGGCTCGTCAGCAGCAACAACAGCAGAAGCAGCAACAAGGAAACAAACGCCAGCCTCAGCAGCAGAATAATAAACCCGTAGCGGCACCTCAGTTGCCGCCGACGTCGGTGCGGGTGATGCCGAATCCCCGCGATCGTTCACTGATATTGCGGGCTGATACGAATCAATACCCAGCTATCTTGAAGCTCCTGTCTACGGTGGATCAGCCTCGCCCGATCAATAGCGAGATGCGTGTGTATCCGTTGGATAAGCTTAATGCCTCTGAAGTTGAAATGCTTTTGAAAGATTGGTTGGGCATGTCAGCTACGAGTGCGCGAACGGAGTCGCCTCGTCCTAAAAGTGGTGGCGCTCGTCGTGGTAATGCTTCGACAACATCTCGTAGTAGTGGCGGCAGCGGTGGTCAGTTCCCTAAGCCAATTATGCAGAAGACTATGGCTGGGGATATGTTGGGTATTGACCCCAAGGATATTAAGCTGACGAGTAGCCCGCGAAACAATTCGATCATGGCGCTTGGCCCTGTGGCTGCGTTGGACTTTATTGGTGAGCTAATCAAGGATTTGGAAAGTAATGAGAGCGTTGATCGCACCTGGGTGCAATACGAATTGGTACATGCATCTGTTCCGTCTTTGCTGACTTATTTGCAAGGTCGATACGGCGGTGGGGATGAGAAGAATTCCGGTGGACGACGTGGCAAAGACGATGGTGACGCTGCGTCGTTTGGGTCTACGGATAGTTTGAATTCTCCTACGTTTATTGGTTATGTACCGCTGAAAATTCTTTCCGTTCAGGGAACGGCTAAGCAGCATGAAGAAGTGGCTGAATTGATCGCGGGATTCGACAAGCCTGCCCAGGCAGATTTTGAGGTTATCCATCTGGCGCACGCCGATGCGATGATGGTAGCTGAGACGCTCACCTCTATTTTTCAAGGCGTGAATCTAACCCAGGGAACCAAAAGGCGGAGCAAGAAAGAGTCAAAAACTTCCAGCACCGCTAAGACGCGATTCATTGGACAAGATGGTGGGCGCATGGTTTTTTATAGCGCACCTGAGTATTTGCAGGAAAGAATTCTTGAAACCGTCAAGCAATTAGAAGCCGAGGCTCAGGAGCGAGCTTCGTTGCGCATGATTACGCTCGAACACGCGCGACCGAGCGAAGTGGCGCAAGCGATTACGAAGGCTTATGCCCCATCGGGCCGGGATTCGGGGAGCGCAGTGCCGGCGTTTACGGTGACGGGTGATGACAATTCGAAGCAGTTGTTGGTGATGACCGACGACGAGATGTTTTTGGAAATTGAGTCTCTGGTAAAATTGTTGGATAAGCCGCGTGAGTTTCAAGCGGAGTTTCGCGTATTTCGGTTGAAGCACGCCAACGCACGCCGCATTTACGATACGTTAAATAAGTTGATGGGTGATTATGTTAAGGGGCTGGCTCCGGGCGATCAGATGGATGCTTTCGGGGCTGAGGTGGATGACCAGGCGAATGCGATTGTTGTACTAGGTGGTCCTTTGATTTTTGGCTTCGTTGAACATGCCTTGCAGCGAATCGATACACCAGAAAACGTAGAACAGCCTCCTGGTTTTTATATGATCGCTTTGAAAAATTCAGATGCGAAAGAGGTGGCGAGTAACATCACCCGTTTGTGGAGCGGGGCTGTGGGGGTGGCTGGTGAAGACCCACCTATTATAGAAGCGAATGCTTCGCTGAACGTGCTGATTGTTCGAGGCACGCAAAAGCAAGTTGATCAAATCAAAAAAGATTTTATCGATCCATTAGAAGATAACATCGCTCCTCAGCTAACGACTGAAACCATTGTGCTAGAGCATATTCGGGCGGATGAAGCGTCTGAGCTTATTACGACGATTTACGATAAGCGACAGGAAGCGATGCAGGAAATCAGCGGTGGCAAATTGGTTTCACCTCATGAATATACGGTTGTCGTCACGCCTGATAGCAGTACGAACACGCTTGTGATTGAGGCGAGTGAAACGAATCTGACTGACATTAGGGCGCGTATCGCCAAGATGGATCAGGCTGATGTCGCGGCTAAGTATGCGGTTACGACTAAGGTGTATGGGCTGACGTTTGCTAATCCCAGTGCTGTTGTAACGATCATAAAAGAACGTTCCCGCATGAAAGAGCAGAGCGGCGGTAAAAAGAAAATTTCCTTGCAGGATTTGGTTCTCGCGGTGGAAGAGCCTGCTACGCAATCGATAGCGGTGACGGCTAATGCTCATAATCATGAGTGGGTGCAGACGCTTATCGGTCAACTAGATGATAAAGAGACTGCCCTGAGTCGCATCGACCAGGTGAAATCTTTCAGATTGGAATTTGCTGATCCATACATAGTTTCAGAAGCCATAACGCAACTGTTTCGAGGTGGCGGTAAAAACTCGAAGACGCCGGTGACTGCAGTGGCTGAGCCTGTTGCGCGGGTTGTTATTGTGACAGCTTCGCAGGCGGACCTGGCTAGGATCGAACTTCTCATTGCAGATTTAGATACTGAAGGTAGTAGTCAGCAGTCTGTGCATGTGGTGCATCTGAGCAATGCTGATGCGGAGTCGGTGGTTAAGACCATAGACGATATTTTCATTAAATCTCAGCCTAGTCGTCAGGGCAGTCAGGCGCCGCCAATTTCTGTTTCCGCGTTAAGTGGGTCCAAGGCTGTGCTGGTAAAATCCAGTGCGGAGGACTTTGCAGATATTGAAGCTGTCGTAAAGCAGTTAGATACAGAGGAGGCGGGCACGGGCGAAGTGGTTCGCGTGCTTACGTTGTTATATGCGGATGCGACTGAGGTTCAGCAGGCGATGCAGGAGTATCTCAAGAAGTCTGGTAACTCAAGCTCGGACGAGTTGGTGGGGGATACGCGCCTAAGTGTGTTGACCCAGAGCAATGGCTTGGTGGTGAGCGGCGGTGCGAGTCGCGTTGACCAGATCGAGCAGTTAATTCACCAGTTGGATGAAGAAAGTGAAAAGGGCGTTGTTCCGCAGATCATAAAACTGAAATATGCACAAGTAAAATATATTTTGCCACAGTTGCAGGAAATGTTTGTAGATCAAAAGGGCGGCGGACAGCGTGACCGCGTTCAGCCTGTTATTGTATCGAATGATTTGATGAACAGTCTTATCATCAGGGCTGCGCCAGCGGACATTACGGCGATTGAAGCGATTGTATCAAAATTGGATACGGAAGAGGCCGCGGCCGTGACGCCGTTTAAGATTGTGAAAGTTGCCTCGGGTATTAATGTAGAAGACCTGGCGCTACTATTGGAAACAAGTGTAAATGATGGAATTAGAGCGTCTGCCCCGAAAGGCAAAGGGCAGAACCGAAATACACTTTCCTCTGTTTCGATTCAGGCGGACAGGCGGACAAATTCGCTACTTTTAGGTGGTGATCCGTCGCATTTCAAAGAGATTGAACAAATGGTACAGGCGTATGAACGTCTTGGACCAACTGGCCAGACGATTAAAATTATACAACTTGGATCAACGCCGGCGAATGAAGTGATCGCGCTGATTGATCAACTTAGAGGCACCTCGAATCGTAATCGGTCAGGTGGTCGGTCAGGTGCTCGTTCTGGTAATCGGTCAGGCAATCGGTCAGGTAATAGAACTGGCCGTAGTGGTCGTAGTAATTCTGGTCGACGGCAAAGCGGTTCACGAAATTCAAGACCATCATCACAAGGGTCTCAAAATCGGCCTAGTCGTAGACGGTAAGGTTGGAAATGGGAATGAGTGTTTGGTGCGTGTTTGTTTGATTTGTGTGTAGGGTAGAGGTGTTATTACGTTTGTAAGGTGACTGGCTGTCATGGAGGACGGCCGGTGATAATTGTAAAGGCAACGATGATGAAGAAGTTGCATACGGGTTGCAAGAAATCAATACAGCGGGTCAATAATTGTTATGTTGATCTGGGGCCAGAGGTGAAGCATTTTACGCATGCTGGTCGGTTGCGCATGGGCAATGGGCGAGAGCTGGTGTCGATGTGCGCGCTCATCTTTGGCGTGCTGTCTAGTACCGCGGCGTTTGGTCAATCACCACAGGAAGTCGCACCGCCCCCCCAAGAGCAGGCCGTGGAACAAACGGACACAGTAGAGCCAAGTGCGCCAGGTCGAATTGATATTACCAATATCAAGCTTTCTGGGGCTGATCTCAATTACGAGGTGGTCGGAAAGCAGTTGATTTTGAAGGGAAACCAATCAGATTTGGATTTGGTTGATGCCTTGCTTAGCGTGTTGGAAGGCGAGACAGAAGTTCCTGAACTTCGTGTGATTACGGTTACGAGGAAGGATGCCAAAGATATTGCATCGACCGTGGGGCCTGCGTTACGAAAAGTATTGTATGACCCTAACATTCGTCCTGAGCATGAAGTTACGGTGACGGCATTGTCGTCAAACATCATTCTAGTCTCAGCGTTAGCCCGACATATCGAATTCGCCGTGCAGACGATCTTGCAGGTTGATGAAGTCGTGGACTCGCTTGGAAAATATGAGCAATTGGTGTTTGAGATTAAGCATCGCCAGGCCAGTGACGTAGCTGATGAGTTGCGGGATATTATTGGCAAGCTAAAGGAAAAGACCGGGGCGCAGGGGCCTAAGGGCGAGATTCAAATCATCCCCAACAATGCGAACAACACGATTCTCGTTATCGCGCCCGAATCAGATCGAAAAACGATACAAACTTTCATTGATACGATTGACGTAGAACCAGCCAAGGGTTGGGGTGAAGTGAAGCTGACGGTGTTTCCGCTGCTTCATTCCAAGCCGGAGGAAATGTCATCGGTTATTACGGATTTGTTGGCTTCGCAGCAGGGACAAGCTGATGCGGCTGAGGTGATATTTCGGTTGAGCATTAGTAAGGCGCTGCCGGATGGTACAATCTTAGATATGTCGCCCATCGATTTGGGTAAGCCGATGCGCATTATTGCTCATGCCGGGACAAACAGTTTGATCATTGCGACGGTAGAAGAAAATGTCGGCCCCATGAGCGAACTCATTCGCATGTTGGATGGTGTGGCTATTAGTGAGGAAGTCGATATTCGACTATTCCCTCTGCGCTTTGCTGATGCTGATACTGTGCGTGAGGTGCTGCGTAGTATGTTTGATGATGGTAAGACATTGCCTGAGGATCCTGATGGTAGTGGGAACAACTCTGTACCGCAGGGTGATAAAGGTAAAGCACTATCTTATAACGTGGGGATTGGATCTGACGCACGCACGAATACCTTGATTGTGTCGGGGCGACCTGAACAGTTACAGTTAGCTGAGGTGGTGATAGGGCAGTTGGATCAGCCTGCTTCGGCATTGAAGTTTCCTATCCGCTTTATCCAGCTAGAATACGCTGACGCGAGTCGAGTAGGCGATATTATCAAGAAATTGTTTGTTCAGAGGCTGGAATCAGCTCAAGCTACTGAAGCTGGTAAAGTAGCCATTGCTCGTGAAACGCTTTTCTTGACGGTAGATATTCGAAGTAATTCGTTGATTGTATCTGCATCGGAAGAAAACTTTGAAGAGATCGAAGTCATTTCCCGTCAATTGGATTCCAAACCCGCTAAGTTGTTTGACCAAGTGCGCATCGTTAAATGTGGTCGATTGTCGGCGCTGGATATGAAAGAGAAAATCGATGAACTTTGGCTACGCAAGGCGGCACTGCGACAAGTGGGTGAATTGTTGGACGATACGCCCATCCTTGTAGCTGACGAACGTAGCAATTCGCTTATTATCGCATCGAGTGTCGAGGATTTTGATGAAATCAATCGATTAATTAAGCGGCTTGAGGTCCAGCCTTTGATTGAGGGGACACGTATTTTCAAACTTAGCTTTGCAGACACGACGGTGTTGGCTGGCATGTTGGACGAATTGTTTCAGGGTATGGAGAGCGCATCGGCATCATTCAAGTCGCCAACGGTCATTGCGGATCAACGCAGTAATGCCTTGTTGATGGCTGGTACACGAGATGCACTGGAACGCGCCGCTGAGATTATTCCACGACTCGACGTTAAAGGAGGCCCTAATTCCGCTCTCATTCGGGTGTATGCATTAAAGCATGGTAGTGCCATCAAACTGGCTCAACGTATGCAAGATTTGTTTGACTCGCGCGGTGAGGGGCAGGAAATTTCGGGCACGCCTGTGGTGCTGTTGGCTGACGAGTCTTCTAATAGTTTGGTGGGTAGCGCGTCACGGGATGATCACGAGATCATAGTGGAATTGTTGGACAAGCTGGATCAGCCTTCGACACTAGCCAAGCAATTTCAGATATTTCCTCTAAAGCTGGCGAAGGCTACATCGGTAGCAGATAAGCTTGCGAGCTTATTTCAATCTCAGGGAGATAGCTCGCAAGGCCGAGCGGATGCGATTGCCATTGAAACTGATGATCGTATCAATGCACTAATTGTATGGGCGTCTAAGTCTGAGATGGAAAACATCTCTTCAATTATTGAGAGGCTAGACACGACGAACCCCGCACGAGAGATGAAGGTAAAGGTCATTCAACTACGTCAAGCGCTGGCTGATGATTTTGCAGAAGTGCTTCAGCAAACGCTGGTTGGTGAGGAGGGTGGTTCGGATGGCGAAGAGGCGATTATTATAACTTTTGATGAGAAGCAACCTGACGGCTCTCATATAACGCGAAAGTTGCTACGTCAGGATATTCGCATTCAGTCTGACCCGCGTACAAACTCATTGATGGTCATGGCCCCGGCTTCGAGCATGGATATGTTAGAGTCGATGATACTTGATTTCGACAAGGTGCGCCCGATTCGATCCGAGCTTCGATTGTTTCAGTTGGTCAATGCCGATGCACAGACGATGGTCGATCGCATGGAAGAATTGTTCCAAACGGATGGTGGCGGTGGCGGCGATGAGCTTAAAGCGCAGCTCATGTTTGGCGATGAGTTGGGTGAATTTGAAATGGCGAGCGTGGGGCAAGACCTTCGTTTCACGGCTGATGCGCGAACGAATACATTCATCGCGGCTGGTGCTGAAATTGATTTGCGCATGGTCGAGTCGCTGGTGCAATATCTTGATTCCCAAGAGGCGGAAATTCGCGTGGTCGAAGTTATACAAACAGATTATCGTGAGGCGTCGCAGATTGCGGATGCTTATAAGAACTTTATCCAACAAGAAGAAGACGTGTTTGGTGATATCACTGACGAGGAGGCCCAGCGCCGGCGCATGGAACGCCAGATATCCATCGAAGCGATTGGCGGTGATGAAGGTGGTAGTAGCCATCTGATCATTGGAACGAGTCGTGGCGCTTACTCGCAGACGATGGAAATGATTCAGCAGTTGGATCGGCCGGAGCCTCAAGTGATGATTTCGGTCGTGATTGCAGAAATCACGCAAACGGATGATTTTGAATTGGGCATGGAAATTGCCGGTCAGGATTTAAATTTTTCAGAAAATGCCATTGTTGGGCCTAACGGTATTATTCAAGGGTCTGATTTCGACTTTGTTACAGGGACTGATATTGGCGCTGCTGGTTTGGGGCTTGGCGGTTTTAATTTTACTGTGACTGGTGAGGATTTTAGTTTCTTATTCCATGCGATTCAGCAGGAGAGTCGGTTGGAGGTGCTGTCGCGTCCCACGCTCCTTGTTCGCAATGGTCAGGAAGGCAGTATCACGATTGCAGATGAGGTGCCGATCGTTGAATCTTCGCGACTTAATGATACAGGCCAAACGCAATCTACAATTGGTCGAGAAGATGTGGGTATAGTTTTGACCGCGACGCCGCAGATTAGCCCGGATGGCTATGTGACAATTGCTGTGACGCAGGAAATTTCAAACATCGGCGAAAACATTCAACTTACAGAGGGCGTAGCTTCGCCAATTTTCCAAACGCGTGAAGTGGTAACGAACGTCACGGTTCGAGATGGCGAGACGGTCATCATTGGCGGATTAATCCAAAAGCGTGTTTCAGAAGGTGTCAATAAAGTGCCGTTTCTAGGCGACTTGCCATATATTGGTCCGCTGTTTCGATCGGTAAGTACAAGCGAATCCAAGACGGAATTGGTTATTGTTATGACAGTGGACATTCTTCGAACCGACGAAGATTTGCATCGTATGTCGATCGAAGAGCGCGACAATGTAGGCCTGCCAGACTGGTTGAAGCAGAGTCCGTTTATGAAGAGCCTGCGAATTTTGCCGGAAGATTCTGCCATGGGGCCTGAATCTGAAGATAGCCCTATGGGTGGTCATATAGATACGCCAGCACCCAAAAAGCAGCAACAACTAAAAAAATACGGGCCAAAAACGAAGACTTACGGCCCGATTATATCAAGGCCTAGGCCTGCGTTAGAGGTCGAGCATGCAGTGTTTGGCCCCAAGCTTCCTCGTGGTCAAAAGTTGGTTCGTAGCAGTCAGCAATAGGTATTTACTCATGGTGAACTTTGGGCGAAAAGCAGTTGTGTCTATGGGGCTGGTCGTGCTTGTAGCGACATGTGGTTGTCACACATCTGATAAGCACGACACCTCGTATTCGATAGCTGGATCATCAGGTGAAGTTAAGCGGCCGACGGAAAAGGTTCCCAGGAAACGTAAGCACACATCTGATGCCAGAATTCGCCATATTCGTTGCCTGTACGATCAAAAACCCTGGATCAGTACGGATAGAGCAGGTGACCGTGACCCGGAAGGTATTCAATATCGCGTATTTCTTGAGCCAGCTACTGTGAAGGGAGTTGGTAAAAGTATTTTGCGTGACGGTGAAATTTATATTGAAATGTATATCATCGAGCGCAAGAGTGATGGCACTGTTGGCCGGGCATTGGTTAGCGACTGGCGGTATCCCACCAGCACTTTTCAAACTATCCGATCAACATTTTTGGGGATGGGCTATCATATCTGGCTTCGTTGGGCAACAAAAAGCATAGCTGGGAAAGAAATCGAAATCATTACTTGGTTTGAAGATGTTACGGGCCAAAAGGTGCGTTCGGGAACGAAACGCTTTCGTGTGCCGCGATATGCATCATGAGTTACGCCATATAATCCGTTTCGTGCGCGTAATAGCGATCGTCGAAGCGTTCAAGTGCATAATAAATAACATAGCCTCATATATGGATAAACGTGGTGCGGTCAGAGCACCTGGCGCAAGCCTGGTGGCATTTTCGCAAGATGCCATATTTACCGAGACTCTCAAAACCGGCCCGCAGGCTTGCGCCGTGTGGCTCTGATGGTTCAATCGCAGAGCCGTAGTTTTTATGGCTGTTGAAATATAACTATTCGCGTTGTTTGAGCGGCAGATGTTTGTGTGTTCCCTCGTCTTTTTTCTTATCGAAATCAAAATCACCGGGGTTCGTGGGATTTTGTTCGTTGTGGCATGTCGTGCATGTTGTCGCGTCAATTTTGGTCATCCCAGCTGCGTATAGTTCTTCGACTTTGTACTTGCGTTTGGTCATTAAGAGGTCTTTGTGGATTTTGATATATTCGCTGCCGGGTCCGTGGCACGATTCGCAGCTGACGCCTGCTAGTTTCTTAGCTTTGCGCACGGCTTTCTTATCATTAGGGTCGGGTATCGCGTATCCACCTTCTGCTCCAAAGCCTGTCGTATGGCACTGTAAACAGGTGACGTCAGTTGTATAGTCTTTTTTGGGGTCAAGTCCGTGCTTGGTCTTGATTTCAGCGGCTGCCCCTGGTTTGAGCGTGTCCATCGCATTGGCCATTTTCGTGGTCTTCCAGCTTTTGTGCTGCTTGGTGTGGCACATCTTGCACTTTTTCGCGCCTACATAGGCATAGCCACTGCCGCCGTCACCATCGCCCATGACCAATGGGGCCATGCTGATGCTGGAAGTCTCAGCTACGGCTATGTCCGATGAGCTTGATAGCCAAACGATGAGAGTGAAACAGGCTAGTGAAACCGTTGCGAATCCGATTGTTTTGTGTGTCATTAGATTTCCTTGCTACGAAATAAGTTATCGGCCTAGCGGCCTACAATATCCAGATACTCACACCCCTGACCACAAGTAGATCGTACCCCGAGCGAGCGAACCATTCAACGCTTCCGCCACTAATCGTCGCAATATCCGTGCCAGCAGTCCGTATAAATTCGAGATGGCGACGATTATTTGTTATGGGACGGCGGCATATCGGCCTGATTCGCTATAACTTGATACCGGAAGATTCAGGCACCGCTGCACGGTGCGCTCGGCTACAAAATGCTTCGTAGAGTTTTTTAGTCACCGGCCCTGGTTTCCCCTGGGCGATCGTATTGTCGTCGATGGACGTTACACCTAGCACTTCTACCATCGTGTTAGACATGAAAACTTCGTCAGATGCGTGCAAGGCTGCGACGTCGATGCGGGCTTCTTGGATGCCGATGCCAGCGTCCTTTGCGCATAACATCAAAAAACCCTGTGTGATGCCGTGTAGCACCGAGTGCGTTCGCGGTGGGAAAACAATGCTTCCGTCGTTGACTGTATAAATGTTAGCTGAGGTGCATTCGCGGACGCTACCATCGGACGCGACGAAAATTGCGTCGTCATAGCCTCGGCGCAGCGCTTCGTTCTTGGCTAAGATGTTTGGTAATAAGGTGGTGGCTTTAATGTAGCAATTTGCCCAACGGTCGTCACGCAACGTGACCACACGCAGCCCTTGCCGTCTTTGCTGAGCTGCGACGATGGGCATGGGTTTGAACGTCATAATGACGGTGGGCGTTAGTCCGTCTGGAATGGCATGCGCTCGCGGCGCAGTCCCGCGCGTAATTTGTATGTAAACATAAGCGTCTTGAATTCCGCTAAGCGTGATGCCTTCTAAAATGATGGGTTCGAGCGGGTCTTTGTCAAAGTCGTAGGCTAAGTGGATGGCGTCCGCGCCGATGCGCATGCGTTGTATGTGCTGGGGGAGTAAAAAGGGTTGTCCGTTATAAATGGCGATAACTTCATAAAGAGAGTCGCCAAATTGAAACCCTCGATCTTCGATAGAAATTTTCGCCTCGCTGATCGGTCCGAATACGCCGTTGAGATATGCCAGTTCTTTCATGGTCCTCCTTTACCTAACTATACGCCTGGTTGACTTCCTGTCGCTAAAACTTTGGCTAGCCATTGTTCACATTGTTGCAGTCGATTTTCGTCGCGCAACACTTTCTTGGCTTTGTTGAGATAAGACTCCGCGAGGTCGTGCTTGCCGAGGTCGCGGGTGCTGATAATGCCTAATAATAAGAGTACATCGCCGACGTCGCGGGCGTTGGGGTAACAGCTAACGTAACGATCATACGCTGCGGCGGCTTGTATTTGCTTGCCTTGTTTGAACAGTTCGCGGGCGATGTCCAGTTGTTGGGCCTGGGGCATACACTGTGTCGCGTCGATCACGATTAGCTGCTCAAAATATTGCGTAGCTAGATTCAAATCTTTGTTGCTTAGGGCCTGGGTCACACGAGTTCGGGCCTGGGCTAATTGCTCAACGCGTTGATCTTCTTCGTGCTGTTGGGCGACGGTGAGTTTCGGTTCGCGGGCTACGGAGCCAAACTGTGCGCGGGCGGCGTTGCCAGGATCACCCATAGCTGAGGCAAATTCACGACGTTTGTTCCAGCGTTTCCATAAGGCTAGGATGTCGAACTGATCGCGCGGTATAGCGCGCACGAACAGTAATAGTAATGCGCCAACAAATCCGAATAAATACCCCGCCATGTGTGCCTGGTAGGCGACGTTACTTGGGCCTGAGAGTGCGGCGGATAAGAGATTGTCCCAGAGAATAATTTTCACGCCGATGATAATCATCGCTGGCAACTCGAAAAAATGAATGAAGAAAAACCATACGAGTACGGTGACGCGCGAGCGTGGGAAAAGTGCTAAATAAGCCGTCGTCACAGCTGCGATAGAGCCAGATGCGCCAATGAGCTGAAAGTAGTCAGTCTGAAGCGAGGCATATCCCCAAGCGGCGAAAACGCCCCCGGCTAGGTAGAAGAACAAGTAAGGCCAATCGCCCATTTTGGCGTTTACGCTATTGCCAAAGACCCAGAGGAAAAGCAAATTGCCTAACAGGTGAGAGGCGTCGGCGTGAAGGAACTGGTAAGTGAAAAATTGTAACAGCGTCGGCGCGTCGGAACGAAAGACCATGTACTGTTCGCGCACGCCGACTGTGGCGCTGCCGAAATAGCCTTCGTTGAACACGATGAACATCAACAGATTAGCCCCGATCAACATGTAGTTGACCATGGGCATCTGGGTCGAGCTGGATTCAGTACGAATGGGAAGTATAAGCAGCATTGTTAGCTTCTTGTGGGTGGCGCATTAGCCACCAGTCATTATTTCTCGGCATATGAAACCATTTTGTCATTCCCGCGTAGGCGGGAATCTAGAGCGAGACTCACGTTGGGCAAAGACTGGGTTCCCGCCTCCGCGGGAATGACGATGAGCAACGATAAACCACGGCCCCATGAGGCCCGGAAAAAATCTTGGCGTTTACGCTGGCGGTGCGCCCTCTGGCGTTGGCCCACCCGGAGGCACTTCGCCTGTCGTCATTTGGACGTATACCATGCGAAGTTCGTATAGCACGGCATCGAGGGCCTTTTGCTCATCGTCCGTCAGATTCCCCTTAGTTTTTATCGACAATACTTCAAGCAAATCAATATGATGTTTTGCGGCATGGGGATTGGGCGGAATGTTTTCGCCGCTCGGTCCTTGCATCCCGCCAAGCGCGTACATCGCCTGCATAGCCATGAGGTTTACAAGTTCGATGAAGGGCGGCGCACTTCCAGCAGTCGCGTCTCCGCTGTCAGTTTTTTTGGCCTCGGCCTGGCGTTCCTGCTCGGCCATTATCTCTTTTTCACGCGCGGCTTCTTCTTTCCAGTCGGAGTCAATGTGAATTCGGCCTGCTTCGCCTTGCTGTTCGGTCATGTGTACCTCGATTTACTCTTGGGTTTTCCTGGAACTTCAATAACTGCCGGTATTATACCGCAAAATCCGACTCTGCGGGAAGGGCGGCTAGCAGTTGATGTAATGTTTCGTCGTCGAAAAGACCAAAGAAATACTCTCTTCCCAAAGCGATTTCGTTCTCAAGCGTCGTCAGCCGCATTTGGGCGATTCGAGCGTCGATGGTGGCCTGACGCTCAGGCTGGTATTGTTGCAATTGAGCCTTGATTTTTCGGAGATTATCAAAAACCTCTCGCCGCGCTCGGCGGTCCTGGGGTGAGGTTTTACGGAGTGCCTGCGACTGCGTAATCAGCGTTTGGAGCGTGGTTAGATGGTCCTGGGCTTCGGGCAGACCGTCGAGGGCGAGGTGGGGGTTATGTTGCCAATCTCTGGATTCACGATGTAATTGTTGCAAGCTAGCTGTGCCTGCACTGTGGGTGGGCAAAGGAAGATGAAGCGTTGCAGACGCACAGGCCATGATGGGGGCTTGGATTTCGTAATAGTCGCGAATAATGTTGTCGGTAATACGGTCATATTTCGCGCCGCCAATACCGTGAACAAAAATATCAGCCAATAAAAGCCTGGCCCATAAGGTCAAAGTGAGTGCCCGAGGCCGAAGCTCCCGCCCGCTTTGCCGGAGGTTCTCAGCCAATTGTTTACAAGCGGCGCATTGATGACTGCGTAGCGTATCTAGAGGCAGGCTGGCGATTTCTGTCTCGTCGGCGAAGAGGCGAACCTGCTTATCATCGGCGGACACAAAAAGGCGTTGTCGTGGCGAGTTAGCTGCGTGTGTCCATAGGGCGACTTCGCAGCGGTCATCAGATATGAGCAGGTCCGGGATAGGTCGTGCTTGGCCTTTGACATTATTTTCCAGGCGATAAGTAGCCAATGCCTTATTGTAGCTTTCTGCGAACTTTCGTGCGTGAAGCAACATGTCCGCGACGAGCGGCGTACACCAGTTTTCACTGATGCGATGATCAATAACTGAGATTCCCAGGCCCGATTCGATGGCTCGCCTACCAGCCACGGCTTGGTCGACCCAATCTTTGGCGTCGGTCGCGCTGCGAACCCCAGTAAAAAAGGTTGACCATTGTGATGCGGCGTAGCTTGAACCTAACGAGTTTTGTAGACGCGATTCAAAATCGTCGATTTGCTCTTGGCTAAGTTGGGGCATTTGCTCGTAGGATAAATCTTTGCCTGCCGTTGTATATGGCACTCGGTCAAGAGATACTGAGCCTTGCTTGACAACGGGAGCAGGCAACGAGCTGCGTTTCACCACGTCTGAATCGACGACAAGGTTGAGAACTTTTCCCTGCATAGCTTGGGCGAGTCGGGCGGAGACTACATGTTTCGCCCACACCCCCGGATGAATAAAATCTGGTTGATGGCCAGTGACAATAATGAACCCCTCGTCGCTGCCAGCTATTCTTTTGCGAGTTTGACTTCGCCAATGAGCCAGGGTTTGACCGGCGATGATAGTCTTTGCCCTGCTTAGGGATAGTTGATTTTTCTGAGCAGCAGCAGGGAGTGAGCCGGGGTCTGGTTCGATGAGGACGTCACCGTGACCAATCGGCGTCTGCAAGTTCTTGAAATCAAGCATAGCGGGGCAAGCTAATGACACGGCTGACAACCAGCCTGGGCTTTAGATGATTCATCGGAGCATGTAGCCATCTCGGTTTCGAATACTTTCATGTAGTGGTCAAGTCGGACCGTGGGGTCATCGAGCAAGCCGCCGAAGTGGCGTGTCGGGTCATTGTATATCAGGCGAATCGGAACCTCGGCTACGCTTAGGTTAGCGCGGGCAACTTGCACCCACCATTGCATCGGCATGGCGTAACCAGGCACGGTGACTTCAAAGTTAGATAGCACCGCGACGCGATAAGCTTTGAATCCGCAAAAGGCGTCGGTAATGCCAAGGCCTAGTCGCTCGTTTATCGTTGCGGTGATGGATTGGTTAATGCGCCGTCGGTCTGCGGGGACGGAGGCGTCAACTTCGATGCCGGTGGGATATCGCGTGCCACTGATGATGTCCGCTGCGCCGGTGAGGGCCGCTTGGACGAACAAGGGGATTTGTTCGGGTTCGTGCTGTTCGTCACAGTCAATGGTAATGAGCCAATCGTAATCGGCCAGTTGGGCGTGCTTAAATGCCGTGGCCAGGCTTTGGCCATAACCTCTGTTTTCGGGGTGGGTGATGACGCGAATGCCTTCTTGCTGTCGCAGAATCTGCGGCGTATCGTCCGAGGAGCCATCATCAATGACGAGTACGTCGTAGCCAATGGATTTTACCTGCGACAGAACACGTTCCAGGTATAATTGTTCGTTGTATACCGGTATCGCGATTAGAATATCATTTGGCATAGTTAGCATTTCCTTTATTTCGCCGATCATATTGGCCCACGGCGGTAGTCTCCAGTATGGTAGCGCAGGACGAATAAAAATCAAACACCACAGATGATTCGTGGGTATTGGTCGGGATTTGGCGGGTGTTATGGCTTATGGGGCCGATTTGCAGGCGTTGGCCGGTGTGATAGGCTGGCATGGTGGTCCTTTCGAGGTCTGACGTAGCATGAATCATTGTAATAGAACAATCGCTTGTCTTTACACGCTGGCTATGATGGCTGGTTCGTTGAGTTGTACTGTGGTTCGAGATGTGCGGACTGATTGGCACATGTATTATGGCGACAAGCTGCTTCAACAGGACTCGCTGGATGAGGCGTTGGCTGAGTTTGAATTGGCTGCGGAATTAAATCCTCACTTAGCTATCGCGCATTCCAAGATGGGTACGATTTACCGTCGTCTCGGCGAGATCGGCTTAGCTATCGAAGCGTTTAGTGAAGCCGTGCGACAAAATCCACTTTCGTTTGACGATACGCTCAACCTGGCTCAGTTGTATCATTTTACGATGCGTATTCGCGATGCGATTCAAGCGTATTTGCACGCGGTTGAGCTTGAGCCTGAGAGTTTTGAGGCGCAGTTAAATCTTGGCGCTTGTTATCAGCAGATTGGTGATTTGGCGCAAGCGGCTGAACGGTTTCAGGCTGCCATTGATCTTAATCCAGAAAATCCTAATGCTTATGTGAATCTTGGCGTCGCGTTAGATTCGCAAGGGCGACACTATGAGGCGATTCATGCGTATAAGGATGCGCTGGAGCGAGATAATCGTCAGCCTTTGGTGCTGGTGAATTTGGCGCAGACGTATATGAACCAAGACCGATTGAAGATGGCCCGGCAATCTTTGCAGCAGGCGATTGCGATGGATTCGTCATTGGCTGTGGCCCATGAGGCGTTGGGATATTGCTTGTTTCGCTTGAGGTTGTTCAATGAGGCTGCGGACAGTTATACCTCCGCGCTGGCGTATGATTGGAAGTTGGCCCGCGCGCACGCTGGGCTTGGCTCAATTAGTATGTTGAAGTATTTGGATGAGCAGGAAGTCGATCGTGATTCGCATCGAGACCAGGCTATCGAGCATTGGCATCAGTCTTTGGAGATTAATCCCGAACAGCCTAGGATTCGCCGCTTATTGGAAAAATATGCTATTTCTAAAGGCAATCCTGAAGGGCTGCTTTTGGATGATCAAGCAGATAGATAAGCGTGGTTGTAGGGTCAGTCTGTAATGTTCGCGTTGGCAGGATGGTAATGACATGAATCAACCCTTAGGTCAGATGACTATTTCTGATGTGGCGCGTAAGTTTCTGCGTGTTCATTTCACGCCGGACGTCGGCCCATTGCGTTTGCAAAAATTGTTGAACCATTTTGGTTCGATTGATGATGTTTTAGGTGCGTCGATGCAGGGCTTACAAAAAGTCGAAGGCATTGGTCCGAAGTTAGCCCGGGCGATGATCGAGTCTTGTGATGACGAGCGTGTGGCACGGGAAGTTGAAAGGGCGGAGGCGTGTGGGGTGCGCATTTTGTGTGCCAAGGATGAGGATTATCCTGCGTCGCTGCGAAATATAACTGATCCGCCGATTTGTTTGTATGTGCGCGGTGAGCTTCGCCCGACAGATACGATAGCTGTGGCGATTGTGGGTTCGAGGCGGTGTTCAAATTATGGCAGAGAACAGGCAATGCGGTTTGGGCGATCATTAGCCAATGCGGGTTTTACGGTGGTGTCAGGGCTTGCGTATGGTATTGACGGGGCGGCTCATCGCGGTGCGGTGCGAACGGGTGGTAGAACCATAGCTGTATTGGGCAATGGGTTAGCTACGGTTTATCCTTCGGAACATGCCCGACTTGCGGAAGAAGTTGTTGAGCATGGCGCGTTGGTGAGTGAGTATCCGATCGATACACCTCCTGAAGCGAAAAATTTTCCGCCTCGAAATCGTATTATCATAGGCTTATCGCTTGGTGTGATTGTCATCGAAGCTGGAAAAAGAAGTGGTGCGCTCATCACCGCCCGCTGCGCACACGACTATGGCAGAGAAGTTTTCGCGGTTCCCGGGCATATCGACCGGCCTGAGTTTAGTGCGGGTACGAACGGACTCATCCGCGAAAGTGCGGCTAAGTTAGTCACTTGTCTGGACGATGTGCTGGATGAATTGCAAGAGGTTGGCTCCATCATGCGGGCGCAGGCAGAGGATACGCAAGCGGCGGTGGGTGATGGTGCGGTAGTGGAAGCGGCTGCTTCTCCAGCGTCTTCGCTGCTTGGTAACTTATCCGCTGAGGAACGAGCGATTGTCGATGCGGTTAAAAAAGGCAGTGTTGATGCGGATGCTATTTGCGAAGCGACAAGCCTGGGCATCGCTCGTGTGACTTCGCTTTTGACATCGCTTCAATTAAAAGGGCAACTGCGACGCTTGCCGGGTAATGAATTTGCCTTGCGTTGACGCTTTTCCCGACGAGAGTCACAATAAATACAACTAGGCTGCGGGTTGGTGGTTTATTTTGTGTTCTAATTAGATTCAAACTCCGCGCAAGCTGAAGCATGCGGCTCGATTTTGTAGACTAGGATTATTCGGGAAGGGTTAATTAGTTATGAGCCAACCTCAACTTCTTTGGGAGCCGTCGCCTCAGCGCGCTGAGCAATCTCAAATGTATGCGTTCATGCAGCAGATGTCGCAAAAATATAATTTTCAAGCCGACTGGCCTTCGTTGCATGAGTGGTCGGTGGGGCAGCCAGATCAATTCTGGCAGGAAATGCTAGAGTTTGCTGAGATTATTCCGAATGAGCCTGCGTCTGAAACCTGTTTGGGTGTAGGCCTGTTGATGACGCAGTGGTTTCCAGGGATGACGTTTAACTTCGCCGAACATTTGCTGAGATTTAACGACGACCGAATCGCGTTGGCCTGTGAAGATGAGCGGGGGAGGTCGCGCACGATTACCTATCGTCAACTGCGGGATCAAGTAGCGAGATGCGCGGCTGGGTTACGAGCAGTGGGCGTGCAGCCTGGTGATCGTGTGGCGGGCTATTTACCTAATATCGCCGAGGCGGTCATCGGCATGTTAGCCAGTGCCAGCATGGGGGCAGTATGGTCATCCTGCTCGCCGGACTTTGGTATCAACGGCATCTTCGATCGCTTCGGTCAGATAGAGCCTAAGGTACTCATCGCGGCGGATGGCTATACTTACAACGAAAAGAAAATTGATTGTTTAGATCGTATCAAAGAAATCGTCGAACGCATTGAGAGTATCGAACAAGTTGTCGTTGTGCCCTTTGTTGAAGATACGCCAGACCTAAGTTCGATTAACAAGGCTATCTCTTGGCCGGATTTTACAGCTAATGAAGCTGAGTTGGTTTATGAATCTTTTCCGTTCGATCATCCGTTGTACATCATGTATTCGTCGGGAACGACTGGCGTGCCCAAGTGTATTATTCACGGCGCAGGTGGAACGCTTTTGCAGCATATGAAGGAGTTGATGTTACATTGTGATCTTCGTCGCGAGGATACCATTTTTTACTTTACGACCTGCGGCTGGATGATGTGGAATTGGCTGGTGAGTTCGCTCGGCGTGGGTGCGACAGTGGTGCTTTATGAAGGCAGTCCCGCTCATCCGACGGTGGACCGACTTTGGCAGATGGCTGATAAACTTGGGGTCACCATATTTGGCACGAGTCCAAAGTTTCTAGCCGCGAGTGAAAAGGCCGGGTTGACGCCTGGCACGCTGCACGATTTGAGCAAGCTTCGGACTATCCTTTCGACGGGGTCACCATTAACGATTGAAAATTTTCAATGGGTGTACGTCAATGTCAAAGAAGATTTGCAGCTATCAAGCATTTGCGGCGGCACTGATATTATTAGCTGTTTTATGCTGGGAAATCCGATATTGCCCGTCTACGCTGGTGAGATTCAGAGCCGAGGTCTTGGCATGGATGTGCAGGCGTTTGATGCGGATGGCAAGTCGGTCATCGATCAAAAAGGTGAGCTAGTTTGTTGTGGCCCATTCCCATCTCAGCCGACGGGGTTTTGGAATGATCGAGACGGAAGTAAATATAGCGGCGCTTATTTCGAACGCTTTGCGGATGTGTGGACGCACGGCGACTTTGTCGAAATAACATCGCGTGGCGGGGTTGTTGTTTATGGCCGATCAGACGCTACGCTCAACCCTGGCGGTGTACGCATCGGCACGGCTGAGATTTATCGACTCGTAGAAGGGTTGGATGTCGTTGTGGATAGTGTGGTCATTGGTAAGCGGACAGCCGACGCTGACGTTGAGGTATGTTTATTCGTCGTGCTGCGCGAAGGTCAGTCGCTCAATGAGGATTTGACTAAGACGATTAAGAAGACCGTAGCTAATGGCGCTACCAGGCGTCATGTCCCTCGACATATCAAACAAGTATCTGCAATTCCCTACACCATAAGCGGAAAGAAAGTGGAGCTAGCTGTGTCTAACATGGTGCATGGTGAGCCAGTCCTAAACAAAGACGCATTAGCCAACCCTGAATCGCTGGATCAGTATGCAAGAATTATTTGATCTGTTGCGATGCTACGTTAATGCACTAGCCGCTATGGTCGTTGTCAGAAATTCTCGAAGCCTCAGCCGCGTATAGTAGTACATATCGGCGATAATAAGCGATCATCAAACAGGTTAGTGGGATAGCGATGAGTAGGCCTAAGAAGCCAAGAAGTTTCCCCCAGATAAACACGCCCAGCAAAATGGCGACGGGGCTAAGCCCGGTGGCTTTTCCCATGACGCGCGGCGTGATGAGTGCGTCTTGAACAATTTGAGCCACGGCGAAAACGGAAAGCGCTAACACGACTGAGATGGCAAAGCCGGAGTCCTGCTCCACCGCCCGTAGCCCAGCTAGAAAAATCGCGGGCAGGATGCCGACAGTTTGCAAGTAGGGAACCATGTTTAACAGGCCAATGAATAGTCCCAAGGGTACAGCCATGGGCAGTCCGATGAGCGTGAAACCGATGATAAAAAGAATAGCCATGAGCATGGCGACGAGCGATTGGCCTCGGAAATAACGACGCATCGCGGTGTTAAACTGTTGTAGGAAATCGACGATCGAATCTCGATATTGTGGCGGAAGAAATGTCTGCCAGGTTTTTTGATAACTGGGAAAGTCCAGTAACAAAAAGATCAGATATAGCAGGACGATAATCAGTCCGGTCAGCCCCATCAGTATGCTGATACCAAAATTTAAGATCGACCACCCGCCTTTGACCACGCGCTTAGCTGTTTCGAGCATGAGCAAGCTGAACTGGTCCGTCTTGGTAAACCCAATCAGGTTATCAAGCTGCGTGCCTAGGTAGGTGTCTTGAATTTTCTCGCGTAAAGCTGTAAATCGCTGAGGTCGAGGCACGGTAGCCGCGTCTTGGCGATACAGCTTCCATCCTTCGCTAAGTTCAGACCAGCCAAAGACGGTTTTTTCTGCTTCGGTATGGATGATCGATTCAGGGGCAGGATTGTTTTGCACAGTGGGTACTAGTGTTGTATGGCTAAAATCATCGCGTAGTTGAATCAGGTTTCTCTGGAATCGGCCAACCTGGCTGAGCATGAGTGGCACGATGAGTATCATGAGCGACGCGCCAATCAAAGTTAGTCCGCTCAGAGTAATGGCTACGGCTGTACTGCGCTTGCCAGTTTTACGTTCAAACAGAGTTACCAACGGATTGAGCAGATACGCAAGCACGACGGCTGCGACAAACGGTAGGAGCACATCGGACAAATAGCGTATCAGCAAAAAAACCGCAACGAGTACGATAGCGCTAAGCACCATGCGCACGACGCGGTCAAAAGTATATCTGGATCGATTTTCCGTCATGTTGATCTCACCTCCGTGGCTAAATCATATCCTATAAAGTTTATGTCATAGCTACATTCATTTCCCGCTTTTTGGCTAGGGAACATGAATATGTCGGCTTCTGCGAATTAGCGCCTGGCCTGGGACATCAATCGTCACCGATACCAAGTATCTGCCTGGTTTAGCGAAGGCGTGTATTGGTTCTGCAACGACCGCGCTACCGTCATCGCCAAATGTCCACTCGTAACGTCTTGGTTCCAGCGTCGTTCGTAACATGAACTGGACATCCCATGGACCGCCGTTGGTTACGGGTAGCTGGCGTATGACTGCCCACGGACGTTTTCGAATGACACTCTCGAAAAACTCTACGTCGATGCGTCGTCCATCAGATTTGGAAGGCGCGGCTCGGTCTTCTACCAGCGTCACGCCGTGATCGTGAAGCCAATCTGCGCACGCTTTGCCTTTTTTGCCCCATATGATGTCGTCAATGCCATATTGCAAATAGACCGGTTGAGCGTGGTCGATGTCATCGTCAGCATCGCGCATCACGGCTTCTACGAATTTGGGATGTGCCAGAGATATGGCACGAAAAAGTTCTGCATGGCGCAGGCCTGTGTAGAGTGCGGCGTGAACACCCTCAGCCCACCCGGCGATAAAGATACGATCCTTCGAGATGTTGTGGGCGGCGCGGACATGGTTGATGATGCCCAGGATGTGTTTTTCATCCATGCGCAACTCCTGCACATAGCTTTCGGCTTTGTCAGCGTTGACGTGGTGACCGCTGGCTAGCGTTGGTGAGACGACTAAAAAACCGCGAGATTCCGCTAGTCTGGTCCATTGACGAAGCTGCTTGTTGGGTGAATCTCCAAAGCCGCCGTGACAAGCGACGATCAAAGGCCAAGATTGACTGCGATCATAACCGGCTGGGCGATACAGCAAATAGTCTCCGCCGTGACGAGGTTCGACAGCTTGGCGAATGGGTTCTGGTACGGAAGGGTCAACCAGACTCGCGCACCCTAGTCCACTAGCTAAGATGATCCCAAGCAGCGCAGTGCAACAAATCCTAGTGATACTTGTGGCGTATGATCGGTTTTTCATATTTGAATGTCCTGCCGTTGCCCACTTAATTAAAGCGACGGCTATTACTTTCGCAGCGCGAAGCCCAGCTTAGTCACATAGGCTTCAAACGCATCTTGAAAACCGTTGGCATCTTCTTCAGATAGTGTCCGCTGCTGACTGCCAATCACTGTGCGGAAAGTCAAACTGCGATTCCCTTCACCAACGGATTTGCCTTCGTAACTATCTACAAACCGTATCTGCTTCAGCAGGTCGTGGTCAAAGTCCGCCACCTGGCCTGCGATTTCATGGTAGCGCGATGAAGCTGGTACGAGAATAGAAAAATCCATGTCGATTTGTGGATGGTCGGGAATTGTGCCTAGTTTTTCTACGGTTGCGGTCAGAGAAGTCAGGTTACTTAGGCGAATTTCCGCACAGGCGATTGACCAGGCGCTCAGATGTTCGTCCATAGCTCGTCTTGTGCCAGGCTCAATGACAGACACGCGCCCGACAATGGTATCACCCAGGGAAATGGTCGCGGTGTGATGCGGGTTTTCCCAGGGACACTCAGCTAACACTGCTGCTGGCGTGTACGTTACTTGTTGACCGAACCGTAGCCAAGCCCATTGGGAAATCGCTCGCTTAATGTGAGAGAGGCAGACGCTTTCTTCCTTCTTGCCGCGACGAGCGCTGACCAACGCGAGATGCCGATGTTCCTGGTCGCCTTTGGAGTGAAGTTCAAACACGCTGCCAAGGTCCATCAAGTTAAAAGACGAAAAGTAAAATCGGTTTCGCTGCACAGCCGCCAGCATATTTGGCATCATTAAGCGGCGCAGTTGATGAAGTCCCTCGGCTGCGGGGTTGCGCAGTTCGATACAATCTCCCGCTTCCATGCCAAGTTGCTTTAGCCAGTCTTGTGCGTACCAGATATATGAATTGACCTCATGAAAACGCTCGGCTAGGCAGAAAAATTCCAGTGAGCGCATTTCTAATTCATGGATAGGATTCATTTTGATGTCGCGCATGGATACGCGGGGCATCGATGGCTTGACCGCATCAAAGCCAACCCGACGAACAATCTCTTCGATCACATCCGCTTCGATGGACACGTCGCCCGTCGCCCGAAAAGACGGTACGCTCACATGCCATGAGCCATCAATTTCTTCTACGGAAAAACCCAAAGGTGACAGTATGCTGACAGCTTCCGTCAGGTCGCACGCTCGCCCTAGCGTTCGTTTGACGTGTGGCGGGTTCACTTTGACGATGACTGGATCAGGTCTGCTGGGATAATTATCTGAGAGACGAGAAGTAAGCTTCATCTCTGGATACATCGCCTTAGCTAGTAAATGAAATCGCTGTATGGATAGCGTTGTGTTCGACGGGTCCAATGATTTCTCGAATCGCGCTGCGGCGTCGGTGCGAAGTGAGAGTCGGTGGGCGGTGCGTCGAATCGTGATCGGATCCCAGTTGGCTGATTCCAATAGTAATGAGTCTGTCGTATCCACCACTTCGGTATTTAGCCCGCCCATTACGCCCGCCAGCGAAAGCGACTTGCCTTGCGATTGTACGACGAGCGATTCTTTGGTTAGTTCGCGTTCCATGCCATCGAGCGTTTGTAATGTCTCACCATCCTTGGCCCATTTTACGTCTATGTCGGGTACTTGGTCAGCGTCAAATGCGTGCATAGGTTGACCGAGGTCAGCCATGATGTAGTTGGTTAGATCAACCAAGCCGGAAATTGGCCTCATACCAATCCGACCTATACGAAGCTGCATCCACAAGGGGGCGGGAATAGTCGGAACGCCTTCCAAACGAAGGGCGGTGAAGCGACGACAGGCGTGCGCATCAGCTATGGAAATAGCTACTTCCGGCAAATTAGAATCGCAAAGCTCCGCTTTGGGCGTGATCGGATAGGCTGACAATGGCACGTCGTAAATAGCCGCAATTTCACGGGCCATGCCATAATGACCCCAAAGATCAGGGCGATGAGTGATGGACTTATTGTCAATTTCAATAAT
This sequence comes from Planctomycetota bacterium, assembly GCA_024280855.1. Lineage (GTDB taxonomy): Bacteria > Planctomycetota > Phycisphaerae > UBA1845 > UBA1845 > JAJRPG01. Next base: position 8,231 of record JAJRPG010000112.1, on the reverse strand, counting down.
CCAATCCTCAAACATCTCCGCAGGCAAAACTTGGCCAGGCTGAAACTCGTCGCCCAGAAAAATCGCTTCCTGCATCGCAAGCGGAATGCCAACGGCTTCACCCGGAAGGATCATCCCCTCGCTAGGTGCGCCAGCTACGGTGGCCGCTTTGATGGCGCCGGTCGCAGTGACAGATGCGCCAACCGGAGCGAAAACTACGTTAGACCCGACATGTAACACTGGGGCCGCCGTAGCTGTCCGTACAGTTTTCCCGTCGCCAACTTCTAGCTCGACGAGTTTAAGGTTTCGTTTTTCGGGGATGTCCGTTGCCGACAAAATTTTCGCAGCGATTAAACCTTGGGCGTTAATGTGGACTGGTGTAACCTCTTCGACCTCAGCCGTTGTTACGGTTACACGTTCTGCAAGATCGCGCGGATCAAGGTCAGTGGGTAAGTCAACGAAATCGCGAATCCATTGAAGTGAAATGAGCATTAGTTTTCGCCAGGCTAACAGATAATTATTGCCACGAGATCACGACGCTTTGTTAACCAGGATAGGCCCGCCCAACCGCTGGGAGCAGACAATAGGCCGTAAATCCCCATTGTTTAGTACGCGTATATCTCGAATTCCATATTTCATCATGGCTAACCGCGTCAGGCCTAGGCCAAACGCAAAGCCACTATACTGATCTGGATCGATACCACCCGCCCGCAGCACTTCCGGATGCACCATGCCTGCAGGAAGGATCTCGACCCAACCAGAATGTTTACACGTCGCACAGCCGCTGCCACCGCAAATTTGGCAGTTCATATCAATTTCCAGCCCAGGCTCTACGAAGGGGAAAAAACCTGGACGCACGCGTAGTTTGACTTCGCGTTGCATCACTTCCTGCAGCAGCGCCTTGGACATAGCTATGAGATTTGGGATCGAAATCTCTCTATCAATCACCAGTCCTTCGACCTGATGAAACGTATTTTCGTGCGACGCATCCAGTGTTTCATATCGAAAACATCGGCCCGGCGCAATAATTCGTAACGGCGCGCCAAACTTTTTCATCGCCCGATGTTGAACGGGTGAGGTATGGGTTCGCAACACCTGACCGTTGTTGAGCCAAAACGTGTCTTGCATGTCCCTAGCTGGGTGGTCCGCAGGGATGTTGAGGGCGTCGAAGTTATGGAATTCAGATTCCATCTCCGGGCCTGTTTCTACCGTAAAGCCAAACCGTTCGAAGATACGCTCAATTTCAAGTTGGACCATCGTAACAGGATGCAAGCTACCCAACGGTTCGACGCCGCCCGGCAGCGTCGGGTCAACATCTGAAGCCCCTTGGGATTCCTTCTCGACAGCTTCACGTTGAATTTCGTTGAGTCGTGCGTCGATAATCGCCTTGGCCTTCGCCTTAGCGCTATTGATAACTTGGCCAACTTGTCCACGCTCTTCGGGCGGATAGTCGCGGATATTTTTCAACAGCAAACCGATCGAGCCTTGCTTGCCTAGTACGCTACTCTCGAAGCTGCGCACGGCATCAATCTGGTCAAGTTCGCGCAGGCCAGTCGCTACTTGAAGTTCAATCTTGGTAAGTTGTTTACTTAGTTCGTCTAGTGTCACGATTTATCCAACAAAGCGCTCCCCAAATCAAAACACCAGCGTTTCAATTGGTTGTTCCGCGCCACAGAAACTTTCGCAGGCAAGCTTAGACGCCACCCATATCCTTGGCAAGAATCCTAGCTGGATAAACAATAAGGGACAGCGCCAAAACCACTAGCGCTGCCCCTTATCTATGGTCACTGGTCAAAATCCACCAGCTAAAATCTGAACGCGAAACGGGCTATACCCAGCCCCGCATTTTGCACGCCTCAGCCACGCGCGACACGGAAACCATATAGGCTACCAGACGGTTGTGGGCTTTGGCTTTTTTGGACATATCGAGGACCGCATTGAAGGCGTCGGTCATTTTTCGATCGAGTTGGCTATGCACATCTTCAAGCGACCAATAGTAATTATAGGTGTTTTGCACCTGCTCGAAGTAAGAAACTGTCACGCCACCCGCATTAGCCAGGAAGTCTGGCAGGATATAAATGCCTTTTTCGTAGAGAATTTTGTCAGCCTCAGGCGTGGTAGGCCCATTGGCTAATTCGCAAACGATTTTCGCCTTGATATTGTCAGCATTCTTAGAAGTGATAGCCCCTTCCAATGCAGATGGATAAAGCACGTCTACTTCCAGCTCCAGCAAATCTTCGTTAGTAATAGGCTTGGAACCTGGGAAATTAGCGACGCCACCAGTTTCAAGTTTATGGCGAACCATCGCAGCTTGGTCTAATCCGTCTTTATTCATGACGCCGCCACGAGAATCTGAAACGGCGACCAACGTGCCACCGCCCAGGATTTCTGAATGCAGCGTAGCTGCGAATTGTCCCGCGTTACCAAAGCCCTGAATCGCATAGGTAGCATTAGCCAGGTCCAAGTCGAGGTGCTTCGCTGTTTCTCGCACGCAGTATACACCGCCACGAGCGGTCGCATCGCCGCGTCCCTGCGACCCGCCAACACAAATCGGCTTGCCCGTAATCATGCCAGGATGCGATTGGCCTACCATCGTCTCGTACTCGTCCATCATCCAGGCCATGATTTGTGGCGTGGTATAAACATCTGGCGCGGGCACGTCACGATGAACGCCAAGCTCTCGACCTACCGCCCGAATATACGCGCGGGCTAATCTTTCTTTTTCGCCTTCGGATAATTCTTTAGGATTGCAGGTAATGCCGCCCTTGCCGCCGCCTAGGGGGATGTCCACCACGGCTGTCTTCCAGGTCATCCAAGCTGCTAGTGCTCTGACGGTGTCGATTGTCTCATCAGGGTGCCATCGCAGCCCGCCCTTTGTCGGTCCACGGGCGTTGTTGTATTGCACCCGATAGCCTTTGAAGATTTTGGTGTTACCGTTGTCCATCTTCAATGGCAGCGTGAAATGGTATTCGCGCATTGGCCAGCGTAGAAACTCATGCGTAGCCTGGTCCAGCCCTAATCGCTCAGCCGCTTCGTCTAGCTGAGCCTGGGCGGTTGCAAACGGATTATATTCCGACATGACCTCACTCCTTAATTCATCTCTAAAAATAGACCTGCCTTTGTTTCTACCCGCCATGACTTATACTTGCACTGGCAAGTATCATGCCATCCGATAAAAGCAGACACCGACCGGAAATTGTAGCAAGACAGAACATTTCTGGCGAGCGGGTAAATTCTCCTTGTAAGCTTCTTAGTCCTGAAATAATGCCCGAATCTTTACTTGTCCGGTACTATTGGCCAAAGAATACGGCGAATAGCGGTTGGCAGGCTTCGTTTTTGTATTGTAGGGTTCAATTGGCTGTGCGCTTATACAACCAGTATGAATGTCGCTTTCGCTCGGACGGGGGCACGGGGAGTAGCCAATCGGGTTACATGCCCAGCCACACACCATATGTCGGGGGAAAAATATGAATCAACGGGGGTTCGGTTTCGGTGCGGTCTTGGCGTGCATACCTTTGTGCCTGTTCGCCACACATTGCGATTTACCAGCTAGCCAAGAGATTAATGAAGCACTGGGGGCAGCCGGGATTGCTGGCGGGTCCAACCAAATGGGCAAGTTGCAACTACTGATAACCGACACGCCGTCTTCATTGGAATTCATAGAAAGCGCGGTCATTACTATCAGCAGTATCGATCTTCGATTTGTTAAAACTTCCGAGGGTGTTTCAACTTCCGTCGATTTTTGCATGTCGAATACCTGTGTTAATGGTGCATGCATTCCAGTGGATACAAATTGTGACGATGGTGATGCGTGTACGGTGGACGCCTGCGACTCGACTACCGGGACATGCAGCCACACCCCTATAACCTGTGCGACAGACGAAGTGTGTGTGGATGGACAATGCCTGTTCACATGCGCCAATGACGCAGCGTGCGATGACGGCGACCCATGTACTACTGAAGTTTGCACCAACGGCGCATGCGTCACGTCAGACACTTGCGTATCTCCAGACCCATGCACCAATGTCTCGTGTAATCCCAACACCGGCGCTTGCATTTTTGTGGCTTCGATATGCGGGCCGGGTCAGGTCTGCTTTGGTGGCGGATGCGTGACTCCGTGCGGTACGGACACTGATTGCGACGACGGCGATATGTGTACCATAGGCGTTTGTGGTCCAGACTATGCCTGCGAATTTACGACCATCGATTGTGACGATGGTGATACCTGTACGACGGATTCCTGCGATCCTAATACGGGGGTTTGTGCGAATGATCCTGTTGTCTGCGCTGCCAACGAAGTTTGCGTAGATAGTGTTTGCTACACCGCGTGCGTGAATAGCACCGAATGTAACGGCGCAGGCGGCGATGATGACGATAGTGATTCCGATGAAGACTCGGAAAATGATTCCGACGATGACTTCGATTCGGATGAAGATTCAGGCGACAAGGATGAAGACAGCGGATCGGATTCTGACAATTTCAATGATGACTCAGGTGGCGTAGAAAATGATACAGTTGATGAAGATAGTGCCTCTGATCCTGAAGCCGGCGATGATGAATCGATTGGAGACGATTCGAACAATGGCGATTCAGCAAGTGATGACGAGAATGCTGACGGCGGCGATGCGGAAGATGGCGAGGACGCTGAGAATGGCGGCATCGGGGATGATAATGGTACGAACAAAGACTTGAAAAACGACATTGAAGCTATCGATGTGGACGACGTTAAGCTTAGTTTGGCATCTGATGATGATAGTCAAGGCGACTCGGGCAACGAATCTGATGGTGGCAGTGACCAGGATGATTCGGGTGACGATTCAGATGATGAACAAGATGATAGCGGCGACGACGGCGATAGCGATGGTGGCTCGCTGACCCAAAAAGGCGATGACTCGGACGATAATACCAAAGGATCATTCATCGTCATTTTTGAGGAGGAGAAGGATTTTGATTTGCTTCAGCTTCAAAATGGTCGTACTGATTTGCTGGCATATGTAGATATTCCAGCCGGTAGCTACTCTCAGATGAGGTTGAACGTTTCTGGAGGCGAAGTCACCCTGACTGATGGCCGAGTGTTCCCGCTTAGAGTGCCTAGCGGTGAACAAACGGGCATTAAATTGCAATTCGGCTTTGATGTTTACGACGATCAGGAAACAACTTTGCTTTTAGACGTTGATTTGAGTCGGGCATTTAAGCCAATACCAGGCGGGCAAATTAATGATGTTAGCGACATTAGGGACTTCATATTTCGTCCTTCGCTAGCGATGAGACTCGTCAGCCTGCATGAAACCGGCAGCATAAGCGGGACTGTATCCGATGCGGACGGCAACCTGTTAGCCGACGTAGCCGTGACAGCGTCGCAGGATGGCGAAGAAGTAACCTCGACCGCCACGGGTGCGGATGGTATCTATGTTTTCCTCGGACTCTCAGCCGGGGACTACGATCTGCGATTCTCAATCTCAGGTTATGAGGATGCTGGTATTGAGGACATCGCAGTGTCCGAGGCAGAGGATACGGTAGGCGCGGACATCATGCTTACGCTGGTCCCCTAGTCCGTATCGAGTTCGCAATATGTCGTAACATATCGGCAGCGAGTTGACGTCATTGTGCGTTGGCTCGCTGCCGTTTTTTATACCTGACGAATCTTGTAAGTTCGCATACCATAACTTTATGTCTTCCATTTCCGATGATGCTGTCGTCTTGAGTCGCCTCGACTACTCTGAAACCTCGCAGGTACTCGTTTTCTTCACGCATAATCATGGCAAGGTGCGCGTCATGGGAAAGGGTCTGAAAAAAAGCACTAAAACGAAATTCGCTGCCGGCATTGACCTACTCGACATTGGCCATTTAACATTCAGTGCCCGTCATGCCCGCACCGAACAGTTGAGCAACCTGATCGAATGGAAACAAACAAAGAGTCTCAGCGGCTTGCGAGAAACTTTGCCCCGACTATACGCCGCTCAGTATCTCGCGGAGATAACAACGCGCCTGACGGAAGATTGGGATCCGCACGAAAAATTATTCCTGGTACTGGTGCATGCTTTAGAAGCGATTAGCGAAGCAGACTTAGCCCTGTTGCCCGTCGTAGCCTATCAAAGGCATTTATTGCAGGAGATAGGCGCGTACCCGCGGTTCGATTTGTGTATGTTGTGTCAGCGTCAGGATCAATTGTCGCATTTCTCATCATTCGAGGGCGGCATGATTTGTCGAAACTGTCAGCCTAGGCATTTGGAAAAGAAGCGATTATTGCCGGCGACATTGGACGCGCTTCTGAATCAGCCCACGGAAGATACCTGCGTCGGAGCCTTCAAAACCCTCAACTATCACATCTCCCACCAGATGGGAAAAGAGCCTGCCCTGGCGCGCAAGCTCCTGGCATAAAGCCTCACGATTCGGCAGATTTTTTATTTTTTTCGATCACGCACAGAACCGGACAACTGGGTAATATCCACTATGAAACTAGCCATTAACGCCACGCCAAAGCCTTCCAGGCCTCCTGTGTCACACTTAGGCTGGCAGGTTTTTTGAAATAGGCATAAAAAACCTGCATATCAGTACAGATAACTTAACTTAGTTGCTAATTTTTCCGAAACATCGACAGCAAAGGGTGTGGCCAAGGATATGGCGCATGTAATGTTGGTAGTGAGCGCGCGATATTTGCGTGGTTTCGTTGACTACGGCAAATTCTTTTGACGCAGCGTAACACTGCCAGGCTACACTCAAGCATATGATAAGAGAACAGGTCAATGATCTCGGCATCTCACAATACGACTCGACGCCGCTATTTTCTATGGCGTCACCGGCCTCGCCGGAAGCACCTGGCTATTCTTACGGGTATCTCGCTCGTATTGATGGCTGTGTTGCTATTCTATTGGGTGGCGATTGGTGCTTGTAGCAGCGGATATTGATGCACATGGCGTCATAAGTTCACTCGCATTCAGGTACGGACAGCGCCAGCTACCCGTCACGCACCAACAGGAAAAATAAACTTTGTTGCGGCGCGAAGTGCTACAGAAATGATATCACGACAGCTATTGCCAAAATCAGCAGCAAGATAGATTCCAGCACCCAGTCCGTTGAGCCAGTGTTCATCTTAACGGGTTGCGATATGCCCACCGGGCCTTCAAGTAGTGGGGCGGATGAATTCGACCACGGCGTCACCGTTAGCGTCGTACAGTTCTGGCAATAAGAATATCCATCACCCGTCGCTTGAGGTGAGTCGCCAGTTCCTATCGAGTTGTAGTCAACTGCCCAACTATTCCAGTTGAACGTCTCCCCGACAATACCACACCGCTGGCAGCGTCTTTGTGGAGCGCAGGTAGGTTCATCTACGTCATCCTGCTGAAAATAAGCCTCACCAAAGCGGGAAGGTTCAGCTAAGGCAAGCCGATGTTTCACCTCAGACGAACGGCGTTGGCAATGTTCGCAAAGGCCAATCGTAGCCGAGCTTTCCTTCACGGTTTCATCAAACGGCGTTTTACAGGCGTAACAGCGATACATGACCTTTTTCCTGTGAGGACTACGACTACTTATCGGTCAGTAATTACGCCTACAGAAGCAGCATCTGGCATCAGGTATGCGGAGTTGTATGGCATGGGTAAGCGACTGAGCTTACCCGTGTCTTAGAGCGATTAGGAGGCCTTTCTGCTCATCGAGTGAGGCTTTCTACCAGGATGTCGCTGACGGTCCCTCGCCATCGAGCAACTGGTGGCTGAGTTGTAGCATTTGCAGGTGGGGCACACGACATAGGCTGTCTGTCCGCGAGGTATGCCGCTGAGTGAAGAAATGCTGATTAAAAACTGCCTCTGACAAACCGGACAGGCAACTTGCAATTCATCGGTCATGTTCGTTCTTCCAAAGCTCGCTCGCCCACTTGGTATTCAGATAGACGATGCGATTATTGTCCGCCGGTCAGTTTTCGTTTGTAAATTATTGTGACGAAAAAATGAACCGTTCTTTACGACGATGAATCGCCTACTTTGTCAAAACGTGTATAAATAATGATTATGCACAAGCCTACGTTAGCTATCATTCCCGGGCTGATCGATTCGATGACTTGTTTGCAACTACAAGATCGCCTACCCAATCTGCACGTTCTCAATATCGACCTCCTAGCAGCCTGTTGAAGAACTCTTTGGCAATTGTGTTATAATGTTAGAGTCGCGTGATTGAGGAGTAGGATTGAACTCAAGGATGAGGTAATTCATGGCGTTGGGCAAGCGTAAACGTGAGCAGCAGAACCTATGGGTGGC
>JAJRPG010000111.1 GCA_024280855.1 Planctomycetota bacterium | reverse complement strand
CACCTTCTCTGGTGGGCGGCGGGTATATTCTGCTACGGAGTTGGCACGGCCCTCGAATCCAGCATTACCTTGTGGGGTAATTCGGTTGCGCTTAACAAAGCGTGGTATATCGCGGGCGCGATTTTTGGCGGCTATCCGCTTGCGCAAGGTACGGTCTATCTACTCTTGAAACGTCGTACAGCCAATATACTTTCAGCGATTAGTTTGCCGGTAACTCTAGTCGTGTCAGTGCTGGTTATTATGTCGCCGACTAATTACGAATCATTGATCTCTCACAAACCTGGTGGCGCGGCTCTAGTTTGGACAGGTGTGCGAGTGTGTGCAGTTGCCATCAATATCTATGCAGGCATATTTCTAATTGGTGGTGCATGCTTCAGCGCGTGGATTTACAAAGCTGATCGTTCAACTGGCCATTTAATGAAGGGTAATATCCTGATAGCCTTTGGTGCGTTGCTCCCAGCCATTGGTGGAAGCATGGCTCTTGGTGGAATAGTCGAGGGTTTATATGTCGGCGAATTTCTTGGACTGCTATTTATCTGGGCGGGATATGGCTATTGCGTGCAATGGCGAAAGTCAAACCGAGTCATCGCTTCGGCTACGCAATCGCGCGAATTTGTGGCCGGCGTTGCTCAGCCTGCGGCGGTGGTTCAAACAGCGGAATCTTCAACACATTGAATGGGTTGCCTCAACCAATGTAGACATAATCCAAACTGTTGATAACAAAAAAGATAAGGGCCTCGAATTATTCGTCGAGGCCCTTATTCTTATATTATCAATTCAACATTTGTTAGGATCAACATGATCCATATGCCACGGCGGCGTCACTTCTCCTCACGGGTAAACAGTAGTTTACCCATGCCACCCGACGCCTATCCCTGCCACCCATGAATGAATTATTTTCGCCAGTGATCCAAATCCATCTTTAGCGTACCCACCAAAAACGACCATCGATCCGCGGCTTCTTCGATGCGCATTGATGTTGGTTTACCAGCCCCGTGCCCTGCCTTGGTTTCAATGCGTATAAGCACTGGCGCAGAACCGGAATGAGCCGCTTGTAGCGCAGCTGCGAATTTGAAACTATGAGCCGGAACCACACGATCATCGTGGTCCCCCGTCGTCACCATTGTAGCCGGATAAGACGTCCCTGGCTTTAAGTTATGCACTGGTGAGTACGCACGCAACGCTTTGAATTCGTCGGCGTTATCTGCGGAACCATAATCGGAAGTCCAGGCCCACCCGATGGTGAACTTCTGGAATCTCAACATATCCATCACACCCACCGCCGGAAGAGCCGCCCCGTACAAATCAGGTCGCTGCGTGAGACAAGCGCCAACCAACAAGCCACCATTACTCCCGCCGCCGATGGCCAGCTTTGGTGTTGAGGTGTATTTATTGTCAATGAGCCATTCTGCGGCTGCGATGAAGTCGTCAAACACATTTTGCTTCGTTAGTTTGGTACCAGCTTCGTGCCACTCTTTGCCATATTCTCCCCCGCCTCGAATGTTAGCAACCGCGAAAATGCCGCCCATCTCCATCCAGACAAGATTACTCACGCTGAATCGAGGCGTGATGGAAATGTTGAACCCGCCGTACCCGTAGAGGTACGTCGGTGTCTTACCATTACGCTTCATGCCCTTTTTGTAATTCAGGAACATGGGGATGCGTGTGCCATCTTTACTTTTATAGAAAATTTGCTCAGTCACATAATCGTCAGGATTAAACTTGAGCTTCGGTTTACGAAAAACGGTGCCTTCGCCGCTGTCAACGTTATAACGATAAACACTGCCTGGGTCGGTAAAGCTCGTATACCGATAGAAAGTTTCGTTAGAATCGTTATGCCCGGTAAATCCGCCAACAGAGCCTATACCCGGCAACTTCAAATCGCGCACGAAAGTACCGTCATTCAGGAATATCTTAACCACACTATGAGCATCTTTAAGATAATGCGCGATGAACTTCCCTCCGATCGCTGAGACTGATTGCAGCGTGTCTTTAGATTCAGGAATTAACTCGACCCAATGCTCACGACCTGGCTCGTCAATGTTTATCCCGATTAAACGTTTTCGAGGTGCATTCAAATCCGTCAAGAACCAAAACAGTGTGCCATCATTATCAACAAAGTCGAATTGGGCTTCAAATTTGTCTATGAGTTTATTGAAAACTCCCATGCCTCCGCCGAATAGATTATGATACGAAATCATGTTTTTTGGACTCGTGCCTTTTGAGAGGTGAATAATAATATAGTGACCATCGTCAGTTACTTGGGCACTAATCCCTATTTCCTTGTCATCAGGCCTGTCGTAGACAAGCTCATCATCTGATTGTTCCGATCCCAATCGATGGTAGTACATTTTTTGAAAATAATTAACATCCTGCAACGCACCATCGTTAGTAGGCTCATCGTATCGACTATAAAAGAATCCAAAGCTACGCTTGGTCCAGGATGCTCCGGAGAATTTAATCCATTTCAAGACATCTTCTTTGTCTTCACCTGTATCTACTTCACGAATTCGCCACTCCTGCCAGTCTGACCCGGACTTGGATATGCCGTAAGCAATATGATTACCCAATGGCCCAACCGACAAACCGCTTAAAGCGACCGTGCCATCGGCAGAAAATTTGTTAGGATCAATCAACACCTTAGGTGTTTCTGTAATACTGTTCGCGTAGTACAGCACGCTATGATTTTGCAGCCCATCGTTTTTCGTGAAAAAGTAGCGATTGGATTCCTTAAAAGGCGTACCGTATTTTTCATAATCCCAAAGCTCTTTAATACGCGAGGCTATCTCCTTACGCTGGGCAATACTATTAAGATAGCCAAACGTCACCTTGTTTTCTGCTTCAATCCAGGCGCGCGACTCAGGCGTATCCACATCCTCCAGCCAACGATAGGGATCGGCTACCTTGACGCCATGATAAACATCCGACTGGTCAGATTTGCGGGCCTTGGGATATGTAATGCCAGCCGCAACGGCGCTACTAACAAACAGGCCCAGGCAAACGACACCGGCCGTCGAGCTGGAGATAAAAGCAACTTTCTTCATCATGCACGTCCTTCCACAACACACTGCGATCAAATTAATTTTCACTATGCCAAATAGTCCTGACAGGCCCTGACCCAACTTCCGATACCGCCCTGCACTGACTATAATCATTATTTGTACACTAGTCGAAAACAGTAGACAAGTTTGAAGCCGCCATCCCTCCAACCAACGTTTTATATAGCGGTCTCGCATGGTATTGCCCCTGAGACTAATATATACGGGGCGAGGTAAGCTGGGCTTAGAAATATGGACTCTCAGACACTAAAATCACTCAAAGCGCACATAGCGACGCTGCCAAAATCACCCGGCGTATACCTTATGAAGGATGCCGAAGGGCGGGTTTTGTATATTGGAAAAGCCAAGGATTTACGAAGTCGGACAAGTAGTTACTTTCAGCCCTCAGCCGACCTGCTCAATACCCGAGGCCCGGACATCTGCCGCATGGTGGACCAGGTACGCGACATTGACATCCTTGAATGCGAAAGCGAAGTCGATGCCCTGCTCAAAGAAAGCCGACTCATCAAAGACATTCAGCCACCGCATAACGCGATGCTCAAAGATGATAAAACTTTCCCCTACATCGAAATCACCACCAGCGACGATTTTCCCGGCGTATTCGTAACCCGCAAGCCACGACTCAAAGGTAGCAAACTCTACGGACCATTCACATCATCGACAGCTATTCGAGACGCGGTCAATGCCTTACAAAAAGCTTTCAAATTCCGCACCTGCGAAATGGACATTCGCGCGGACGATGACTCAAGAAGATACTTTAGGCCTTGCTTGCTTCATGCGATCAATCAATGCACTGCGCCCTGCGCAGATTTGATTCGCCCAGATGAATACAAAAAAGATATTGATCGACTTAAAAAATTGCTAGCCAGTAAACAGCAGGTACTCCTTCGACAACTCAAAAACGAAATGGAACAAGCTTCTAAACAATTAAACTTTGAAGAGGCAGCCATCCTGCGAGATCGTATCAAAGCCATCCAGTCATTAGCCCTCTCCGGTGATGTTCGTGAAGATGTTCAACCTGAATCGTTTTATGTCGACCCACGCGCGGGAATGGAAAAGTTAGCTTCACTACTAGGTCTGGAATCGCCGCCACGCAGCATCGAAGGGATTGACATCGCTCACCTAGCCGGTAGTGACACCGTCGGGTCACTGGTATGCTTCATCGACGGCAAACCGTTTAAAGCTGGATACAAAAGATTCAAAATAAAAACCGTCGAGGGGATTGATGACTATGCCTCCATTCGAGAAGTCATTACCCGGCGATACCGCTACGCCGCTGAGGGAGAAGAACTTTTTCCAGACGTCATTCTCATCGACGGAGGCCTGGGGCAACTTCACGCCGGCATGGACGCCTTCAACGATATGAACATTCGCCCGCCGATGGTTATCTCCCTGGCTAAGCGGGAAGAAGAGATTTACGTCCAGGCCCGAAGCGCAGCCGTGCGTTTACCGCGTAACAATCCTGCCCTACGAATACTGCAATCTGTACGCGACGAGGCCCATCGATTCGCGCAACACTACCATCACCTACTCCGCAAAAACACGACCTTTCAAGACGCGGCTGACCAAGGGCGAAGCATTCCTAAACGTGGGAAAAAATCCGGCAAATAGCTGGTTATAGATGGGAAAGATGTGGCGGACGGGGACTGCAATCCGCAATCAAACGCTGCGGCGCTTGAATGTTTTGAACCATAGCACGGGCAAAGCAGCCAGCAACAACACAAGCACGCCAGGCTCAGGTACGACGCTGAACGCCGCGCCATCTAAATTCCGATCATTAAACCCGCGAAGACCGCCTGTAACATCTGCTACTGGGCCATCAAAGATTGATTCGCCATTCGATAAACGTGAAATAGTGACACTATCCTGTCCGTCGAAAATTGTCTTCAACGCAGCGGCTCCACTAAAACTCTCAAATATATTCAGTGTATCAGTCGCCACAAAAATCGGGTCGGTGACTAAGGCTAATACGTCAGCAAAAATGTTTCCCGACACGCTAATAGGCCCGGCATCGAAATCGAAATTTTCGCTACCGTTGGAGAATCGGCCATCGCTATCGACCTGCTGCCGAGAGGAGTAGGTGAAATCCACATCATAAAAACCAAACCGATTCACAGATAAGCTGGCATCAAACAACAGTGAGCCAGAAATCTCAGTAGCCTGTCCACCCACATCAGTGGTTAGCGAATACTGAATAGGAATAGCTTGGCTGTCACCATTCAAAGCGGTACTAAATGAAAAATCAAGCGTTGGTAAAAATCGACGTCCCGTAGAAACATCCAATGAGACCGGACCTTGCAATGCGAGATTGCCAATGCCAAAGTCTAGCGGGTTGCCCTGAAAGTTGTTGTTGATGAGCAGGTCCGAGCCACCACTCAAAACATTGTGCCGGCCCTGAACATTAAAATTGGTCACGGCTAAGCCCGTACCGACGTTGTCAATCAAATCGCCGCGAACGACGGACGAGAAAAGCCCCATCGACATCAAACCAACACAAAGACATCTTCGCTTAGCATTCATGCGAACTTCCCTTACATCTCAATCTTCAAACGGTGCAGAACATACGACGCCACGAAAAATCTCAACCCCGGCGTATGTGATTACCCATTACCGACCACCAGATGTTATATCGGCAGTCGTCAACCGCAAGGCACGAGCATTCTCGCCTGTAAACTAAACCGATTTTAACTCATACACCAGGCCATCAAGAATAACCACAGACGTCGTTTATTATCGGACGCACGACTGGCAATGTATCACCAAGGCCGACAACCTAGCTTCTTCACAGGACACTCAGGCAAAGTTACCCTTCCTCAGCTAAGACTAACAGAAGAATGTTCGCTTAAGATTTTATGATGAAAAGTTACACGAATTACACTCGCGCTAAGCATTGGCTCCTGGTCTTGCCGTTCGTCATACTGACTACCGGCTGCGATTCCATCGCGATGGGGCCTATGACTGTTGACCCTAACGTGCGCATCGTCTCTTTCGGAGATTCCACCACGGACGGGCCTTCGGATAAAAATTACGATGAGTTCCTGCCCGAATTACTAAACGAGCCAGCTAATACTTTTTCCAATCAGGGCAACGGCGGCGAGAATACGACGGACGGGTTGGTCCGGCTGACTGGCCTACTTGATTCCGAGGTTTTTCCCAATGCCAATACGTTGCTCTTTTGGCAAGGTGGCAATGATGTTTCTGACTTCATTAAGGATATGGACCCGCTATTGCTTCGCTCCCCCGACGACGACACCTACCCCTTCCGCGACGAACTCACCGCGCAACTTGATACCGCCCAAGCCAATATCGAATCCGCGATTGCGTCTGCACAAGCCGCAGGCTACGAAGTGTTCGTCGCTACATATTTTTTCATCCCCGATGCGATTTTTTCATGTGATGCGCTCCTGTTCGACCTAATCATTCCCGGTCAAGCGCGTAACGCCAACGCTTATATGAGAAACCTCAACGACCGCATTCGCCTAGCAGCCGCGAGCCAAGGAGCCACGCTGGTAGATATAGCGACTCTTGATGATGCCATGCGCTCGACACTGGACAACTACGAAGACTGCAATCATCTCAGTGAAATGGGAAACGAAATCGCAGCCCAGCTTTTCGCTGATACGTTGGGTTTATCGATTCGGTAGAGAAAGAATGTCAGGCAATAGCATGACCTGCGCGTAAATCTTTTGCAGATGGGCTTTAGCAGAGGCCATGATTACTCAGTGGCTACGCACCTACATCTGACCAAACAGCATATTCGTTGCCGTTGGGGTCGGTGAAGTGGAATCTTCTGCCGCCGGGGAAGTCGAAGATGGGCTTGATGATTGATCCGCCTGCGCCTTCGATTTTTTCTTGGGTTTGCTCTAGTTTGTTACTGTAAATAACGATGAGAGCGCTGCCGTTTTCGCTGGAAGAAGACAAGTCGGATTTGACGAAGCCGCCTGCGATACCCGCATCGGAAAAGCTTGCATAGTCCGGGCCATAGTCTACGAACGACCAGTTGAACACCGCCGTGAAAAAGTCCTTAGCGGCCTGCATGTTCTTTGCGGGGAATTCGATGTAGTTTATTTTTTCGTGGCTCGTCATTTGTTGGTCCCCTTAATAATCTTGTGTGTTGTGAGGATGGCCATACACATTCTATTTGCTTCGTAATCTACTATCATTACCCTCTGCTTTCAACCCCATCTACCTTGCTGATGAGTTACGTATAGACATTTAGGGATAGATTTATACGTCGAGCATAACACGACAAATTATCATCGATGGCCAAGTCGCCGTGTAATGCACGGCTATACTTACGAGCGGCAAAAAATACCCAAGGAGGGGCATCCCGAACAGGGGTACTGCTGGGAATTCCACGTATCTACTTCATCAGCTGCACCATTGAAGAAAATAGAGGATCTTGAGAACCCAAGGTACTCGTCTAGCACTTGCCAAGTAGCATCTCGTTTCATATAGACAACTTGCACATTAGTTTCACATTGATGTCTTGCCGATATACTCCCAAAACTTCCAAGTCCAGAATTTTCCTCCGACTGTCGCTGTTCTTCATCACGGCGCCATTGGCTGATTTCGTTATTTGCTTGTTCAATCATCAAGTGTAAGAATTCTGTCTCAACGACAGACAAGAATGAGAACACGTCGCCAGGAATAAAAGGTGGATCACCAAAAGTAGCCGTAAGCCGAGTATCAACTAGAAGTTGAAGCGTAATAGTGCTATCTGCGGAATTTAAATCGCCCATCCAGCCTTCAAAAAGAAAACCAGCATCCGCAATTGCCGAAAGTTCCACTATTGTCTGACTTTCGTACTGAATTGCTTCACCCACATCTGTGCCGCGAGGCGTTATAGTCACCGTACCAGGTCCGAATGCTTCAATGTGTAGCAAGACAAACGTCGGTTCTTCAATTTCAACTGGTACGTCCACTACAGGCTCATTAACAACTGGTTCTTCATTTGTGACAGGCTCATCTACCACAGGATTGTCTGCAACGGGTACTTCGTCAGGCGTGGTTTGTCCGGCAACCTCAGCTGGGACAGAATTACAGCCAGAACTAACAAAGAAACAAAACGATAAAGCTAAGAAACAACGCATATGACACCGACCTTTCACTTCCAGTCTACACGAAACACATACCAAATACAAAAAAAGATGGGAAACGGTAATCTAAGAGCCCCACTATCTGGTTTTCTTGTAACGCTCCCGCCCTCCTGTAAGATGGCTGAATCAGATTCTACGAGATGCCTATGCGAAAATTTTGCCAAAACTGCGATGTGATTACTATACGGTATGAGGCGAAGTTCTGACCCAGGTGCGGCGGTCAGGTGCAAGGAGAGGTTGATGATTACTATTGGACTCCTACCTTAGCCCGGTAAGTCGGCAATGCACGACGTCTTTCTCCGCAATAATGATTCGTCTGGCGATGTCCGCCTCCGTCATTATTTGACGTGCACATCCCCCACCCTAAGTGAGGCGATTTATGCAACTGCATGACAAAAATGGCTGGCATCAATCGCGGCTTAATACGTATGATACGCATGATAATGGTCGCGGATAGCTATGTCTACGTTGAAGATTGACGCAATCAGCGCGGCTCGCATCCACATGCCGTTGCGCACTTGATCCCAGTATTTCGCATAAGGCGTCGCATCCAGCTTTTGATCTAACTCTTCCCGCCTTGGCAGGGGATGAAGGATAGCTAAGTTCTTTTTGAAAGAACCAGTCATGTCCGCGGTTAGCGAGAACTTGCCGTAGTCGATAGTTGATTTTTCACCGTCGGTGTCCCATTCGTCTTGCAGCCGTGTCATGTACACGGCATCTAAACTTCCGATATGCTCACCAAGGTCGTTAGACAATTCGTACTGCGTATCGTTTCGCTTTAAGTATTCGAGAATATCATCAGAAATCTGCAAGCTTGGCGGTGAGATAAATTTAAGCTTCACGCCGGGATATTTGCATAGCAGATAACTCAACGACCGCACAGTTCGGCCACGCTTGAGATCGCCGACGAATGCGATCGACTTACCGTCAAACACATTATCCTTGAACCGTCGCTCAACCTTAGCCGTTTGCTTGGCGAACGATCGGCACAACGTATAAATATCCAGCAGCGCCTGCGTGGGATGTTGATCTTTGCCAGAGCCGCCATTGATAACGGGAATCGTGCGGGGCATGTCGTTTAACATATGAGCTACATGCTCCGCAAATCCTTCGCCGGGATGTCGCATAATGATGAGATCGAAATATTGGCTAAGCACACGAATGGTGTCATCCTCAGACTCGCCTTTGACTTCAGAAGATGTCGAACGGTCGCGCACATCATTAAACGGCATACCCAAAACCTGACAGGCAGCTGTGAACGACAAAAACGTTCTCGTGGAAGGCTGAATAAAATAGAGCATCGCTCGTCGATGATTTAGCAATGTAATAAGAAACTGCGTGCCCTGCCGAGTCGTGGCTATTTCACGAATCATATCTGACAGCGTGCATAGCTGTTCGATAGCGTCCCGCTCGAACTGTTGAGCGAGGACGACATGAAAGGCTTTGTCATTTCTATTTAGTACCGTTACCCGACGTGCTGTGCCGCTAGGCGCAGGCTTGTCCACTTCTGCTTCCATGGTGGGCATGCTGACCTCTACAAGATTCGACGTTCGTAGCCCGAGGATCACGATGCCTCCGCCAGCTCGACGCTTATGTAGGCTGATTTTGTATCACAAATAGGCCTTCTTTGTCAATCGCCAGGAAATTTCGGCGGCATAAATTCGGATTGGGATGCCCCATTGTTTGCCTACTGGCAAAGGGTGGGGGACGGATAGAGCGGATGAGAAGCTGAGAAAGCAATACCGGAACTTAATTTCGTTTACGGCTATTGGCCATCTGCTGAAAATTTAAGGGGTAATTGAGCGACCGATCCGTGCCCCACCCTTCGGCAGTAACCGAAGAATGGGGCACCCGCTAGGCTAACAACAGCTATTGCAGCCCTGGGCTGGCGGAGTTACGCTGGGCGGTCGATGAAGATGATTATGGGGGTTCTAAACGCTTCACAGAAGTGGGTAAGCCGGGCAAAAAGGGATCATTCCAAATGAAACGAAATATGTATGGAATATTTGGCGTCGCGCTTTTCATGGCGGTGGGATGTCAGATGCCAGACCAGAAGCTACAGCAGCAGATGATTGGCAAGCCTGCGCCGGACTTCGAGCTTACAGCCCTGGATGGCAAAAAAGTTCGTCTAAGCTCCTATCGAGGCAAGCCGGTGATGCTAACGTTTTGGGGTCATGGCTGAGGGCCTTGTCGTGAGGAGGCTCCTCACTTAAGCAAGCTGGTTGATGATTTCTCAAAAGATGGCTTGGTTGTCCTCGCCGTGAATTTCTGGGATGAACCTACGCCAGTGCTGAAGCGATATGTTAAAAAGCAAAAACTCAAACAGCGCGTACTCACGCAAGGTAGCGGTGTAGCTGAAAAGTACAACGTCACCATGGCGCCGACCGGGTTTTGGATTGATGCTAAGGGCGTCATCGTTGATACGGACATCGGCTGGGGTGGGCCTGGAAGCCTAATTGAGAAAACACGTGAGCTGGTTCGGGGAAATAAATAAGCCCAGGTCGCGGCAACATTTAATATCGCGGGGTGGCATGGGTAAGCCTCAGCTTACCCGTGTCTTCCATCGTTAGTTTTTTAGAAATATCTGGTTCCTGCTGTGCCTGAACTGCCCCAATCTCAGTGATACGCACGATATCAGAATTTCAATCATTCACTATTCACCACGGGTAAGCTTGAAGGCTTACCCATGCCACCCTCCGCTAAGTCATTCCCGTCTGCGCGGGAATGACTTAGTAGCAAGTTCCAGATGGCTCATCCCCGATAAGGTCTATGTCAGGAGCGGCGTCGTGTGACGAGAATTTTTTCATCGCTCCATGACGTTGGCTGAATAAATCCGAGAGATTCCTGTGGCTGTCGCTGATACTACCGCTGAACGTGAGGCTTTGCTGCAACTACTTCAGCAAGGGCACAATCATCAATTCATCGACCGAGCCTCCAAATATCTGATTGCCTGCCCGGGTGACTCTCCATTAGCATTACTTGTCGCGCGTGAATATCTCAATCTTGGTCTGGTCGGGCCTGCGCGTGAGTTGATGACGTCGGACTATTCGCATCAGTCAGGTTCACAAGCGGAATTATCCGAGGTGGCTAATGCGCTGTCGGATCTTCCTGATGGCCAGATTCCCTGGTCGCAGCGTAGTGATTTGTTTGAAAAAAATATATCTGCGCTATGCGACCGGGACTATGACGTGAGTGAGATTGTTGATCGGTGGCATCATCGTCAAAACGATTTCCAACTGTATCAAGATCGCGGACGGGTAGATCAGATTCGGATGCGCTTTAGCGAAAACATATGGGCCTGGATTCCTTTTTTCGGTCATCACAAACTCGTCAGTGATGCCCAAGAGTTACCAGAAGATATTACCACGCTTTGCCCTGGCCCTTATCTGTTTGATGGGCTGGACCTTGGTCATTTCTTTGGCAGGATTTATGGCAAAACGGTGGATACATTTCTGGGCTATAGTTGCCCGCTTTATGTAGTCGAGCCTGACGCTGCGTTATTAGCCTTGGTGCTACATCTGCATGACTGGTCTAATATCCTAGCCGACCCGCGCATATTTATATTTACGGGAGCCAATGGTACGAACGAATTACGCAAGCTCTGGGATAATAACCCCGACCTCCCCCTGCCGACTCAAGTGCGTACGCTGAGTCAATACAGTCCCAGGTCAAATCCGTCGGCTGTGCAAACCACCGAACAAGCCCTAGCTAGCCGGGAAAAAACGGTTACTGAATCCTTGGCGGATTTGAACGGGCGATACAATAAGTTTGATCTAGCCTATTGGTCTAATCGGTTTGAGCAAGCACTTAATTCAACTGGTGAGCCGTTACGCATCTTAGCTGGCGTTAGCGTTCACACTACGTTTTTGCAGTATTCCATGCGTGACACGAAGCGGGCGATTGAAAGTTTGGGGCATCGCTGCATGGTGCTTCAGGAATCGTCCAATCACGAGACCATTGGCCCCATTACTTATCATAATGCGATTCGGGAATTTCGCCCGGACGTGTTTTTGTCGTTAGACCACATGCGACCGGAGTTTGGCTCTATCATTCCGCGCGGGCTTCCGGTGCTGACCTGGGACCAGGACCAGTTGCCTCATGTGTTTACCGACGAGATTATGCGGCGCGTTTCTAAACATGATTTTCTGGTTGGCTATTCTAAAGACCGTTGGGTTTTCGCGGGTTGCGAACCAAAACAATTTCTCAATGCCCGGGTGCCAACTTGCCCGAAGCAGTTTGATGGTCAGCCGTTAACGCCTGATGAAATAGCCAAGTATTCGTGCGACTTATCCTATGTGAGCCATGCTTCGCAAACACCACAACAATTTCACGACGAGGAAAGACGCCAATATCAAGACCCCAATGTACAAGCACTCCTCGACTGCATTTACGCTTGCACGCCGGAAATCCTGGCTAAGTATTCGACGATGCACAGCGAATCGCCGTATGAAATTTTGGAGCAGGCGCAGCAGCGTAGTGGCATTACGATTCGTGACGACGCATTACATCAACGAATTGTAAGTTGGTATTTATGGCGTTTGCGAGATCGTATCTATCGACATGACGCCCTCGCCTGGGCCGCGACTTGGGCGAAAAAAAATAATCGAGAATTTCGCATATACGGACGAGGCTGGGATGCGCACCCGACGCTCTCACCTTTTGCAGCAGGATTAGCCGAAAATGGCCGGGAACTGTTGTGCATTTATCGTGCGTCCAAAATCAACTTACAACTCATGCCCGCAGGATTTATCCATCAACGCGCCCTGGATGGCCTTGCCGCTGGGGGATTCTTTCTCACCCGGCTTGCTCCTGACGACCTCAAAGGCGCGACGCTACACAAATTGTGTCAACACATACAATCGCTCGGCATTAACACGACGGAAAAATTGTTCGGGCATCAAGACGCTCATTTACGCAAGCTTTTAGCTACTTATTTCGACCTGCCCCTTGGCACGTTGCCCAGAGTTACCGTGCCTTTGTCTACGCTTCAACACCGGATTGAAGTGCCCTACCCCGACGAAGTATTTCCTCGCTTTCGAGAAATTATCTTCGACTCGCCTGATTCTTTTGCGCAAGTAGCCAACCGTTTTATCGAGGATAACGACGCCCGACAGCAACTCACGCAGGCGTTCCGCGAAGTGGTGATAGACCAATTTAGCTATCGCGCAAGCGTATCAACATTTCTAAACGCCATGGCTAATTACTTGCGATCAGTTGCCTCTTGAATTCGTACTACGATCAGCAGGAAGAATATCAGGCGTGTTACGCGGCGAGGGGCAGCCTTGTGGCTCTGCGAATGGATACCCGACCAGTTGAAAAGCATTGACTACTGATAAAATATCCGAAGCGTTAATAAAACCATTGGGCACTAGTCCATGCAGGTCTGTGCGTAAAATGTTGGGGGCGATATCGTCCAGACGAAACCCTGATATGACGGCTTGAATGTCGTTGCTATTGACCAGGTCATCCGGGCCTGCCCAGGAGATGCCATCGAATGTCGACACTATGTCACCCCACACATTAGTTGTCGAAACTGCGGTCGGACTGGATAAATCTGCTGCGATGACAGGGTCGCATCCCACTCCCATCGCTCTAACCATGTATGTCGTGCCTGGCGCAATAGCCTCATCGCCGACAATAATCACGTCGCTCATCGCGGACCAAATACGAATTTCCGGATCACACTGTAAGCGAGAAATACCAGTGACAACATCAGGTGGACCAACCCAGCTAGCTTGCCCAACTGCGCCCAGGATACTCGTGCTTTGGTCAATGGTCACTTGAAAAGCTACTTCCAAGCCTATATTTCCAGTGCGAAACGAGATGTAGCGATTCACGGCGACCAGCCCGGAGTTGGCGTCAGGCGAACTCGTAGGCAGGCAACAGGCGTCAGGGAAATTGTCCCCGTTGCCATCAAGCAAGACGCCGGTTATCAAATCACACGAATCCGGAATGCCGTTAGCATTGCAGTCGTCGCTAGTGGCCAAAATAATATCGCAGGCGTCAATTTGGCCATTCGCATTACAGTCCTGGCAGAAAGTGTCACCAGGAAGGCATTCTGTCAGGTCGCAGTCGTCAGGATTGTTGTTCCCGTCGCAGTCCGGCTCGCATTCGTCCGGGACTAGATTCCCGTTACAATCAGGGCTACTACCATTACCTACGTCCATCTGATCGTTGATACCGTTGCCGTTGCAATCATCCGTCACGTTCCCATTGATGGCCAGCGCAAAACCCTGCGCCCCCTGATTAACCGCCGTACCATGAATCAAAATCGTGTACACGCCAATATCGGGCATTGGGAATATGACTCGTTCCACATTATTAAGCGAATCAAAACCGCCACCCGTCAGCGATTCGCCATCTACGATTACGTTTCCTCTATACGAAAGGCCGTCGGGGGCGATGACTTCTAAATCCAAATTGTTAATGACAGGATTCGCGGTGCCAATTGAAGCCGGAGGCTCCGTCCATACCAGTGTGATTTTCAATGGGTCATTGTTATCGATAGTCGTTGCTATGTGAACAAATTGTTCGCCAGTTGACAGGCCATTCGCATTTCGTACATCGACCACATCAAGCGCAGTCGTATCACCGGGGAAAAACAGGCCATTATCGAGCAATAAGCGACCCCACCCTTCCTGATTGCTTGGATAGCCTGGCTCACCTGTCATGTCCACGGCACTATTGATAAGAGTGGCTTTCATCAAAGCGCCTGAGGGAATCAACGGAGCGTTTTCTGGCAGGCCTGTCGGGTAATATCCCTCCACGAAGTATTGCCGCAATAACACACCCGCCCCTGAGATGACCGGGCAAGCCATCGATGTGCCGGAAAGGCTGGTTACGCCGCAAACAGAAAAAGAACTCGCTGACAGCGTACCGCATCCGGGCGCGAAGATTTCGGGCTTACGCCGACCGTCCGAAGTTGGCCCGATGCCTCCGGTACAGTGTTGGTCCTGGGCAGGCGTATCAAAACTGCCACCCACAGCTAACACATTCTTGGCATTTTCCGGCGTCCTTAACGAGGACAAATTTGTAGCTGCGAAGACAACTAAGCTCTCTTCAAAGTCATATGAAAACTGATCGATTTGCCGCGACCAGGTGGTGTACGCTGTCGAGCCGTCATCACCCCAACTGTTGCTATGGACGCGAGCGCCGTCAGCGTGTGCATCTGAAAGCCTAGCGTACAAAGTACCGGGGTTAAAAAATACATTATCCACATTGGAGAAACTAATTTTCGCCCCGTAAGCGATGCCGTCGTATTGATTGGCGATTCCGATTGGTGGACTGTCACCGGCTAAAGTGCCTGCAACATGTGTTCCGTGAACATCAGCGGAGCCTGGATTTCGATAGGCAATAATTTTACGGTGTGATGGACCAATGGCAACTGAGTCATCAAACGCACAATGGTTTTCCTGAATGGTGCCGTCAATAAGCCCTGCTATCTGCCCAACCCCAGTCAGCCCCGCATCCCATACCGGCGTCAGGTTGGTGATATTGCTTTGTACAATCCATTCGTTGCTGTCGTTTCGCAACACACCTTCTGGTGCTTCCTCGATATATTGCACACCAGCAATCGTAGACAACTGCCCGATGCTAGCTGGGGCAACGGTGGCATCGACAACCCACTGCGTCCCTACAGTCGAGGACGACAAAACATTTAGCCCCGCGCCTTGCAAAATTGGTAAGGCATTCGCTAACGGTTCGCCATCAAAGAGCGTAATGACAACTTGTATCAGACCGGATTTGTCTAGCGCGAGACGATGCGGCGTCGTGAGCGCACGATTGCCAAGCTCAGCATCAATTTTCCATTCCGGCTGAAAAGGAGCAATCCACCGCACCGCGCCAATCGAAGATAGGCCAGTAGCGTCCGCGCGATCTAACGTAGCCACAAATGCATTTTCGGAAAGATAATCGCCGACGTCTACGCCAGCTTGCTGTAGCACCTGTCGTGTAGATTTGGTGATGGGGGCATCCAACTGAATCACGAACCGAACGCCTTGCTTAGCCAATGTCAAATCGACTTCACCGACACTTTGCCGCAGCGTCGTATCGATGCGCCCGGAGCGCAAATCAAGCACGTACGCCTTAGTTGACGGCGAAAAATTCACCGACTTTTGGGCATAAGCCCCGCGCGTCATGCCCATAGCTAAGAGCGCAAGCACCAAGGCGCGACGGTAGCTAATTTTATAATTATGGATACCGCTCAAAATTTCCCCTCGCTAAGACAATCGTCCACACGTTGATTATACACGCGAAGTAGGGCAATGGCGACGCGATTTTGACATGGATGGCTCTGCCAATGTACGAATTATCGGTCCAAGCCTTTGAATCGGCCTTATCTGCAAGACGACTCCGAAACCAGGTGATTCTTCTTATCGTCCGGAAAACATGTTGAGCAACCATATGCGCACAGCGATTTAACGATTTCGCAGTTATAAACTAGCCCTTTCGCCAAAAGGCTACCCTATGATGTTACGGAGGAAGGAAAGGAGCATCAGGATGCACAACCTAAAATTTAGCGCTGAATATCCGCGCCCGGTTGAAAAAGACGTGCTCAATGAAAGTGGGACTTTCCAGCCGAGCATTCCTGTGGAAGATATTTTTGAGCAAATGTTCGCGCTGGAACTTCGCGACGGAAAACTTACCCCCAAACGGCGTAAGCGGCTGGTTCAATACGCCGCGCAAATGGGCCTGTCCGCCAGGCAGGCTGGGGCGCTGCTGGAACGGTCTTGCCAACAAGCTATCGATGATGGCGCTGAGCCTGCTTATGGACATGCGATGCGCATAGCGCATCCGCCTGAACCTCGAATTCCCGAACCAGTGCGCATAACCCTCATCGTGGCTATTTCCCTGGTCGTCGATGCCCTGCTCATCTATTGGCTATGGTAATTTTTGATTGAATGAATTGAGCGAATCAATCACGCGCGGTCATTGGTACTCAACACGCGATGAACCAAGCGGCGATGAGCGCCAACTAAATCACGACAAATGAGTTCTACGCGCTGCGTGAGAGTACGACGTTCCTTGAGAACCCGGCGTACCAAACCTCGCATACTATGATATCTCGCGATATGTTTTCGGTGCATCGAGTAGTCGATCAATGCGCGATCCGCGGCTTCCATCAATTCAATCAATGGGAATGGCTTAACCAAAACATCTTTGACCCCGATACGCAAGGCTTCGATAATCTGGCTGCAACTAGGCTTGACTCCGGTTAAGATCACCGGACGAGAACTCAACGCACAAAGTTCGCCAGCCAGGTCCACGCCGTCTGAATCAGCCAGGTTTAAGTCTGCGATGACGAGATCGTGAGGATTGATTATTTCCGTATCCAAACACGCCGTTGCGGTACTCACGCAGGTGAGGTGCGCGTCAAATCGTTGCGCAAAAGCAGCTACGAACATTTCTACCAGTTCGGGCGTAGGCTCTACCAACATGATTTTGTAGGGCCTGGTATTCATATTTGTGGTGACACCGTGCCTTCGAGGGTATCACAATCGCCATCCAACGCTCGGCCTGGAGATCGCAAACTGCCGCTTACATGACACCAGTGCGTAGCAAAGTCCTCTTCGTCATCCAAGACATCTACCATCGCGTGATGGCGAAGGGATTGTATGGGTGGCTCAGAATCGCTTATTGGCGGTGAGGTGGGCGTGCCGGTAGCTCGATGGTCACTGTCGTGCCTGTCTGTGGTGATGATGCGATCCATAACTCTCCGCCATTATGCGCAACGAGGCGATGGGCCAGCGACAAACCTAAGCCGCGACCACGTCCCGCCTCTCGAAAAGAGAAAAACGGATCGACGGCATGCTCCAGCACTGCGGATGACATACCGACACCGTTATCCTCTATAACGATACGGACAGTTTCATCGGATGCTGATGAGGGTGAGTTAATCTTCAATTGACGGGTTTTCGGATTTGTCGCAAATACCGCATTTTCCACTAACGCATCAAGCACCTGAGTCAGATGATTAGAGTCTGCGAAAACGGTGGATTTAGGGTTGTCCAGCGACACGCAAAGCTGAGAAGGTTTCAAGTCCAATCGCGTTTCCCAGTGTTGCGCAAGCGTATTGAGCAACGTGGCGAGCGAAATTTCAGTCGCCTGAGGCACGCCTGGTTTGGCAAAGGCCATGAGGTCGGTCACGATTTCAGCCGCGTTTTTGGCTTGATCGATCAGGGTTTGCCATACCTCGGCCTGCTCCGGGTCATTACACCTTTGCAACGACATCTGCGAACGAGCGGAGATAACGGAAAGCGGATTATTCAATTCATGGGCAGCACCAGCCGCCATTTCCGAGACCATCGAAATGGAACGCGAACGAACCAAATCTCGCTGCGTCACATGCAGGCGGCGGTTCAAATCTAGCAATTCGTCGTTATTGCATTCCACAGCGATGCGCGAACGCACCATAGCCACGGCTAGGCCAATTGATTTGGAAAGCGTTTGCCACTCTGTCGCACATGATGACCATGAAATCGAATTTTCGCCGTCAGCTTGCAGCAGCACGCCCCCGATGGGCGTCTTGTTATCGTATATGGGTAAAATGCAAACGGCATCCGATTGGCCTGTATATCCTGTAGATCGCCACAGCGAAACGAATGGCTCTTGAGCGCTGACAGGAGGCCCTTGATGGGACAGTCGCTCAAACTCTTTGTGCAAGACATTAAACTCCTGGCCAACAGCCGGGGCAATGTGCGCGGCTAAATCTTCACGCTTCGATGAAACACTAGCCGTATAAATGGTACACAAGCCTTCGTTCATGATGAAAACGAAAACATCATTCGCCGCGTACAATTCTAAAGTCGCCCGCGCGGAGGCATAGCACACATCAGTAATCGTCGCATCACGCACAACATCATTCGTCAGCACACCCACCGCACGCATACATGCCTGCGCTCGATCCAACTGTTGCCTGGAAGTAAATAGCTGTGCGTTAATGTTCCCCAACTCCACGTTCGCCTTAGCCACGGATTGGGCATACAGCGAACGCCCCTCTTCATCGTCAAGGCCGATGAGCTGATCATAATCAGCCATGCGTTCGGGCAATTTTTCAACAATCTGGTCAATCACAGTTTCGTCAATCGACCAATGTTGCAACAGCGATGCCAGATTGTCGGTATCTCGATAACCGGAAAATCCGACGTGCTGCCTTCTGACAATACGATCAGCCGTTTGGATCAGCCTTACCATGTCCGGGTTTACCAATGACGAAGGCAGGGTCGCGTGATCCTGATGGTGCATCCGAATGCACTCAATAACCGTTTGCGGCAGATTCCACCTAACAGCCAGACGCTTGCCTGCGACCAAGTGATCGATGCCAAAAACCTCTCGCTCCGCATCGCAAATACAAACTCTTTGCAGCACACGAGAGATAATTCGCAGGTAGCTTTTAGGCATAGCGGCGTCGAGGGCGGTCTTTCCGATGTCGTGCAATAAACCGCAAACGAATGCATCGCCCAAGGCGTCTGCCCCGCGCACATGCTTAGTCAACATATCTGCTACGCAAGCGACGGCTAAGCTATGTTTCCAGATGTCCTGGCGTGTTTGAGCGGCAGTGCGATCATCGTTTGAATCACCTAATATGTTATGGATCTGAACGGACAGGACAGCATTACGTACTCTTTGAAATCCAAGCAGCGCGACAATTCGAGACATCGTCAACTGTTCAACGCGCAGGCCATGATCTGTGCGACGGGCCATGCCCATAAGCGTAGCCGTGAGTGTCGGGTCGGTCTCTAGTATCGCTACAACGTCCTGCGCACAGGACTTATCGCTAGTCGTCAAACTAAGTAGCTTAGCAGCCACTGCTGGAAGTGTTGGTAGTCGATCAAGGTGCGATAGGACAACCTCGATCTGATCCGACTCAGCCGACGTGCCAACGGCATCGCGGCGTGGGGGTACAACTGCTACGGGCACTGTTCTATCCTTGTGATCTGAAAATGTACGGCCAATAGATTCAAGCAGCGTTGACCAGCTCAGCTACGCGCGAGATCACGTCGTTAATGTCAAAGGGCTTACGAATAAACTCGTCCGCGCCTGCAGCCATGAGTTCCTGCACTTCGTCCGGGTCTGCTACGCCGCTGATGATAATAATTTTTACATGTCCAAATTTGGGGTTAGCCCGAATCGTTCGACACACATTGGTCCCATTTATATCGGGTAGTTTGAAATCCAAAAGTAAAATGTCTGGCCTGAACTGCTCGGTCATAATACCGGCCTGATAACCAGACGTAGCGGTCCTGATTTCGAAGCGACCGTCGCGCTGCAACAGTTCCGAGAACATCTCGATTATGGCTTCGTCATCGTCAACGACTAGCACACGCCGCTTACCACTCTCAAGCTGATCGAGCGGAATTTCATTCGTCTTCATGAAGGTGATTAGCGCATCACGAGGGATACGACGAAACCTAGAGCCGGGCACGCGAAAGCCTTTCAGTCGGCCGCTGTCAAAACAACGAATCACCGTCTGCTGACTAACCTTGCAAACCTGCGCAACTTCCCCGGTAGTAAATACGGACTTGTTACGGGGATCCATCCTTTTATCCGCCATGATGCTATCTCTCTCTCTGCGGAATCCATTCCGCGTAGCGACCGCTCAATCGCCCCAGTTCATCTATATAACCTATACGATACATACGGCCTTAACTACCGTCAATAATTATTATTCGTAATATATAGGTTTGATTTTTCGCTCGTGACTGCAAAATCAGGTCAACCGGCTAGTCCGGGTATGTTTACAAGTTGGGCTTGCGAATATCACAATGTGAATTTTGTGATTATAGGCCAGTTTGCCTAACTCGCCTTTCGGCTTTCGTGGGTGGTTAGGTAGACCCATAACGCGGTAACGTCAGCCGGGGTTATCCCGGTGATGCGCGAGGCTTGCCCCAGCGTCCGGGGGGCGACGGCTGTGAGTTGTTGGCGGGCTTCGAGGCGAAGGCCTGTCAATAAGGCGTAGTCAATGTCGGTGGGCAGGCCAAATCCTTCTAGCTTTTTGAATCGCTGTATCTGCTGGGCCTGCCGCTGGACATAGCCTGCATATTTGGCGTCAATGAGTATCTGCTCCAAAACGTCGGTGCAAAACTGCTGCTGGTTACGAGCGTATAGCGAAGAGGCAAACTCAGCCGCGTTCGCCTCAGGACGTCGCATCCAAGTGGCCAAGGGAATCCCAGCGACTCCCCCACTGCTACAGAGCGATCTAATTTGATCTAATGTATCTCGCCGCTGCGAAAATTTTTCCCAGCGTTTTTCATCCACCAGCCCCAAACGATAGCCTATGGGTGTCAACCGGGTGTCAGCATTGTCCGATCTAAGCAAAAGTCGATACTCCGCCCGCGAAGTGAACATGCGATAAGGTTCGCTGGGAGGCTTGGTAATCAGGTCATCAACCATAACGCCGATATAAGCCTCATCGCGTCCGAGTACAAAAGGCTCATCTTCGCGGAGCCAACGAACCGCGTTCACGCCAGCGATAAGACCCTGACCTGCGGCTTCTTCATACCCACTGGTCCCGTTGATTTGCCCTGCGAGAAATAGTCCGCCTACTGCTTTGGTCTCAAGCGTAACTTTTGTTTGATGCGTAGGCACGAAATCATATTCAACGGCATACCCAAATTGCAAAATCTCCGCCTGCTCTAGTCCAGGCACTTGACGCAAGAACGCCTGCTGAACATCGCTAGGTAGCGAAGTGCTTATGCCGTTACAATACACGCGCTCATCGTCATAACCTTCTGGCTCTAAGAAAATTTGGTGCTTAGGTTTATCAGCGAAGCGCACGACTTTGTCTTCTATACTAGGACAATATCGCGGCCCGGATGATTCGATCTGCCCTGAATACATTGGGGCTAAGTGAAGATTTTCGCGGATGTGAGTATGCACGTCTTCGTTGGTCCAGGTAATCCAACAGTTGACCTGTGGCTGAAGGATGGCGTCAGTCATATGGGAAAAAGGTGTCGGGATGCCGTCACCAGGCTGAATGGTACACGCATCGTAATTGATAGAGTCACGATGAATTCTCGGCGGCGTGCCAGTCTTTAATCGCCCCAGCGTTAATCCCATCGCTTTGAGCGAAACACTTAAACCGCTTGAAGCCTCTTCGCCTACTCGGCCACCTTCGGTTTGACTCGTACCGCAGTGCATCAAACCACGCAAAAAAGTCCCGGTGGTCACAATGACGACGGGAGCGTTAAGGCATCGGCCATCTGCCAGTTCAACACCCTGTACAGATTTCTTTGGCTTTTGCGCGGAGGCTTCGCTTGAGACTATCGCACCCGAACCTATGTCTTCAGTTAAAATGGATTCCGCAGCCCCTTCGATAATGTCGAGTGAGGTTGCTCGAGTGAGAAGTTCCTGCACGGCTTGAGGATATAGCGTTTTGTCCGCCTGCGCCCGCGGCGCCCACACCGCGGGGCCTTTGCTGCGATTGAGCATGCGGAACTGTATCCCTGCTCGGTCAATGGCTAGGCCCATCAAACCGCCGAGCGCATCTATTTCTCGGACCATTTGCCCTTTACCCAGCCCACCGATAGCCGGGTTGCATGACATACGACCTATGGCTTCACGCTGCATCGTAATCAATGCCACATCAACGCCCATGCGCGTAGCGGCCCATGCTGCTTCCACGCCGGCGTGCCCACCGCCGATGATAATGATGTCGTATCGCGTTCGTGTCATTCCCGTTTTTGCTACCCCTGCGTTCCTTGGCCCTTATTACTTAATCTGCAGCGTATTGTGGCTGTTACGATACGAGTAGGCAAGCGACGTACACAAAACGAGCTTGAAACATTGTCTAGCATGGTGAACCTTATTACGATGCCCTCATGCCTGAGTGGATGAAACAATGGTCAGCCCGTCATCAACACCCTGCCTCGCAGGTACTCCATGCGATTGGGATTCCGATGCTACCGGTGGCTATATACCTCAGCACAACTCAGCTAATTGATGGCGCGTGGTCCTTATGGTGGCGGCCAGTTGTTCTCGTGGTGGTTAGCTATATATTGCAGGGCATAGGCCACCTTATTGAGGGCAATGATATGGGTGAGCTTATCGTTATCAAAAAAATGCGCGGGAAACCTTACACCGCGATTTCACCGAGGTACGAAACGAAAGATCATCCTAACCCGCGCGAGGGCAATCAGTCTTGAGCAACCAGAAGATTTCCATTCGCCAAGCTCAGCCTCATGATCTCGATACCATCGTCGGATACAACCGCACGATGGCTATCGAAACTGAGGATTTAGTTTTAGATGATGCGACATCACTTGCCGGTGTAAAAGCTGCGCTGGATGATCCTAGCCGATGCAATTATTACTTGGCTGAGTTGGATGGGAATGTCGTGGGTCAGACGATGGTGACGTTTGAATGGAGCGATTGGCGCAATGGCTGGTATTGGTGGATACAAAGTGTTTATGTAGAGTTAGACGCACGTCGTAAGGGTGTGTTTAGCGCGTTGTATAACCACATTCAAACGCTAGCGAAAAAGCAGGCCGACGTATGTGGCATACGCTTGTATGTTTTTCATGCCAACGATCGCGCCAAGAAAACTTACGAAAAACTAGGTATGACGCATGGCCATTATGTGCTTTGTGAAGAGGATTTTTCTAGCGATACTAACTAACGACAATTTATATTTTCAGGGGATGACTTACGAATGAATAAAAATTCAATGTTCAATAGATACGCAACGACGCTAACCGTTTTATGTCTGCCAATCATGCTGCTTACGGGTTGCCAGGGTATTTTGGGCGAAAAAAGTGCCAACCCTGGCATTAACGCGCATTACAAGAAGAACCCGGAAGCCGAAACTTGGATCCCGCGCTTTGAGCGTGAGAGTCGGGAAATTTTCAATGTGCGATACGAAATTCTATCTGCGATGAACATAAAACCGGGAATGAGCGTAGCTGATGTCGGCGCTGGTACAGGATTGTTTACCGGCATGTTGGCTGAAAAAGTTGGCCCTACCGGAAAAGTGTATGCTGTGGATGTCGTGCCGAAATTTTTGAGTTATATCGATAAACGCACCGCTAAGGATGGCTACAAAAATGTGACGACGGTTTTGTGTGCTGAGGATTCAGTTAGCTTGCCAGAGGCCTCGGTTGACGTCATGTTCATTTGCGATACTTACCATCATTTCGAATATCCCACCCGCAGCCTGCAATCTATCTGGAAGGCTATGCGTCCGGGAGGCATTGTATTTGTGGTTGATTTTCACCGAATCCCTGGCGTAAGCCTCGATTGGATTTGTAAACATGTGCGCGGAAGCCTGGAAGATTTCCGAGCTGAGTTTGAAGCTGAAGGATTTGAATTTGCAGGACAAGTGGAAATCGAAGGCCTGAATGATAATTACGCCGTGCGATATCGCCGCCCGTAATTGGATAGCTAAGTGATTAAAAAAGCCGATGCGACAGGTGTCTGTCGCATCGGCTTTTACTATTCAAACAATGTTTTCTGCATCCATTACGGCGCGAAATCATCAATCTGTGTGTAACCTTCAGGAATCTTGAACTTGAACGTACTGTCATCGATTTTCGGGTGAACGTTGAGATTTGTCAGCGTCTTGACTTGCCCGCCCTGTTGGCCATCAGGAGTAGTCTGTTGATCTGATCTTTCTCGTGGCAGAAAATCGTTCTTACCAAAACTCCAAATAGCCTTTTGACCTTGTGGATACGTCACTTCAACCACATAGCATTCAACGCCGTCGATCGTTTTCGTGCTGAGCATCTTTTTCTCTTTAGCATCAATTTCATCTTGAAACGGTGTAGGATGAAGGAATTCGATCACTGTAGTAAATCCTGCAACGGTGTTACCCATGCGACCTAAGACAGCCGGGTCAATATCCACATAAGCTTTTTTCTCTGCATGGTCGATCACATAATATTCTTCACCATCACTACCAACTGTAATATGCTTGGCTTTGTCAGTCCCTGGCGCTTTTACTTGAGCATCACATCGATACTTTTTCGGTCTAAATCCTACGATTTCAGTGAATAGGACGGTAGCTTCGACTTCGGGAGCCCGCGCAGCAGTTGAGCCCGTGCCCTTAGCTATAACATCGTACTCCACGGCTTTAACCGCCCGAGCAGCCGCGTCAACTTTTTTGAGGATTTTAGTGGCCTCTGAATCCACCATCTTCTTTTCCGCAGCACCGGCTGCAAGCTTCTCATCAGCACGGGCGTAAGCACCGATCAACGACAGGCCAATCATCAGGCCAATAATTTTCTTCATTGCATATCTCCTTAGTTGCGATCTAACTACACTTCTGTTTCATTCATAGACGCCAGCATACTACCTTACCACGCCAACCATAACTAGAAATTCGGCAACCGTATGCGTATTATTCTGTCATTAGTTGTAGAAAACGCGTCGGATGGGCCTTTCTTATACGTCTATATTGATTTTGGCGTTTCAGCATTACAAAGATGTTTCTTTGAATCTGTTCGCGGACGCTCTTGTTAACAAGCTAATCACCACATTCACTACCAGCGCGGCTACGAAAGCCAGCGGTAAGTTGTAGACCTCCACACCAGTCGCAGCCGGGTCATACAGAAGTTTCCAGGCGATAGCTACGACGAATCCCGTGAGCATTCCAAACAGACAGCCATAGTATGACGCTCGTTTCCAGAGCAATAGCAGAATCATTTGCGGCCCAAACGCTGCCCCTAAAATCGCCCAGCCATACGAAAGCACATAGTCGTATACAGTGACGTTCTTGTCGATGACCAGCAAAATTGCACCGATGCCAATCAGAATCACCACGGCTCGATTCACCCCTAAGTGCGATGCGTTTTTCTTTTTACTTATCAATCGAGCATAAAGATCATTCGCAGCGGCGCTCGCAGCTACCACGAGCTGACTATCCGCCGTCGAACAAATCGCCGCCAGCACCGCTGCCAGCACCACCCCTGCCATCATCGGCGGCAACATGTGCATAGCTGATAACACCAAGCCAAGCTCTTTGTATACCGGAGATGTTTCTTCGTTGAGCATCAACTGCCCCCACGCAGCCCCCTCAGCCGTCATCGCGCGTGCCATCAACCCGACAGTCACCGCTCCCCAATAAACACACACAGCCCATACCGCAGATACGAAACCTCCGACTATCGCATCTTTCCGGCTGCGCAGTGCCATGAATCGAACTAGCACATGTGGCTGACCAGAATAACCGAAATTTATCCCCAGCGCACCAGCCCCTAATAGAAACCCTAGAAACGCCAGGCCACTTATATCAGGAGTAAATGACAACAATTTGGCATCTACCGACGATAGCTGCTCTTGGATGTATCCATAGCCACCTTTTGTTACCAGCATATAGATAGGGAATGCGACTAGCGTAAAAACCATGAGTAGCGCTTGCAAAAAATCCGTCCAGCAGACGGCGCGAAACCCACCTATGACTGTATATAGAAGCACGATGCCAGCGCCGATTAACACTCCCACGCGATAGTCTACGCCATCAAACGTCGCCGTGAATGCCTTACCCGCCGCGGCTAATTGAGCCGCGACGTACAGCATCATAGCTACGAGAATAACAATCACGGAAAGAATTCTCAGCAGGGGATAACGCTCTTTGAATGAAAGCGAGAAAAAGTCTGGAATGGTCAGTGCGCCCAATTCGATAGAGCGATCTCGCAAACGACCGGCTAGCACAAACCAGTTGAACAAAAAACCAAGCAGGCAACCCGGTATAATCCAATAAGCCTGAACACCAACCGTAAACGCCGTGCCCACCAGCCCCAACGTCACCCAGCCGGATTCGCTAGAAGCCGAAGCTGACAACGCGGCCACCCATCCGCCCAGCGATCGACCAGCCAGGAAATAGTCCTCGTCACTCCGCTTGGCAAACATAGCCGAGTATAAACCGATGCCTACAATAGCAAGCGTATACAAGGCAAACGATGCGCCAACGACGGTTGTATTCACGACTGTCACTTCAGGCATAGATCATCACCTCTCGAATCAGACAACCAACAAGGCGACGCATACTCGCTCTCGTGTTATTAATCCTTTAGATACCGTGATATGGATCATGGGGCCAGTTCTGTCGTAGTAGCTGTGAGGCGATATAACCAACTGAAGTCAAAGATGTTATCTACCTGACCAAGCTCTTTGATCGAAAGGAAATAGTCGCCGGCCACATTAGCCGGCACGCTCAACACATAAATACCTTCCGCACTCATATCCAACGACGCCCCCTCTACAGCTACAGGCGCATCAAAATCACGACCTCCGCAAAAGAAATGTTGATCGGCATATAGCTCATTCTCATCAGGACCAGTCACAGTGAAAGCTGCACAATCCTCTTCGCCCTGCGATTCTAGTGTGAAGATCAGTACTTCGCCCGGGCCAGCTGTCACTTTGAAAACATCCAAATTTCCTTGGACTACTCTGGCATCTACTGGCCCGCCAGCTTCAAGCTCAGTGGCAGTTTCCGTGGTGTTATTCGGTTCGAGATTATCCTCCGGACGAGGAAACCTCGGGCACCCACACATGGGTAACGCAAGCAGCCCCATAGCTAAGATAAACGCACGAGATCGTTGCATAGTGATGCTCCGTATAGCTTCCCGGATTTCAGCTTACCCCCGGCCAGCCACAGTTGCCAGCCCGATTAGAACATCAGCCGTCATCATCATGCTAATGTATGACATACCAAACTGTCTAACTCCATAGGCTTATACAGAACCGCGCCCGCGAGGAAGTGGCCTCTTAATTTGAAACCCTATGTGACAGCTATATTGTTCCGGTGCATCGGGGGCGGGCATGGTTATGAATCTGTTGTCTCATCTTAACGGTGCATCATCGACTCCCCCATGTCCAAAAAGAAGGACATGATTCCATGAAAGAGAGTTCTCCTGCAGAATTCATTGGACGGCGTATCCTCGTGGGACCGCCAAAAACAGAATTCTTTTACGCAGGAGAACTCAGCTATGTT
>JAJRPG010000110.1 GCA_024280855.1 Planctomycetota bacterium | reverse complement strand
CGTAAAAGAATTCTGTTTTTGGCGGTCCCACGAGGATACGCCGTCCAATGAATTCTGCAGGAGAACTCTCTTTCATGGAATCATGTCCTTCTTTTTGGACATGGGGAAGTCTGATGATGCGCATTCGGATTCATTCCTGAGATATTCGACGGTACTAACGAACAGGGCTTTTTCTACTACGATGCACTATGGCAAACCGAGCGGCGAGCGCAAGCGACCCGTGTTTTCGACGCGCTATGAACTTTTAATCATGCAGAAAATTCCCCGCGTGCATGACAGCCGAAGACACCGGGCGCTGGCGCTACCGGCTCTGATTTGGATCATAGATTCAGCAGACAATCTATCTGCTAAACGGCCCAATAACAGGGCGCAAAGTTATCCTTGGTCGCAACGGCCCAATCGTGTATACTCAAAACCAAGTAACAGTCTTTAGGAGCCATGAGCAATGACCGAATCTCAGCCAGCACCAGAATCACCAACACCAGAGGAACTTCGCAAAGCTATGAAGGCCTTCAAAAAGCGTCTCAAACTTACCCGCCTCGACGACGAAGCAAAACTCGGACACGGCCCTATGTCCAGCGGAAAGTCATCGGGCGTCGTAGCGATCATGCCCCCCCTGCAATATCCCAAAGCTGTCTGGGAAAAACTCGTCGAAAATGGCCGACTTAAACACGCTGGCCATGGACTCTACCAGATAGTGCCTCAACAATGACACCCAGAAGCATTGGTTCCGATCAGAGCCGCACGGCGCAAGCCTGCGGGCATGTCTAGCTAAGCATGTGAGCCATGGACCGGTCAAAAAGCTTTCGCCAGGTTTTCTTGACACTTCTCATCTTCCCTCAACAAATGTGCGAATACCTGATTAGATGCAATTAGTTGACGAGAAAGCGGTTTCTGATAACTATTCAATGGTTGCTGAAAAAACCAACACAATCCAAGCCTCCCCCCAAAAAAAAGCTTGAATCAAGCAGGCCAATTTTGTACAATGAAACACAGCCCATAAATGAGAAGTAACCGGGCCTGAGACGTCTACCTGTTTGGTGTAGTCGCCGCGGCGAGATAGAAGCGATTCAATAGTGAGAGGGAAAGAGCATGTGCAAGAAAACAGAACGACATCTCAGCGGCGCAGTAGTGCTTTTGCTTTTTGCATTAGCTCCCATTCAAATCACCACTGCCCAGGAAATCACCGTCCAAAACGACACGCTCTCCGACGGCGCTAACGGAAATATCCAGGCGGGCTTTGCTGCCGGTGAAAGTGCTGCCTCTTGGCTAACCTCACCCTGCGACGGCAACATTGTCGCTGTGCAGGTATACTGGAAATCGATCACAGGCACGGAACCTCAAACTATTGAGGACTCCATCCGAATTTTTCAAGCGGGAACTTTTCCTACGCCCGGCGCAGAACTTGAAGCTATCATCGGTCCGCAAATGACGGACGGCTTCAATAACGAATACCGTTTTCTCGATGACATGCTGACGATTCCACTGCTCGTCCCCGTAACCAATGGCCAGGGTTTTGTCGTTTCTTTCAAATTCATGAATGCACCAAACGCAGCCAATGGCCCCAGCATCGTAACGGATACGGGATGCCAGGCGGGAAAAAATTCGATCGAAGCGATAGGCTTTGGATGGATTAGTTCTTGCACCCTCGGCGTTTCCGGAGATTTCTTCCTTCGCGCGGTAGTCGATTGCGGCGCACTAACCGGCGCATGCTGTGAAGTCGGCGGCGGATGCAACGAAGTGACAAGTACGTCGTGCATTGCATCCGGCGGCGCTTACCGAGGCGATGGCGTCACTTGCGGCACAATCACCTGCAACGAGTCCTGTTGCTTCGGACCAGGTAGCTGCTTGGACCTGACCGTAGCTAATTGCGGCTTAGCTTCCGGATTCAATCAAGGCCCAGGCTCCGTCTGCGCCACGACAACTTGCTTCCCAACCGGCGCATGTTGCAACACCGATGGCACCTGCACCAACGATGTTCTCGACACCGACTGTGCAGCCTCCGGCGGAACATTCCAAGGCGACCAGGTACAATGCTCCGCCGGCTTATGCCCACAGCCCAGCGGTGCATGCTGCCTGGATAGTGGAGGATGCCTGGTGCTTAATGAAACAGATTGCGGCGTAGTCCCCAACTCAAGCTGGGCTGGCGCGCTAACAGATTGCACCGACGCCAATGGCAACAGTACAGCCGACGCTTGCGAAACCTCGCCCCCAGTACCCACTGTGTCAGAGTGGGGCGTGCTAACGATGATGCTTCTTATCAACGTAATCGGAACTATGGTCTTCCGATTAAAGCGGCCTTCGGTTCAATAGGCCAAGCATGCAGTTAGCCAAAATATAAGCTAAAAAGCGATATTTTACTTGCATTTCGCAACACCATTCGTGTAGCATGATAGTTGCATTTTAGCCTTTAACTGCCGTTCTAGGGGTAGGAGCAGAAAGTGAAAATAAGTATCGCAAAACGTCTCGTATTCGCCTCAGTGGTTTTTGTTAGCGCATCAGCGGCATTGGCCATCGTCGTAAACGAAGAGAAACAAAAGTTGACCGCTTCAGATGCCAGCGAGTTCGACCTCTACGGACGGACCATCTCAATTTCTGGTGATGTGATTGTAGTGGGCGCGGTAGGCACTGTAGACGCTGTAGAGCTTGGCCGGGCATACATCTACCGCCTACGCAACACGAATTGGATTCAAGAGCAAATTCTAATCGCATCCGACACCGAAGATTTTGATGGCTACGGCGTTTCTGTCGCTGTGGACGCCGACACCGCCATCGTTGGCGCTTTCAGAGATGACTGTACTGCAGGCGATAATTGTGGCTCGGTTTATGTCTTCCATTTCAACGGATCCTTGTGGGTTGAACAACAAAAGCTCGTCGCTTCTGACGCTGCGACAAGTGATTTTTTTGGCATTTCTGTATCTTTGAATGGAGACTACATGATCGTCGGAGCCCATGGTGCTGATGGCATGCCGGGTAGACCTAATAGCGGAGCCGCCTATGTCTTTTGGTTCGACGGCGACTCCTGGATCGAGCAACAAAAAATTTCAGGATCTGACACTAGCGGAAGGCACGCATTTGGCACGAGCGTGTCCATTAAAGGTAACACACTAGTAGTCGGAGCTTCCCAAAGCATTTGTGATGCCGGCACGCTTTGCGGTTCGGCTTATGTGTTTCGATATAACGGCACTTCCTGGATCGAAGAGCAAAAACTAACCGCCTCCGACGCTGATCGAGATCGATTTGGGATTTCCGTGTCGTTAAGTGGTGACGCGATAGCTGTCGGTGCCTGGCTCGCAGGCTGCGTCGAGAAAGATTCATTTGTGTGCGGAGCCGCTTATGTTTTTAGATATAACGGCGCTTCCTGGTTTGAGGAGCAAATACTAACCGCTTTCGACGCGACAGCCCAGGACCGATTTGGTAGGTCCGTAGCCATCAGCGGAAACACAGTCGTAGCTGGCGCATTCGCAGACGATTGCGCGACAGGCATCTTCTGCGGATCAGCATACGCATATCATTTCGACGGAATTTCCTGGGTCCAAATGCAGAAGCTGACAGCATCTGATTCGGGAAGAGGGGATGATTTAGGATACTACGTCGCGTTAGATGGAATCACGGCTGTAGCTGGCGCCATTGGCGATGACTGCGACAAGGGCGAGCAGTGCGGATCGGCGTATGTATTCAATGTCGCTTTTACAGATAGCAACGACTTTACGCCTGATTCATTCCGTATAGACCTGCAAGATTTCGCAACTTACCAAGCCCAATTTAATGGCGACCTGACAGACTACGCTTTATTCCAAGCCGCTTTCACGGGTCCGTAACAAACACGGCATCACGTTATAATTTTGCGTTGTCTAAGCACAAGATTGCCAGCCGTGACAATCAAAATCATCATGACGACTAACGCCCATGAAGACATAGTCGGAGCCTGTATGCCACCACTCTCAGTAATCACCAGACGCCGATCCACAGCCACGTTGTTTAATATTTGAACATTTCCGGAAGGCCATTCAACCTGAAGGGTGTCAATTAAAGTTGCACTACCCAATCCGAAATGCGCACGAACTGGGGGGCCTGCATAAAACGAATAATTCCCCAGGAGTTCACGGATCATCGTTTGCCCGTTTATCGTAACTGTAATACGCGAGCCTATGCCCGTTGTGTTTGATGCAATACCTTTCAAATCAATTTGAATCCAGTGTTTCCCCGCCATTGGAGTCACATTTTCATATAGAAATGGCCCGGTCACATCCGCGACGATTAAATCAATATCGCCGTCTTTATCATAGTCAAAAGGAACCAAGCCAGAGCCTCGAAGTGCCATACCGCTGCCAACCGTAACATCCGTAAAATATCCAAGCCCATCATTTTCAAATATAGACCCCTCTGGTCCTCCAGTCGTTACGAAAATAAGGTCCACATCAGTGTCGTGATCGAAATCAACAAAAGCCGTGCCCCATGCGACATAGTTTTGGCCATTAAAATCAACATTACGAGCCATGCCCTCTTCAGAGAATAGACCGCTACCGTCGTTTACATGCAACATATGTACGCCGATATTCGTCACAAAAAAATCCAGGTCTCCATCATTTTCAATATCTCCGCAGGCAATGCCCATGTCCGCGCTGCCTTCTTGGGAATCCCAGGTAGTGCTAATATCCGTGAAGATGTCGCTACTCTGATTGTTGGCGTGAAAGTCTTCATCGACATCAACAGCTACATGTAGGTCAACCATGCCATCATTGTTAAAGTCTGCAAATACTGGGGTCCAATGCATGCGCGAAGTTTCTAACCCCGGAATTATTTGACTGGCAACTTCCGTAAATGAGAGAGCGCCGGAATTAACAAAATACCAGGCAGGACCGCCCCAATGGGTAATCGCAATGTCCAGATCCCCGTCACGATCCGGATCAGCTACTGACAAACCGCCAGAAATGGCACTATGCAAGGCACCTTTGCAAGGGCTACCAACTTCAATAAAGACACCATTGTCGTTAATAAGATAGTCTAAACAGGTCTCTCCAGCGCCAGCGTTGTGCCTAGCCATCACCAGATCGAGATCGCCGTCATTGTCAATGTCAGCAAAGATAGAGGTTGAAGCATTCGGCAAACCAGCCGGTAACACCGTGCTCGTGACATCCTGAAATGTCTTGTCGCCAAGGTTTCGAAACATCAACACGCCAACTTGCGAATTTCCACAAAAACAAATGTCGTCCCACCCGTCGCCGTCATAATCACCAACAGAAACACCCTGCAATCCGGGCACGCCCAGCACAACACTCGCCGAGGGAGGATAACTAAGCAAAGACGAGGAGGTAACATCATCAAAAATCAGAGATTGACCAACAACACTGCTCACGCTAACGAACATCGTCGCGATGATATTGGGAAGCCAGAATTTCATTTCTTTTCTCCACAAGCGAGGACAGAAATCTTCAATATTCTTTTCGCAGGGAGTTTGTAGTGATTTAGCACATAAGAGGAGTTAGGATACCAAACGCTCTCATGAGATCACGACAATCTCTCGTGCGCACACCCCAACCACAGTCTTATGACTCACAAAATAAGACGATTACGTGCAACGCACTTTTCGATAGGCGCGAAGAGATATGGAACGCGTGATCCATACCCCACGCCACTCTCAATTTTTAGACCGAGCGCGACCCAAGCTAGAAACTGTCACGCACGACTTAACACAACAAAAAAAGGAGACACGAATATGCAATAAACACGATAAGAACGCATCTCTTGTTAACGCAACCCCATTGTAACTTTTCGTTTTTGATATGCAACAAAATAATACAATTCCTGGTAAATATTAAATCTACAATCGAATTCCTCAATACTCCGAATGGAAACGCACGATTAAAGCTAAAAATAGCCCATGACCCATGGGGGCATCGTGTTGGCATCAATAGCATGCAGCATTGAAATTGGGGGTTTACCCGATAAGCCCCTCCTTCAATATTAGATTTGATGGATTGAAGCGCGCTATTCCTTATCCCCTCTC
Source organism: Planctomycetota bacterium (assembly GCA_024280855.1). GTDB lineage: Bacteria > Planctomycetota > Phycisphaerae > UBA1845 > UBA1845 > JAJRPG01. The sequence goes on along the minus strand of JAJRPG010000110.1, from coordinate 26,478 downwards.
CATAGATCACCGGACTTGTTCTTTATATGTAGAGCGACCTAATCCGAATCATCGCAAATCCTTTTTTTCAAAAAGCGTAATCATCATGCCAAAACAATCAGCCACCAAGCAACCCGCTCGCCCCAAGCCCATCATCCCCCTGCACCCCTACCAGCTCCGCGACCTCGAATCCAACGACCGCTTCCGCTGGAACTGCTGGGCTAGGCAAACCGGCAAGAGCTTCACGAAATCTCTACGCCGCATCATCCGTGGCATTTCCTGCAGACGAAACCAAATATTCCTCTCAGCCGGGATGCGCCAATCACGCGAACTCATGCTCAAAGCCCGCCAACATTGCCAAGTATTACAAATAACCACTCAATTCAAAGGCTCCACCTACTTCAACGACATGCACTTTACTTCCAGCGAAATCATTTTACCCGGCGGCGTGCGCATCATAGGCCTGCCCGCTAACCCCCAAACCGCCCGAGGCTACACTGGCGACGTCCTGCTCGATGAATTCGCCATGCACCGCGACGACCGTGACATATGGGCGGCACTATTCCCCACCCTCCTCCGAGGCAACGGCGAACTGGACATAGCCTCCACTCCCAAAGGCAAGGGCAATCTCTTTTACGAACTCCGCAACAATCCCCGCTTCACCACCGACACCCTCACCCTCCCAGACGCTATCAAGCAAGGCCTAAACGTCGACATCGTCGCCCTGCGCGAAGCCTGTAACGACGACCTGCTCTTTCGTCAGGAATTCCTCTGCGAATTCGTCGAAGAAGCCACCGCCCTGCTAAGCTACGACCAAATTCTCGCCTGCGTAGACGAGCATCTCGCCCCAGCTGAAAACGTGACCGACCTAACCTCCGACTCTGGCGATCTCTACATCGGCGTAGACATCGGTCGGCTGCATGATCTCACCGTCGTCTGGGTTTTACAAATCAACGGCGATGTTCTTTCTACGGTGGGAATATTCGAATTATCCGCAGCCCCCTTTCGAGCGCAACAAGCCATGCTCCACCAACTGCTCTCACTACGTTGCGTCAAAAAGTGCTGCATAGACGCCGGAGGATTAGGCATGCAATTAGCCGAGGAGCTTCTCACCCGATTCGGAAAACATCGCGTCGAACCTGTCACCTTCACCTCGTCCTTAAAATCATCACTCGCCGGTGACCTGCGCATCGCCGTGGAAAACAAAAGCATCCGCATCCCCAACCGCGACGCCATCATCAACGACTGGCACAGCGTCGAGCGGTCCATGACCAGCAGCGGAAACTTTCGCATCTCCGCCCCACGGCAACATGGCAGCCACGCCGACCGCTTCTGGGCGGCTGCCCTCGCCGTTCGCGCAGCCCACAACGCTTACGCAACCATCGAATCCGTAAACACAAAGCCACTTTCATTCGCACGAATCGGCGCATGGTAATGGACCAACACATGACATCAGTAACGCAATAACAACCTCAAGGAGAAAAACATGACATGGAAAGAGCGAATCGTCGGCGCAGTTCGATCATTAAAACCGCCACCACCCAAAGCAGGCCAATCTCTGGTCCCCCGCCTACAAGACACCGTCCGCGACTACCCCAGCGCAGGCCTAACCCCCTCACGGCTCTTCGCCATCCTCCGCGAAGCTGACGAAGGATCGCCCTCAGCCATGTTTTCTCTCTACGAGGAAATGGAGGAAAAAGACGCCCACCTCTACGCCGTCGCCCAAACCCGCCGCCTATCACTCACCGGCTTACCCTGGCAAATCGTTAGTGCCGCTAATGTGGCATCGGAGCAAAGCCAAATCTTAGCCGATCAAACCGCCGACTACTGCCGACATCAGCTCCAGCGCTGCGACAGCTTCGACGACACCTTACAACACCTCTCGCTCGCCGTCGGTCGAAACATCGCTATCTCAGAAATAGTCTGGGACGTTGATGACGCAGGCTTAAGACCCATTGACTTTGTCCCCGTCAATTTCTCACGCATCGTATTCGACGAATTCGATCAGCCCAGACTTCTCACCTCCGACAACGACCGCACCGGCATCGCCCCTCCGCCCAACAAATTCATCATCCACACGCCCCACAGTGTCTCAGGCCATCCCCAACGAGGCGGCGTCGCCCGCGTCACCTCCATGATCTACCTCGCCAAGAACCTAGCTATTAAAGACTGGATGATCTTCGCAGAAATTTTCGGCATGCCCGTCCGCGTCGCCCGCTACGGGCCTAACACCACCGCCGAGGAAAAACGCGAACTCATCCACATGCTCGAATCGCTAGGCTCACAAGCCGCCGGACTCTTTAGCCAAAGCGTTGATCTGCAACTGCTCGAACCCCGTCGCAGCGGTGGCAGTGCGCCTTACGAAAGTTTAATCCAATTCCTAAACCGCGAACTTAGCAAAGCTTGGCTAGGACAAACACTCTCCACCGACATCACAGGCCAAAGCGGATCCATCGCCGCCGCCCAGGTCCACGAACGTGTGCGCGGAGAAATACTCGCCGACGACATGCGCAAAGAAGCCCGCACCATCCAACGCGACCTCCTCGCCCCCATGGTCCAACTACGCTTTAGCCCCGATGCACCCGTCCCTCAATTCCACCGCATCACCACCCGCTTCGATCAGCGAGTAGCTAAGGCTGATCTTCTTGATCAAGCCATCAATAAGCTCGGTTTATCCGTTCCTAAAAAATGGATGCATGAAACCTTAAACATCCCCCAGGAGCAGGAAAGCCCATCTTTCCCGACAAAATCGACGACATGATCGCACCAAAAGTTCGCGCGGAGCAACCACCGGCGTTGTTCTTTATATGACAGCACTGACCACACAAAACGGAGAACATCAGATGATGACAAAAGACAACATGAAAACACCAGACCAAACGCGAGAGATTCAGCCGTTACGATCGGCCACCCTGCAAGCCGACGCACTCGCCACCCGCATCCTCATTGCCCCGTGGGGAAATGTCGAAAGCACCAACGGATCATTCACCATCGACGCCGAAGCCGCCGACCTCGTACTCGCCGCCTTCGACGATCATGGCACGGACCTTCCCATCGACTACGAACACCAAACACTCGGAGGCCAATACGCCTCACCCAACGGTCAAGCGCCCGCCGCCGGTTGGATCAAAAGCATCATCGCCGAGCCTAACGTGGGCATCTTCGCCGAAATCGAGTGGACCGAAAAAGCTCAGGAAATGCTGGTCGCCAAGCAATATCGCTTCCTCTCACCCGTAGCTATCATTCGCAAATCCGACCGCAAACTAATCGCCATCCACTCCGCCGCGCTCACCAACAAGCCTGCGATCGTTGGCATGACACCCATCGTCAACGCCCAGCAGCTTTCTAATGACGAGGAAGTGTCACCCATGATGGACGCCTTGCGAACCACGCTGTCCCTGCCTCAATCCGCCGGAATCACCGACCTGCTCATCGCAGCCAGCAACCGCATCACCAAACTCGAAACGCTAAGTCATCAGCAGCACACCGACAACCGCATCGACCATGCTATGCGAACCGGTAAGCTCACCCAAGCTTTGCAACCCTGGGCACAGCAGCTTATCGCCAAAGACGAATCCCTCTTCGACCAATGGCTGCAAAACGCCCCGGTCATCGTGTCTTTGGGACGAAGTCTCGAAAATAGTGTCACGATGGCGGCCTCTTGCAGTCAGCGATCAGCCATAGCCAGCGCCCGCGCCGAGTTCCGGGCTAATCCTTTACTCGCCTCGCTCACCACCGAAGAGGCCTACGTCAAAGACGCCATGCAAGATAGCGGCGTCCAGCCATCTAAAAATTAGTCAGCTACGCTTACGCATTTGTGAACACGTTTGAACCAAGAAAAATTCAAGAAAGGAAACATTTATCATGCCACTTACCGCCAACACAGAAGTAGACCACTACATCGACCAGGAATTGCGAGCCTTCCAAATCGCCGCAGCGAAACACGTCTACAAAGGCTCATTCATCGGCCTATCCGCCACCGGATATGCTCAGCCGCTTACCGCCTCGGACAAATTCATCGGCATCGCCTACGAAGAAATGGATAACACCAGCGGCGCAGATGGCGCACTTTCGCTTCGTGTTTACACCATCGGCGACTTCGGACTCTCCCTCACCGGAGCAGCTACGACTGATATAGGTCGCCCCGTATTCGCCTCCGCAGACGATACCCTCACCTTCACCGCCGCGGCTAATTCCTACGTCGGTATAGCTCAAGACGTGGTTTCGACGGGTGAGATTATCCTTCGCCTCGACACAGCTAATCGACAAATTAAAACCGTCGTTCATCCCGTCGAAAATCTCGCCGCCGGCGCAGACATCGCCGCCCGCGCCATTCAAGGCTTCGACAACGAAGCATGGCTAATCTCCGCCCGCATTGTCAACCAGGCGACAGCCTCCGCTGGTATCGACAATTCAAACACCTGTGCCATCATCTTAGCCACCGGCGTAGGAACCGTCGTCACCAAAACCTATAACGCCACCACCGTCTTCCCGGCTGCGAACAGCAAAAACGACCTCGGCGCACTGAGCAATCAGCACATCGACGGCGGCGACGTACTCACCCTAGCCGTAACCAACGGAGCCACCGCCGACCCTGGCCCGTTCCTTGTCATCGTTGACTACGTCTAAATTTGCGGAAAAGAAATTTCATAACAAGTAGCCAAACATTACCAACACAAGCTTCTAAAAAGGAACACCACTCATGGCTATCATCAACACCGGACTGCTAAGCAAAGGCTTACGCAGCGAATTCCTAAATCGCTTCGATGCGACGTCAACTTTCTATCAGGATTTAAGCACTCGCATCACCTCCAACTCTGACAGCGAAACTTATCGTTGGCTAGGCTCCCTGCCACGCATGAGAGAGTGGGGCACAGGCCGACTCGCCCGTGGACTGCGTACTGAAAGTTACTCCGTCGAAAACTTAAAATACGAATCCACCCTCGAAGTAGACCGTGACGAAATAGCCGACGACAAGACCGGCCAAATTCGCATCCGCATCGCCGAACTCGCCCAACGAGCGGCCACCCACAAAGACTATCTTCTCGCCCAACTACTCATCAACGGCGAAACGACAGGCTTTAATAGCTACGACGGCACGACGTTTTTCTCCAGCACGCACCAATCCGGCTCGTCTGGAACGCAGGATAATCGACTGGGCGCAGACGCCGTAGACCCGGACAACCCCACCGTCGATGAATTCAAAGCCGCGCTCAAGCAGGCTATCACCAGCATGCACGATTTTAATGACGACCAAGGCGAGCTGATGGTTTTCGGAGCCACTAATCTCGTCGCCGTAGTCCCAGCCGCGTTGTATCTCACCGCCCTCGAAGCGGTAAATGCTACTGTCGTGGACAGCACAGCCAATGTCCTGGTTGGCGCGGCCCGCATCATCGCCGTACCTTGGCTAACCGACATCAGACGTTGGTATCTGCTTAAAACCGACGGCGTCATTCGTCCTTTCATTTTCCAGGACCGCGAGCCAATTGAATTCACGTCGCTCACCGAAAACAGCGAAGAAGGCTTCCGTCGAGAGAAATATCTCTACGGCGTCCGCGCCCGCTATCGCATGGCCTATGGCTATTGGCAGTTCGCCACCCGCACCCTATTCGCCGTGCCAAGTTAAACCGGCAGGCAGCACCCCCAGGCGAGGCTGGTCATTGGCTGGCCTCGCCTGTCGGGAGTTATGTTGTTTAGAGTGCCATACATGCGACACAAAAATAGGAATGACCACGATGAGTTACATTACCAATCAAAATATGCAAGACCGAGTAGGCCTTCCATCGCTGCTTCAACTAACCGACGACGACGGTGATGGCCAAGCCGATACCGCCGTCCTCGATGAAGTGCGCAACGCGGCTGAAGGCGAGGTCAATAGCTATCTAGCCCGGCGATACGAAACGCCCATTGACCTTACCATTCACACAAGCTTGGTTGGCCTGCTAACCTCCGTCACGCTAGACCTGGCCGAACATCGCTTACGACTCCGACGCCCGCCCGTAGCTAAGGATGTCAGCGAGCGACTTCGCCACGCACTAACCTGGCTGGCCCGTATAGCCGACGGCACGCTCGAATTACCAAGCCCCGGCGTCGCCCTCAGCAGCAACCGAGGAAAAAACGCGGCGACTATCGGCGACACGCGAACATTATCACGCGGTGAACTTTCAGATTTCTAAAGTTGAGTGAAAGCAAATTATGCCAACAGCAGATAGAACAACAGTCAAGGCGGCTATCGACACGTTCGTTTCTCTTCTCGAAACCAACCTCGTAGCCAATCCGCCCACCAAGACGAAACCTTTTCGCAGTATCGTCGTTGGTGACAGTGGCGCGGAAGCTTTTCCACGGCCCTTTCTAGCCATTCAGCTATCGCGTGCCCGTGTGATTGGCGCGATGGACAACGACAAGCTCATCGAAGTGAACATGACGCTGCGAAGTTATGTTGATGCGATTCAAGCGGACGCGCACGCCGCGATGTTAGATGCCGTTGGCGCGGTTGATGACTATCTGGATAGCCTTATCGACACCGGCATCCTCGAAGGCGCGACAGGTTTCGACGACCGCGACTGGACATTTGAAAACGCCAAAACCTCATCCGGCTCGCGCGTCGTGAGCGTGACCGGCAAGCAAACATTCGTGGTGACAGTGCAGCGATTACAAAATCGCGTGCCAGCAGCTTAACGCTATAAATAAGGTGATATAATGATTTGGATATTGGCCTCTCGCGGCGCTTCGACCAAGCTCAAAAGCTCGCCCTTTACCGAGACAACCATCGAAGGCGTGCATAGCGTCGTCTATAAACCAGGTATCGAACCCGTCCCCTTTTCCGGCGACGACGCCACGCTAGGCCCACGCGGCACCTTTGGCCGAGGACTGTCGAGAATCTCTGGCTTTGTCTTTTCTTATGACGGACAAGTGGCACAAGCTCTGCTAGGACTAACTTCCTCGATTGACCTGTTAATACGCTATCGCGGCGCGGGCGAAAAACGTCTTCGCACTTTACTCGATGTCATTTTCATCGGTGACGCATCCATTACCGTGCCATCAATCAATTCGGGCGTGCCAGAGCTAATCGGCGTTCCCTTTCGGGTTCAAATTCCTCAAGGCGTCGCGCTGAGTGCGCACCTCACAGACATCGTGGAGTCCTAATCATGGCTAGCGACATTTCTAAGATTTTGGATACGGCGCAGTTAGGTTTTTCGCAGCAGGAAAGCGAATTGCAACTGCTTCGCGCTCAACAGCCTATGTTCGTGGTATGCAGTACAGCCACCGGGACCGGCGACATCAATAACTTGTTCAAGCTGGATAGAAGCTTCCGCCTTGTGTTTATTAGGTGTCACTATACCGGCACTTCCGGGAAAGCGATGATGACTATATCGCTCAGCTCAGCTAGCGGCACAGCCTACGATTCGTTGCTCTATACGTTGATGCGCGTGGGCAATGGCGAAGACGTGAACTTTCGCATCACGAGCGAGGAAAGTCAGCCGCCATCGCCCTGGACGTTTCAAGCAGGCGACCAACTTCGCATTCAATGGACCAACCCTGACACCGGCAACATCACCTGGGGCCTGGAAGTCGGGCTAGCTATCGCTTCTTAACGAGGATTAATAACGATGCCTATCACCAACAATTCCGACAGCCTGCGAACACGAAACCTTTCCGTTGACGACGCCCTCATGCTAGGCGACGATACGCCGCTGAGCTTTCAAGAGATGATAGCCCCGCCTGCTCCGCCCACGGGTTCGGTTGTTATATACGCCAAGTCGGACGGAAAGCTTTATGCCAAAGATGATACCGGCGCGGAAACCGACTTAACCGCTAGTGGCAGCCTGGCCGTGCATACCCACCAGGACGTAGCGAATGGCGGCTTGTTAGACGCCGCATCTATCGGTTTAGGAACCCTGGCCAGCGCTCGCCTCGCGGCGAAACATCGCACGATTACTAAAATATTTTACATCGAAGACCCTATAGCTAGCGATTCATTTCCGATTGCCTTCGTGGCTGACAACATCACTTTCGTGCAGGTACGAGCCGTGACGGATGTCGGCGCGGTGGACTTTAACATCGAGCGCCGTAGCACCAACACCCCGGACGTAGCTGGTACAGACATCCTCTCGTCGAATTTACAAGCGGTTGCGGCAAGTGCCAACACAACGGCATTCTCAAGTTCAGGCAGTGTCGCAGCGGAGCAATGGCTTAGCTATAACGCCTCAGCCGTAGCCAGTGCCCCGACCAAACTTTGGATCGTTTTAGAATACACAATAGATTAGGAGAAAAATCATGGCTGGTGGTCCCATCTTTCCATTTAGTGCCGTCCCGGATACTTCCGGTGAAACATTTCCCAGCGTTCATAGTGCCAACAGTAGATACGAGGAGGGGCTGGGTCTAGCTGCGAGCATCTCTGTTGATCGCATTTGGCATTTACGTTTCGCCCTACCGCCAAAGCTTCCCAGCGGTACGGGTAAGCTCGTCGTAGTCTCCATGGCTAATGCCGTGACGGGAACGGTGGTCTTGGAGCCGCAATGGGCGTCAATCGATCCAAACGGAGAGAATGCCTTCACCGCGACACTAAACCTCGAAGGCGATACGACAATCACATGGTCGACAGGTGATGCGGACAAGTATAAAGAAGCCAAGTTCGCGCTCGATGCAGACACCTTGGTGGCTGGGGAGATCGTGACGATGTCGTTAAAGTTCGATGCCACAAGCACCCTGGCGGTGACTAGTACGCATCAGGCTTCGATCATTTGGGAATAGTGGTATTAAAAATAACGCAGCATTATAAGGGACGATGATATGGCACTAACTTTTAATAGCAACACTGAAGGGCTAAGCTTTTCTTCGAGCCTTTTAGATCAATTAGACGCCATCACCATCATGGCTTGGTATCGCGTCTCAGCTACGGCTTCTAGCACCGCTTATACGCTCTTGAGCAAAGAGTATTCAGCCAACAGCAAACTGTTGCTCAATCGGCCTGCCTTTGGCGTGGGGTCTAATGATTGGCAATTCTTTCATCGCCGTGCGACGACGAATACTGTGGTCAATTCATCGAGCAACATCATCCAGGCGAACCGCTGGGAGTGGGTTTGCCTGATGGATTCAGACGGCGTAGCCCCCACCATACTGCACGGCACACTTACGTCTAAGCCTGCGGAGCCAACATATAGCACGCAAACAACGGGCGTTGGCACAGTAGCGAACGACTCTGGAAAAGCGTTGAACGCAGGAAGAACTTACAACGCCCAGCAATCCTTCACCGGAGACTTGTCGTTTCTAGCCATATACAACCGCCGCATGTCACAAGCAGAAGCCCTAAGCCATTGGCTCCGGCCGCGTGTGTCATCAGGACAGCTATTCACCCACCCCGGATATCATAGCCAAGTATCCGCAACGGACGTATCCGGAAACGCCATAAACGCTACAGTAGCCGGCTCGCCAACCTTAGCGTCACCTGTTCCAATTCCTATGCCGAGAATGCGACTAGCGAGACTACAACCAACGATGAGCCAGCTAGAAGCCCGACGAGTAAGCCTGGGCAGCAGCGTGGTGCGGGGCGAGAGGATTATTATTGCAGGGTAAATTTGTAATTTTAACCAATATGTTTGCGTTTATCTAGGAAACTTCATTCGTCTGGATTCATTATCATCATCGAAGCGGTAAATCTTGTAGGCCGGTTCAATTCTTTGTCCCGAGATTAAATCGCGACCGAATATGTACGCGCCGTTCATCGTATACCCAACTAATACGGCTAGGGCATCACTTTCGGTTATATCCAAGTGAACAATAGGAAAATGCAACAGCAGGTCGAGGTCGCCATCGGCATCAATGTCTGTCAGTATGCCTGCGTGTCCAACATTGTCGCGTGGCATCGGAGTAGCCCCCGCCAAGCTTAGGCTTGTTGTATCGACGTCCGCGGCGTCAAAATCATCTATGTCACCGTCGGCTAAGTTTGTCGTGTAAATGGCAACAGGTAAGACGCCTTTTCCTCCTAGTTGAAACGTATTGCTATCGCTGCCGGGCATGATGTCGATATCAATTTTTTGGATACATGGGTTCGAATTATAATTCAATATGACCGTATTCGATGACGGTAAAAATTCGTCTGGGCACGCATCATCTAATCCATCGCAATTATCGTCGCCATAACATTCAGACACTTGTATGCCATTTCCCCATCTACAGGTGTTGTCTGCGATATTCAGGCATGCTCCTTGGGGCAGGCAACAATCGACAAAACATGATGCATACGAATCGACAAATGATGTTAGTGTGAGATTTCCATACGCATCAACATCTATGATCCATCTTCGGTTATATATGCAACCAGAAAGACAATCTCCGCACCCGGTTTTGATATGATAGCGATATACAGAACCAAATCGCTCAACAGAAATCCTATCTCCATCACCAAATGATGAATTTGGTTCAGCGTAACGAATGTTAGGCGCGACATAGAGGGAAGTTAATAAGGGGATATTAAGATTACCACAAAACGTTAGAAGGTGAATGTTCAACGAGTTGGAAATAGTTCGGTCTTCTACTACTTGGTAATACGCATTGAGTGCGTTGTAGGCATCTTCTGGTTGGCCATCTATCAAACGAATGAGCATTTGGTTAGGCGCGTATAATGTTCTGCTGCTGATGAAAGCAATCTCTGGGAACTCGGCCCTTATCAGTTGAAGGTCTCGTAATATACGGGTGTATTCTCTTTCTGGCGCGCGCATCTGACCAGAGAGGTTAATGGCTAGTTTTTCAGCTTCGGTATTACTGCGGAATGGTGAGTAGTCGAATACATCGGGCCCTGTTTGGCAAGACGGCGCAATGTTGAGTTCATTACTCGGACTCCTATACGAATGAAATGCCTTATCTTCAGCTAGGGCCGATGCAGAAAAAACAGCCAATATCAGAACTGCCAGTATGCGCATCATCGCGTTCCTCCGATGTAGAATTAAGATGTCGATAAAATAACCCCTATTTGTCGCTTCATTGTAGTCATATGGATTATCGGAATCAAGCAAAAAAGAAATGAATCGCGAGATCCGTCGGGCAGAGACTAATCAACCAAAAGAATCAATGTGAAAGATAAACATGTAAGCAAAATAGGCATAGAAAAGGCCTATAGCTAGAAATAGTAGCAGCCACCAGAATTTTAAATCCCCAAGCATATGATCTGGCGTCACGCTTATACATGCCTTCCTAAAACCATAATGCACAGCATACTAATTCGATCAATCCACTGACACCAATACTACCAACACATAAATTCATCTCAAAGTCAGAATTTGGTGGTCTAACCAACCAAACCACAAACCAAGGGCAACATGCGGCAATAACCATAATCACCATCAATATGCGAAGCCGCCGATTTAATTCTGGAGGCTTACGATTTAGAGAGCTACTAACTTTCGTATTGCATTCTGGACAGCGACCCGTGAGTGGTAGTGTGCGCAAGTTGTATTCGCAGGTTACGCAGTAAATATCAGAGCTAACATGTGCGTCTTCAGCGTTCATATTGCGATCCATTATTTGCATCTCACTAACTATGACAACAGGCCCACCCCGGTTGGGGCAGGCCTGTCGTTATTGTTCTTCTATAGTGCCAGGTTGTTGGCATTATGTTTCTACTTCGGGAACGAAGTTCTATTCTTACCGGCTAGGAGCAGGTCAAGCTCTTTCCCGATGATGTTAGCTAGTCCGGCTTTGGCGCCGACGTGCACGGACTCGATTACTCCTGAGGCCCCTATCACGAACAGGGTTGGGAAGCTTCGAGCTTTTAGTTCCACACCGAGCTTGGCGGTGTTGCTCGTGCTGGTGGTCATAGCCATGGGCAAGCTATAGTTCAGGCCACGGAAGTGATCTTCAGTTTGCTTTTCCGTGCGTGCCCGGCCGCCTTCGCCGCGTTGGTCAAGATTCAAAGCCAAAACTTGAACACCTTGGTCTTTGTACTTCTTTTGAACTTCGTCCATCCAAGGTAACGCTTTCTTGCAGAAGCCGCACCATGAAGCATAGCAAAATACGACCTGTGGCTTATCGCGTTTGCCACCAACCGTAACTGCTTGGCCATCAATGGTTGTTAATTTATGCACGCTCGGCTTCTTACCGATCATGGTCATTGCTGGACGTTGTTGTTTTGGGCGGGCGGCTGGCTTGGATTTCATGGCGGCGATGGCTTTGTTGATGTCGCCGCGCATGCCTTTGATGTCATTGCGAAGTCCCTGGACTTCTTTCCTAAGCTCTTTAATTTCGCCCGAATTGTCCTGAGCGAACGCGGCTCCGCTCATAAGCAAGCCGATGACCGCGGTGCTATACAGCATCGATAATTTTCCGTTCATGTGTCTACCTTTCTTTCTGATTATGACAGCGTCTTGCTGACGTTTTATTTCCATTGAACCGTAAGCCATAATCGTACACAATCCGGCGAAGGGATACAAATATAGGACTGGTACGGCTATGTAACAGTCCTGGAGAGCCGAAAGGCTGGTTTAACGATGATACGATGCTGGATTCCAGTAACAAAAATATGGTTGCGATTTAGATTGGACGGATGAGGATCATTTCATATTGGGGGTAGTTCCGCACATACATGGTGGCTAACACTTGCAGCGTTTACCATTGTTGAGGAAAGGCTTGCTATGCCGCGCGTTCATTGCTAGTTGGCTGCTAGTTGATGATGACAGCACTGAAAGTATCGTTCACCACGCCGGTTAGGAATGTGTTGAAGCCACGCAGGGCTGCGTTGCCAACGATACGCTCTGTGCATCCGGTCATGGAGATAGCTAATAGCGTGACGAGGGCGATGGCCCAGGTGCGTGTAAAATTAGTTTTCATTGTTCGCTCCGAAAAAAGTTCAATCCGCTGCGTGTTTATCGGATCGTCCGAGAAGAGCCTGAAGTAACGAATTGAAACGTGCCAAGTTGGCTGATAGCGATTAGAATAAAGCTTCAAGCTTATGACAAAAACTACACCTATTAGCATTGGAGGCTTGGTTTTGTGTGGCGGGGATAGTCGCCGTATGGGGCAATCTAAAGCCTGGCTGATGCTGAATGGGCAGTCGATACTTGAGCGGGTAGTGACGACGGTTTCGAGCGTATGCTCTGAGGTTGTCGTTGCGGGCCGGTCGGGAAAGTCGCTGCCGCCCTTATCCATTCCGGTACGATATGCGTATGACGACTCGAAGTATGCTGGTCCATTAGCCGGAATGGCTGCGGGCATGACACTGCTCGAACCAACATGTGATGCTGTGATTGTCGTAGCCTGCGATCATCCATTGGTTCAAACGAAATTCTTGCAGGCATTGATTGATGCGTTGGGTGATGAGATGGCGGTGGTTCCTGAGTATGAAGATAGAGCCTATCCGCTGCTTGGAGTCTACCGTATAAGTACGCTATCAACGCTGAAATCGCAGCTCGCGAGCAAAAACTTCCGGGCGATGGACTTTGTTAGAGACTGCGGCGCGAAACTTATTAGTGCCAAGGATGTGGCACATGAAGACGGTGGCTTAATGTCATTGAAAAACGTAAACACACCTGAGGATTGGCAGCGTATACAACACGGCAAATGATTTCACTGGTGCAATGCTCTCGGCAGTGCCAAGTAGGTGGCACTCTCGTCTTGGCTGCGGGATGTAGGTGGCTCAAGGTTGTTATTTTGCGTCAAGATTAACGCCGAGCTTACTGGCGACGCGGTCAAAATCGTCTAAAGAATAGAAATCGATGGTAATCCGGCCTGTGCCCTTCTTTTTGCTCTCTTTGATGCGAACTTTTGTCTTGAGCGACTCCTCAAATTGTCGTTGCATGTCCTGAAGATGGGCTGAGGCGTCTGGCGTGGCAGGCTGGGCTGTTTGGGGGGCCGGTTGATTGCGAGATTTTTCTTTGCGTACAATGTCTTCGAGAGCGCGAACGGACAGGTGATCGTTGATCACTGTCTCGGCTAGCTTATTGCGCAGGTCGATATCAACAATCCCCAGCAAGCAGCGGGCATGACCCATTGATATCTGGCTGCCGGCAACCATTGCCTGAATCGTTTCTGGCAGGTCTAGCAAACGAAGGTAGTTTGTGACGGTGGTTCGATCTTCGCCCAGACGTAGGGCTACGGCTTCTGCGTTCAGGTGGAATCGGTCTCTGAATTCTCGGTAAGCACGGGCACGCTCGATGGCGTTTAGGTCTTCGCGATGAATGTTTTCGATCAGAGCTAGCTCAAGCATCTCCTGGTTACTAGCCGGTCGGATAATGACGGGGATTTGCTTCCAGCCTAAAGATTTCATAGCTGTCCATCGCCGCTCGCCCGCGATGATTTCATAGCGCCCTTCTTTGACGGGGCGCACCGTGACCGGTTGAAGCAGGCCATTGGTCTTGATTGATGCGGCTAAGCTGGAGATCGAATCAAGAGGTATCGTTTTGCGTGGCTGATGAGGATTGGGGATAATAGATTCTACGCCAACTGTTTTGGGGCCATGTTGCACTTCAGGAACTGGCGACTCAGCGACGGCTGGCTTGGGAAGCACAGCTACACCTGTGGCCTGGCTAGCAGGCGGAACCGATTGCGCAGGCTTTGGTTCTACGCTGGCTGGGATTTCAATTGCGGATGACGTTGGAGTAATAAGTGTGCGAATTCCGCGACCGAGCCTTCTTGCTGCTTTAGACATGATCTTCTCCATAGGTGCATTTGACCGTTTTGTGTCGATTAAGGCATCTGCAATTTGATGCAGCATACCCTACAAGCGGGAGTTAGTGCAAACTTATTTTCGGACTATGTAGAGATAAATGTTGAATTATGGAATGTGTCCCTCTGTGATTGGGCAGATTTGCGTCTGTATTGGTCCTTTCGTGCCGCCATTCCAATGCAAAAATTTGAATAGTATTTTGACTCTGTGTACGCGCCTCGAATTATGTTTCACGTGAAACATGAGCTTTTACCAACTCAGGTAGTCTAATTCGTTATGTTGTCTTGAATAACAATTCTGAGTTATTTGAAGACTTGCTGACAATGAACTGCTTACTTAACAGAGCGTGCACCGGGACGACTCTGTGTGATGAGTATTATTTTTGCTATTCATTAGGAATGATTTTGCGTACTTACTCTGAGATTTATGCTGAGTTAAGAAATATCAAAATTAAAATATACATCCTACCTCTCTCAGGTGATTTGGTGTGTTTCACGTGAAACATTACTATATCAAAATATAGTTGTATGATTTTTATGCCTTCAATTGGGCACGGCTAAGCTGTGGCTTACTCATGCCACTCGGAAATTCAGAACGATGCCTCATACAGGCTAAGACTGGATTCCCGCCTTCGCTGAAATGACGGTGAAACATGTCAGCAGAAAATATGTAGGTACGTTAAAAATGTAACAGTCACTGTAAGTCTGGTGTGGTCGTGTTTATGGCTGATATTGTATTTGTGGTGGTGAGATTTTGTACGAGATTGGCCGACTCGTTTCGCCTGGTGGTGATGCGGGCGATTGGTTGGTGGCGTGGTAGTATTGGCTTATGAGCGAGAACGTGGATGAGCAACTGGATGCAATACGCACTGTGACGAATGGTCACAAATCGGCTTCGTTGCAGAAGTTGGTATTGATTGGTCTGCTATTGTGCGGCATGGCGATGCTGGTACGGCTATCTCACATCGAAAACACGAAATCAGTGCCAACCTCATGGCACTTAGTAGGCGACGCCAAAGGATATTACGACTGGTCACAGTTTATTGCAGCTGGCGATTGGTTAGGGAACGAGCCTTTCTATCAAGCCCCCCTCTATCCGTACACGTTGGCTGTCATTACAAAAATTATCGGGCCTGATCCGCATCGCATGTTATTTGTGCAGGCGCTTTGGGGGTCTTTGGCTGTGTTATTGCTGTACCTGGCTACTACACAGCTATTTGGTTTGACGGCTGGATGCGTAGCTGGCGTGATGTATGCGCTCTACCCCCCTGCGATATTCTTTGATGGCATTTTGCAGAAGGCTTCTCTCGCGGGATTTTTGGTTTGCGCTTTGGTTTGGTTATTATCCTTGCGAAATAGCGTTTTTAGGTATGGTAGGGCTATTTCACTGGGGTTGGTTTTCGGGTTGCTTTGTATTACGCGGGAGAATGCGTTTGCCTGGTGGCCATTTATATTGGTTTGGTTGATTGTTGAGTTTTGGAGACATCGCCGGCCTGAAGTCGTTCAAGAAGATATAAAATTGGAATCTCAAGAGTGTCTAAAGCCAAATTCGATTGAGAGTCCGCGCGGGTTGAAACCCGCGGCTCGTGTTGGTCGAGCTTCGCTTATGATGTTGGTAGCTTTGTTTTTGTTTGGGATGATGCTGGTATTGGGGACGGTGGCTGTTCGCAATCGGAAAGTCGGCGGGGCGTGGACTTTGAGTACATTTCAAGCCGGGCCTAATTTCTATATTGGTAATGGCAATTCAGCGAATGGTTACTACCGATCTTTAGTTCGTGGACATGAGACGCCGCAGTTTGAACGTAATGATGCGACGTTGCTAGCTCAACGGGCAGCGCGGAGGTCGTTATCAATGCAGGAGGTTTCGGGCTATTGGATGGCGCGGGCGTGGACTGAGATTGGTGAGTCGCCGGGGCGATGGCTGAGGCTGATGGGGCGGAAGCTACTAATGGTGGTACATCGATATGAAGTAGCTGATGTTGAAAGCCTGGCTGTGTATTCAGCAGCTTCGCCGTGGCTTGGGGTGATGGGGGCGTTTTGGCAGTATGGGGTGCTTGCGGTATTTGCTGCGATGGGGATGGTGTTGACGAAGTCGCGTTGGCGAGAGCTGTGGATTTATTATGTGATGATGGGTGTGATGGTGGTGGCTGTGGCTGCGTTTTTCATTTTGGCTCGATATCGGTTTGTGTTGGTTCCGCTAATGGTTCCGTTTGCGGCTGTTGGTTTGGTGGAGGCTGTGCGGCGGGTTCGAGCGGGGCGGGTGGCTAGTTTGTGGGGAGCGTCGCTGGCTGGGTTGGTGGTGGCGGGGGTTTGTCATTGGCCTATGCATGATGAGGGTCGGCTGGATGCGCTGGCTTTTATGAACGCGGGGGTAGCAGCGGCTGAGGCGGGGAGGCTTGAGGAGGCGACGCCGTATTTGGCTTATGCGGTAGAGGTTCATCCGGGTTCGATGGAGGCGCAGAATAATTTGGCGCAGGCGTTGAGTTTGCAGGGCCGGTTTGATGAGGCGGTGGGGCATTATGAGGCGGCGATAGGGTTGGCGCGGGCGGCGTCAATCGAGGCGGAGATTTTGGCTGGAATTGAGTATAATTATGGTGTGGCGATTGAGAGGTTGTCTGCGAAGTTGCGGGATGAGTAGATGAGTGATGCGGCTGAACATGTTTTGATGGCTGAGGATGATAGGCCTGTGCCGATTCGGTATTGGTGGCTCAAGCGGATTGCGCTGGCTGGGGTGGTGATGGTTTTGGGGCTGGTGGCGCTTCGGCTGTGGTGGGGGTATGAAGCGCAGCGTCGGCTTGATGCGGTGATAGCTGAGTATCGGGCGGCTGGGCAGATGGTGGACGCGGCTGAGTTTGATGCGGTGTTGGACGCCGTGCCGGATGAGGATAATGCGGCGATTTTGTATGAAGAGGCGATGGGGAAGATAGAGCCTGGGACGGATTCGGGGTTGAGCTTTTACGATTTCTATCGTGATCGTTCTTTATTAGAAAAAAAATCTGAAGTGGCTGAGGGGCTTTTATCTCAAAATACCAAAGTGATAGAATTGATGCGAGAGGCTCAATCGCGTCAGCAAATTGCATGGAGTAATCGGTTAAATGATGCCCCGATTACCGGGATATCGATGCTTAAAGTTAAGCAGCAAATGGTTGCCCAGTTACTTGATTTAGCGGCACACTACTACATGTATAAAGGTGAATATGGGGAATCGCTAGAAATATTTTGCGATATGTGGATATATTCGGATGCCGTTGCCAACCATCCATCGTTGCCAGCGATGCAACACGGGAAAGTATACCAAAATATGGCTATCTATCCCCTTGAAGACTTGATGATGTTGGTTTCGAGTAGTGATACGCCAACAGAAGATCATTTCGTGCAACAACTTCGACGGTTTATTCGCGTAGCACAGAATGACGCTGCATATGTATTGCGTACGCAGAATTCTTATTTGGGCAATCGTCATAAGGCCAAGGATTATGCGGGGTTTAATCCGTACAGGAGTTTTCTACCCAATAAGTTTTGGAGAAGGTTGAAGGGGTATACGAACGTCGTTGAAGTTGTTTTTCGACCTGTCAGACAATTGAAAACAACACGCGATGCAGTATTCCTCTCCAAAACCATTTCTGCTAAGAGCCAGTCGACCTTTCAATTAGCAGTGGATGAAATTAACAGTCACGAAGTATTTCAGGTCCCCTTCTTGTTTCATCCTCTTTCTAATTTAGGAAGAAGAATTCCAGGATTGTCCAATATGCAACTTGCGAAAAAAACATTGGCCAATTTTTTTGATCGTTTATCGCTTCGTCGGTTAGTCGTTGCGGCGCTAGCTGTGAAGTTATTTGAGATTGAAAAAGGGAAATGGCCTGAGACGTTGGCTGAGCTAGTTCCAGAATACTTGACGCACGTTCCGCTTGATCCGTTCGGGGGAATTGATGAGCCGTTTAAGTGTACTGTTAAAGATGACTTAGTCTACGTCTACGGTATCCCCCCAACTAACGTGCATTATGGTCGAATTAGACATTATGTCGTAGCCCAAAGATCGGAGAGGAAATTTTACTTGGTGGGAAAGCCAGAAAAGTAACTGGGTTTGTTTATCACTATAAAAGCTGCCACACAACATTGATTCGACTGGCTTCCCGCCTTCGCGGGAATGACGGGAGGGGGACAATTCTTGATAGATTAACAGGGCTAATGGATGGGTCGCTGTTGTCACATTAAACTGTTAACGACCACCAGCAAATAAAAGACTGCGAACGGGAGGCCTACGAGAAACAAAAGTAAGGTTGTTGCCCAGACTATGGGAAGTGATGTATACAGGGCGGCTCGTTTTTTGAATTCTAGTGGCATGATATTTTTATGTAGCTGGATAAGTAAGCAGTAGTAAATTAGCCAACAGATACAGGTTATTGTCACTTCGACCGTGATTTGGAAAACGATGTGGCTATTAATTGCAATGAATTTGGGCAGCTTGATATACGTTATAAGCCCCCATCTATTCCACCAGTAGTATCCAATCACTAAAATTTCCACTACATATGCTACTGAGAAAAGTGCCAAAGGCGCGGCAGTGTAATAGCTTAGGGCTGTGGCGCGGTTTTGTCTGCGAATAGGGAGCTGGGGTGGATGAAAGGAATAGCTGGGCAGGCCAGTAATGGCATAAATACTGAGTAAATAGCTCAGCATAGCTAGGACGATAGGCCAAACTTGGATGTATGCCGATTTCCAATAGAGCAGAAATATTGGTGAGGCCCAGAAAGAAGCATATCTTCCGTGCCGCAATAAATAAGTCTTATTCGGATAGTCCCAATAGGCACCAATTATAGTTATTAGCGTAGGAAGGAAAGCTAGCAGGACTGTCACCAGTTGAAACTTTCTCGCGTCGCCGTAGTTCACAGGTCTTACTATTTCTTCGCAGAATTTTTTGTGTTTGAAGATGACTAGCCAGACGGTTTTGGCGTAGGTGCGGAGATAGCCTTGGGTTTTTCGGTGGGTCCAGGGGATGGCGGATTCTTTTTGGCGGAAGCCGGCGAGGTCGTAGCCACACTCGGAGCATTTGGGGGTGGTGATGGTTTTGGGGTTAGTGGCGCTGCGGCTGTGGTGGGGATATGAAGCGCAGCGGCGGCTTGATGCGGCGATAGCTGGGTATCGCGCAGCTGGGCAGATGGTGGACGCGGCTGAGTTTGATGCGGTGTTGGACGCCGTGCCGGATGAGGATAATGCGGCGATTTTGTATGAAGAGGCGATGCGGAAACTGGTAAGAACTTCTACTTCGGGGGTTAGGTATGAGGAGTTCAACGATGATCGATCGCTATTTGAAACCAAGTCTGCTGATGCTTTGGAGTTGGTGTCGCTGAATGCTGAAGTCATATCGTTAGTTCGACAGGCCCAATTGCGGAAACAGGTTGCGTGGAATGATCGGCTAAATGTCGATCCGACAGCAGTAAATGTGAGTCGGCATTCACATCAGCGAGCACTGGCCCAACTCCTTTGGTTTAATGCGAACTATCGTATTCAGCAAGGTGAGTTCGGAGAAGCTATTAGGTACCTACATGATCTATTGTTATTTTCGGATGCCGTCATGGATCATCCGGAAGTTATTCCTTTTTTGGTTGGACTCGCGTGCCACGGTATAGCCTATGATTCATTAGAAGAAACCATTGGCCTTCTGTCGAAACGTGGCGCGGTAGATAATGTAGAAATCCGAAAGCAGTTAGTACGATGGCTACAAGCATCACAAAATGAAGATACATTTCTTTCTGTTACGGAAATATCTTTGCTGGGTAGTCGAGCAACAAGTTATATGAATACAGAATATATGTCCTATAGTTACAGCGTAGGATCGCAAGGAGCGTCATGGTCTGTTGACTCAGTTATAGACTATCTTGGGCATCCAGTTTTATTAATTGATACCGTTCGAAGCATGGATTTTGATACAAGGCAATCTCGGGCGATTTTGACTCCAACTTGGCGAAGTGCTCTGACTGAGTTGCGTGTCGACAAAATTCGGCGAAATATTCTTAACTTACTTTCTTATCCTTTGACAGAAGGAATGCTCTATTCAAAACCGGGGCGTTTAGAAATATTGGTGAGGTTATTTTTTCGCCGACTTGCCCAACGAAGATTGGTAGTTACGGCGCTAGCCGTGAAACTGTTTGAGATTGAGCAGGGTAGATGGCCTGGTTCGCTGGATGAACTTGTTCCCGATTACTTACCGAAAATCCCGCGTGATCCATTTGGGGAAATAGACGACCCAATCAAGTATGTTGTCGAAGATGGTCGGGTTGTGGTCTACAGCATTGATGTGGACGGGGTGGATGACGGAGGGGAAGTCTGGGATCGTAAAGCCAAAAAAGGCGATAGGACTTTTCATCTGGTGGGGCGACCGGAAGGTTAAACTGTCGTGACTGGATTCCCGCCTGCGCGGGAATAACTAAGTCTCGCGATATTGACGCAATTTGGCGACTTTATTTTAGGCTTGTGACAATTATTGTAAGGTACAGCATGAGACCTGGTATGCAATATAAGTAACACATACCGAGTATCGGTATTGATATACTTAATCCGGCTATAATTGCAGTTCTTTTAACGCGCGTGTACGGTTAAATACGTTTGATTGTTTCTTCAAGATTTGCATAGCTGAGAATCGGGCATAAAGCTAATGCTACAACTTCTAGCGAAACAAGAATCGGAAATCCGTAAAACTGCTTGAGGAATTGAGGTAGTCTGATGGCGTGCGCATTCTGCCAATCACTTGGCCAGAGGTAGTGAAATATCAACAAATCGCAGGCATATACGACAATTATAAATGACATTGGTGCGACACTATAGTAGCTCATGGCGATAGCGCTGTTTTGTCGGTGGATTGGCATTTCTTTTGGGTGGAAGAAGAAGCTTGGAATCCCAGTCATTATTAGTAGGAAAATAAAGTAAGAAATGAGGCTTAAGGCAATGGGCCAAACTTTAGCGTAGGCAAAATCGAAATAGATTGGGTAAACTGGTCCAGTCCAGAGAAGAGCCATGTTTTCATTGGGGAATTCGAGGACGTGGCAAGGGTACCACCAGTAGGCTGCATAAACGGTTGCAAACGTCGGGAATATGACTAACAGGATGGTAATTAGTTGAAATTTTCTCGCGTCGCCGTAGCTCACTGGTCTTACTATTTCTTCGCAGAATTTTTTTTGTTTGAAGATAACTAGCCAGACGGTTTTGGCGTAGGTGCGGAGATAGCCTTGGGTTTTTCGGTGGGTCCAGGGGATGGCGGATTCTTTTTGGCGGAAGCCGGCGAGGTCGTAGCCACACTCGGAGCATTTGGGGGAGGTGGAGGCTGTGAGGTCGTAGGCGCATTTGGGGCAGTGGATGTGGTCGGGGATGGGGGTGAGGGGTATTGGCTGAGGGGCGTCGGTGGTCATGGATTGAGTTTAGCTTGGTTATTGATGAGCGACTAGACGGGACGGCGGGTTTTCATGCCCATCTGATGTGAAATATGCATGCCCGCAGGCTTGCGCCGTGCGGCTCTGATTGGGCGATTTACGACCGCTTCTGGATACCCGCCTTCGCGGGTATGACGAGGGTTTTGGGCTGTATTGTCATCGAGCGATATCAACATATGCACCTCCGCGCGGGCTCCCGACGAGTCGGGAATTCATTCCACCCGCGGCTCGTTTGGGAGGCTCTTGGGGTGGTCAAAAGTGGTTGATTGGTGTACAACGAATGCTGGTTTTGCGAGTTCTGTTTTTGCTTACATCTTTGAGGATTGTCAGTCATGTTTATGCCTTTTTCACCCGAACCGTATGTAGATTTTAATCAGCCTGGCCCGCGCGATAAGATGCTGGCTGCCCTCAAGCAAGTGGGCGGGGAGCTTGGGAAAACGTATCCACTTTGGGTTAATGGTGAAGCGATTACCAGTGGTGAGACGTTTGATTCTTTCTCGCCGGCTGACCCGAGTCGTGTGATTGGTACGATGGTGAAGGCGAACGCTGACATCGCGGACAAAGCTGTTCGGGGTGCGGCTGATTCTTTTAAGGAGTGGAGCCGATGGGACCCGGACGCGCGGGCGCGAATTCTTATTAAAGCGGCTGCGATTATGCGGCGGCGGGTGTACGAATTTTCGGCTTGGATGTGCTATGAGGAAAGTAAAAGCTGGATTGAGGCTTACGCGGATACCTGCGAGGCGATAGATTTTCTTGATTTTTACGGCTTGGAAATGATGCGACTTAAGGGTTCCCACCCGGTGACACCTTTTCCTGGTGAAGAGAATGAAGTGCGGTATATGGCACTAGGCGTGGGCGTGGTGATTCCGCCGTGGAATTTTCCGCTGGCGATTTGTTGTGGGATGGCTAGTGTTGGCTTGGTGACGGGTAATACGATTTGTTTGAAGCCTGCGAGTACGTCGCCTGTTGTCGCTGCGAAGTTTGTAGAGTGTATGCACGAGGCTGGTCTGCCTAAAAACGTAATGAATTTTCTGCCAGGTCCGGGCGGTAGCGTGGGCGATGCCATGGTGTGTCACCCACAGACTCGATATATTTCTTTTACCGGGTCAAGAGAAGTGGGCACGGGCATTTTCGAGAAGGCGGCTAAGGTTCATCCGGGTCAGAAATGGTTGAAACGCACGGTGCTGGAGATGGGTGGTAAGGATTGCATCGTTGTGGACGAGACGGCTGATGTAGCTGCGGCTGCGGAGGGTGTGGTAGCTGCGGCGTTTGGTTTCCAGGGTCAAAAGTGTTCGGCGTGTAGTCGTCTTATTGCTCACGAAGCGATTTATGATGATTTGATTGAACAGGTCGTAGCTAGAACAAAAGAGCTTACTATCGGTGATACGACGGGTGAGCAGAATTTGAATATGGGCGCGGTGATCGATCAATCTGCTTACGATAAAATCAACGAATATATTGGTATTGGCAAGGGTGAGGGTAAGGCGTTGTTGGCGGATGGTAAGAAGCCTGACAAGGGTTATTTTGTTCCGCCTACGATTATTGGCGATGTGAAGCCTGACGCTCGTATTGCCCAAGAAGAGATTTTTGGCCCTGTGCTAGCCGCGATAAAGTTTAAGACTTTCGATGAAGGTTTGGATATTGCGAATGGTACGGAATATGGTTTGACGGGGGCGCTGTTCTCGAATGACCGCTTAAGATTAGAGCGGGCGCGACACGAATTGCATGTGGGTAATTTGTATTTGAATAGAAAATGTACCGGCGCGCTTGTGGATGTTCAGCCTTTTGGCGGGTTTAATATGTCTGGCACGGATTCAAAGGCCGGCGGGCGTGATTATTTGCAGTTGTTTATGCAGGCGAAAAGCGTGACGGAAAGACTGTAGTGGTTGTTGAAGATATTGAAAGTATACATGGATTCGGTTTACACCGTCATTCCCGCGTAGGCGGAAATCCAGGAACGGTTTAACAGTCCGTGCCAGAACTAGATTCCCGCTTGCGCGGGAATGACGGAATGGTGTGATGCTGGAATGATGGAATGTTGGTCAATGGAGTGATCTTTTAAGTGTCAGATATTTGGCATAGTATTGGTTCCGATTTCGCCTCATTCGATATGGCCTATGTGGTTCGGTTGGTCTTTGCCACCGTGCTTGGCGGGATGGTTGGGATTGAGCGTGAGGTGCGGGATAAGCCGGCTGGCTTTCGCACGATTATTCTCATTTGCGTAGGTTCATGCCTGTTTACCATTATCTCGCAGTCTATAGGCGGGCCTGACTGGGACACGACGCGTATCGCGGCTCAAATCGTTAGCGGTATCGGTTTTTTAGGGGCGGGCGCTATCCTGCGAGACCGCGGGAGCGTGTTTGGATTAACCACGGCAGCGACTATTTGGGCGGTGGCTGCCATCGGCATGGCAGTGGGTTTTGGCGAGCTGGCGTTGGGGACGCTTGGGGCAGCGGCTATTCTATCGGCCCTGTTTTTGTTTGATTCTATTGAACGATGGATTGGCAATCGGCGCGACCTTCAAGAGTATCACGTCTTAGCTAAGAATACGCCCGAGCGTATTTCTCAGATGAAAGAATTATTTCGTCAACATTATCTTCGTAGTAGAAAGTATACTTTTTACGAAGATGAAGATTCCTTAGTCTTTCACGTCGTAGCGATGGGTGCGAAGGTCAATCACGACAAGCTGCGTACGAAGTTAGCCTCGTCTAGCGAATATACGCTGCGACGTCGCTAAGGCATATCCGAGTTTCTGCACCGTTAGGCACGTTTTGGGTAGAAAGCCATTTCTATCAGGCCATCGTAAGAATTCAATCATCACGGCAATTTATATTTATCTTGCATATTATTGCTAAATTGAATACATTGAAGGGACTTGACGACGTCACTTTGTCAGTTCCTATCAAATTTGGAGGCCGGAAATTATGTGTTCACCAATTCTAAGCCAAGGGCGAAATAGCAAGGTCAGTCCGCGATGTCGTTTTAACTATGCGATGATGTTGCTGCTATTGGGGGTAGTCAGCACAACCGCGTTGGGGCAGACGATTGTTTATGTTGACGCAAATGCGACAGGCCCGGTGTTTGACGGGTCGAGTTGGTGCAATGCGTATCAAGACCTTCAGCAGGCACTGGCGGTTGCGGGGGTTGATACGGAGGTTCGTGTCGCGCAGGGTGTGTATAAGCCAGGGACGAGTGGCGATAGAGAGGCGACCTTTGCCATTCCAAGCGGTTCGATCATCAATGGCAGCTATCAAGGTTGCGGGACACTTGATCCAGATGCGCGGGATTTTGTTTTATTCGAAACGATTCTCAACGGTGACCAAAATGGCGATGACGGTTTGAACTTCAATAACCGATTGGAAAACGTATATCATGTGGTTACGACTCATAACGTTAGCGCTGCGACAGTGATAGACGGCTTTACCATAAGCGGTGGATATGCCAACGGAACGAACTTTGGCGCTTCCCCTGCTAGTAGAGATCAAGGTAGTGGCGTGAATAACTATCTCGGTTTCCCAACCGTCTCCAATTGTAAGATCACCGACAACTATTCGGTTAATCATGGCGCGTTTAACGATCATGGGAAAGCAACGTTGATAGGCTGCGAATTACGCGGCAATAAGTCCGGCAACGTCGCGGCTGGTTTGTACATGCACTTTAGTGTGGACACGACTGTTACCAACTGCTCGTTTTATGACAACGTAACAGCTGGCCGTGGCGGTGGCGCGTATCTCAAGGGCGATAGTTCTCCCACGTTCACGGGCTGTCTTTTCTCAGGCAATAGCGGGTTGCTGGGCGGGGGGATGTATAGCGATAGCAACAACAGTCCGACGTTGACTAACTGTACTTTTGATAGCAATATCGCTGGCCCCGGTGCTGGGCGAGGTGCTGGGCTTTATACCTTAAGCTCAATCATAAGCATGACAGGGTGCAGCTTCCAAAGAAACTCGGGTAATGACAATGATGATGATGATTCAGGGGGAGGAGCGATCTACGGCGAAGGGAGCACGCTTGCGATAGATCAATCTGATTTCGTAGCCAATCGAGCCCATGCGACGGGGTTTACAGGCGGTGGCGGCGTGTACCTGATAAGTTCTAGTGCAACCATGACGCAGTGTTTGTTCGATAACAACAGTAGTAGCCGATACGGAGGCGCACTGCGAATCGCGGAAAGTAGTACTATCTCGGTGTCTGACTGTGTTTTTACTGGTAATTCCTCTTACTATAACGCGATCATTATTACAATAAGCTCTGCTGAGTTTTCGCGTTGCCTCCTAACAGCCTGTTGAAGAATCCTCATTTTCAGCCATCGTTCAGATATGGGCGGACGTGTAAGCTGGCGTAGCCCATTTCAATTTCTGAGGCCAAAAATTGGGCAATTGGATTCGATGAACTAGAAACTCGCGTAACCAGT
>JAJRPG010000109.1 GCA_024280855.1 Planctomycetota bacterium | reverse complement strand
GTTATACTGTGCCCTCGCGTACCCTTGCTCGGCCGCCTTGCGATACCACGCCACCGCCTGCTTGTAATCCTTGGGCACGCCCTGACCAATGTCGTACATAAGGCCAAGGTTAAACTGTGCCTCCGCTACCCCTTGCTCGGCGGTCTTGCGAAACCATGCCGCCGCCTGCTTGTCATCCTTGGGAACGCCTATCCCTTTTACGTATTTGTACCCGAGAGATAATTGGGCGGCGGCGTCGCCCTTCTCGGCCTTGCTTCGCAACTCGGCAATAGTCTCCTGGCTGAATGCGGTGGATGGTAGGACACTCAGGCATAGCACCGACGACAACAGTACTTTACGACACGCTTGCATGTTCATTCTGCACCTCGCTGGGATTGAAAAGACGAAACTGTTCACAACATTCTACTAAAGATATGCTCGCGTGCGAACCGCACGAGACGAGGGGGATCGCCCCAACGGATGAGAGCCGTCATGCACCAACAGGCTTCGCCAACATTGGCTCTTCATTCCTCCGAGAATTCGTAGTCACGATGGACCACAAGAACGGGCTGATACGATTCAAGAAGGGATAAGGCCGCTAGCGACTATTAGCCAAGCGGGACAAACTTCAGACTATCGCATCCGTCATTACCGCGCAGCACATTCGTCATTACCGTGCAGACGGTAATCCAGAACGGGGCGAGAACATGCCTCGCACTGGATACCCGCCTGCGCGGGTATGACGTGATGCGGGCATGACAGCGTAGTGGAAATCGATGTATTTCTCACAAAACCCGGCTAATCCTGCCTTATATGGCCTAATGCTATCTCAATATATATCGTGCGGAAGCCAAATCTTGTGGCTCTGGGCAGGTTTGCTATAATCTCACAGGGGGAAAGCTGGCCTGAGGTCAGTCGCAATAGATGGGGACCAGCTGAGTCAACGATTTATCTTTAAGTAGCGTACCAAAATGGACGGCAGTATGGATCATATGACACCTGCAGAAGCGAGCATTCCAAGCGCTGCACCTCGGTTAAGGCACACGCCGCATCCGGTGTATTGGGTGATTGCTACGGCGTTGAGCATCATAGCTATCGCAGTCGTGGCCCAGATGTTTTCTCCGGCAGGTTCGCCTCTGAGCAACATGGCCTTCGCCCAACCGACCACCAGTGGCGGAGCACGCGGAGTTTTTGCTTTTTCCGGCCAATTGTCGAAATCGACATATGGCGTTTACATGGTAGACGTCGATGCGATGACCATTTGGTCCTATGAGTACCTACCGCAAAAGGGATGTATGCGGCTGGCTGCATCGCGCACCTGGCGATATGATCGGTATCTGGAGAAGTACAACAATTGCGATTTGCCGCCAGAGATCGTAGAACAAATGATTGAAGAACAACGTAAATATAGGTTGCAGAGCAGCGAGAGTCAGCTGCCGTAAAGCGAGAACATGCGGTGAATTCGCCGCTAGTATTGAGGTCCGTATCCTATGGCTAAAAGTTTTTACTCATCCCAAGAAGCTGCTGAAAAATTAGGTAAAACCGAGGACGACCTCAAGGGCTTCGTGCGTGACGGCTCACTACGGGAGTTCCGAGACGGCGATAAGACCAACTACAAAGTTCAAGACGTAGACGAACTCGCAGTCACACTGGGTATTAGCAGCGGCGATAGCGTCACCGACATGCTCAGCGGCTCTGCCAGCGGCGAGCTTGTACTCGAACCCGTCGAAGATTCTGGCATCGACATTCTAAGTGCTTCCGGCAGCGGCGACATTCTTGGCTTAGCTGATACCGATCTAAGCGGCAGCACAGCAGCCGGGAAAAGCGGATCGGGCCTTAAAGGCGACACCGTCGTCCCCTCAGCCGGGGTTAATATCTTTGATGACGACGATCTCGACGAAATGGTGGACCCCTTAGCCCAGACGGCTGTGACTGATCTCGGCGGATTAGGCATGGACGGCAGCGGCAGCGGCTCTGGCATTATGGACCTGACCCGCGAAAGTGACGACACCTCGCTTGGGGCTGAGCTTCTGGAAGAAATCTACACCGGCGAAGAAGATGGATCGGGCGATGATCCCAGCGATGACACCAAAGCAGGTATGGAAGAACGGTTAGAAGGCGGCGACGAAGTATTCGAGCTGTCTGAAGAACAAGACGATGCTCCGACGGCTAGTGGAACAACCGTGGTCCGCGAGGTCGTATACGCCAACGACCCTCTTTCCACTGGATTAACCGCAGCTATGATCGTCGCGGTCGTGGTGATGCTAATCGCCGGTCTAGCTGGTGCGGGATTAGCCCGTGGCGTTGTTCCTTCCTTGCTACAAACTATTTTTGATAACCTGATGATCTTCTCTGGCGCTTCGCTAGGGCTGGGAATCGCCGCGGCTAGCATCACGTTTATCATTAGCAAGAAGAAAAGCTAGCTGAATCCAACAGGAAACTCACAGCTTTCGCAGTCAGTAATTCACATTTTATTTCAGAGTTTTCCCTCTATGTGGCAAGATCACACTAAAAAGTGATTGGCCATGCGCGCTGTATGCGTTACATTATGGTGGGTCGTTGGCGATCCGTGACTCGCTGGCAAATGCTAGCCGTCACGAGGCCAAGTGATAACGACTTTGGGTGTGATGATAACAGTGACATGGAACGAGGGATCGACGCTGGTAGCTAGGGCGACTCGTAATGTATGCGAGGGTGCAACGTGCGAATCATTCCTTGAATTGTCGAACTTTCTTTTCTTTAATGGTCTGCTAAGTGAAGCACAGGAGGCACAACATGCGCAGCGGATGGATAATTAGCTCAGTGTTAATGGGTGGTATGGTCGTGAGTATGAGTGGCTGTACGTCGATCAGAGATTACCGAGTCGCTCAGCGTCAAAATCGAACGTTGCGGGCGGAGAAAGAACAAATCGTTCAAGAGATGTTCGATCTTCGCAACAATGAAGATTCGGTGCGCACGCGTATCGCTTCACTCGAGCGTGAGTTGAAAACCAAGGACGAACTCATCTTAAACTTACGCGGCGAGAACGAGCTTCTCGACGACATGCGC
>JAJRPG010000108.1 GCA_024280855.1 Planctomycetota bacterium | reverse complement strand
CTTCTTGGCCGATATCTTGTTGATACGATGTCTAAAACTAACGCGACGGGGCTGGATATGAGCTATTTCTGGCGGCGATCCCTCGCCTGCTCCGTGGTAGCTTCCCGTTTTGCTGACAAGCTTTTTCCTAAGTTTAGAGATGAAATTTTCATTGGTGCGTTGCTTGCTGATATTGGTATTCCCATACTCGCAGATGCGGTTTCTGATCAATACGGAGATATAGCTGCTGAGTACGCCCCGCGCGGACGCCAGGTATCCGCAGAGGAAGAAATTGAGGCGATTGAGGCTACCCATGCCCAGGTTTCAGCTATGATTCTTAAGTATTGGACGTTGCCGGATGAAGTCGCTGTCGCGGTGAATCTTCACCAGTCAGTCAACCCAGGCCCAACCGATTCAGGGAAGATGGCCCGCATTATCAACGGGGCAGACCGTATTGCAAAACTGCTTTGCGAAGTTCCTAACGAAGAGGAAATAGGCGTGATCTGTACTGACGCCACGACATTCGTGGGCGTTGATCTGAGCATTCTGGTTGATTTACTGCCAACGATTGAACAAGACCTCGAGGAATTGGCTGATGTCTTGCGCATCGATGTCATTCCAAGTACGGTGTATTCGCTCATAGCGAAGACGGTTCAAGAACAAATTCAAGAGCCTGCGTAGCCTACACGCCTAGTCGTTAAAAATGCAGCGTAATGCGTTTTCATGTAGCGAAAGGTGTGCAAAAGGCGCGTAAAAAATCACTTAATGTCTAGCATTACAGCGTGCTACATCAGCCGAGCAGCTGTATATCCTACCTGGAAGATGAATTCGATTTGGGCATCTGCCTCCTGCTTCGGCTGGGACAATTCACTTTTCGCCTCATATATTATTGTCAATGGCAAATTACGAGCAGGATGATGCACCGCGACGACCATCATCATAGGGTGAGTCGCTAAATGGTTGCTTACTATCAATGCCAAACGCTTGACGCTGGTCTTCTGCTTCCCCATAAGCATTTCGCTATAATTTATGGCCATACCGCATGCGCAATATGAGCTTATTGGTCTCGATTTCCTGGGAATAGCCACACAATTGTCACCGGGCAGGTCTGAATCTGGCTACATTAACCGATTGTGACTGATAGATTGCCCTCGATTTTCGATAATATCTGCCAATGGACCTACTATTTAACCTAAGTATGTCAAATTATTTTTCGATTTTATTTTTTATTTCGTGAATGTGTGGTCCTGTAAGATATTCGTTTTTTCGGGATAATCCCCGATTTTTTTATTATCGGAAGTAATCTGCTCAAAACGCATAGTCGTCTACCCCATTTCGTACGCTTGTGGGGTCCGATTGTACTAAAGGACGTTTATCGGCGAGTCGATTGTTTCGGTTGTGACGACAGTTTGTCGGAGTAAGTTGTCGCATTTGAGAATAGTAAGAACAAAGCTGTGCAATGACACAAGCCTGTCGCTGAAATTTAAGCGACTTTGTTCCGTGGAGTAACGGCGAGATAGGCGTGAATCGGTTTTTCGCCTAGTCGGGAACCACGGCACGATTGGAGGCACGAACAGGTATGACTCGGATTAATACAAATGTTCAGTCGCTGGTTGCCCAACGAATTCTGGGCTCCAACAACAATGCGTTGTCACAGTCGCTAACCCGTTTAAGTACCGGTTTGCGAATCAATAGTGGCCGGGATGATCCCGCTGGTCTTATTGCGTCAGAAACGCTTCGATCCAGCATCAGAGCGATTTCAACAGCGATCGATAACGCCACGCGTGCGGATACGATCGTTGCTGTGGCTGAGGGCGGATTGCAAGAGGTTAGCTCTTTGCTACTCAACCTCGAAAATCTGGTAGACCAAACAGCCAATGAAGCCGGTCTGACGCAAGAGGAAGTCGATGCGAACCAATTGCAGATTAATTCCATTCTGTCGTCGATTAACCGTCTTTCAGAGCAAACCGCTTTCGGTACGAAAAAACTACTCAACGGAAACTTTGATTTTACGACTTCCGGCGTGAATATTTCGGAGCCAACAGGAGCAACAGAAAACACATTGTCGTCGGTGTCTATTAACTCTGCGAAAATCGCCAATGGTGGTTTCCGTCAGGTTACTATTAGTCGATTGACCGGTTCGCAGCGTGCCCTTGTTAGTTCGGTGCTATATGGAACAACTTCCACATCATCAACCGAATTAGCGGGTAAGCTCGGAAATACGACTACCATTCAGATTCGTGGCGAGTTTGGCGCAGAGCTGTTGAGTTTTGCTTCTGGTACCACAGCTGCGGCTATTGTCACATCTGTGAATGTACGAAGTGACCTGACGGGTGTACAGGCCTCCGCTTTCCAGGGAACTTTAGGAACCGGAACGCCGACCATTAGTTTCAGCAGTACCGGATTCGGTTCGGATGCGTTTGTTACCATATCGATTCTCGAAAACCAAGGTACTACCGTAGATAGCAGTGCGATCGATTTGACCAATGTTCGCGCAAAGGGTGTTGATGGTACATTCACCGTCAACGGTTCAAATGCGATTGTGAAAGGCTTGGATGTTTCTGTCCGGGCTGGTGATATTTCACTTGACCTTGGCTTGTCCCAAGCGTTTGCGGATGGTTCGAGTACGCTATCTACCACCAGTTTTGAAATTACGGGTGGCGGTGCAAGATTCGCCATCTCGCCTACAGTTGGCCTGGCTGGTTTGGAAGCGTTGGGTATCAGCGAAGTGTCAACAGCGAAGCTTGGCGAATCAACGCAAAATGTGTTATCCACTCTGGGTTCAGGTTTTGCCAATGATCTGAACAGTAAGAATTTCACCGTGGCACAGCGAATCATCCGTGCAGCGATTAACGACGTAGCCAGCCTTCGAGGGCGTCTTGGTGGTTTCCAAAAAGACACACTTGCTACGACCATTAATTCGTTGCAGGTAGCCAAGGAAAACGTGACGGCTGCGGAAAGTTCTATTCGTGATGCAGACTTCGCCGTGGAGACATCAAACCTCACACGGGCACAGATTTTGGTGAACGCATCTACAACGACGTTGCAGATTGCGAACTCGCTGACACAAAACGCACTCTCGCTACTTGGGTAATTCCAAGCACCTGGGACGTTTGAACTTGATTTAACATCTAATAGCCAGCGCTGAATAACATCAGCGCTGGCTTTTTTACATCTTGACTTCCGCTCAGCATTTCATCTCCGCATGGCGACCAACGTCCGCTAAAGTCGGTCTTGCAACGCTCCGACAACACTTATAAGGCTTGCGTTTGCGCGCACCTAGGCACAAGGCTGTGCCGTCGTCGTGGTTACTAAAGTGATACGACAAAGACCGTCAGGGAAGACGAGATGAGTCGAATAAACAGTAACGTAGCTTCACTGCGAGCGTTGCGACAAATAATAGTCAACCAGGCTGAGCTTGGTCGCCATTTGGAGCGACTTTCTACAGGTTTGCGCATCAATCGTGGGCGAGACGACCCAGCTGGCTTGATTGTGTCTGAAGTGTTGCGATCGGAAATTAGCGGGACGCAACAGGCTATCAAAAATTCTGCTCGTGCGTCCAACGTCATCTCGACGACCGAGGGTGCGTTGAATGAGGTTTCGGCGTTACTAATAGACCTGCAAGGATTCGTCGTCGCCACAGCGAATGAAGCCGGTCTTAGTCGAGATGAAGTTCGGGCTAATCAGCTTGAGGTTGATTCCATTTTAGATAGTATTGATCGAATTGGTGCAACCACTCGGTTCGCCGGAACAAAACTTCTCGACGGTTCACAAGGATATAATCTTTCCAGCGTCGCCCCGGCTTCTCTGGCTTCGGTCTCCGTGTATTCGATACTCAAACAGCCTAATACGACGCGACAAGTTCGTGTTCAGGTGACGCAATCCGCGCTCACCGCTCGACAAAATTTTCTGGGTACGACTGTTGGCGGCACGTCCACTACGGTAGCGACGACGATTGAGGTGCAAGGGACGATAGGGTTTCAGTTATTGACGTTTGCATCGGGTACGACGCTGGCTCAGGTTAGTACCGCGATTAATGCCGTAACCAATGCGACTGGCGTTTCAGCTATTGTGTCCGCGGCGCCTGTCGGAACCGTAGCCTCTGCTTTGGTGCTTAGCAGTACCACGCTAGGTAGTGATGCGTTCGTTTCCGTCTCGCCTCTCTCGGGAAATTTTGTGTCATCAAGCAATGCTGGGATACCATCGCGCGTGACAGGTCGAGAGGCTACCATTTTGGTCGATGGAACGCCGGCGTCAGTGGTTGGCCTGCGTGCCGATATTCGTTCAGACATTTTAGAGGCGCAGTTTGAATTGACAAGCGCCTTCGCCCAGTCCATAGGAACAACGAATTTTGATGTGGTCAGTGGCGGCGCCATTTTTCAACTCGCGCCAGAAGTGACTCCCAACGGACAATTATTTTTCGGTTTCCAACGCATCTCGGCTACCTCACTGGGAAATGATGCGTCCGGTTTGCTATACACTTTGCGTTCAGGGCAAACCAACGATTTTGAAAATAAGAATTTCGCCACGGCCCAGGACATTGTCGATGAAGCCATTCAGCAGGTCTCTTTTTATCGAGGCCGACTAGGTAACATCCAGCGAAACCATATTGAACCCAACATCCAGGCCCAAACGATCGCTGCAGAAAATTTGATCTCCTCGGAATCAGTCATTCGAGATGCCGACATCGCGGAGGAAGTTTCCGAACTCACCCGATCTCAAATTCTCGTACAAAGTACACAATCGGTTTTGCAAATTGCTAATGCCGTACCTAATTTTGTGCTTTCGCTTCTACAATAAATCGCCGTTGCGAGCATCGTTTCAAATCAACTGGATACCAAGCACATGAATTTGCTAATTGGCTAGTACTATTATTGCGCTACTTTTCCCCTTGCGCATAGGCTATCTAATCACCTGGACGAACTTTGCTATTTCGTGCCGGTAAATGTTGCGCATGATTAGATAGGAACGCGCATACCATGCGCCTTGGTCTGTGTTCTGAGCATCCAGACGAATCATCGTCACCGCCGATAAGTTACAGTTGGATCCCGTAGCGCGCCTGCTCGCGTGCCGGTCGTCATCGTAAACTTTTGGGATGATTAAATTATGAGTGGCATTTCAAGTGGTGTTGGTATTATTTCGGGCATCGATTCAGCGGCACTTATCGATCAACTTATTGATCTGGATTCTCGCCCTGTTCGTATTCTCGAATTGCGTAAAGACAACATCGACATACAGCGAACAGCGTTTCTCGCGTTGTCCGCCCAATTATTAGCCTTACAAAACTCAGCTAGCCAATTCGATAAGCCTACTTTTTTTGATCGGTTCAACGCCACGACGAGCAACGATAAGCTTGTCATTGCCAACGCCGGGCCAGGTGCGGTAGCTACGAGTCAAACGATTCGTGTTCACTCATTAGTCAGTAATAATAGCCTGCTCAGTCGAGGCTTCGCCGACCCGGATTCTACGCCGGTTGGCGTGGGTAGTATCGCGTTGGAAGTGGGGCAAGGTCGAGTCAATAAAAGTACCAGGCTAAGCGAGTTGAACGGCGGGACAGGTGTGCGGCGAGGTTTCATTACGATCACAGACCGAGCGGGAGAGTCAGCGGACATTGATATTACCAAAGCTGTGACGGTGGATGACATTTTAGAAGCAATCAATCTTAATGATACGATCAATGTTCAAGCCCGCGTCACGGGTATCACGGACGCGAACGGTAGCGGTGATCGTATTGTGATCGAAGACTTAAACGACCCGGCTGATCTTCCCGTCGGTACTACGCTCGGCGATTTAATCGTCGCAGATAAAACGGGTGGCACAACCGCACTTGATCTAGGCATCGCGGGCAGCACGACCACCGATCGCATCGATGGCCGGGATTTGATTCGTCTAGCCAATTCAACTTTGCTTTCGACGCTCAACGACGGGAATGGTATTGGCAAATTACCACAAGGCTCGAAAAATTCGGATTTGATTTTCACCACACCACAAAGTAGCTTTTCGGTTTCGCTCTCGAGTTTTCTTGCAGACCATTTGGACACTGATATTCGTGCGTTAAATAGTGGCAATGGCGTTCGGTTGGGTATCATTCGCATTACAGATCGCGGGGGAAATTCTGCAGAGATAGATTTTACGGATAACACGCGCCCACCAGTGCGCACCGCCGCCGATATTCGTCAGCGCATAACCGATGACGCCACAGCTGGGGGACTTTCCATTAGCGTGTCAGCCGTAAACTCCGAATTCATCATTTCAGACAACACGACTATAGCCGAGGAAATAGCCGAGCCATTTATCATTGAAGATATCACTGGAAATACCGCGACCGACCTTGGTATCGCACAGTCCGTCGATAACGCAAGTATCATCGGTGGCGATGTGTACCGCGTTGAAACCATCGGCGATTTGATCAACGCCATAAACTACGCACCGGGCAATAACGAAGCCATCGTTCGCGCACGCATATCAGATGACGGCAATCGTATCGTATTGGAAGCTGTGGGGTTGGATGAGGTAACAGTAAGTGCAGACAAAGGCGCGACCGCAGCCGTAGACCTGGGCATTCTTGACGCTACGTTTGATATCAACGCCGCCTTTGAGTCCAAGCAATTGATCGCCGGGTTAAATACCGTTTCGCTTAGCAGTCTTAATGGTGGCCAAGGTTTTACGCCGGGCAGTTTTTCTATCACGGACGCCAACGGGGTTTCCACCGCATCAGCCATTGATTTTTCACAGGCACGAACGCTGCAAGATGTGATCGACATCATCAACGCCAATGACGAAACAAGTATCACCGCGACCATTAACGCTGCAGGTACTGGGCTGGCGCTTCGTGACGAATCGGGCGGAAACGGACCTGTTATTGTAGCTGATGCTTCCGGCTCGACCTTCGCGGCGGACTTAGGCCTAGCTGGAACGCATAGCACATCCACAACTCCGATTGTTACTGGCGACAACTTGCAATTTCAATATGTATCGCGCCAAACGCTCCTCGAAGATTTCAACAATGGCAAGGGCATCGCTTTTGGCACGTTTGATGTGACTGATTCTACCGGAAACCTTCGTGTCATAAACATACCCGCCACAGCCAAGACGCTGGGCGATGTAATTGACGCCATAAATTTACTGGCTAATGACACTTTCGAAGCTCGTATCAACGACACCGGCGACGGCATACTCATCGAAGATAAGGCTGGCGGAACCGGGCCTCTTATTATAGCTAACAGTGGCAACAGCCGTTCCGCTTCCGATCTTCGTATCGAAGGCGAGTCCAAATCTGGCGAAAACTTTATCGACGGCACACTCGAAGTGCGCATCGACATTGGCGCACGCGATACACTGACTGATGTCATTAGAAAACTAAACGAAGCCGGTGGAGATTTTTCGGCGTCAGTGGTCAATGACGGCGGGACCACGAATCCATTTTCGCTAACCATCAACTCTGATATTAGCGGTTTAGCCGGTGAGTTAATTGTGGATACGCGAGGCCTGGATTTAGGATTAAACACCCTCACCCGCGCTCAAGATGCTGTGGTAACTATCGGCGGTGCCGATGCAGAAAACCCAATCGTGGTATCAAGCTCGACAAATAGTTTAGACAATTTGATCAAAGGTGTGACTGTTAACTTGCTCGCGGCTGGCGACGAAGAAATTACGATCACTGTGAATCAGGATGTTGATGGTATCGTCGATAGCATTCAGTCTTTCGTGGATGCTTACAATGGTGCGCAAGGGACTATTGACGATGCGACAAGCTTTGATACCGAAACATTCCAACGTGGCCCATTGCTGGGTGACTCGACGGTGTCGCTTGTGAGGTCACGGCTTAATCGACTAGCCACGCGTGCTTTCGAAGGCACAAACAGTAACTTTAACAGGCTATTCAACATTGGCCTGAGGCTTGGCGCAGGTGGGCTATTAGAGTTCGATACAGATAGATTTCGCGATGTTTACGAAGAATCTCCCGACCAAGTGGAGTTCTTTTTCTCGACGGAAGAAACGGGATTTGGTGCGGTGGTCGCAGACATTCTCGATCAAATTACACGAGATACCGACGGTGTATTAGCCCGTAAGGATGACCTGTTGGAGCGGCAGAGTGACCTGGTTGACGATCGAATTGAGCAGCTTAACGCCTTGCTGGACGCCAAAAGGCTACGCCTGGAAGCCCAGTTTGCGGGATTAGAATTGAACCTCGCGGGCTTGCAAGCACAGCAAACCTCGCTGGGACAATTAGCCGGGCTATTGGGATAAGCTTACCGCCGTAATGCGCGCATCCGAGTTGTTATCATTCGACGCATAGTAAAATTCGCCTTGGATAAAAGGAGATGTTGTTACTTAAATGACCTATAAAACCAGCCATCCGCTAAGCTATCTCGCCCGACGCGCACAATTTGCGCCTCGACTTCGATGTTAAGTTATGGACGCCTCCCAATCTTCCGATAAATCGGGCGTCATGGGTGACGCAAGCGACAATACTTATTTACGAGACGCCGTAATGACGGCCTCCCCGGAGCAGCTCCAGTTGATGCTCTATGACGGGGCGATTCGTTATGCGCGACAGGCCCGAGACGCCATTGAAGCCAAAGATTTTGAAACTTCTTACGACAGACTCACCAAGGCGCAAAATATCATTCTCGAAATGAGTCATGGCTTAAACCACGAAGTCAACCCGACATTGTGTAAGCAGGTGGCTGCTATTTACGACTTTTTGTTCAGAAAATTAGTAGACGCCAACCTCTATCGCGACGTGTCAGCCATAGACGATTCGCTCAAGGTATTAGCTATTGAGCGAGATACCTGGCAGATGCTCGTGGACAAAATCGCTAAAGCGCGGGAAGCCAACTCCGCAATGGAAGCGCTCGACAACGCCCCTGCAGAAGATATTCAGGCTCGTGGCTTCTCCGTGGAAGGTTAGAACACCTCCCATACACTCCAGTTCCAATTCCTCTTCAAACTTGTTTCAACCGAGACACAAGCATATAGTCATCGGTGTAGTTGCATCATCAGTGGTTCAAGGTGGCTAGGTATATGGGCCTGGGTGGCATGGGTAAGCCACCGCTTACCCGTGGATTTATTAGAGCAACGTTAAGAGAAGCTAATGCAACGAACAACAATAAATTCACTAGTTATTTGTCTTACGACGCTATCCGCATGGACGATGAGTTCGCCTATCGCTCGTGCCATCCAGACACCTTCCCCGTCGCAGATTGAAAATAAAAACACCGTCCCAGCTCCTGACCCTGCCGCGCAAATGCAAGAGGCCCTCGCCTTGGCTAATAGGATGAGCGATGTTACGGATGCTGATGTTCGCAATGATATGCTATCGCAATTACGCGACCACTTTCTCGCCTTACAAGTAACCGCACCCAACGACCCTTGGCTATTATTTCTAAACGCTCAGTTACTCACCTTATCGGGGCAGCGTGGTGATGCGATTGCGCAGTTGCGATTGTTCATTCAATCGCGCGAAGGCATGACTGCATGGCAAGCCCATCGAGACTTAGGCGACTTGTTCGTAGTCGAGTTCCCACAGTTAGCCAAGGCCAGTTATAACAAAGCCGCTCAGCTAACCGCCAATGAGTCATCGGTATTGCTCGGGCTATCAATATGCGCCGCTAAGCTTGGTCATCGCGCGGACGCCATAAATTACGCCGAGCGCGCCGCTTCGGCGAAGCCGTCGGTAAGACATTGGACGAACCTAGCTAAATTATTGGTGAGCGATAAACAATGGCCAAAAGCCGCCGCAGCCGCGACGTCAGCCCTGCAATTATCGCAACAGGCTGCGGCTAATGACAGTCATGTTCAATCGCTGCTTATTACTGTGGAAGCCCAACAAAAAATTCTCATCGACATTTATCTTGCCAAGTACCTAGACGAGCAAACAACCAATCATCAAGATGCGCTACAACTAGTCCGCCTCTATCGCGAGCGAGCGGAGTTAATCAGAAAAATTATTTTGCATGACGGGCTAAAAAGTATCGAAGAATTATTAAGCACGGCTACAGGCGATGCTTGGTCCGACCTTGTATATGAATCCGCGACCATCCTGGAAGACCTGGGACGTACAGAAGATGCACTACAAAAAATGAAAGAAGTTCTAGACAAAGAACCTAACCATGCGAAGGCATTAGCCATGCAAGACCGTCTAGCTGATTCTTAGTCGCTTACGCTTTCTGACACGGCAACTGAATCGTAAAAGTCGTACCCTGATTCAGTTCGCTAGTAACGCTAATACTCCCGCCGTTTTCCTGAACCAAATCTCGACACAACGATAGTCCTAATCCCGCGCATCGCGCTTTGCCACTCTCGCCTCTGTTTCCGATTGGCTTAGACGTTTGCAAAGGTTCAAAAACCTGGCTCAGCATCTTCGGATCAATCCCAGGCCCTGTATCGCGCAGGCTTATCACCACGCTACCCGTTTGCTGTGTCGCACTAATCGTGATGCTTCCAGAATGGTTATTTTTCATAGCCTGGCGTGCGTTCAATAGCAGATTAAAGAATACTTGTTGCATTTGCAGCGGGTCAGCAAAAACTTTGACGGTCGGATCAATCTGGTTGCGCAGCGTAATGCCATCCTTCTCCACCTCTCGACATTGACTAGCCGCTGCTTCGACTACAATATCATGCGCCGAAACCATAGCCGGCTCGCAGTTCTTCGCCGCCCCAATTTCCAAAATTCGCTCAGACATAGCTACGAGCATCTTGGCATTTTTCACCGTCACCTGCAGTGCCTTATCTTTGAGCGTAGGGTCATCATCTTGCAGGGCATACTGAGCATAAGACACAATCGGCGTCAGTAAGTTATTCACCTCGTGCGCGATCATTGCCGCCGCAGTTCCCAAACTGGATAGCTGCTGAGCTTGTCTCACCTGGGCGCGAAGCTGAGCGAGTTGATTTTCCAGGTTGAGTAAATGAGCCTCTACCGAACCCGACTTAGCCGCTGGAGGCGCGGGCGTAATGGGTCGTCGGTTAGATGGAGGGGTTCTTACCATGGTCGCATTGCCTTGTGTTTGCATCGTATTATTATTGTTTTCGTTTAGTTAGAATCAATGTTTCGGTAAAAGTCATATTTCATCTACAATGCAAACTATATCAGCCGCACCGTCGCGGTAGTAACATAGAGCTTGCGCTACAGAGTTTCCCTATCGGCTCTGTCGCGTCTTTAGCTTGAAAGGTGGCTTCGTTGGACATCAACGCTCAACTAGAAAATATGATCGAGATAGCTAGGCAGCTTGGCATTGAGGTGCGATGTCAGGGACTATTCGGTACAGGTGGCGGTTTGTGTCAGCTACGCGACAAACATGTTCTTTTCGTAGACACTGACGCCGACATCGCAACCCAAGCCAACCAATGCGCAGGCGCCCTCGCCAGTTGGCCCGGCATCGACGAAGTGTTCCTGCCTCCGCCCGTGCGTGAGCGCATAGATCAATGCAAACAAGGTAACGATATATAAAACGAGCCGCATGCTTTAGCTTGCGCGGACTTTGGAAGCATGTTTTGCTTCAAATTTTATAAGAAATCAAGAACGATCCATACGGCGCTCAGTGTTGCGCGACAAAAGTACCCCCAAGGTTGATAAATGACAAGGTTTTGACACTAAAGGATTTACTTCGGTAGCGTCTGAGGAAACGGCGGATTCTGTTGCCCCACTGATTCTCTAGGCCA
Organism: Planctomycetota bacterium; assembly: GCA_024280855.1. Taxonomy (GTDB): domain Bacteria; phylum Planctomycetota; class Phycisphaerae; order UBA1845; family UBA1845; genus JAJRPG01. The sequence goes on along the minus strand of JAJRPG010000108.1, from coordinate 6,052 downwards.
AATGCTTCGTTGAAACCATTCCTGAACCTGCTCCAGCGTTTGAACAGGCTCTTGCGGCTCCTCATTTGTTTCCGGTTCCGCGCCCTCATCTTGACTGGAAGCCGCGGCTTTAGCTTCGTGCTGACGTTGCTTGTTTTTCGCCAGAATCCAAAGCGCGCCAAGAGCAGGGGACGTGCCGACCATAGCCATCGCACTTTCAAAATCAGTCGCTGACGACGCGAAGTCGCCATGCCCGCTATGATATTGACCACGAGCGACCAGTGCCCCGGCATTGCTTGGCTCCTTAGCGATAACCTTATTCATATCGTCCACCGCCTGCCGGAAATTCCCGTTAGCCGCATACGAAAGCCCCCGTACCAGCAGACCGGCTATAAGCGTCGGCGAATCTGCCATCGCAGCCTCAGCCAGGGATAGCGCTGCGGCTGCGCGTCCCTTGCCCAGTTGCGATAGCGCGCCAATCAAAGCAGACCATTTGGGACGCTGGCCAAGCTGTTGCGCACGATTGGTATGGGCTAGGGCGCGGTCGAACTGATTCGTGAGTATGCTAGCTAGGGCGCTCCATAAATGCCCTCGTACATCCTTGCCGAGTATCTGTGACAAATGCGTGGCATCTTTTAGCATGGATTGGAAGTGACCAAGCTCCGCGTCCACCACGCAGCGAAGCATCAAGGCGTCGATATCGTCATGGTTGCTAGATAAAACATTGTCGATCGTGACTAGCGCCTCTGCCGGCTTACTGATACGCATCTCGCGGGCGGTGGGTAGCGATTGGCTTGGGTCATCGGCGCCTGCAAACGGTTCCAGGCTTGTCTCATCGTAAAAATCCCGCACCATGCGCAAAGCGATACCAGGCGGCGACACTTCCTGCACTGGCTCGATACCCGATGTCGGCGCGGCATCTTCGACCATGCCTTGCACACCTTGCATTGCAGCCCCGACAGCCGCCGCTGGATAGCGTAGTTCCGCAGGCAGTGTAGAAAACAAGCTGGTTAGTACGTTGAGCGCGGTATCCTCGGTCTTCTGAGCTTCGTCCACCTGCGCATTGGCCTGCTGGACGGCCTGCACGCCTGTCTGAACTTCGCTACTCATCTGCCAGATGATTGCTGACAAAATCACGAGAATAAAAATCGCCGCGGATGACGTGACCGCTAATTGATGACGCTGCCAAAACTTGGTCAGCCTTTCACCAAAATTCGCCCGACGCGCCATGATAGGCCGATTGTCCAAAAAGCGTAACAGATCATCACGAAAGTCCGCAGCATGACGATATCGTTTATCTCGATCACGCGCGATGGCTTTTAAGCAGATCGTTTCGAGATCAACCGGAACGCTTGGCTGATGCATGCGCAACAACATCGGCTCAGAGTTCATAATCATCGTAATCACACGTTCGCGCGTCTCGCCGGGATACGGAGGCTTTAGCGCAAGCCATTCGTACAAGGTCGCACCAAGTGAATATACGTCCGTCCGATGATCCAACTCGTCGGGCTTAAACGTAACCTGCTCAGGCGACATGTACAAAGGTGAGCCGAGGATTTCGCCTGTAACCGTCACGCCAGGCTCTTCGGATATACGGGCCAGTCCAAAGTCTGTAATACGAAGTCTTTGATCGCTGCCAAACATTAAGTTATGAGGCTTGATGTCCCGGTGTATCACGCCATGTCGATGAGCATAATCCAGCGCGTCAGCTACCATGGCTATATGCCTGGCTACAAATTGATAAAATTCCGTCGTCCCATATTCCGGCTGAGATGTTTTGGTCGTCGCTGAATCTCGCGCCGTTGTCGCCTTTCCCTTGGCGGGGCTTCTTTCGAGTACGACAGTCTCCGTTGGGTCAGTAACAACAGCCTGCGAGTCCTGTTCAGTGATCGTATCGCAAATTGTTTCATGCAAGGATGGGCCATCTATTAGTTCCATGGAATAATAATGAACGCCGTGTTGCTCGCCCTGCGAATAGATGGGCGTGATATGAGGGTGATGCAGGCCTGCAGCCGCTTTAGATTCGCGCTGAAAACGCAGGACGGCATTTTCGGAAGTACCAATATGCTGACTAAGTACCTTAACTGCTACCTTGGATTTTCGTTTCGGAGACCAAGCCTCGAACACGGCCCCCATGCCGCCCCGACCAATCTCGTGGCTAATCTCCAAATCACCAAGCGTTTTCATCGACTTCGGCGCAGACCCATCCCCCGTCTGGTTCGCTGGTGGTATGGACGGGGGATGCCCCGAATTATCCGCTGAATCAGTCACGAATACAGTTCCCGATAAATCGACAATTAAAAGTCACAGTCGCCACCCATAACAACAGCGCTACCTGTAGTTAGACGTACTTAATGGACAGGTGGTGGCAGTAAAAGTTTGTATAAAGCCCGAGAAATCACTTTTTATTACGATGGCCATCATCTCTTCTACGCTAATCAAACGACACACATACGGTTATATCAATTAAACAGCCGTTTGGAATAGGGCTGTTCTGTCATAAGCTATTGTAAAGTAAAGGTTTACGGCTCGACCTGGTTTGCGATACGATTATCTCGCCAGGCATATCTTCCACTATATATTTTTAGCCCCCGGCCTCGCATAGGGCAATTGTAATCCTAGGGCTTGTTTATAAGCGTATCGGACTACCCCACCCAATGGCTCTAATTCAATCAGCGGCCCGCCTCACTCAGTATATCCCTACACATTTATACATTCGGCTACAAAGGGGCAATATTGGGGAACGCGCCAGCAGCATGTTCTCGGCCCAGGTCGAGATAGCTCTGAACCACATGGTCGATGGCTTTTAAGTCTTTATCCGTCACGGTGCGAACCACTTTGCCTGGCACACCCATTACCACCGAACCAGCCGGGACGCGCGTACCCGGCGCTAGTACTGCCCCTGCAGCGATTAAGCAGTCGCTTCCTATCTCACAGCCATCGAGCAAAATCGACCCCATACCAATCAGGCAATGGCGCTCAATCCGTCGGCAATGAATGATGGCTCGATGACCCACGCCCACATCATCACCAATATCCAGAGGTTCGCCAAAGGGCGTATGAACGATGGTGCCATCCTGTAAATTGACACGGTGGCCAATTCGTATCGGCGCGATATCAGCTCTTATGACCACATGCGGCATGACAGTGACCGAATCGCCGAGTACCAAATCGCCGCAGACGAAAGAAGACGGCGAGAGATAGACATTTTGGCCAAGTTTTGGCTCACATTTTTTACTCATGGACAGATTATACTGCACTTTTCTGCTACAGGCTCTACCCTTCGGAATAGGTCGTAAACTGTGGTGGCGAGAACTTAAGTAGACATACCCACAAATACAAAGGAGTGTTGTTTCGTTTCATACTGCGCTATTAAAGAACCACTGCATAATGATAATGTGGATAAGTTTTTGGTTGACATTGGTAAGGTCAGCCAGTATATTCATGGAGCATCGAGTAAGACGAATAGCTGGGGGTCGGGCATCTTCTTTTGCCTGATAGTTGTTCGCTTTTATGCTTCAGTGGGGATTATGGGTGGCGTAGGTAAGAGTTCAGTTTCGTTTAGTGCGAGATTGGGTGCTTTGAGTATGTGAGCGATTTGGTCGTCTAGGCCATTTATCGTTCTTAATTATACATGAATCTCTCTTGTGGAGGGGGGAGAAACATCCGGCGACGTGGCCGCCTAAAACGGACACCGAACCGGATGTTTTTTATGCGCCGATTACGCCAATTGTGTCATACCCGCGACACTTCAACAACAGGGACTAAGGGTTTGCACCATTATGGCTAGCCAGCCGTTCAATGGTTTTAACAAGCGATTGTGTACCCTCTCGACCCTCGCCAGCAGATTGATTCGCCGCTAGCAATTGGTGGACAAGCGAGCAGCCGGGCAGAGGCAATTTCAAGTTTCGGGCAGTGTCGAGAGCGTGACGCAAGTCTTTTTGCTGCAAATCAATCATAAACATGGGGTCAAAATCTCGCTTAGCCATGCGCGTGCCGAGGTTGTCAACTGCCCAAGAGCCTGCCGCGCCTTTGGACACTGCCTCAAGCATGACACAAGGGTCCAGCCCAGCCTTGCCCGCGAAAACCATTGCTTCGCTGATAGCAAGGAGGTTTAGCCCGCAGATAATCTGATTACATAGCTTGGTGAGTTGCCCATGCCCAACGGGGCCACAATGTACTATGGATTTGCCGATGACCTCAAAGACAGGCTTAGCCCGGGCGACGTCGGCTTCGTTTCCGCCGACCATGATAGACAGCGTGCCTGCTTCTGCGCCATTTTTACCGCCAGAGACCGGCGCATCGAGAAACCCGCATCGCTTTTCTTGAACGGCTAACCCGACGCGCTTAGCGGTGTCCGGGTCTATGGTGGACATGTCAATACAAAGCGAACCCGGTTTGAGTCGAGAACATACACCATTCGAGCCAAGGTAAACATTTTCCACATCAGGCGAGTCGCTAACGACTGACAAGATGATGTCAACTTCGGCGGCCACTTGCCCCGGTGACTCACACCAGCAGGCCCCGTCTTTCAAAAGTTTATCAGCTTTGTCTTTGGTGCGTGAATACACCCAAAGCGAATGGCCTGCTGCTAAAAGATTCGAGGCGATGGGGGTGCCCATGATGCCTGTCCCGATAACGCCAATTCGATAGTTTTTCATGCGGGCTATTTTCTATTGATGAGATGAAAAATCAACAGCATGAAAGAAATCTCTAGAAGTAGGTCGATGACCCGACTTACGCGACTATCGCGGACTCAATTGATTCGCTTTTTTCACCATATCCAAAAATTCGTTCCGATAGCCAAAAGTGTCTTCGCCTAATCCGGACTCTGCTAACGATAAAATGTCATCGTACGAAAAATCGCCGCTGTAATCGCTGCTGCGTAGCAACATGCCAAACGTAGCTACTGAAGCAGCGAACGCAAAATCGTCAGAAGCTTCGTCTAGTGTTTGGCCATCGTCTACGACCGATTGTTCAATCAGCTTGCTCGTATCGCCATCCGGCTGCTTGTATCGCAGCTTAACCGTCATCATCTCACCACTATCATCCGCAGTGCTTGGCTCGGTCGTCGATTGATATTTCAATGGATCAACGCCGTTCAATTCGACGCCAACCGGCACGATTTCGTAAAGCGCCGTGACTGTATGCCCCGCGCCAATCTCGCCTGCGTCTTTTGTATCATCATTAAAATCCTTAGCGGCTAACATGCGATTTTCATAGCCAATCAGCCGATACGCCTGAACCTCAGCCGGGTTGAATTCAACCTGGATTTTGACGTCCTTGGCAATCGTTACCAACGTCGCCCCGATTTGATCCACCAAAACTTTTCGGGCCTCAAGTTCCGTATCAATGTACGCGTAGTTGCCATTCCCCTTGTCCGCGAGTGACTCTAACGTGGCATCTCTAAGATTGCCCATGCCAAAACCAAGCACACTCAAAAAGACACCTGACTTGGCTTTTTCTTCTATGAGCGTAGTGAGATCACCCCGACTGGTCGTGCCCACATTGAAGTCGCCGTCAGTCGCAAGCAGCACGCGGTTCACTCCGTCACGGATAAAATTTTTCTCTGCAAGGTCGTAAGCCAGTTGGATACCCGCACCGCCATTGGTCGAACCTCCGGCTTGTAGATTATTCAGCGCAGCTAAAATCGTTCGACGCTCATCGCAATAAGTAGGTGGCAAGACCAGGCCTGACGCTCCGGCATAGACTACCATAGAAACGCGATCATCACCGTTCAGCCCGTCGAGGAGCATCTTCATAGACTGCTTGAGCAGTGGGAGTTTGTTAGGCGTTCTCATCGACCCGGACACATCGATCAGAAAAACAAGATTCGCCTGTGGTCGGTCTTCCTGAGCGATCTCCAAACCTTTTAGCCCCACGCGGACCAGGCGGTGTTCGCTGGCCCACGGACAGTCAGCTATCTTCTATGAAAGCCCATTGTAAGTCAAGTGCATTTTTTGCTCTTTCCAGGCGACCGTTGTAATCCCAATCTTCTATCCGAGCGTCACCAAGAATACAGCTGATTAACAGCTTAGCCCTGGCGAGCCCAAGTGGGTCGTTTTCGAGAGTG
>JAJRPG010000107.1 GCA_024280855.1 Planctomycetota bacterium | reverse complement strand
TCTACAATCCAGCCAGCGGGAACTGGGTCGGTAACAGAATATACTTGTACCGTAGAGTCCGGGGTAATTGGGATGTTACGGTTGCACGCAGCAAGGCATGATTGCGTAGCCTCATCACAAGTTCCTGAAGATGTACATGGGTCGCCGCTCGACGTGCAGCAGCTATCTGTACCACAACTTTCAACACCGTTACAGAATAAGCCATCATCAGCACAGTCGGCGTCAGACGTGCAAGCGGTGCAACCTGTTGGACACGTACCGTCCGCCTCGTCGCATACTTGGCCATCAGCACAAACGACAGCCGAGTTAACGCATCCGGCATTGACGCAGGTATCGGTTGTGCAGAGATCGCGGTCGTCACAATCCGCATCAACATCACAAGGCCCGGGTTCGCAATCACCTGTGGTCGGGTTGCAGACATCGGAGCCTGAACATACCACGGCTTCATTAATACAGCCGCCAATACAAAAGTCAGTAGTGCAATTATCAAAATCATTGCAATCGACCATGTCATTAACGCAACAATTATCGATACAGTCGTCAGTAGTACAAAGGTCACGGTCATCGCATTGGGCATCATCCGTACAGACTTCAGTGCAATTACTATCAGTACAAGTACCATCAACGCATGTCTCGCCGTCAGAGCATACAACTGGTGGATCTGGAAGGCAAAAACCTCCTTGACACTTCTCTGGGTTACACGGGTCTGTATTGTCGCAATCTGTGTCACTCGAACATGGGTTTCTAGGTGGACAAGTCATGCCTCCTAACAATGTAACAGAAAGCATGAGCAAAAGTGGTCCGCCACGACGCGAAAAAATTCTCGATTTATTGTATGGTTTGATTTTGTGTTCTCCTCAAAACGCATTCAACGTTCTTATAAAATATACTTAAGCATCAGCTTCAGATGCTCATCCATCGGTCAGTTGCAATCAGCATCCCAGTTTTCAGTAACCGGATTCCATATGTACGTACCACATTGTTTCCAGATGAGCGCCCCTCGCAGGACACACTCTAAATCATCGTGGATACCGTTTATCCATTCACGTGCATAAGCAAGTATTTCGCATACGTCTAACTGGAAATCCTCGCAGATCGACGATAGACAACCACAATACGGAGACATATCAGCAGGATGGAAGTCGCTGGAAGGGCAAGTATTGGTATTGCAGTTTCCACCGCTTGTCCACACGCCTGAGCAGTTCGCCTGAGTCGTTATTGAGCAGGATGATCCCACATGACACGAGCCAGTCGGGGTAATTCCACAAATGTCAGGAATACAACTTTCGCCTAAAGTCCATACCCCTGTACAGTTTACTTCAGATGTGATGGAGCAGGACAATCCAATGCAACAAGTACCAGTGCATGCTCCCAAGGACTCATCGCAGCTCTCAGTTGAGGGACAAGGATTACCTGAGTGGGTGCAATTTCCTCCATTGCAGACGTCGGTTCCGTTGCAGAATAAGCCGTCATCGCACGTTTCTGTGTTGTTGTCCTTCTTGCATTCTCCATTTTCACAACGGTTGATAGTACATGGATTGAAGTCATTGCAATCGGCATCTTTCTGACACGGGCAGGTATAAGTATTCACACATAACCCGCCCAAGCAACTGTCATCCGTGCATGGATCGAGGTCATCGCAGTCCTTTTGAGGACCCGGCAAGCAGTTTCCACCGGAGCAGGTATCACCAACCGTACAACCATCGTTATCGGTGCAATCTTTTGAGTTAGGCAGATGACCGCACACACCGCTACTGTTGCACACATCATTAGTGCAAACCTCAGAATCAGTAGTACATGCTGTGTTGGTAGGCTTATAGTTCTTTGCGCAGCTCCCGTTCTGGCATGAATCAGGGTCATCACAGTCAGTGTTGTTGTTGCTTCCGCAAGAAGTGCCATTCGGCTTGTCCATGCTCCTACAGGAACCGCTGCCGTTACACTCATCATTTGTGCATTCCTTGGTGTCCGGCGCACAAGGCGTGCCGAATATCGCGGGATTGGTTAGACAGTTCCCGCTTTCGCATGTATCTGGGTCATCACAGACCGTGTTGTTGCTGCTTCCGCACGAAGAACCATTTGGTTTGTTGACGAAGCCACATGTACCATTGTTACATGTACCGTTCTTGCATTCTCTATCGGGGCAATCGCTGTCAATGCAGCATTCTCCCGCTATATTGATCACAAGTGACTTGCAATTGTCCCCTTCGTCCCACTCAGTCTCTTCATTTGTGTAATCCTCGCACCATTCGATGGTAAATGAACCGCATTCGCCAAACACGTGTGAAAACGATTCTTTATCACATTCGCCTGCGGATAAACCAAAAGTGTGTGACCCTATTTTCTCCACCGAGCCATTTATCTTCACACGGTAGTCCAGATCAAAGCCTGTACTAGCATACTTATTCCCGAGGCGATTGCAGCTGTTGGCTTCAATTTTCACGCTGTCGTTTGTGCCGGGCAAGGTGGGAGTGAATGTTAACGTGGACACATACACATCAGGCGCTTTACAAGTCACATTAAAGGTATGATCGACAGACGACCCTGTACAGCTGTCATTCTCATACACCCGCCCGACTATTGCAACTACCGTAGTAGGAGTGCACGTGTGAGAGTATTGTGGATCGTTTGCAAAGAACCCTGAGTGATCTGTTTCCCTGTGAGTACCATTGACTCTCCACTGCGTGCATATATTTCTAGAGATGGCGTCTATTTCATAAGTGTGCCCGCCCTTGTTTGGATAAACGTTGATCGAGGTGTCAACGGTTGAGTCATCTATGCAGTAAGTAGATGAGCAGGCTCGCGATACAGCAGAGAGCGTTCCATCAAAACCCTCGTAAGGCTTACCAATGAGCAGAGAGGTTGTCTTGCTGATGACGATAATAAGGGCTGCCACGAATTCTTCAGAAGAATCCGTATCGGCCGCGACGAGTTCGGAAAAAACGAAAGCGACGTCGTTCTTATCGACGTTCCCAAAGTCGATATGTTGTGCGATCGCGACGTAATCTCCCATTTCTTCAAAGCGGCTATTCGTGCCGCCAACAATAATGGTTGAGAAATCGGTTTCAGCCGAGGGAGGTTCTGTCGTAAAATCAATCCGATGGTTGGCAAATGAAGTTTCGAGTTGGCTCAGAACGAAATCGATGATGTAGTTGTCATCGAGACTGTCATCGTCAGTCCACGTTTTGAATGGAGGAATAGCGAGGTCCACGACAGCCATCGGACCGTCAAACTCGCGCACGAATGCGCCATTGAAATTGAGGTAAATAACTTGGCTCGACTGTGTGCCGCCAATTGATTCAGGCGCCACCTCCGACACCAAGACAGCACCTTCAGCCGAAGGGGGTAGACCCTCGGCTGCGACCGAGGAATTCAGACAGAGCGCCAAGCCAAGGCATAGAAGATGCTGAACCCCAAGGCATTTGCGAGCGAAACGGACATTTTTTATGGCGATCATAAGTTTACCTTTTATTCGGCCCATTGACCGTGTCACAACTTGCATGGCATGGTTAGTCGTATGCAGTTTTATTAGCTTTGTTGAGTTAGCCATTTCTCAGTAGTCATGCCCATGAGAAAATACTTTGTCCCATCCGAATATACTAAATATCATGATTCTAGCCATACCATAAGTTCAATTGCGTAGCTACACCCTTGAGTCTTTATGAGGCGCGTCTAACGATTTACATGTCATTGACCGCACGTGCCCGTAAAGCACTCAGAAGTTAACGTTTCTTCAGTTTCGCCATTGTAGTTAACCGTAGCCTGAAAGCACGTTTGCCCGCTAGCGGAGGCTGGTGAGGTCAAATCATATGTAAGCGTTCGCGATTCCCCGTCGAGAAAGAGCCATCTTACTTCACCTGCGGAGCTACTGAACCCACCACCATCACTGATGCTGTTCTCATCTACAATCCAGCCAGCGGGAACTGGGTCGGTAACAGAATATACTTGTACCGTAGAGTCC
>JAJRPG010000106.1 GCA_024280855.1 Planctomycetota bacterium | reverse complement strand
GGACTCTACGGTACAAGTATATTCTGTTACCGACCCAGTTCCCGCTGGCTGGATTGTAGATGAGAACAGCATCAGTGATGGTGGTGGGTTCAGTAGCTCCGCAGGTGAAGTAAGATGGCTCTTTCTCGACGGGGAATCGCGTACGCTAACTTATAATTTAACTTCACCAGACTCCGCTAGCGGACAAACGTGTTTTCAGGCCACTGCTAACTACAATGGCGATACTGAAGAAACGCTAACTTCTCAATGCTTTACGGCTCCGTGTGATGGCGTAATCATACAGTGCAATGTAACTGCGGATTGCGATGTTGACGAGGATTGCAGGGAAGGCGTTTGTATTGCTTGTGAGGCTTGTGTAAGCAATGCAGATTGTGCCGATGATGGTCTATTCTGTAACGGAGTAAAGGTGTGTGGTACAGATAGTTGTTGCACTTCAAGCGGTAGCCCTTGTAATGCCGGCCAAACATGCGACGAGGCTACGCAAGCCTGTCTTGCACCTCCAGATGGTGAGACATTTACTTTGACCCCTAGTGCTGATTCCATTTCTGGCGGTACAAATGACGATACCATCAACGGCGTTTTCACTGGCACGTCCACTTCGACATTGTCTGCTGGTGATACTATCAACGGTGGTGCGGGTACCGATACTCTAACTGTTATTATGACGGCTACGCCATATAGTCCGGTTGCCACAATTAGCAATATCGAAAATATCATAGTTAAAAACTTCCACACGGCTGCTGCGACATTCAATGCCAGCGGTATTACAGGTGCAACGAGCTTCATTTCGGATTCCAGTCTCTTTGTGGTGACTTTTACCACGATCGGTGCGAATGCTAGTGTCATCTTGAAGGACAATACGAAGAATCTTAATGCTTTCTTCACAGACTCGGTGCTTTCAGGTACGGCGGATACAATCAACGTAACGATCGATAACTCGGCGGGCACCTCCACCGCAGGTTCGACGATTGTAATTGGATCCACGACAGGTTCTGGCGTAGCAGCGAATGGCGGTCCAGAGACGTTTGTCATCAACTCCATAGGTGCCAACCCGAACCGTATTGCTTCGATCGATGACAATGGCGAGAATGACTTGACGACGCTCATTATTGTCGGTGATCAGGATTTGACTATCGACGCCATTGGCGGCAGCATAACTTCAATCGATAGTTCGGCGTTCACGGGTACTTTAGTTACTCCATGACTGCCATTGGCTTCACAATCATCAACAGTAGTAATGATGATTTCGTAACGATGGGGACTGGCACCAATACTATCGGTAGAAATAATGTAGATTACTCTGGATTGGAGAACCGTTTTGCCAACGCGCTGACAAGCTATAATATTAAATGCTGGCCCCTGAAAGCTAGTTGGATTAGGATCTTTATGGAAGAAGAGATCATCCAATTCGAAACTCCGAACTGGTCCGAACTTGATATCGAATTGAGTTGCCCGCGATGTAGCTACAACTTGAAAATGCTGACACTGCCACGGTGTCCAGAGTGTGGCTTTCAATTTCAATGGGACGAGTTGATCAGGGCAAAAAAAGAGTTCTACAAACGTCCACCCATATTCGAATATCACTGGCGTGATCATCCGATTCGCTCATTTGCTTTGACTATCTGGATGTGTCTACAACCTTGGCGGCTTTGGCGTTGGCTTCCGTTATCCGCAGTTCCATCAATTCGCGTTTTGCCAATCTTAATTACACTGGTAATAGCGATGTTGGCACTGGTTTCAGCAAGCGTCGATTTCATCTGGCATGAATACATCATAATCTATTTTCGAACATTTCGAGGGCAGACGGACTTCAGCCGCTATCCATGGTACTGGTACTTCTCCGAATTCATCTACGCACTGGTTACACCGTCGCTGATAATTTTCGTCATATGGTGCTCAATTCAGATTTTTCGGCAGACCATTGCACGGTATCGAATACGACAATCTCACTTACTACGCATTGTTGTATACAGTTGGATTGGCGTGGTAGGCTGGCAATTCCTAGGCGAATTTGTAAGTACCCTGTTGGCTATGCCATATCTTTGGTTTTACCACAGACATTTTCCCTCTGCGTTTTTTCAAGTCGTGGATGCAACCCCGCTTGTCGTACTATTCTTGTCGCTTGGATTTGGCTTTCAATCCTACCTTCGTGTGCGTGGTGGATGGCTCTGGGCTATGTTGCTCTTGGCGTTTATGTGTATTCTGATAATTATCGTCGGCTTGATCGTCTCCACAGTTATATTCGATACGTTCAACAACCACTACTGGGATTACTTGGCGGATTGGTCTCCGCTACTTAAGCGAATGCGTGATGCGGCGAGATGGTTATTGCAAAGTTTGCACGGATATTAGCACAAAATCTAATCTTCATTCGTTGTTAAGGGGGGCAATTTCTAAGACGAAAATATCAGTAATCTCAATTCCCAGATGAGATTTGATAACCTAGTTGACACTGCACGGATTCAGTGTAGTGACTTAGATTTTACCGCGAAAAAATGAAGCAACTTGCTGATCTGCTTGGAGGTATCCCCCCTTGGGTGGGGTTAGTTTTGGGTCCTACTTTCGACCCCTGTTTGGTGTCCTCATCTGAAGTCAGCTAGCTTTGTGTCTAAGAAGCCATCATCACTCAAAAATCAAAGGGAATCGAATTCGCTGTATCACGTTTATCTTTAGGCATGAAATGGATATATCGATGCGTGGTACGTTGATCAAGGTGGCCTACGAAAGCAGCAATTTGATCCCACGTTTTTCCTTGAGCCACCAGAATCGAAATGAACGAGTGACGTAACGAATGGTAACCATCTAACCGTGCAAATTCCGTATTCTTGACAAGCTTCTCAAAAAGACTATACCGCGAGGATCGATTCTAATTGAATCAGTACCAAATCCTGGATCAAGCTTGACGCGAGTCGGGCAACGTGCATGATGGACAGTTGTAGGTTTGCGAACGAGACATGTCGAAGTGCTTTGGATTACAATTCCGAATAATACGACCGATCGTCCTCTACGCCTTCAAGGTCAAAACGTTGGCCGCTTTCAATGCGATTCTGGCAAATAAGACCGTGGGTCGCCAATTGCCATACATAGGAGCAAATGATGGGCAAGAAACTGTACGTTGGAAATCTTAGCTACGATGTTACCAGTTCGGAACTAGAGACGCTTCTCGCGGCTCATGGGACGGTGCTAAGCGCACAGGTCATCAGTGACCGCGATACTGGTCGAAGCAAAGGGTTTGGGTTTGTTGAGATGGATTCTGCGGCCGAAGCTGACGCTGCGATCGAAGCGCTCAACGGCACGCAAAGTGGCGATCGTGCGCTGACAGTGAACGAGGCCAAGCCTCGCGAGCCGCGTAGTGGTGGCGGTGGACGCGACCGCTACTAGGCGCTGGCAATTGCCCAAGAAACACCGAAGATCGTCCCTTGTGGGGCGGTCTTTTTTTTTGCGCTACCCTCCTGGGGATGATTATCCTCCAGATCCCAATTAGACTCCGAACTGTTCGCAGCGACACGTGTCGCACGATTCGTCGGGATCAAATCATCGTTGCGTAGTACGCAATTTCTGTGTTCAAACTGTCTTGAAAGCCGATGTTCAACAGCTGATTCCACATCGGTGCCCGTTCAAAAATTTGCGTGACTGATAATCCCAATTATTGCCGGATCTCTAGGGTTGACGCCGTTACGGATGTGAACTCACGATGCACATACAGGGCGAGTTTGATCAGTGACGAAGGACGTTAACAGATTGATGAAGAGGCGACGATCGTAAGTGTCAACGCGATTCTGGTTCAGAACCGCCTTCCCTGCCAGTATCATCCTCGCGAGCGTTCCTGCGAGCACGTCGCTTTTTGATCATCTCACGGTGCAGAATTCCGCCCCGGACGTTGCGGGGTGTGAATTTGATAGGCTCAATCTGCTCCAGTGTATCTGTATGGACTCGGTGGCTAAGAGCATGTTTGGCCTCACCGCTGAGAATACCTGTTAGGACGCGATCTTCGCCCTCACCTTTGACGGCGACGACGACATACCAAACACGAATAGATTTCTCTTTCTCCCGGTCGTCAATCGGCCGCTTCCATTGATCTGCTGGAACGGAAAACGATAGAATTGCCAGATCGCCAGGCGTGAAGGATGCTCCCAATCGCGAGAGGCTCTGACCGTCGCACTCACCAGTGCCGTCGCAACACGGTGGCGCAATCTCCATCACGCAACTCTCGGTTCTCGTCAGCGGTATTTCGTTCATTTGATTCCCCTCGAAGAGCCTTAACTCACTCGTTGCCGTCCACTGTTTACTTCCTCTGGACCGTTGATTTTAGCTTATCTGGCACTAGCTCACCATGAGATACCAGTTATGAATATACCCGTCACTTGGACCTAATGTCAAAATATTATGCCCAAGTGGCAGCCGTTACATGACATCGTGCCTTCGCAAAATTTACTCAATAATCGCCAATTGATAAGTGGGTGCCCCCCACCCGGTGGGTGGATCAAGATTAGGGTACTCTATTCTATCTCGTATGGTGTTCCGCATCTGAAGTCAGTTAGCTTTACGTCTCTTTTATTCTCTTCAATCAAAAATCAAAAGGAATCGAATTAGCCGTATCCCGTTTATCTTTAGGCATGAAATGTATATAACGATGAGTCGTTCGCTGGTCCAGATGACCGACGAAAGCAGCAATTTGATCCCACGTTTTTCCTTGAGCCACAAGAATCGAAATGAATGAGTGACGTAACGAATGGTAACCATCTAACCGTGCAAATTCCGTATTCTTGACAAGCTTCTCAAAAAGTCGATCTGCTTTATCGCAGCGTCGTTGCTCGACGGTTCGCTTACTAACGCCCTTCCATCGCTCATTGCCGTTTGTATAGTCAAACTGATCGAATATCGGAAACAATATAGGTGACCTTTTTGGCAATTGTTTAACATGCTCAGCAACCTGATCAGCAATAGCATCCCGCAATTCTATGGTTAACGTGATTTCTGAAAGCCCTCTTTCTCTAGCCCCCTTCTTGCTCCTGATCATCAAACGACCATTGATATAATCACTGGGTCTTAATCGAATAAGTTGTATGCGCCGCATGCCAGTTGAACATACAAGTTTAATTGGCAGAGCCATGTCTGGCATTTTCGTTCCAACCACTTCAACAAAGCGATTTATTTCGGCTAGATCTAATAACCAGCGTGCATGAAGAGTATCTTCATCATCCTTGCAACTTGAGTCGATGAAGCGATTGATTTCTTCTGTTGGTAGGAAGGGGTTAACAGTGGTTTCCGTAATTTTTGGAATGGTAAAAGGACATTCTGTCAGCAATGGTGGTTTTCGAGTCATGGCCCAGTTAATAGCGGATCTGAGAGACTTGAAGTCTGATCTAATAGTGCCTTGGCTGATGAGCCGATTGCTTGTCGGCTTCTTTTTCTTCTTGATGTTAGTTTTACCAGTTTTCTTGCTAGTGTCGCCCTGCTTTGTAGATTTTTTCCGCACCGCTTTTTCTTTTCCGCGTTTATTCAGAAAAGTTATCATGTCGGCATCGGTCATGCTCATGATTCGTACATCACCAAGCACGCGAATGAAGTGATCCATGTGAACTCGGGTGCCCTCAATATGACCAGGCGTCCGATCTGTCGCAGTCAGGTTATCAATAAAGGCTTCCATGAGCTGCGACAGGGTTAATGGATTATCATCAGTGGGATTAGCGATCAAATGACCAAGGTCTTCAGAACCGAACAGGACATCAATGATGGAGTGACCATCGGCTAAAAGTTTTGAGGCAAGGGAACTTTCACCGCGTCGGATACGGGCTATCTGCCCTTCTGCGTCTTTCTTGATGTGATTGGCTACCTGCTCGTCGTCTGTACCAAGGGCTTTGATGTGCGTCGTTCCCTTCCACCAGAAGGAAAGTGAGTAGTTGCCGTTTGTCCGTTTCCTGAGAAACGCCATGGTTTCAGACCTTTGCGTATCAGATCAAAAGAGCTGAATGACCTGTGTGCTTCCTGTGTGCAACCTGTGTCAAACCTGTGTCACGCAGAGTATATACGCAAAAAGGACTCACGCCAATATTTGACGTAAGTCCTTTGTTTTTAGTGAGTTAGATACTCGGGGCGAGAGGATTTGAACCTCCGACCTCTTGACCCCCAGTCAAGTGCGCTAACCGGACTGCGCTACGCCCCGGATGAGGTGATAATCTATTTTCGACCATCACCTCTTCATTTTTTCAGTGCCAAAAGAATACCACAAAAAATCTCCCTCCCTACAATGACGCAGGTGGCCCTACCGCAGGAGATTTCCTCGATTGTAATACACTAGCATTCAGATTGGCTAGTACACGGAACTATTTCTTCTTGCAGCATGGCTTGGTGCAGTTAGTCCCGCACTTCTTAGCCGTTTTGCAGCATGGCTTCTTGCAATCCGCACCACACTTCTTGGCCTTTTTGCAGCACTTGCCACCTTTACCATCGCACTTCTTGGCTGACTTTTGGCCTGAGAATGGACAGCCGGACTTCCCATTACTCGCACAACCAACACCGGCGGTTGACAATGCGAACAAGAATGACAAACCAACAACGGCTCTAATCAATCTACTTACTACACTACTATTCATCTGCTATCTCCTTCACCTTTTGAACCATACTGCTTCATGCAACAATGCTAACCAAGCAGCAGCATTACACCCTTGTGCGATGACCCCCCAAGAAGAAACGCCCTTCTCAGGATATCGCAGCTTCTATTACGCGCTGGACAGGATATTTAATATATCCCCATCCGCAACTATGTAATTTTTACCTTCTTTTCGAACTTTCCCAGCCGCTTTCGCCCCCTTCATATCCTTACTGGCGACCAAATCGTCAAAAGCGACAGTCTCTGCCCGGATAAACCCCTGGGCGATATCGGTGTGGATTTTCCCAGATGCCTGCACAGCAGTGCTACCGCTATTGATTGGCCAGGCGCGGACTTCGTCAACGCCCATAGTCAAAAACGAAATTAACCCACACGCCTGGTAACATTCTCGAATGAGTCTATCCCTAGCTGGTGAACCAAGGCCCAAGTCTTGCAAGAATTCTGCGCGATCACCTTCGTCAAGCATGGCAATCTCGGCTTCTATACTCGCACTTAGACTGACACATGCTTCGACGTGTGGTAGATCATAAACTATCTCGTCACCCGCTTGATCGTCCGAAACATTGACCACGCACAAGACGGGGGTTTCAGTTAAAAACCCAAAACTGGATAGCTGCTTCCGATCATCCTCGTTCGATAGCGTCTCAGACAACGGGCTGCCTGACTCCAATGCCTCACGACACTTGACCAGTAAGGCATGTTCTTTTTTTTCTAGATCGTGTGTTTTTGTTGGTTTTTTAAGTGCTTTTTCCAGGCGTTCGATGCGTGTTGTCACCGTGTCCAAGTCGGCAAAAATCATTTCTTCCCACATGGCTAAAAAGTCGGCTTGGGCATCTATTCGATTTTTATAAGTCGGCACCGATGCATTTTCAAATGCACGCACAACGATGACAAGCAAATCTGCCTGGCGAACCACCGGCAACAGCCGTCGCCAACTATCCTGGCCATTGGAATCGTCCAGAGAGCAACCCGGCACATCAACGAATTCAATAGTGGCTTCGGTTATTTTCTTAGGGTTATACAACTCCGTAAGATATGCCAGCCGAGGGTCAGGCACATGCACAACACCAGTGCGAGGCTCAGGCGGCGCATACGGGTCTACCGCTAAGCCAGTTACGGAGGTAAACAATGTCGACTTACCAGATTGGGGAAGGCCGATTAGCGCGGCTTTCATTGGATCTGCCCTTTGAAATATGATCGCACCACTATAAATCCCAATCCTGAATGGCATTTTCAATCGCAACCAACTCATACTGCCCGATCGCGCCATCGTGATCAAAATCTACAGTTTCACCGATCTTTAAGCCCATTAGTTTTTGTGCTAGCGGCGCGTTGTAGTTGAAGCGGAAGCTACTTAAATCAGCTTCCCAAGGCCCAAAGAATGTCATTTCATATTTCGTACCGCTATCCGTACTCTTGAAAACAGCAAGCGTTCCAACACTAATTATATCAGTAGCGACGTCAGCCGCTGCCAATACTTGAGCTTTATCCATCTCTTCGTTCATCTGACCAAGCTTGGCACGCAGCAAATCTCGCTCTTCCAGGGCAAACTTATACTCTGAGTTTTCACTCAGATCGCCATGTTCTGCAGCAGCGCCAATGGCTTTTGCATTCTCAGCCATTTTGACATTGAGATGATGCTCGATTTCCGCACTGCGTTTCGTCATGCCCCGCTGCGTCACAAACAAAATATCCTCGCGTAGCCAGATTGGAATTTTCGAAGTCACGTCTTCTTCAGGGAATGCTGCAAGAATTATTCTCAAATAATCTTCCTTGACAGCTTGCCCCAATGAATCAGCACGCTTGATTTGATTTCTTAATGCCAGAGCCATCCCCGCATCGATCGAATCAATACAATTTCTGAACTTCTCGCATTTACGAGCGCCCAATACTGTCCGCGCTCTGTCCAACATTTCACGAAGGCGAGCTTTAGGAATTTCTCCTCGCAAGCGAGCGGCTTCCAATACGCGAACGATTCGGCCCAATAAACCAACCGTCTCTACCTGAAATAAGGCCTCGTCGTCACTGGGACCATTCCATAGCCAAAGTAGCACATCAAACCCATTTTCAGGGTGTTTCATAAGTCCCTGCAACGCAGGCGCAAAATCTTCATTAGTACAGCCATGGTCCAAAAGACGCTTCACCGCAAGATCGCACGCAACATATGGTAGACTTGGGAACCACTCCAACAACCGGGCCGACCAATCGTCTGCATGTACTCGGCAGAAGCACTCAAGGAATGTACTGTACAAACTATCTACTGAGACAACTTGAAGCGTCTTGTCGAATTCATCACGCGTCTTAAAGTATGCTACAGCTTCATCAATAATAGCATCGTTACCTGCCAACTCACCCGTGCGTGCGGCGCAAAGCCAACAGATATTGGCGGTCCCTGCCTTTTCTTTGGCAAACCGCCTAGCCCGCTCTGCCATCGTAGTGGCGCATCGGCCTAGAGTTTCTATACATAGCTCTTCTTTGCGCTGGCGGCAATCTCTTACATAACGATCGACACACACCAACTGCGATTGAACATCTCTTTGCTTCGCAAACTCCTCTTCGAAATGCCCCTCGTGCGTAACCTCTTCATCGATGTACGTTAACTCATATGGAGAACGTCCTTCAATTTTTACTTTGGGATTTTTCTTTAACGCCGTTCGCGCCCTGGTCCACCATTTTTTCCAATCAGCCTCAGCCAATAAAGCTGGGGATAATCGATCATGCAATTCATCACTATCTATCTTGTCGTTGTTTTCTCGACATAGCTCTATTACAACCTCGGCTGGCTCGCGGCGTATGCGGTCCAACAGGGCTTCTTGAGAAAAGCTCTGCATAACAACAAATTCAGTATCTTTTGCCAGGCGGTATTCGTCGGCTAGAGTTACCGCGCTAAATGTTTTTGTGCTGGATGGTGTCTTAACAGTTATGTCCCAATCCGGCAGGCTGATTCCATCAACGCGTGCAGCCATTTCCTCATGCCGACCTGCGAGGTAGTCGCCTTTGTTTATCTCCAGGGCAACCTGAAGAGTCCTCAATGCCCTACGGACAGGACGCCCCTTTTCGATGCCGGCTTCCTGAATCAGCTCTTCAAGCCCCTCACGCCCTTCGTAAGCCTGGCGGTACAAATCAGCCACTTGCTTTCTTAAATCGGCGTGGTCTCCAATAGCCAGCAGAAAAGGCGCAGCTACGTCAAGCACGTCACTTTTGCTATGGCCACCGCACAAGCCTTCAATCGCAGCCCAACCCAATGTCGCCGCAAAGGATTGCTTGTTATTTTTGCAAAGTTCCGCCAATACGCATTGATATGATGCAAATTCGCTCAGTGAGAGTTCCTGAGATTCTACTAACTGCATCCACTGTTCTTCAACGGTCGAAGTGTTGCCACTTTCGGCCAGTTTGAGCATCGATTCCGATTTCATTTATACTTGGTCCCATCCCATGAGTTCAATTACAATGCCGAATGAGTCAGTATCTCATGTTTTCAAGATATTGTCGAGAGAGAGGGGTGGAGCGGGGCTCGGCGAACGCATCGGCTGGAGCCCCATGCCCATACGGGGGGGGCTGTCAGGGGAAATACTGCAAAAAACTAAAAATCAAGCCTGAACGCGACTTCGATCGAGGGTCTTACCCACATTCAGGCCTTTTTGCCTCAGCCAGCCGGTTCTCAACGCCGCTTTGGCCAGCTTGCTTTCCCACATCCCCAAATACGCCTGAGCTGTAGTCTTCCAGGTAAGCGTACTAGCGTATTCAAAAGCCCGATCGACGAGCTTTTTACGCTTTAGTGGATGAGTTATCATTTCTTCAACGATTTGTGCGATTCCGCCTGCCGAATCCGTAGCTAGAAGATACGGGCTAAACGGCTCTGTGCAAACGTAATCCCTCTTCAACGGATCAAAATAGGCCGCACAAACCAAGCGACGACGGGCCATGGCTTCTTGAATAGCCATTCTTCCATCAACGAACGCAAAACAAGCGTCATTGAACCTCACCTGAGCATTCGCCGTTTTCCCATGAAATGTAACTGGAATATCCAAAGCCTTAACATGGGCAGCCAAAGATTTGCGAAGTGAACCATCACCATACACATCCAGGTGAAATGGCCGTTTGTATTTAGTCACCAGTTGATGCACTGCATCAATATATATGCTTATGCCCGAATCAGGTTCCAATCGGCCGACATACACTGCCGTATTCGATTCAGGCTCTGGGCATTGCGACAGGTCGCCAGCAGCCGGAAAGATACCTTGGTTGGGGCAAATATCAGGAGGCACGCCTAACCATTTCTCGATAAACTCCCCATCATGAGACACGCCCGCAACGGCCTTCAATGAACGACGCGCGCGTACAATGTGCGATTCTGGTACGGGATGAATAAAGGCCATGCCGTGGCGAATTAGAAAAATCTTTCGACGACTTACTACCAAGCCAAGCATGCGCGTAAAATACTCAAGCATGTGCGTATTGCTAACGCTAATCACATCAGCATCACCAAAGAGATGCTGGTTACGCACGAACCACCACCGACATCGAATCGGGCTTCGATAGGCCGGGAATCGGAAAATCTCTATCCCGTTTCGCATCTCCTGAACTGGCTGACCTTCTTCGGTCGCCCCGGCTACAACGTGCACGCTGTGTCCTAACTTTATAAGTGAATAGCTTAATTGCTCAATGTACTTCTCAACACCGCCAACGCTAGGCCAAAATCGATGAACAAACATTACAATTTTCATTGACATTTAGCTCCCTTATGTTGTGATGGTGAGTCGTTCCGCTCAGATGGTCGGAAATGTCGCTCCGGCCCTAGCGCCAAAAGCGAAACGCTTGTCGACATCACCATATTCTTCGTGACTGCAAAAACATTGGGCACGACAGAACCCGGCAAGCAGGTGACACGTCCATCCTGCCCCACCGCTTCATCTACAAACCTAGCTACGTCAGCCATCATATAATCGTGAAAAATAATCAAGCCGCCCGGCGAAACATGAGGCCACCAAGTCTCGAAGTCCGCACGAACACCTTCATAAGAATGGTCGGCATCTATAAACAGCACCCGAATTGGTGCGCCACGATATTGCTTAGCCATTTCTGTGGTATAACCAACCATCTCCGACACATGCTTTTTCACTCCAGCTTTCGCTACTTGATTACGAAATGCTTCCAGCGTGCTACCATCAAACCGTTCAATAGAAGGATAACTTTCGCCCCCCTCCTTCGTGCCTTCAAACGTATCTACAGCCCAAACACGCCCTTCGCCACGCACCTCGCAAGCTGTCGCTAAATAACTCGTCGTCAAGCCAACCCAAGAGCCTAGCTCGACAATATCGCCCTTACCTGGCCAGCTCGCGGCTAATCGATAGATGTTTAACAATTCATCTGCTGGCATCATGCCGTCACCAGATGACCAGTGAATACGTTGCCATAATCGCATTAAGCCCGCAGCAACCGGTGCATCCAACGCTAACGCCTCCAACGGCAAGCGATACGATTTCAACCCGCCAAGCCGGCGAACAGATCGAACTATATGTCGGGCAGCCGAACAGGCGAGTCGATGCTCACACATTTTATAAGCCAGCTTAGCTAATTTCATGACACACCCATGACGCGATCACTTGGGCCATCGCGCTGCGCAAATAGCATTAAGTTTAATCCCATGAACTTATCCAAAACCGAAACCCGATCATTCCAATCCGGCGCATGACGTGTCCAACGCTTTAGCCAATGGTCCCCGACCGACTGCCAAAAACCCGTACAGATCGTTTCCACTTCGGCGAAGCCTACTCGCCGCGCAATTCTTTTGATTTCTCGTTGGGAATAAGGAATTTCCTGCCCATATGGCCACCACCCGCGCCGCTCCAGATAAAACTTCCATAAGCGATACGGAATACACCATGCATGCGGCACGCTAATCATAGCTAACCCGCCCGGCTTGAGTACATTGTGATGCGCGGCGTTCACCTGTCGCCGCTCTTCGCCCAAAAAATGCTCCGTCACACCGAGTGACACCGCGAGATCGTACTTACCAACATGCTCTGACAATGGGCCGAGCATATCACCGCCAACGAATTTCGCGGTTAATCCGAGACGCTTGAATCGATATCTCGCTTCGTCCAACGCTCGCTCGCTTTGATCCAGCAGCGTGACAGACGCGCCTTGCTGTGCGAGCAAAACAGAAATATCACCTCGGCCACAACCTAATTCAATGGTTTTCAAACCAGCAATGCCGCCCAACACACGATCCAATCGACTAACCACATGTTGCCAACGCGGACTGCGGCGCTCTCGTGCCAGCAGCGCGTCATCCTTAGCTGTCAATGGCCTATGTAGCCATAGTCGATCCCATACGGTAGCGGTTGGATCATGGGCTATATGGACGTCTTGCTTCGCAGCGACTACCATAACGACACACCTTCCGTTCCTGGGACTGAAGCATGTTCAAGCGTGCTTGTATTTCTTGATATAACCTGACGATTTTCATCATGATGGCGCGTCAGCGATTTGCGGAATGGCCAACATGCCTCAAGCAAGCCTGAGCCGAACAATCGACACAGCATAATTGCAACACGCCGGTTAGGTTCTCGACGCAATGATCTAAATAATAACTTGCATGCATCGCCCCAGCGAGCATCTTTTGCTTGATCGTAAGCGATTTGTATTAGCGAGTCGCTACAATGCTCGCGCATAACGCGCCGCTGCCCGCTCGACACATTCGTAAACATATCGCGCATGGCGCAAACCGTGCGATAGCGTTCCTGAACATTTTGCCCCTTGTCGGTTCGACTCATACTCCCGGCAGTATGATGATGCAGGCACAAAGGCTCATCTACAAAACCAGCGTTGCACGCACGCGAAACTTGCAGATAAAACAACCATTCTTCCGCATACTTAATACCGACAGGCCAACAAATCTCGTTGAGTACACTTCGGCGCACCATGCCAGTAATCGTGGATACAAAATATTTCCGCAGCAGTGAATCAAAAAGACTTCGCAAGCATACGCACATCGTCGGCGTTACACGTTCATGAGGAACTTGCCGTGCTTGTGGAGTCAGCGTATCAAATACGCTAGCCACGCGTTGCCCCTGCAAATCAACGTAAGAATAATCGGAGTAAACCATTCCCAACGAAGGACGAAGTTCAAAAAGCTTCAATTGTCGTTCTAGTTTGTTGGGAAGAAATTCATCATCGCTATCTAAAAAAGCAACAAATTCGCCGCGCGACAAGTCGATACCTGTGTTACGAGCTGCGCTGGCACCAGCGTTTTTTTGGTATCGATATTGAAACCGATCACCAAGCCTGCGCTCATAGCGTTCTGCAAGCTCAGCCGTCGCATCGGTTGATCCGTCATCGATCAACACAATTTCCCATGAATGTACAGTTTGCGCAATCACAGAGTCCAACGCGCGACTAAGCACATCAGCCCGGTTATAAGTTGGAATCACAATGGAAACCGTCGGCCTTGCCATCAAACAACGGCCTCCATCAAAGGCATCCGCGCTGCCAACGTCTTAGCTGATACTTCGCACGCACGCTCTAACTGCACGGCTAACTTCCCAGCAAGCACGTCTCGACGGAAATGATTCAGCGACGGCGCATCGACACTCTTTACATGACTACTATCATCAGCCATGACGAACACTTCCTCCAGCGCCTGGCCAATCTTCTCTCCATCAAATTCAGCACAAACGCCAGCTTGCGATTCATGAACAATCCTTGCCGCGTCTCCCTCCTTAGGGCCAACCAGAAGAATCGGGCATTGGGCGGCTAGATATTCGTACAACTTAGCCGGCACGACAGAATCACTATTACGCCCTTCCGGCACGCATAATAATAGCGTCTGCGATGTGCGCATGGCTTCGATAGCTGATGCATGGTCCACACGTCCCGCAAATTTACATGTGGCTCCGG
>JAJRPG010000105.1 GCA_024280855.1 Planctomycetota bacterium | reverse complement strand
TGACGCTTGTGCTGATCGATTCCCATAAACAACATAGCTGAGTTCTCCTGCGTAAAAGAATTCTGTTTTTGGCGGTCCCACGAGGATACGCCGTCCAATGAATTCTGCAGGAGAACTCTCTTTCATGGAATCAGGCCCTTCTTTTTGGACCTGGGGGAGTCGATGATGTACGCTAAACGTTATGCCTGCTCACTTACGCAAATATGACGAACCGGGCGATACTCACTTCTGGACGATTTCCTGCCGACGGCGTCTAACATTTTTCCACGACGATGGCATGAAGCGAATTGTTGTTGATGGACTGCGTGTGTTACAGCAGCGATTAAGTGTATGTCTAGTCGGATACGTTATCATGCCGGACCATGTGCATGTGATTGTCTATCCGCACGCCCGCGAAAACGATACGCCGATTCCTGTTTCCAGTCGGTAGGGCATGGCTATTGCCTGCCGATGGCGAATGTCTAAATGTATATAAACTTAACCATGTTAGGTGCTGTGTGAATGGCATCAATCATCGTTCGTTGAAACGTATGGCATGACGGGCGAGTGGTTGGTTGTCGAAGACGGCAGGCAATAGCCATGCCCTACCTGGATTCCCGCCTTCGCAGGAATGACGGATTCGATCCCCGCCCTACAGCAAGGCTGGGCCACCCGCCAATCCAATGGCATCATGACGGCGTTATTTACTTAGCCGAATCAGCTTCTCCATTGATCGTAAAGTTCACGCGCTTGGGGTGGAGCGGTGGCGAAGATTTCGGAGTAAACGTCATCGGTTCGATGCGTTCGTAAAGATGCAGCGTCCGTCTCGGCACTTTGAAGCGTGTGAGGCGTACCGGATATCTTGGAGCCGTAGGGCCTACGGAATACTGTCGCACTTCTTTGAATTCATTTAATGCGATGACCGCGTCAATAGCCTCTTTAATCTCCATATCCCCGCGCCGCTCAACCATATTAGTGGGCCATTCGACGAGAATGTATTTGACGTTCCAGTTTTTCAGAGACGCCGCCAGTGCCGCCGCGTTTTCCCAGCGAGATTTCCAATCTCTTAATACCTGATCAGCTCGGTAGATACTGCCGTGATCGAAGATGTTTGGTTTCTCGTTTCGATCATGTTCTACAGACAAGCGATAAAGCGTAGCTAGCCGCGCGGGTTCCTGTGGTGCAAAAGACAGGCAGGCGAATGGCCCCATCTGGGTACTCAAGTCGTTAGCTACCTGGCAACACGATGAGGATTGATGTGGTACATGAACCAGAGATGCATCGTAAAGTTGGTATGCAAGCAGCAGAGCCATGACTATGCGGGCGATCATTTTTCGAGATTTCCCCATCGGCATGCCGCCTACAAATGAGAGCGTATACTTAACGCCCAAAGTAGCTAGTACGCATAGCGGTAGTACTATCATGCACGCATAGCGAACGTCCTGAGCTTTCATGTAAGAATGCATGAGGTAGAAGGAGGCCAGCCACACCAGCAGGGGGGAGTCTTGTCGCCAGCGACGGAAAATCACCACCACGATACCCAAAATAGAAGCAATGATGATTGGCCAGTTTATGATTTGCGTGGCTCTATCGAAGTAGAAAGTCCACTGGGCGAGATTGAAGCGGTCGAACACATGTTGTTTGGTGAAGCCAATGGAATGGCCAACCGCGTCGCCACCGATGAACTTGAGCATGACAACGACTTGGCCAATGGATGCCAGCACGATAATGACGATTGATACAATGATAGCTGGATGCGTAAGTTTGCGCCATTGCCAAGTTGTAAGAGTGGTGAAAAAGTAAATCGGCAGCAGGACCAAAGCGTGTTGCTTGGTCCATATCGCCAGCGAAGTTAGCACCGCCCACCAAAGACAGGTCGTCCAGCGAGGCTTTTTCGATTGGAGTAGCGATTCGAATAGCCACATCGCGCCGGTGACGAAAGCGAGTACCGGGATTTCGATCATGATGTCCTGGCCCCAATAGACCAGGAACGGTGTTGACATGACCAGCAGCGTCCCGGCGGCTGACCACCAAGGAGAGAGCCTAAGGAGCAGCCATGAAAAAGTGAAATAGGTGAGCAGTATCGCGAATAAGAGAACGGTGATTTGGCCTGACACGCTGGTAATCCCGCAGACCATCATGACGGCGGCTTCGCATATGTGAAACAAGGGCGGGTAATAGCCCAGATTAACGGCAGGGTAATGGCTATAATACTTTTCGGCGTATGCCATGGGGCTGGCTAGTGCCTCTGCTCGGTCATGGAAAGCGTCGACAAGAAAAACACCGTTGGCCACATGGTGAGAAGCGTCGGAGAAATCGCCCAGGCTGTGTGTGATGCGATGTCCGTAAAGTAGCACTGTGACGACAATCAGCATAACTAACAGACGATAGCAGAGTGTGGACGTGTTGCCGCGCTCATCGGTAGGTGCGATAAGATTGTTTTCAGCCGTTTCGCTCAAGCGTTGCCGTCGTTTCATCGCTAAAAAATAAGTGCTTCGGCGATTTCGAGTAACTATATATTCGCCTTATATATGTCTAGCTTATACCGTCATCGGGTTTTCTAGCATAGGTTCGTGGTCACTGTGCGCTAAATTTTGTGCCGATAACTTACTACCAGGCTGCAGGGCTGACAATCGTAACCATGTACAGGTGATCGTTTTGGCCTATGAGAAAGGGTAAATGCAAGGTGATCACGTGCAGGTCGTTAAGGTGATGAATCGAGGCGACAGTAGGGCGAACTATTAATGTCACTCCTGGCGCAAATTAGAGACAAACTATCCGGACCTTACTTGGTCATTGTCCTGTTATTATTCTTGCCAGATTTAGTCGATTAAGCGTATACTCCGCGACTGTTTCATGCGGTAGTAGGTCGCGTTGAGTCGGGTGTGTATATTGGTGGCGCGACAATATGATAGAAGTGTCTAATCTCCTTTCCACAAGGATGGCGTAGGGTGCATATGGGGTACTGGTCTAACCGCTGGGTATCGGGCTGGAAAGTGGTGGAAAGTAGCAGGAATTTGGGCACATGACGGGGACGGAGTCTGCGCAAAAAAGCTCCTAGCCGGGACGATAGAAGGACGATTCGCAATTGAGTACTGAAGTAAAAAATGCCGTAGTCATCGGGGCAGGCCCTGCTGGTCTCACCGCAGCGTATGAGCTTGCTAAAAATGGCATTCGCTCAACCATTCTGGAAGCGGACCAGCTTGTGGGCGGCATTTCGCGCACGGTGAATTACAAAGGGTATCGCTTCGACATTGGCGGCCACAGATTTTTCTCCAAAGTGCCGCTAATCAACGAGGTGTGGGACGACATCATCGACGAAGATATGCTGCTGCGTCCTCGTCTTTCGCGGATTCTATATCGCAACCATTTTTTCGATTATCCCTTGCAAGCGAAAAATGCGCTGACAGGGCTAGGGCTTTTTGAAGCGTGCATGATTGGCCTTAGTTTTGCCCGAACCAAGGTGTTTCCTTCCCGGCAAGAGCGCAACTTTGAAGAGTGGGTGTCCAATCGTTTTGGGTATCGCCTTTACAACATATTTTTTAAGACATATACCGAAAAAGTGTGGGGCATTCCTTGCACCGAAATTTCTGCGGACTGGGCTGCCCAGCGTATTAAGAATTTGTCTTTGGTCGAAGCCGTGCGTAACGCCCTATTGGGTGGCGGTGGTAAAACCAAAGATGGCAAAATTATTACCACGCTAATCGACGAGTTTAAGTATCCGCGATTAGGGCCTGGGATGATGTGGGAGTGCTGTCAATCGAATCTTGAATCGCAGGGTAATCATACCAAGATGGGCCGGCGTGTGGAACGTATTCGTCATTCTCACGGGAAGGTCGAATGTGTTTACGCTCGTGACGAAAATGGCGAGCTGGAAGAGTTTTCCGGTGACCAGTTCTTTTCCACCATGCCGCTTCGCGAACTCGTCAATATGATGGACCCTGCGCCGCCTGACGAGGTGATTAAAGCTGCGAATAGCTTGGCATATCGCGATTATTTGACCGTTGTTTTGATGATAAAGCGAGCCGAAATCTTCCCGGATAACTGGATTTACATTCATTCGCCCGAAGTGAAAATGGGGCGTATTCAAAACTACAAGAACTGGAGTCCGGAGATGGTTCCGGATTATTCGCGCACTTCGTTGGGTCTCGAATATTTTCTTTGGGATGTGGATGATGAATGGACGTGGTCGGACGATCGTCTTATTGATCTTGGCCTAAAGGAAACCGTAACGCTCAAGCTTATCGAAGAAAATGAGGTGGAGGATGGCACAGTCGTGCGGATGAAGAAAGCGTATCCGATTTACGATCAGCATTATCAATCGCATCTTGATGTGATTCGTCGTTACTTGGATACCATTCCTAACTTGCAAACGATAGGCCGAAATGGTCAACATCGATACAACAACCAGGACCACTCAATGCTCACCGGTATCTACGCTGCGCGTAATGTGATGGGCGCGAAGTATAACATCTGGGCAGTGAACGTCGAGAAAGAATATCACGAAGAAACAGTCAGCGATGAGAAGGCTACCGGCGACCGCATGATTCCGCGCAGGCTTGTGCCCGACGATGATGCCGAATCCGTGGCATCGGACGCTGTCATCCGAGCGGCTTTTGCCAAGTTGGACCCCTTTGCATTAGGTTCGGCGATGGGCCTGGTTTTCGCTATCAGTCTGTTTCTAGCTACCACAGCTTTGATTTTGAAAGGTGGCGAGGTCGTTGGCCCGCATTTGTCACTGTTGGGGCATTATCTTATTGGCTATAAGGTTTCCTGGTCCGGTGCTTTCTTAGGGCTGATTGAAGCAGGGATTGGTGGGTTTTTGTTGGGATACGTTGGCGCAGGTCTGAGAAATTGGACGATGTCATCGTATACGAATCTGCTGAAGCGACGGGCTGATCTGGACGAGAGCAAAGATTTGTTAGACAAAGTCTAAATCATGGAGGAAGTTGTCATGTCAGCACGAAGTGCCGACCAAGAAGTTAGTCATGCTATTGCCCGCATGAAGGCTGGGATACTCGCCTTCATTTTTGCCATGCTCGGCGGTGGTGGGCTTTTCGTCATGACCGCCTGGCTGCTAATTAAGGGTGGCCCGCAGGTGGGAAAGACGTTGAATCTGCTGGGGCATTTTTTCATCGGATATTCCGTCAGTTGGCCTGGTGCGTTCGTGGGGCTTTTGTACGGCGCGGTAACTGGCGCGATTATCGGCTGGTGTATCGGTATCGTTTACAACCGCATTGTCGGTGTTCCCTCCGCTTCCTGAGTTTGATTTTTACTCGCCTTTTCATACCAGCTCGATATGCACATCGGACTAGATGCTACCTGTACAGCTAATCGTCGTGGATTTGGGCGATTCGCACGCGAGCTTTTCTTTGCGCTCGAGGCCTTGGACACCGGCGATGACTACACGCTTTTTTGCGATGGTCAGTGCGCGGAAAGTGACGAGCTTCCCAAAGATTGGCGCAGGGTAATCGGGCAGACGCAGGTAGGGGCAGCGCAGGCCGCGTCGGCTGATGGGCGAAGGTCTATCGGTGATATGTTAGCTATGCGCAAAGCGGTTCGCGCAGAGTGCATCGACTTGATGTTCTTCCCGGCTGTCTATACTTACTTTCCGGTTGGAGGAAAGTTTCCGTGCCTGGTTACGTTTCATGATGTCATAGCCGAGACACTACCTCATTTGATTTTTCACAATAAGCGAAGCCAATTCTTCTGGAATATGAAGAGTAAGTTAGCGATTCGTCGGTCATCGAAAATTGTGACAGTTTCAGAGGCGTCAAAAAAAGGCCTGGTAGACTACTTTAAGCTTGATGAAGATCGCGTGCGGGTCATTTCAGAAGCGCCGAGCGATGTTTTTAAGTCTGTAGATGTTGATTCCGAATCGCATCTGCAATCGTTAAAACGATACGAGTTAGCTGCTCAAGATAGATACTTGCTCTATGTCGGAGGCATTAGCCCGCACAAGAATTTGCGCACACTCATTGAGGGTTTTTCATCGGTTGGCGACAGTGTGCAAGACGTGCAATTGCTGTTGGTTGGTGATTATAAGGGTGATGTATTTCGCACCTGCCATGAAGAGTTAATGGCGAGCGTTCGGAAGCATAAGCTTGAGTCGCGCGTGCGATTTCTTGGTTATGTGCCCGATGATGATTTGGTACATTTATATGCAGGTTCGGAGGCCTTGGTTTTTCCTTCATTTTTAGAAGGGTTTGGCCTGCCTGCCGTCGAGGCGATGAAATGTGGGACAGCGGTCATTGCTAGTGATCGAGGTTCCCTGCCGGAAGTTTTGGGTGGGGCGGGAATTTTGTTTGACCCTGATAGTCCACAGTCATTGGCTAAGGTGCTTACGGATTTTCTTTCAGATAAGTCATACCGAAATCAAATAACCACGCAGTGCATTAAGCGGGGTAAAGATTTTTCCTGGGAGACCGCCGCCCGTGAGCTTGTGGAAATTTTTCACGAGTATAAGCCTTCCAGGACAACGGATTAGCCCGTGCGATTTTGTATCGTTTCTACATTTTACCCGCCATACAATTTCGGCGGTGATGGCATTTATGCTTATCGCCTGGCTAATGGTTTAGCTCGCTTGGGCCATGATGTGACGGTGTTGCATAGTCCGACGGCGTATGAACAATTAGCCCGGCGTGGGCCAACGGGGGATTACGACGATCACGAAAATGTGCATGTACACGCCATTCGCACGCCACTTGGCAAATTCGGTTTGCTCGCGGTGCAGCAGTTTGGAAGCCCTTGTTTTCAAGGACGCGAGCTGCGGCGCTATCTCGATCAAGGCGACTACGACGTTATTCATTATAACAATGTTTCGCTGTTGGGCGGGCCTCATGTTTTTAGATACGGAAGTGCGCTCAAACTATGCACCCTGATCGAACATTGGCTGGTGTGTCCGATGCATGTGTTGTGGAAGTTTGATCGAGAAGTTTGCAAAAAGCCAAGTTGCCTAGCCTGCACCCTTCACGGCAAACGTCCGCCGCAGTTGTGGCGATATACGGGTTTGATGAAGCGGGCGACGAGAGAGATTGATGCGTTCATCGGTCCTAGCTTGTTTACGATGGGCATGCACCGAGAGCGCGGGCTACAAGGGACCATGATTCAACTGCCGTTGTTTCATCCCCAGCCAAAGGTCGTAAGCGAAAAAGAATCCCTGCCTAACGAAGGCCGCCCGTACTTCTTTTTTGTCGGTCGGCTGGAAAAAATTAAGGGCGTGCAGAATCTGATACCGGTATTTCGTGAATCGCCGGACGTAGATTTGATTATCGCTGGCGATGGGAATTACGGCGAAACGCTACGCACGCAGGCTCAGGGCGCTACGAATATAAAGTTTATTGGGAGGCTCGGTGCGAATCAGCTTCACACTTATTATCAATATGCGAATGCGACGCTCGTGCCATCGCTGTGTTATGAAACCTTTGGGATCATCGTCGCGGAATCGTTTTGTGCTTCTACGCCGGTGATTGTTTATGCGCAAAGCTCGTTAAAGGAGCTTGTAGAAACGCATGGCGGCGGGCTAACTTATGAAACTGAGCGAGATTTGAAAGTGGCTATTCATCAGCTTGCGACCGATGAGGGGTTGCGTAATTCGCTGGGGAAACAGGGACGGCTGGCGTATGAAAAGGAATTTGCGGAAGATTCTTTTTTGGCTCATTACTTGAATGTAGTGAACGAATTACTAGAGAGTAAGCGAGCGGGACAATCATTGTCTACAAGTGGGCGCAGTCAAAGCGATTTGTTCGCGGGTCGTCCGGTGTTTTATTGAAGCGGCGTCAGATTGGTATAAGTACTATATAAATGATGACGACATCTACGAGTAAAAAAGAAAATCAGAACAGCCCCTATCTTTCGGTGGTGGTGCCAGTGTACAACTCCAGCGCCGATCTTCGGCAATGCTTAGCCGGGTTAGCTTCGTCGAGTTATCGAGATTTTGATGTGCTGGTCGTTGATGATGGTTCGACCGAGAAGATTGAACCGATCGTTAAACAGCACGATTACAAGTACATGCGCATTGATGGGCCTAGTGGACCGGCGAGGGCGCGTAATATCGGCGTAGCTGAGGTGCATGGGAAATATGTCGTGTTTATTGATGCGGATGTGGTTGTGCATGCTGATACGCTGGAGCGATTTGCCGAAGTGTTTTCAAGCGATGAAACTATTGACGCCGCCATCGGCACTTACGACGACGCGCCGGCTGACCCTGGTTTTATCTCGCAATATAAAAATATCTTTCACCACTACGTGCATCAGACAGCCCACGGAGATGTGGGGACGTTTTGGAGCGGCTGTGGAGCGATGCGACGAGATTTGTTCGAGCAGTTTGGTGGGTTTGATGAAGTGCGTTATCGCCGACCAGCCATTGAAGACATCGAGCTAGGTACTTGGCTAGCGGCTGCGGGGCATCGCATCGTGCTGGATAATCGAGTGAAATGTAAGCATCTCAAGCGATGGACTTTCAAGAATTTGCTCAAGACAGACATTTTTGATCGTGCGATTCCTTGGACCAGGCTTATGATGCGGGCGGGGGCGATTGATAATACGCTCAATGTGAAAGTATCCCAGCGCATTAGCGTGATGCTCTCACTAATCGCGTTGTTGTTGCTGCCTGTTGCCGTATGGAATGCTTGGGGGTTTGTCGCATTGGGTGTAGTAGCCGCGGCGCTGACGCTAATCAACATCGATTTTTACGCTTACTATTTAAGAAAGCAAGGCCTGTGGTTTACGTTGCGTGTAGTGCCATTACATTGGCTCTATTTTTGGTATTGTGGTTTTGGCGCGTTTGTCGGCGTCGTGCAATATCATCTTAATGGCGACAAGCACAGCTCACCCCCCTCAGCCGTGAATGCTTCTTCTTGATGAAACTTTTTTCAGCCATACGAATTCCGCATGAGTGAAGTCGCCATACCGATTTTGATGTATCACTCACTGGACGATAGCGGCTCTGTCGTGTCCGTGTCGCCTGATTTTTTTGCGCAACAGATGCAGCGATTAGCGGAGCGAGGTTGGCGCGGGATAACGCTCAAGGAGGCGGGTGAGATTCACGAGGCGAAGGGGCATTGGCCTGAAAAGTCGGTCGTCATAACTTTTGATGATGGATTTGCGAATGTGCATAGCCAGGGCGCAGCGGTGTTAAAGTCGTTGGGATTTACTGCGACGGTGTTTCTTGTGACGGGACATATTGATGGCAGCAATGATTGGGCATCGCCACCGCCGTCGCTTGGTAAATTGCCGATGCTTTCCTGGTCGCAGGTCGATCAACTTCATGGTGATGGGCATGAGTTAGCGCCTCATACAGTTTCGCATCCTAGTTTATTGGAATTGTCGGAAGATGAGGTCGCGCGAGAGCTATTGGTTTCGTGCGATGAACTCTCGCATCGGTTTGGCGATAAGCCAAAAAGCTTTGCGTATCCCTTTGGCTCTTATAACCCAAGCATAGAGGCCGCGACGCAGAAAAAATTTCTGTACGTTTGTACGACTATATTGCGGCGGGCGCAGCACGAACCGCTACATGCCCTGCCGCGTGTGGATATGTATTATATCCGATCATTGGACATGTTCGATAAGCTAATAGACGGCACGTTGGATAGCTATCTCACGATGAGACGTTGGGCGAGAAAATTTAAAAGCACGTTGACCACTTCATGATGACAGGACAAACTCAACAAGTAGAGGGATCACCCTCGACTACTGCAGCAGAGCCATGTAGCGTTTCAGTTATTATTGCGTGGGTGAACGATTCTGGTTTGATCAGCGCTGTGCTAGCCGCGTTGACGCGAGAACAAAAAGTATCGCCGCATGAAGTCATCGTGGCCACGAGACACCAAGGAGCGGTCGTTGAGAATATGCGAGCGCAGTATCCAACGGTGCAGTTAATCGAGTGTCTTGCACATGACACCATCCCAACGCTACGTGCTATTGCGATTGAAAAATCAAGTGGGCAAGTTATTGCGGTGACTGAAGATCATTGCCTGCCATGTGAGGATTGGATCGGTTGTATCCAGCGTGCAATGGCCAAAGATGTGGCTGCTGTGGGCGGGCCTGTGGAGCAGGGAACGTTTCAACGGCTGCGAGATTGGGCCGCGTTTTTGACTGAATACGCTTTCGCCATCAGTCCTTGTGAGGCGGGGCCAACAGGCGGCCTACCGGGTAACAACGTGGCTTATCGTCGAGAGCTTTGTGATGGGCTGGTGCAAACCTTAAAAGACCAGCGATGGGAATCGTTTCGTTACGGTCAAATCATAGAGAGCGGTAAGGTTTTTTGGCTGGACCCGAAAATGGTCGTGAGCCACAATCGTTCGTTCGATTTTTTATATTTTTTGTCGCAGCGATTTTATTTCTGTCGATCATACGCAGGCATGCGCTGGGCGAATCCGACTTTGAAGCAACGTATGATATACGGATTTGGAAGCGCAGTATTGCCGCCTATGCTTTGGCTGCGTAGCTTGCGTGTGTTAATGAAGAAAAAAAGATTTGTCTTGCGGTATGTTTGTCTGTCTCCGTTAATTTCTCTCTATTATGTAGCTGGCGCATTGGGGGAAATGGCTGGATATTTTTTCGGTAGCCAGCAAAGTTTGGAACGTGTTGAATGATAAGATTTGGCCTATTAGGTTTCGGGGCGATTGGTCAATTCCGAGCGGAGTCGCTGTTGCAAACGACCGGCGCGAAGCTGACGATGATTTGTGAACGAGATGCAAAACTTCTCGCTAAAGCCGCAGAAAAATTCAGCGCTAAGACAACAAACAACTATGATGAGATGCTAGCTAACGATGAAGTAGACGTTGTCATCGTATCGACTCCGCCTAACCTGCACCGGGCGCACTGCGAAGCAGCCTTTGCACACGGAAAGCATGTGCTGTGTGAAAAGCCATTAGCCACGAATAATGAAGATGCCCAAGCCATCGTCGAGGCAGCCAAGAAGGCGGGCCGCGTATTGGGCACGGGATTTAATTATCGATTCTACCCTGCGATTGCAAAAATCCGAGAACTCATAAACGCGGGAGACATTGGTGACATCGATCATGTACGCAGCTTTGCCGGGCATCCGGGCGGCCCGGAATTTACGCATCCCTGGGTGCATAAGCCTGAAATCATGGGCGGCGGCGCGTTAATGGATAATGGTATCCATGTCATCGACCTGACACTCCATTTTCTGGGCAAGCCAATCGACATGATGGGCATGGCTACCGATCACACCTGGTCGTTTGGCCAAAGTGAAGACAACGGTTTTCTACTCATGCGAAACGAGCAGGGCAACGTCGCGTCTGTGCAGGCATCCTGGACAGAATGGCGAGGCTATCAGTTTAATGTTGAAATATACGGCACAGAAGGGTGTGTTCGCGCGTCTTATCCACCGATGACGTGCAGCATCAGAAAAAAGCCTGTGGGCAATGCCAAGCGCGGGCGCAAGAAGAGCTTTTGGTTCCCGACTTTTCAGATTAAAGAGCGACTAAAATCTTATCGTTGGACGATTGTAGAAAGTTTCATCGCGGAGCAGTTGGATTTTATGCTGCGCGTAGGCGGGGGAGCTGGCGTCGGCGCTACGGGCGTGGATGGTCTTTACGCCGTAGAGGCTGCCCGGTCAGCCGCTCATCTAAAATGTGAAAAAAGTTCCTGATCCTAAGGCTTCGCAGTTATGGATTATTACGATGCCAAACGCTATTAGATAACGGATTATCCATTTGAAATTGGTCGGAAATTTCCTTTCATTAGCCAGCGCGGAGGTGCTTAGCAAAGTAGCTACCTTCGCGGCTTTCGCTTTCATCGCCCGTAAGACCGGCGCTGTAGGGCTAGGTTATGTCGAGTTTGCTTACGCTATTATCATGATAGGCTCGTTGGTCATCGATCAGGGTTTTGATTCGCTGGGCGCTCGCGAGATTGCCAAAGCGCCATCTTCGGTTCCGCAGTTAGTCTCGCAAATAGTTTTTATACGATTCCTCTTAGCCGTCGTAGCTATCGCAGTTATTCTGGCGACCGCGTGGGCTTTGCATCGACCCGCCGTCCAAACCCAGTTGCTGATTATTTTATCCCTAAGCCTAGTCGGCATGCCTTTAATTCTAAAGTGGGTGTTCCAGGGTTTAGAAAAAATGCCCATAGCTGCGGGCATCCAGGTGATTCGGCAATTCGGTTTTGCGCTCATCGTATTCCTTGGCCTGCGAAACATCGACACCATTTGGGTCATCGGTATCGCCGAAGTTGGTGGCGTAGTCGCCGGCGCGATTTTCGGTTGGTGGATGTACGTCAAGGTTTTGGGATATCCTTTTCGCCTCAAACTGGGCGCATCAAAAGAGCTTCTTAAAGACGGCCTGGTCATCGGCCTATCACAAATGCTATGGTCGGTGAAAATGTTCGGCGCGACCATCGTCTTTGGCCTCATCGCCAGCAGCGAAGAGATGGGCTATTTCGGCGGGGCGATGCGTATCTTAGTAGCCTTGCACATGTTCGTATTCCTTTATTACATCAACCTGCTTCCGTCTATGTCAAGAACATGGCAGCAAGAACCGGAGTCATTTCGGGAGCTTGTACATCGCTCCATGCGGGTGGTGGGTTGGTTAGCTATTGGCGGTGGACTGCTATGGGTCGTCCTAGCTGACGTGGTTATCCACGCATGTTATGGCGACAGTTTTTATCCTGCGGTATCCGTATTGAAAATTTTAGCCGGGGTTGGCGTGCTGGCTGCCCTCAGTGGCCATTTTAGATTCGGCCTCATCGGAACCGGATATCAAAAAGCAGAAATGTGGACGCAGGCGGTTGGTGCGGTCATAGCCTTAACGATGCTTCCGGTTGGCTATCATTACGGCGGAATTCAAGGGGCTGCGATGTCACTTGTCGGAGCAGAAGCAGCCGTTTGGTTAGCGTCCTGGGCCGCTGCGCGAAAGCGCCTTCGCGTGGATGGCCATATACTATCTCTGATAAAACCCGTGATAACTGTAGCCGCTATCTCCGCCTTACTCGTAGGCTTTGGCTCGACGAAACCAATACTAACCGTAATCATCGCAGCCGTAAGTATTAGCGGTATCGCGTACGCAAGCGAAGCGAGTATCAGATGTTGGGTAAAAAATCTAGTAACGTAACAGTTTACGGCTCGATGGGATAAATAAATTTCTGTTGAATAAAACTATTACCATCCGATTGTTCTTAACCTGCTGGCTAGTTTATGGTTGTCATTTCGCCACAAATACCGTGCGCGAAATTTATCCCGCGTTAAGCCTCGCGGACAACGGCAGTTTTGATGTATCAGAATATCAAGGCCTGCACCCGGATATTTTTGAAATCCCAGGCCGAGGTTCGTTTATCAATAATAATCCCGGCGCTTCGATATTAGGCGCAGTGCCGTATCTCGTTTCGAGGCCGTTTACCGACCGCCTCGTTGCGGGCGTACTTGAAACACGAGAGCAAGCAAAACGCGACGGCGTCAAGCCGCCGACGTTGGACTCGCCCTGGCCAATGGCACGGGAGTTTTTTCGTAAATCTTACGAACGAGGTTTGGACATAAAATTCGGCATCGGCGCAGGACTCATGCAGGCGGCGCTCATGGCACCGCTATCTGCGTTATGCGTCGTAGTGATGTTCCAGGTTTTATTTTCACTCACCCAATGCAATCGCACTGCACTATGGCTTTCTATTTTGTACGCTTTTGCAACGCCCATTTTTTATCGTACAGCACAACTAAACCAAAATTTGCTCGTCATGCACTGCGCGTTTTTCGCATGGGTATTGTTATGGCAACCAGGAAATAGCGAAAAACAATCAACCAAGCCCTGGTATTTTCTAGCGGGCTTGTTGAGCGGTTGGGCGGTAGTTTGCGATTATAGCGGCCTCATTGTCCCCGTGGTTATCGGGGTCTATGGCTTGTTGCATCGAAAAACTTTGCCAAAAAACGAACGAGCATCAAGCGACGCCCTTCGGTTTGTATCAGGCGTGTTGATTAGCGGATTCGTACTCATGGCCTATCAGTGGTCATGCTTTGGCCATCCGCTTTACCCTGCCCAACACTACATGCCCGCCGCAAATTTCACCGAGCAAGGGTATCAAGGCATGAGTTTCCCGCAGTTGGATTTGCTCTGGGCTACTATATTTAACGCACGTTATGGCTTATTCGTCTCCGCGCCATT
The DNA here is from genome assembly GCA_024280855.1 of Planctomycetota bacterium. GTDB lineage: Bacteria > Planctomycetota > Phycisphaerae > UBA1845 > UBA1845 > JAJRPG01. The sequence continues at coordinate 47,828 of JAJRPG010000105.1, read as the reverse complement.
GCTACTGTTAGCCATGTATTTCCCCTCTTGGTCAGCCAAACGAAGACTCGTTGGCCAATTAGAGTTTCAAACGATTTTGGCATTTTGCATATTGTTTTTTCTTTTTTGCAGCGCCAATCAATACGGGCGCATGCAATTTAATACGGGCGTTAGACATGTCATACCAGTGACACCGTTTCTGTTTCTATTGGTAGCAGGCACGCTGAGGCAGTGGCCAAGAGGGTTGGCGATAGGCGTTGGGGCATCGGCAACATTCTGGTCGTGGAGCTTAGCCATGCACCGCGAAGTTGAGTCAGGCCCATACGGCGTATTCGATTCGGTCATCGCACTATTTACCGACGGCGTGCAATTCCCGTGGTTGGTGACGATTAGCCGCATGTCGATTTCTTTGCCGGGATATCTAAGCTTCGTCTTATCTCCCTGGTTCATCTTAGTGGTACTTGTCAGCGCGGTATCGCTTGTCTGGACGGTAAAGCGTGGTTCAGAAAAAAACATCGAATCTACAACGACAAATAATCAGGCAGTCATCAAAGCATGAGCCAGGAAGAAAAGCCATCTTCGAGTTTGAGCGCTTTGCTGATCATATTTCTATTGTCGTTGGCGTTTGCCGGACCGATGTTGTGGTTCCATTATGATAGTCTTCGAAACTTAATTTCTTTTCACGGCACGTTACATGTAGCCATCGCGAGCCAATTTAGTCAAGGACAATTTCCGCCAGAGAATCCTTTTTACGCAGGCGAGCCGGTTGGTTACTACTGGTTTTTTCATTACATAAGTTACTTAGTCGCCAGCGTGCTGCATACCGACGTACTTCACGCCATCGAGTTATTGAGTCTGGTCGCTTTAGTGGGATTAGTCGCTGTCGCGGTCGCATTGGGTCGAAAATTGTGGGGTTCTTCAATCGCTGGCGCGTGCCTCGGTTTTCTCGTGTTGGTGGGTGCGAACGGATTAGGCTGGTTAGTATTACTGGCAAAAATAATTCGTGATGGTCCGCAGATCATGAACGCACCGGCCTCGGTTGTAATCAGTCCTTTATTGTTGCAGGTACAGTTTGGGGATCATCGTTATGGGCCAAACTTTACTTATTACATGCACATGACGTCACGACCCTTAGCCCTAACGCTCACCCTGGCCATGGTCGGCTGCGTCTATTGGCTATTTCAAAAACGCTCGTTCGTCGCTGCCATGCTGCTTTGCGTTTCGACGGCGTGTTGCGTAGCTTTTAATCCATTAATCGGACTCGCGGCAGGCGGGGCGTTGGTTGGTGGATTGATAATAAATCAAATGCTTCCGTTGCACGATACACCGCCAAATTCACTCGCCCGCGACCCCGTGAATACTACGCTGCTGACATGCGGCGCGATTATTCTGGGAGCGGCAATCGCCTGGCCAACTTTTTCCCATTTATTAACCGGGGGGAGTAGTTCCGGCATCCATATAGCCCCGTTTCGCTGGAAATTATATGGAATTGTTTTAGTCAATATGTCGATTCTCGCACTGCTAGCGTGGTTTGGCTATCGAAAATTACCCGCGCGATCTATCGGATTTGGCCGCGTTGCGATCACCGGCGTTGTTCTATTAATAGTGGGAACGCTATTACTTGCGATGCCGGGCACGTTAAGCGAAACCGGCCGCACGGGTAATGAGCACAATTTGTTCAATACCGCGATGGTGCTATTGGCTGTTCCTGCATCTGGAGCTGTCATGCGTTTTAGAACATCTGAAAAATCCGACAATCGCTCGTCGCTGGTGACATGGCGGGTGATTGCGATGTTTATATTTTTCCTACCCACCACGCTACTCATCATGTCGTCGTACCGTGGTCGCGCACCTGTGCAGGTATCGCTCGATCGAGATGGCATCTCGTGGCTGGACAAGACTTTACCTACGGCTCAATTTTATAACTGGATCACTGCAAACACAGAACCAGATGCCATCTTTATCATATCGCCGGAGGAGGCGCCAAAACGGCTGTGCAACGTGTCCGACTTTCCCGCGTTCACGCAGCGATGTCTGCTGACTGACCAGGCTTCGTACATGACGGACGTGTATGCCGATTTTCAGTATCGGGCAGCCCTTTCGAAAAGTCTGGCATTAGGTCAGCCTATGACCGAAAGTGATCGCGATTATCTCAAGGGGTTCGCGCGACCCATGTATATAACATCATTAATCGCAGAAGATGTACATCGACTAGATGAGCTTCGCCGTGCCTATGGTGAGCCTTCGTTTGTTGTCGAACATATCGCTGCGTTTCGATTGACACCATAACCATGATGAATTTGGATAATAAATCAAATATTTTAGAACCACAGGCGACTGTCTGGTCAACGGTATGCGCTGGGCTGATGATTGGCGCTACCTACGGCTATGTGGTAGGCGCTTATGATATCGTCTTTCGTGCGCCTAACATTTCGGCCGATTACGTTACTGTAGTCATGTTTTTTTATATGGCTGTAGGTAGCGGTGCGGGTTTTTTGATGGCTTTGGGATCGATGTTGGCGCTGCGCATCACGCATAACCCCGCGACTCTACGAAACATTGCAGCTTTGATGACCGGGTTGGCGATGTGCCTCGTTGTGTTAGTCGTTAGCGGTCGTAAAATGACATTGGTCGCTTTCCCCGTTTCAATATTCATCGCTCTGTTAATAGTGAGAAGTTGGCCTTGCGTAACCTGGCGCGTATTGATTGCCTGGTGGTTGCTGTCGTTGTTCGTGGCTATCGCTTTAAGTCTGGCCTGTGCGTCTGGAGTTATGCCCGATAGTATATTCCTATCAGGTGTCATATATTTGGCATTGGCGGTCGCTGTGCTGACTCAGGGCAGGCGTTTGTGTGAACGATCATCAAAGGCCGTTTCTGTATGTACGACGGCTTGTATCCTTCTGTCGGCGATGTGGTCGATAAGTACGTTTAGTCAATCGTTGCGTAATTTGCCAGATACACCCCATCATCGTGGCAGCGGACATCCTAATGTCGTGATTATTGTGCTAGACACATTGAGACAAGATTATCTCGGCGTGTATGGCCATGACGGTGGTCTGACTCCAAACCTGGATCAACTTGCTACTGAAAGTACAGTGTACGAATCGGCATTCTCAACAGCCCCTTGGACCGTGCCCTCTCATGGTTCCATGTTTACAGGTTTTTACCCGAAAACGCATGGCGCATCTTCGCAGGATCATCTATGGCTGGACGACGTATTATTGACCATGCCCGAAGCGATGCGTTTGGAGGGGTATCAGACGATTTCTGTCGTAGCCAATGTGACGATTGAGCAGGCTAATTTTGATAAAGGTTTTGATCAGCATGTTTTTCTCCATGCCCCAAAATCGAGGGTTTCGCTAATGCTCACGCCGTTGATACGGCTATTGGGTTTACCTTGTCAATGGATGGATAAGGGGTCAGCGTCTTCGATTGTCGAATTGGGAAATTGGTTTCAATCCGATTATGATCCTGAAAAGCCTTTATTTTTGTTCGTTAATATCATGGATTCTCACGAACCCTATCAACCGCCAATTAAGCATCGCCTGGCGCAATTGCCACATGGGCGAAGTTTAATTGAAGCCGCCAGACTTGGCGCGATAGGCCACGACGCGACTGCGTGGCACGCGAGCCAAGTAGATGATCCGAGAAAAATTGAACTTGCCCGCGCTATGTATTCGGCTGAGGTTGCTTATCAAGATGAGCAAGTCGGACGGATGATTCAGCTATTGAAAAAAACCGTTGATCTAGATGAAACTTTGTTGATAATCACATCGGATCATGGAGAAAATCTTGGCGAAGCCAAGCGCTGGGGGCATTTATTCTCGATTAACGATTACTTGCTTCATGTGCCTTTGTTGATGCGTTATCCAGAAAAATTCCCGCCAGCAAAACGAATAAACGGCTTGTGTCAATTGACTGATCTTTTGCCTACCGTATTTGATGTTTTGGACATACCCTGTCCGGTAGAAAATTTGCCAGGCCAATCCCTCGTGCCAGAAAAATTTGAACCGGCAGATGCGATATTTGCACAATGGTGGCCTTTTCATTGGATGTTCCCGGATATAATCAAGAACATTGGCAGGCAAGCTTCACGCGAAAAGTGGACCGCCCATTACAGGGTTGTGCGAACGCAGGACTACAAATACATTTGGTCGTCAGATGGCCGCCATAGTTTATACGACGTAAAGCATGATGAAGATGAGGCGTTTAACATCATCACGCAGGAACCTGAAATTGCAAAACGTCTTAACGAGCGATTGTGGAAATGGTGGAACGAGCAGCCTGACTATCAACATACGGAAACAGAAGATGATCAGCCGCTAGATGCCCAAGCCATTGAAATGCTCAAGAGCATCGGATACATAGGCGACTAGCCCATGCGAAATTATGTAGTACAATTTAATCTTTGCTAATGAATCGTAAAATAACCAATTCAGAATCGACCGCGACGTTCTGGCCAACCGTTCTAGCTGGCCTGATGCTGGGCGGAGCTATGGGAATCGTGGCTGGTGCTTACGATGTCATGTTTCGAGCGCCACTTCTCCAGGTAGATTTTGTAATAGTCGCCATGATTTTTTATATGGCCCTGGGCGGCGGATTCGGAATCGTACTTGCCATTAGTGCAATTTGCATACAACGCCTCGCCAGATGGCCGATGTCGATGCGGCATATGCTCGCGTTGATGGCGGGGATGGGGTTATGCTTTTTTGCATTGATTGTTTGCGGGCGAATGGTGACAATTATCAGCGTCCCCGCTGCCGTGTTGACGGCGCTGGTTATCACAAGAGGTTGGCTAAGCGTTAGTTGGCGAACCTCCATCGCCTGGTGGTTCCTGCTGGCTTGTGCCGCGATGACGCTCAGTATCGCTCGCGTGTCTGGATGTCTACCTCAAAGTTCGATGCTCGTGGGCGTTATGTCGTTAGCTTTGGTTGGTGTTTGGCTCACGTTGGGAAGACGCATGTGTCAGCAAATGGCTACGGCAGTCACCGTGACATGTGCTGTAAGTTTTCTAGTTATGGTTGCCTGGTCGTTTCAGACGTTCAATCAACCTATGCGAAATGTCCCTGAATCATTGGCTATTCGAAGAGGCAATGGACATCCCAATGTGGTGCTAATCGTTATAGATACACTAAGACGCGATTATTTGGGCGCTTACGGACATGACGGCGGGTTGACCCCGAATTTGGATCGCTTTGCATCTGAAAGCACGTTATACGAAGAGGCTTTTTCGACCGCGCCGTGGACGGTTCCATCACATGGGTCGATGTTTACGGGGTATTATCCGAAAACGCATGGCGCTTCTTCAGAAGATCATTTATGGCTGGATGACGCGTTGTTGACACTTCCTGAAATGTTGAAGGACCAAGGGTTTCAAACAGTATCTATTACGGCGAATGTGACGATTGAAACGGCAAATTTCGATCAAGGCTTTGATTATCATCGATTTTTGCGCCGCCCAAAATTGAATGGTTCACTTATTCTTACACCGTTATTACAGCAGCTTGGCTTTCCCGCCCGTTGGATGGACAAGGGGTCAGCCGCGTCGGTTATTGAGCTTGGAGATTGGTTTCAAAATAAATACGATCCGAACAATCCATTTTTCCTGTTTGTGAATGTCATGGAGCCTCATCAGCGTCATCAGCCTCCCTTTAAGTATCTGCATGCTCATCTTCCGCCAGGGCGAAGTCATCTCGAAGTCGCTCGTTTGGGTGCGAAAGAATACGATGGGCTAGCCTGGCATGCACGACAGGAGGATGATCCAAAGAAAATTGAATTGGTTCGAGCCATGTACGCGGCGGAAGTTGCCTATCAGGACGAACAGATTGGCCAAATGCTTGAAATGCTTTCCCGGCAGGTTGATCTCGATGAGACGATGGTCATCATCACGTCAGACCACGGCGATAATCTTGGTGAAGCGAAACGCTGGGGCCATTTATTTGCGGTCAACGATTATTTGTTGCATGTGCCTCTGATGATTCGATATCCGAAACAATTTCCAGCGGCTAAACGTGTGCCGGGCTTGTGTCAGTTGACTGATTTAGTCCCAACAATTTTTGATGTGTTGGAAGTGGACTGTCCGATCGAACAGTTGCCAGGAAGCTCGATTGTTCCTGCATCGTTCAAGCCGACCAAGGACATATATGCTCAATGGTGGCCAAACCACTGGGGACTTCGGACTTCTATGGGGTCATTGGGGCGTCAGGCTGCGCTCGCTTCGTGGACGGCACACCTTCGCGTGATAAGAAATCAGGATTACAAATACATTTGGTCGTCAGATGGTCATCATGTTTTGTATGACATTAAGCTTGATAAGGACGAAGCGTTTAATGTCATTATGCAGGAGCCTGAAATCGCCAAGCAGCTTGATGAGCGGTTATGGGCTTGGTGGCGTCAGCAACCGGATTACAAGCATTCGGAAGTGTTGGACGATAAACCGCTGGACCAGCATTCCATCGAAATGCTTAAAAGCATTGGCTATATCGGCGACTGAGGTCAGTATAGGTGTCACGAACACGGCACATATAAGAGTTATGCAAAACCATCATGGCCAGTGACGCAAATATTTCTGAAAGTGAGCAAGTTGTCGGCGAAGTTACGACGAGGCGTAAATGGGCTTTTAGGTTATGCGCAGCAAGTCTTTCGGTGTTGCTGTTCATTTTGTTTTTGGAAGCCTTGGCTTTGGCTAATCTGGTTGATTACCGCCTCGTGCTATCTGCGCCAGGTGGGCGGGCGTGGGAGAATCCGAGGAATCGACTTGACCCGGAGCTGATTCATGTGCATCAATCACACGGGGCGTTTGAAGGTGAGATTCGCGGTGACCTTGCCACCTGGTATGGATTGCCTACAGGAACAACCTATCCTGTAAAAGTTGAATATGATTGGCACGGGTTTCGCAATGACACGGATATGACATCTGCGGATATGGTACTCGTGGGTGATTCGTTCGTGGAAGCCCCGATAATTTTGAAGAAAAATATGGCGAGCGAATTGTTAGCGGCCTCGCTGGATTGTCGGGTGCTTAACCTTGGCCAATCTGCATATGGCCCGCAGCAGGAGCTTGTCGCGCTGCAGCGATATGGTTTTTCAGTGGATACGAAAATTGTTGTTTGGTTGATATTTGAAGGGAATGATTTAACCCGCGATTTACTTCGATACGAACGTTATACGAAAGATTGGGATCAGTTCGTCTCGAAGATGCACGGATTTCGTAAACGAAGTTTCTTGCGAAATGTTTATGTTCGACTTTCTCGCATAGTTTTACCGACGAGGCGCGATCAACGGTTTGGGTTGGAGCGGTCTGGCGTACTGGCGATGCCCGGCCAGCTCGAAGGCGGTCGAATGTACTTTGGTTATAACGCTGCGAAACTAAGTACAAAAGATGAAGCGTCCATAAATCGTGGGCTTGATGTGATCGCCAAAGCTTCACTGGCATGTCGGCAGCGTGGCATTAAATTCCTGGTCGCGTTCGCGCCGATCAAGTATCGCGTATACCATGATTTATGTACTTTTAAGCCAGGGTCCAAGGCCTCGACGTGGTCGCCATCGAGTATGATTAACCGAATTTCTCACTGGGCACTCGATAACGACATTGCTTTTCTTAATCTCACCGATGCACTGCACACGAAAGCCGCGACGGGGCAGCTTGTATATTTCCTGGACGATGGCCATTGGAACGCAAAAGGGAATGCAGTCGCCGCAAAAGAAATCGAACATTTCATTCGAGATAATAATTGGTTACAGCCCGCGCCATGAGCCATAGTCCCTCTTTAACTGCCGGTGAATCTCAAAAGCCAAGCGCCATTGTTGCGTTGGGTTTTGTAGCCATAGTTGGCCTTTATCTATGGCATGCGCTAAGCATCGGCTATGTAGTAGATGACGCTTATATCTCTCTGCGTTATGCGCATAATTTTGCTGAAGGGCATGGCTTAGTCTACAACGTGGGAGACCGCGTTGAGGGGTACACAAATTTCCTATGGGTTTTATCTTTGGGGATTATTGCACGGATCATTCCTAGTGTTGATTTACTCGTCGTGGCTCAAGCGATTTCATTAGCGTTTGGCGTTTTGACTCTGGCGTTGATGTTCATTTTCGCACGGCGTAGTTTTAAGGCATCGCCTTGGTTGTGGTTGGCTGGTCCGTTGATGTTAGCCTGTAATTCGTCTTTTTGTGCATGGTCAACAGGCGGGTTAGCCAGCACCGTTTATGCCTTCTTGATTTTTCTCGCATTAGTTATGCACGACAAAGAATTCCGCACAGGCCAGGGTGCGTTAGGTTCGGTTATTCCAATTGCGCTATTATCGCTGGTGCGCGGCGATGGTTTTGTATGGTTCGCATTATTTAGTGTCGTTAGAATTTTCGAGCATATAAAACGAGGTGAATCACCAATAAACCGGCGATCTATTATCTGGTGCGGCGTATTTTTCTCTGTGCTCGTACCCTATATTGGCTGGCGCATGTGGTATTATGGCTATCCATTACCCAATACTTATTACGCCAAAGTCGGCGGCAGCTTTGATTTGTATATGCGCGGCCTTCGCTATACCAAACATTTTCTCTCGCTATATGGCGGCGCATTATGGATGACGCTTATCGCGTTTTCCTGGATCAAGCGTGACGCTGCGCCTTGGGTACGCGGCGGCATATTGATTGCGCTTGGTTGGTTCGCTTACATCATTCAAGTCGGTGGTGACGGTCTGGCTTTCTTTCGATTCTTTGGATATATCATGCCCGTTCTCTACATGTTGGCAGCCACTGGATTGTATGAGATTATGTCCTGGGCGAAGGCGCATTCTCAAGAGGTCTCTTGGCTAAAGTTGCGCATCGCGCTAACTGCTGTTGTATTGCTGACGGCTGGGCTGGGTACGCAGCAGTCGAATCATGTGCTGAGATATGCTAATAAAGCCATCGCGCCGTATCATCACTTTGATAATTATTTTATAGAGCGATGCTCGGCTGCGGGCAGGTGGCTGGCGGAGAATTCTGAGGAAGATGATGTCATCGCTTCGACACCGGCTGGGGCTATCTCGTATTTTTCTAATCGCAGCGTGATTGATATGTTGGGTTTGACCGATCAGCACATCGCCCGTGTACCGACAAAAAAACCTGGTAAAGGCCGAGCCGGTCACGAAAAGGGTGACGGGGCGTATGTTTTATCGAAGAAGCCAGAGTTTATTTTGTTGGGGAATGTCGCGGTAGGTCGCGAGCCGATGAGTGAAGAAGATATAGAGCGTGATTTGTGTCTACGCTCTGAGCATGAGATTTGGGCGACTCCGGCGTTTCATGAAACTTACAAATTGCAATCGGTTCGCCTTAGCGACGCTGGCCCGTTTCAATATTTCACTTTTTATCGGAAAAAATCATGAACGCTTCGGAAAGCGCACCTAGTCAAGGAATACAAAGCAGTACGCAGCCAATTTGTATGGTAGATGCGGTACTGGCTGGTGTTGGTGTGGGGGGCGTGTACGGGGCGTTTTTTCTATGCGTTGATTTGCTGGTTCATCAAAACGCCATGCCAGCTTCGGAAGCTTCGCAACTGGTGCTTTGGTTCGCGGGGTTTGGGGCATTGCTTGGTTTACCCGCTTTTGCGGTCATGGTTTTTCTGGCTAGATTTATAAATCCAAAGCCCAGCCTGGCTGCGTTGGTGGCTGTGGCCTGCGGGTTGGCTGCACAAATTGTGTTTTTCAAAATAATGACCGGCAGGCAATTACTAGCCACGGTTCCCGTACCCTGGCTGTTGGCGTGGACGATGTACCGGTTCAATGATTCGCGCGGCGCAGCCGTACTCAAGCGGGGCGTGGCTATCGTAGCTGCGGGGGCGTGGTTGGTTCCTCTTATCGTTGCTTATGGGCTAGCTTCGCAAGGCGCATTGACACGAATGGGGGCCATCGCCGTCACACTAGCTGTTGTATACTTTGCTCAGCGGCAGTCATTAAAGAAATGCTTGGCTGTGGCCGGTGTTCAAGTCGTCGTGCTGATAGCTGTACAATTTCTGGGCACAGCTTCACCGGCTTGGTCTAGTTTCGCCAAAGTCGAAGATAGCAAGACATCTAGAATTCAGGGCGAAGAAAAACAATCGCCCAATATCGTCATGGTGGTTCTGGATACCACGCGGCGCGATCACTTTGGTTGTTATGGCGATGATCGAGGTTTGACGCCCGTTGTTGATAAGCTCGCAAGCGAAGGCGTCGTGTACGAAGATATGATAAGCACGTCGCCGTGGACGGTTCCGTCTCATGCCTCGCTATTTACAGGTTTGTATCCCAAGACGCATGGCTGTAGTTTCGAGCATCATCGCTGGTTGGATGGCGGATTTTTAACCCTGGCTGAAATGCTGGGGGCGTCAGGTTATCAAACTGTTTCTCTAGCGGGTAATGTGTATCTGAAAAACAGTAACCAATTGCAAGGTTTTACCGATCATTTGGAAACTTGGGACAGGGTTCGCGGTTCGGCGTTTCATGATGTGTTGATGAAGTTAGGTGCGCCGTCGAAGTGGGCTGATCATGGTGTGATTGAGACGGGACAAGTGCTTCAGGAATGGTTTGAAGATAAGTATGATGATGAAAAACCGTTCTTTTTGTTTATCAATTTGATGGAAGCGCATTGGCCTTTGTATCCTCCGATGAAATGGCGGCAGAAACACTTGCCATCTTGCGCGGGGTATGTTTCTGCGACGCGGGCGTCGGGGCGATTTTATGGTCCGCATTGGTTGGCTGGGGCGTCGCATTCGACGTGTGATGCCGATTGTGTTCGGGCGATGTATGCGGGGAGCGTGGCTTATCAAGATCACGAGCTTCAACATGTGTTGGATTTGATTGCAGAGAGGGTAGACCTTGACGATACGTTGCTGATTGTCACGGCGGATCATGGCGAAAATCTTGGCGAAGCTGGCCGGTGGGATCATGTGTTTGCGGTGAACGATCATCTGATCCATGTGCCATTAATTGTTCGATATCCTAAGCAGTTCCCGGCTGGGACTCGTGTGAAGGGGATGTGCCAGACTGTCGACATTGTACCTACAATTTTGAATGTCCTGGGGCATGGAACATCTATGAGCGATTTGCCGGGACGAACTTTAGTGCCTGCGCAGTTTGAGGCGCGTGACCAAACTTTTTCGCAGGTGCATCCGTATTATGGCCATCTTGAACGCATGGCTGGTGTTGTGGGGCTTAAAAAAGATACGGCTGATTTCACTTCACACCTGCGATGCGTAAGAACGGATCAGTATAAGTTTGTGTGGTCTTCTGATGGGAATCATCAGCTTTACGATTTACCGTATGATCCAGACGAGGCTACGAACATTTTGGATAAAGAACCAGAGATTGGTAAGAAGCTTTTGGAATTACTTGAGCAGCAGTGGGCGTTGCAGCCGGATTATGTTTCGCGGGGCAACGATGATGATGATTCGTTTAGCGTGGATGAATTGCGTAAGCTTCGTTCGCTAGGCTATCTTGGTGATTAGGCGGTCGCATGTCTATAGCTAATACATCAACTAGGCGATCTCAACCTGCTTTAATAGTAGTTGGAGTATTGTTGGCTGTTGGAGGGGGGCTATTTTCTAGTTCTTCGATCGAACAGTTTTTATTGGGGACTTCTGAAGGTCAACTAGCCTGGGGGCCTGCGCTTTTTCGTGCGCTGTTAGTTTTTCATGGGGTGGCGTTACTTGCATTGGGTTGGATTGGTCGTGAAGCTGATGTAGGTTTAGCGTTCGAAGCAAAATCAAAAACTAATAACGTGGATCCATCATGTGGTCGTAGTGTGATGCTGGCCTTGTTGGGCTTACTTATCATTGGGACCGCGCTTCGACTTTATCGTTTAGACACATGTCTGTGGTTTGATGAAGTTATGACCGTAGTGGAATTGTTGCGTTTGCCGCTATCCGAGGTTGTGGCGACATTTTCTTCGCAGAATCAGCACATGTTATTTTCCGTGATGGGTAGTTTGTCCTTTACGGTGTTCGGTGAAAGTGCAGCTGCGGCGAGGGTTCCGGCGGTGATGTTTGGTGTGGCTGGTATTGCTGCGATGTTTTTGCTAGGGCGAAAGGTTGTGGGGACGCGCGAGTCGTTACTGGCGACGGGGCTGATGACATTTTCGTATCATCATATCTGGTTTTCTCAAAACGCTCGTGGTTATTCCGGCTTGCTATTTTTCTCGATGCTGTCCACTTGGCTATTTCTTGAGGCTTTAGAGCGAGGCGGTCGGCGATGGTGGGTGTGGTATGGCGTGAGTATGAGCCTGGGATTATGGGTGCATATGACGATGGCTTTTGTAATTGCTGCGCAGGTTTTCGTTTATGCCATCATGGTTCTGGGTGGTATATTTAACCGCGAGACGAGATCTTCCAACGAAATAGATTCGGGCTTTGCAATTAAGGGAATTGTGACGTATGTGCTTGCTGCGACGGCCACATTGCAATTGTATGCGGTTTCGCTTCCAGAATTTTTTCGTAGCGCGTTGCACGAAGAGTCGCGCGATTCGGAGTGGACGAATCTGATGTGGGTGGTGAAGGAAACCGTTCGCAGATTGGCGGATACTGGTGTTATGGGTGTTGGTCTGATGGTGTGCGTGCTGGTGATGTTGGTTGGCTGGCTGAGTATGACGCGACGTGATTGGCGGGCGGGACTGCTTATGGTGTTGCCTGCGCTGCTTGGTGGCGGTTCAATGATTGCGCTCCAGCATAACCTTTGGCCTAGATTCTTCTTCTTTTGCATGGGGTTTTTGCTGCTCGTAGCAATTCGCGGCGGCTTTATTGTGGTTGATGGTTTGGTGCGCGTTTGTGTGCGGTCGTCGAATCGTGAGGTTTGGAGTTTGCGTTTAGCAACTGTCGCAGCCATGATGGTGATTGCGGGTTCGGCGTACACGATTCCGCGATGTTACGCATTGCCTAAACAGGATTATATCGGCGCGAAGGATTATGTAGAGCAGACTCGGGTCGCGGATGAGGAAGTGGTGGCTGTGGGGCTGGCGGGTAAAGCGTATCGTATATATTTTGCCCCGGAGTGGTCTTGGCCTAGGACGGTTGAGGAGCTTCGGTTATTGATGAGTAAGCACGATAGATTGCGGTTGGTTTATACGCTGGATCCGCAACTGAAGGCTTTCGTCCCAGAAATTTGGGATGTGATTAAGGACGAATTTGAGATAGAAAAGACCTTTTACGGCACGTTAGGCGGTGGGGAAATAAATGTGTGTCGTCGCAGGCTTGCCGGGTCGATGAAAGTAACTCAGGGGCAGTAAGCGATTAGCTTCTGGATTTAGTGTTTCTGAATAAATGTAAACTTAGCGGTCAATGGATTAGCCGTCTTTTTATGAAAAAATTATGTCGTTACCAATTAGTATAGTGATACCAGCGTACAACGAAGGGCCAGCGGTCGCGCCTGTTCTTGAAGAACTCAAGGCGACACTGGAGAAGCAGGGCATTGAGGCTGAAATCATTGTCGTGGATGATGGTTCAGCCGATGATACCGGAGACAATGCCCACGCGGCTGGTGTTCGCGTGATTCGCCATCGTCGCAATCGGGGATATGGCGCTTCTCTGAAGACGGGCATTGCCGCAGCGAAGCATGATATCGTAGCTATTACCGATGCGGATGGAACGTATCCGGCGAAGTATTTGCCTGCCATGCTGAAGGCACTGGACCGGGCGGATATGGTGATTGGCGCAAGGACTGGTGATAATGTTCATATACCGCTAATTCGTAGGCCTGCGAAATGGTGTTTGAATATGGTGGCTAACTATGTGACGGCCTTTAGTATTCCTGATCTTAACAGCGGCTTGCGTGTGTTTCGTCGTAATATCGTGATGCAGTATTTTTCTATTCTGCCGGACCAGTTCAGTTGGACGACAACGATTACGCTGGCGATGCTTTGTGATCGGTATACGTTGGAGTATATCCCGATTGATTATTTGCAGCGCACGGGGAAATCAAAAATTGTCGCGATGGATGCTGGTAATTTTCTAGTGTTGATACTGCGCATGGCTATTTTGTTTCGGCCTTTGCGTGTGTTTTTACCGATTGTGGGTGTCTGTTTTTCATATGGTATTGTCAAAACGTGCGTCGATTTGTGGGTGACGGGGGATAAGAATATCTCAATTACTGCAATCCTGGGATTGTTGAGTGCGCTGTTGGTGCTGTTAATTGGTATGCTTGGCGATGCGCTAGCGACGCGATTAGGCAGGCTTAATGCCAACAACATAGCCGGGGTGGATACGAAGGATGCGTTTGAATATCATCCTGGAGCGACGGTTGAGTCTGACGCTGTGGAAAATAAATCTTAACACATTATGAACCTCATCATGATACATCGCGTGTTTCTTTTAGCTGGGCTGGTCGGGCATAAGCTCGTGTGGATTTTTCTCAAGCGACGACAGGGCGGAAAGCATGTGAATGACTCAGGTCCATTGCCGCTGAAGACAAAGCTTGTGAAGGCGTGCAAGTTGACGATTTTGTTAAGTATCTTGGCTCAAACGATGATTCCAGAATCTTGGATAGCAGATCAGTCGTGGCTAGCTTTTTTAATAATTGCAGATGACTCATCCGTATTGGTTGTTGTCGGTACGGTGCTGTATATGTTTGGATTGACGGTGGCTATCCTGGGTCGCACGCAGTTAGGCGATAATTGGTCTGACATCGAAACGGCACAAGTGATTGAGAAGCAACGTGTGGTGTCGCGCGGGCTGTATCGTTTTATTCGACACCCCATTTATACCGGCGATTTGATGCTGTTGTGCGGGCTTGAGCTGGCGCTGAATAGTTGGTTGGTACTGGGCGTTTTTCTTTTGATGCCGATTGTAATGCGCAAGGCTGTTCAGGAAGAGACGATGTTGATGGACGAACTTGAAGGCTATGCAGCGTATTGCACCGAAACTACTAGATTCATTCCTTTCGTTGTTTAATATAAATTGTTGCCGACTTCGCATTCCCTTTTTCTTTTATGACGACTGAACCAGCTAACCCTACTTCTCAGAATTCCAGGCGGCTTCTTGTCGCTATTATTTTGTTAAGCGCTGCCTTTATAGGTGCTGTTTCAATGCTTGTGTGGGGGATGGTACATTATCGTTTGCCTGGAAGTTTTTGGAAACAAGTGGCTGACATCAGCGATCCGATTCCGGAGCTTTCTATAGCAACGGAATATCAAGCGCCGATGTTGACGCCGGAGTTGGGATTTCCGGAAAACATTACGAATCAAGCTGAATTAACAATCTGGCAGCAAGCAGGCAAAGAAAAGCTGCGAACGTTGATTCATCCTTCGCCCATGTCGGATTTGCTTAGCGTGCGTGTGGTCGCCAGCGAAAAAATTGGTACGATTATGCGCGAGACATTGGTTTTTGCTCGGCTTGACGGTGCGGAGGTTCCGGCGTTTTTGTTTTTGCCGAATGTGAATGCCACGCGACCGGCGGTTGTTGTTGTGCCGGGTCATAGCCGTGGCATTGTAGCTACTGGCGGTATTGTTGAGGATTATCAACATGCCAACGCATTGCGCATTGCGGAGGCGGGTTATGTTGTTTTGACGATGGAAGTTCGTGGGTTTGGATATTTGGGGCGCATGACCCATGACGGCGATCTTGTTGTGCTTGATTCTTATGTCGCTCACTTGCTCAACAGCGGTCGCACGGCTATGGGTGGTGTAGTCGGCGATCTTATGAATGGTGTTAGTTATCTCGAATCGCGGGATGAAGTGGCTGCGGATCAAGTTGGCGTTGTAGGTTTTAGTTCTGGTGGTAAGACAGCTATATATCTAGCCGCGTTGGATGATCGGGTTGATGTAGTTGTAGCTAGCGGTTGTGTGACTGATTACGCGCATAATTTTTTGCATAGTCGGCATGACGCTTATGAAGCGATTCCTCAATTGGGGCAGTGGCTATCTTTCAGTGATTGCATGGGGCTTATTGCGCCTCGAGGTATGTTGGTTCAGTGGGGGCGGTTGGATACGGACGTGGTGCAACATTCGGCTGCGTTTAATGACGGTTCGATGCCCACTTACGAAGCGGTTAAGAAAATTTACGACGTAGCTGGCTCAGCGGGCGCATTGAAATACTACATCACTGAATCGATGGGGCATGAGTTTGATAACGCGCCTGCTATTACGTTTCTGAAAAAGATGTTACCGATAAAGCCTTAGTTTATGCCCTTTTCGCTTATGTCACCGTCGTTTCTTGGCCTGGCGATTGCGTCGGCGCTGTGCCTGGCTGTGCTGGGTGGCGCTGCTCGTCAGTTAGTTTTCTTAGCTGCGAATGTGTTGTTTGTCGGTGGCATGTTGCTGTCTCCTGAAGGTGCGGTGTCTACCGTGCTGTTTATTATTTTTGGCTACGTCTTGGTGCAGTGGATTTTGCGAGGCTCGCGGCTGTCGCTTCCCGTCGGGTTAACGGTTTATATATTATTTTTTGTCTATTTGCGCAACTACGATTTTCTTGGCTGGGTGCTTCCTGCGAACGCGATTTCGCATAACCAATTTGCGACCGTTGGCCTGAGCTTTTTGTTTTTCAAAATTGTTCATGTGATGATTGAGGCAAGCAGCGGTACGCTTGGTCCGATCGATTTTCTTACATATAGTAATTATTCGCTGAACTTTACGACATTCATGATGGGGCCGATTCAGCGGTATCAGGATTACGCGGTTCAATGGTCGGGACGTGAGCAAGCGATTGCGCCGACAATGACGGCGCATATTGATGCGGTATTGCGCGTGTTGGTTGGATTAGTTAAGGCGTATGTGATTGCTGATCGACTTGGGGCGTATGCGCTTTTAGATTCGGCTGATCTTTTGACGGTCTCCCGGCTGACGCTTATGGGGCGAGTGTATGCGTTTTACTTTTTTCTGTATTTTAATTTCGCAGGATACTGTGATGTGGTGATTGGGCTGGGGAGTTTGATGGGGATTCGTCCGCCAGAGAATTTTGATAAGCCGTTCCTAGCCCGAAATATCTCAGACTTTTGGTTCCGGTTTCATCGCTCGCTCACGCAATGGCTGACGAATTATGTGTTTACGCCGGTTTATAAGAAGGCGTTGACATCCTCATTTTTTGGTGCGCGGCCGCTGCTAGCTATGAATGCGGCGCTGCTACTTACGATGGTAGTGTCAGGTTTATGGCACGGTACGACGATTAGTTTTCTACTGTTCGGATTGGTGCATGGGCTATTGTTTGTGGTATTTAGGACGTGGGAATCTTTAGCGGCGAAACGATTTGGGAAGCCTTGGCTGCGGAAGTGGCGGCAGAGGCGCATGGTACATCTGCTGAGCGTTGTTGCGACATTGACTGCAGTCGCATTGTCATTGGTGTTTTTTCGATTAGACGCTGGTTTGGCGATGCGCGTGTTTGCGAGATTGTTGGGCCTATGAATAAGTCTATGATATGGCGATTGGTAGCCGCAACGGCGCTGCTATTGGTGTTGATTTTATTCGCGGCTACGGAATTAGATTTTGTTTATACGGGATTCTAAAAAACTTAACCAAGTTTCGATAGCTGTGGGCGTGGTATTGGTATTGTACCTTGGTATCAACGTCGGCTTGATGGCTATCGCTGGGAATGTTGAGCGTCAGCTAGAGGTTTATCCCTGGCGTGATGAGGACGTGTTGCGATATATGCTACCGAGTATTTTTACGCCCGGCGAGAAAGAGCGTTTGTGGTTGGTCGGGCCTAGTGAAGCGCGGGAGGATTTGTTAGCCGAGGATTTTGATGAGCGTTTTCCGAAGTTGCAGGCTTATCAAGGAGCGCTGAGTCTGGGCACGATGGATGACTTTTTGCTAACGCTGGAATATGTCGAGCGAGCGTTTGGCCAAGAGGCGATGCCGAAAGTGATGGTGCTGGGACTTACGGCTCGATTTGTGGCGAACATCCCAGAAAACAGTTCGCCGTTGGTAGCTGCGATAAATCGGTATAGTGCTGAGTTTACAGTGGTTGATGGTGAGGACGGCCCTACACTTGAGTCGAAGTCATTGGCTCAGAGTATGGCTTCGCGCGGTCGGTTCTTGATGAAACAGCAGAAACGTTTTAAGGCTGGCTTGATTGGTCAGGCGCTGCGGTGGTCTCCTGTTTCAAGAAATAATCATAACGAGGAAGCTGATAAAGAAAATTTTTCGACTGCGTGGATGAGTTATCAATATAAGCCTCAAGGCATGTTAGATCGTGTGGATCGAAAGCTTCGCATTTATACGATGCCTTATAAATATCATAATCTTCGGCCTATGCGGCAAGAGGCGATGGCGGAGTGGATGAACGCGACGTCTTCGTTTTGGTATGAAGTGCATCAATGGCAGCCTGATGATGCTGCGGAAATGATTAGAGGTCGGTTGGCTCGGTTGTTAGCTGTTGTTGATCGATTGGGCATCGAGTTGTATGTCGTAAACCTGCCTGAGCATCCGATGAATCGTGCGGGTTATTATCCCGGAAGATACGAGCGTTATCAGGATATAATTCAGCAGGCGATCGGCGATACACCATATCTTGACCTGCGGAATATGCTTGAGGCGAGTGAGTATTATGATGTGGGTCATGCGACGTTGGCGGGGGCGCAGCGTGTGACGACTAAGGTGATAGCGTTTTTGGAAGATGAGGACGTGTTTTCATCTAAGTAATGGTTCAAAGTTGATGGTTGTAATGCGAAAAGTTAAAATCATCTTGCAAAAGTTGTACCGCGAGGCTTGCACTGATGGCGATTGGTGAATGGACATTAGATACGTTGACGGTTGGCAGCTCGGCTAGTTTCGAGCGGTGCGTTGAAGCCGCGGATGTTGACGCGTTTGCCCGATTGTCGGGGGATGCAAATCCTTTGCATGTGGATGCTGATTTTGCAAAGTCGCAAGGGCATCGTGACCGGGTAGTGCATGGCGCGTTGTTAGCGGCCTTGGTTTCGCAGTTGATTGGCGTGCATCTACCTGGGCGACGGAGTTTTCTGCTGAGCTTGAAAATGGATTTTGTAGCGCCGACATATCCTGGAGATACGGTCGTTGTGAGTGGTAGTGTGAAAAGTATTCATCCGTCGCAGGGCGTGGTGATGATGAAAATGTCTGTCACTTGCGGCGAAGAAGTGCGTGCAAGAGGGTCGGCTACGGTTCGTGTTGAGAGCGATGATGAATAAATCAACGATGTTAATATCTGGTGTCGCTGGTGGGGTGGGTCAAGCATTGACCAAGCTCGCGGGCGAAGCTGGCTGGCAGGTTGTGGGGATTTGTCGTAGAGAAGATAGCCGAGTTAAAGAGTTGCAGGACGCATGGCTTGGTGAAAAAGATGGCCTTGTGGTTCACGCCTGTGACCTAGCTGACGCTTCGCAAGTAACAAAATTACTAGATACGCTTGGCGCTGAATTTTGTCCGGATGCCATTGTCCACCTCGCGGCTAGTGCTATGGATATTCAGCCTATTCAGCGGGTGAAGTGGGATGAATATCAGAGGCAGATGGATGGCTCCCTAAAAACCATCGTGCAATTAACGCAGCCTTTGCTCAAGCGCATGTCAAAACACGGGCGCGGACAAATCATTGCGGTGCTGTCGTCGGTTGTGATGGGGACTCCGCCACGGGGTTTCGCGGCTTATACTGCGGCGAAGTATGCGCTGGCGGGATATATGAAAAGCCTGGCTGCGGAATATGTGGGACGCGGAATTACGGCGAACACGATATCGCCGGGGGCAATGAATACTGGTCTGCTGAAAGATTTGCCGTCTCTGATGCTGGATCAGATGCGTGAATCGCTTCCTGGCGAGGCGTGGATTGACCCGGTGGTAGTAGCTAAGGCAATTATTTGGTTTACCTCTCAAGATGGGCATGAGATAACGGGATGCAATCTGCCCATAACAGCGGGGGCGGTGATGTGATGTCTATGATGGAACACCTTTTTGAATCGTCAACGGCGAGCAAGTAATTAATGCAACAATTAAAAGCATCTATCAAGGCTAAAGATTATGTATCCGCGTGGTCGCGTCTCATGGCGCTGGCTGATACGGTGTCAGATTACCCGTCACTGACAAGCTTGTGTCGCTTAAGAAAAAAGTTGGGTGATGTTGGTCAACGGCCTGGTTCGCGCCGCGTGGTGCGGATAGCGGTTCTTGGTGGGGCGTCAACAGAGCTGTTGGAAGATCCTTTGCGGTTACTCATTGAGTCGCAGGGATTGGATGTTGTTCTTCAATGCAGCGAATACAACACGTTTGTTCAGGAAATTTTGGACCCTACGAGTGAGACGATAGCGTTTAAGCCGGATGTGGCGTTGTTGATGGTGACTGCGGCGAATATTCCACGCTGGCCTAAGTCGGGGGACGATGTAAATGCTGTGAATCACACGGTTGATGAGGTGGCTGATTATTGGCTTAACCTTTGTGCGCGACTTCATAAACAAACATCTTGCGAAATTATCCTTGACAACTTCCATGCCATGCCAACACGACCTATGGGGAATCTCGCTGCGAAGACGCCTTGGGAGTCGAGCCAGTTTTTGGCACGCGTGAATCTTCGTTTGGGTGAAAAATCGCCTGCGTATGTGCATATCAACGATGTTGCGCAATTGGCTAATCAGTATGGTGTGCGTAACTGGTTTGATCCGCGATATTGGTTTCATGCTAAACAGCCGGTGTCGTTTGATTGTCTGATACCCTACGTTCGCAATCTGGCGCGCATGGTTGGTGCGTTGTTTGGATGTTCGGCCAAGTGTTTGGTATTGGATTTGGATAACACGCTTTGGGGCGGAGTCGTTGGTGATGATGGGGTTGAGGGGATTCGTATCGGCGAAGGGGATGCCGTCGGTGAAGCGTTCAAGGCTTTTCAGGAATATGTACTAAAACTCAAACAGCGGGGCGTCATGCTTGCGGTGTGTAGTAAAAATGAAGAGGCGAATGCGTTAGCACCCTTTCAAGAATTGTCGGATATGGTTCTCAAGCGAGATGATTTCGTTGCCTTTGTCGCTAATTGGGAGCCTAAGCCCGACAATATCGCAGCTATCGCTTCGCAACTTAATATCGGATTAAGCGTGATGGTTTTTGTGGATGACAATCCTGCGGAGCGCGAACACGTTCGACAGCGATGGCCGGAGGTGCGGGTCGTTGAGCTATCCGATGACCCTGCTGATTATCCCAGGATTTTAGATGACGCAGGCTGTTTTGAAGTTATGTCGATCAGCGCTGAAGATCAAGCACGAACGCAGCAGTATCAACAGAATGCTGAGCGCAGCCAACTTCAAGAGTCAGCAGGGGACTATCAGGATTATTTGAAATCCTTAGACCAACGAGCTGTGATTCGTCCGTTTGAAAAAAAACACATTGAGCGTATTACGCAACTTATCAATAAGAGTAATCAATTCAACTTGACGACGCTGCGACTGACTCGGTCTCAAGTTGAAGCCATTATGAACGACGATAGTTATGTGACGGTATATGTGCGGTTGGCTGACCGGTTTGGCGATAACGGATTGATCTCAGTACTGATTGGTAAGCATGTTGACGAAGTTATTGAGATTGAACTTTGGCTCATGAGCTGCCGCGTATTGAAACGAAATGTTGAGATGCTATTGCTGAATCATGTGGTGGATATGGCACGGTCTCGAGGGGCGGTAAGTCTTCAGGGAATGTATTTGCCTACGCCTAAAAATGGGCTGGTGAAAAATCTTTATCCTACGCTAGGTTTTCAGGACGCTGGCGACATGCACGACGGCGGTAAGAAGTTTGGATTAGCTATCGAAAATTATGATCCATTTTCGGCACCGATTGCGATAGTGGACGATTATTAAACTCTTGGGAGTTAGAACGTCGATTAGTGTGGCGGTGCGCGATAAGAGTTTGATGAGATGTACTATATTTAGCAACGATGGGTTACTATGAATCAAGAAGCGATATGGGAAAAATTAACTGAGACCTTTCGCGAGGTTTTTGATGAACCTGATTTGGTCGTTCGTTCAGAAACCACAGCCAAGGATGTTTTGGATTGGGATTCGTTGACGCATATACAGTTGCTTGTTGCGCTCGAGCAGACGTTTGAAGTTCGGTTTAACACGGGGGAAGTAGCCGGGCTTGCTGATGTGGGAGCTATGATTGAGTTGATTGCTTCTAAGGTGAATTAGGTTATCGTCGGTATTGAATAAGTGAATCACATTTAATTTTTTGAAGATGAAAAATTTCTGTAGGTTACATACAATCTTCACGGGTATGTCCATGTTCCGATTTGCATCGAAACCTGGAGTTACCCATGCCACCCCATTTTAAGACTTTTCCCGCGTGTTGAATTTTCGGAACTGCTAATGCCAATTGCGTTATCATGGTTAATGTATTTGCTGTATGTGGGAGCTTATGCTGCGGTATATGCAGGCTGGATTTGGTATCAGCCTGAGACGGTAGTGCCCGCGCCACTCAATCGTGGCTACTACCTGTTTCTGGCGTTGATGGCTATTCCGTTTGTGATTCCATTATTACCTGCGATGGCTCGTCGCTTTGTGTTTGTAAAGCGAATGATGTTTATGTTGGTTCCTATCGCGGGCGTGCTAGCGATGTTGTACGCGGTGTGTGCGGTTCATTATTACTATTCGCAGGTACACCCCTTTGATCCTTTTTTACAAAATCCGCCGCCTCGTTTTGATGACGTGCTAAAAGAGAAGGCTGCGGGTACGGTGCGGATATTATTTCTTGGCGGTTCGACTACGCAATGGGGCAAGGCGCGGGATGAGGACCAGTATCCAACTTTCGTGAAGAAATTTCTCGACGAACGTTATCCAGATACGACCATCGAAGTGCTTAATGCGGGTAAGGAATACTACACGACGAAGCATTCGCTTATCAATTATGTGACGTATTGTCGGCGGTGGGAGCCTGATGTCGTGGTCATTATGCACGCGATTAATGACGTGTGTCGATCGTTTACGCCGGGTCGTTTTGGAATGGGCGAATACGATGAATTGTGGTCGCATTATTACGGCCCAGCTATGGGGGCCGCTCGTCCTGAGCCTTATGAAATGGTTGCGCTGCGAGGGTTTTTCGCACGGGCTGCTAAGCGTTGGTATTATGCGAAGCGCGTGAAAGAAATGGATTATCCATTGACTCGTTACTTGTCCTTGCCTGCATATGAGGAACATCTAAGTACGCTGGTTGAGCTGGTAAAGCGAGATACACCGCACGTCGTTCTGGTATTGCAGCCATCGATTTTCAAAGATGAAATGCCTATTGAGGAGTTGCGACGTCTGAAGTTTGGGAAGTACTTTAGCCTGGTGCGTCACGATTATTTCCATCAGGAATATCCCACGGGGCAGTCACTACGGCGGGCGATGAAGGAAATTCACGCCATCACGCGGGGCATTGCGGATGAGAAAAACACTTGGCTTGCGGATGCGGAATCTGGTGTTGAAAAGAGTTTGAAGTACTTTGTGGATGACGTGCATTATACGCCAGAAGGTGCCAGACAAGTGGCGGTGAGTGTAGCTGATACGATTGTGCAATCGGGCATGATCGAGACTATTAGCCAACGTTAAATATATTTTGTTGCGATTGAGTAATTTATGAAAAAGCCAACGGTTGTAATTATTGGAGGTGGACCTGCTGGGCTTGGCGCGGCGTGGCAGTTGTGTCTTCAAGACAAAGCCAACGTGGTGGTATTAGAAAAACTTGGCCAGGTTGGCGGTAATACAGGTAGTTTTGAATTAGCTGGTATCCCGGTAGATTTTGGTAGCCATCGATTGCATCCCGCCTGCGACGCGCATATTCTTGACGACTTGCGAAAGCTATTGGGCGACGACCTTCTTGATCGACCTCGTCACGGTCGTATTCGATTGCGTGGCCGATGGATTCACTTTCCATTAAAGCCTGTTGATCTGGTGTTGCGGCTGCCTTGGTCGTTTGGATTTGGCGTGGCTTGTGACTCCGTCAAGAAAATATTTTCCGGCAGTCAAAAAACGCAGGAAGAAACATTCGCTACGGTGCTTCGCGCGGGTTTGGGCCGCACGATATGTGAAGACTTTTACTTTCCCTATGCCAGAAAAATTTGGGGCTTAGAGCCTGAGGTGTTATCCGCGATTCAGGCGCGTCGGCGTGTGTCTGCGGGTTCGCTAGGGAAGATGGTGAAAAAAGTTCTCTCAGCGGTACCGGGTTTGAAGCCGCCTGGTTCGGGGCGATTTTATTATTTGCGGAAAGGCTTTGGCCAAATCTGTGATACGATTGCCCAAGCGGCTAAGGATGAAGGGGCTGCGTTGCGATTGGGGGCGTCCGTTACGAAAATCGAAATGGGCAGTCCGCATCAAGTGCATGTGCGTGTCGATGAGAAAGATGAAATAATCGAAGCTGATTATGTTTGGTCGACGATTCCTTTGGCGGTTTTGTCTAAGGTTATTTCGCCGACGCCAGATCAATCGGTTTTACAGGCGGCAGATGGCTTATCGTCGCGGGCGATGGTTCTGGCCTATCTGGTTCTTGAGCAATCTCAGTTCACACCTTTTGATGCGCATTATTTTCCTGAGGCCCATATTAAATTGACCAGACTATCGGAGCCGAAAAATTATAGCGTTCGGAAAGAGCCTGCGGATTGTACTGTGCTTTGTGGAGAAATTCCCTGCCAGGTTGGCGATGAGGTGTGGAATTCGACGGACGAGCAGCTAGGTGAAATGATGTGCGATGCCTTGTCGCAATCTGGCTTGCCAGTGAAAAGTCGAGTTCGCGAGGTTGTCACGCGTCGGTTGCCCCATGCGTATCCGGTCTATCTGACTGGCTACGAAAAACATTTCCAAGCGCTCGATGACTGGTCGAGTACGCTGGATCATGTCTTAACTTTCGGTAGGCAAGGTCTTTTTGCCCACGACAATACCCACCATGCGCTAGCTATGGCTTATGCCGCTGTCGAGTGCCTGTCTGCTGACGGGACATTCGATCTGTCTAGCTGGGCCTCATATCGCGAAGCGTTTAAGTCTCATGTTGTAGAAGATTAGAGTTTGCTCGATGGGCGGGATCCCACCGGGCCTGAGGTATGCGCTGAAAACTATAGTGCCGTTTCACGGCTGGGGAATCGGATCCCAGGTTAGTCTTTCCAGCCCCATGGCTGTTACGATAGGATCGTGATAAGCGATAAACATCGCGATGGATAGCCAAAGTACAATGCTGGCGATCATCATTTTATCTTTGAGCAGGATTTCCGTAGGCCCGGCGAACTTGCCCAATTCGGCGCACATGGTGTAACGGAAAATACCGTAGATCACGATGGGCAAGGTGTAGAATAAATGTTCTTTATGGAACGGGGTTGCGACGCGTCCGGGTTCCATGGTGTAGATTAGGAAAGTCATGACCGCAACGGCTGCGGAAGTGGTTAGAAGATGGCTAAGCAATCGCGGTGTGTAACGGATTAGCGTCGGCCGGTGCTTCGCGGCTGTCTCTTCGTCGCCTAGCATGGAGAGTTCGCATTGCCTTTTCCAAAACCAAAAAAGAGGCAGAGCGTGAATACACAGCCGATTAGCCATTGCGACGCAACGACATCTACTGAAGCCGCACCCGCCCAGGCACGCAGCACAAAGCCAGTGGCCAGAATGATGACGTCTAACAAGGCCTGGTTTTTTAACGCTAAAGAATAGGCCATCATCAGAACGAAGTAGGTTCCTAAGATAGCTGTGACCGTTCCGTTTAGAAACGTGGTAGCGATGAGCAAAGCCGTGGAGATAAGTACGGCGGCGAGGGCATAGGCCGTCGCGGGAGAAATCGCGCCTCGAGCAATGGGGCGAAAGCGTTTGGTCGGATGTAACGCATCGGCATTTCGGTCGATGGCATCGTTAATAGCGTAAATCGAGCTAGCCGCTAAACAGAAAGACACGAAGGCTAGCATCGCATGATAGAGCGACTGCGGTGACGATAACTTCAGGCTAGCTGCTGGTCCGGCAAATATGATGATGTTTTTCACCCATTGATGCGGACGCAGTAGCGAGACAAGATCGCCTATGGCAAAAGATGCCGCTGGCTTGGCATTGTCGTTGTTGGATTCAATACTTGTCATGATAAGAAAGAAGCCTTCATAATTGCTTACCGTTATCGGTTTTATTCGTCGCCTAACGCTTTTTCAATCGAATCTTTTTCCTGATCGGTAAGCCCCCCTAGACGGTTATTTAGGTTGAGCGCTTCACGGTATTGTCGATCCACCAGTTCATGCTCACCAGCTTGATCGAGTATCATACCAAGATGGTAAGTCGCCGCTGTCAAAGTCGGGGTCTGACCAGCTACGCGGATGCACATCCTCATGACGGACTTTGCTTTGGTGGTTTGACCTAATCTTGCCAAAATGACACCGTGAGTATCGAGCATTTGTGCGTTGGGTAAACCGCCCGCAGCCAGGAAACGATCAATCAAATGCGAACCCTTTTCTGCATTATCCATATGTTCGCAATATAGCCAAGCGAGTGCGTTGACTACATCAGCCGAGTCAGGATTCATGCCGATAGCTTGTAGAAATTGTGACTCCGCGTCGGCATATTGCTGAGATTCATAGTAACACAAACCAAGTCGATAAATCGCATCTGCACTATGGGCTGGATGAGATTGCACAATTTCTCGCAGCCAATCCATGCCCACAGCACGCGCTTCGGCATTATCCTGGCGCAGGCCAAGTACCTGTGCCGCAAATTTTAGTGAAGCTATATCCTGCGGATAGGCGCTACGCCGCGCTTGGGAAATTTCCTGCAATCGTGTCCAGTCGTTTTGTCGGGCGTGGAATCTGAGTAGTGCTTGGAACGCGGCACTGGAATCAGTCGTCGCTGGGTCGATCTGATCCCACAGCTTGCGAGAATTTTCCACTTCCCCTTTTGATTCATAAAGCCGAGCCAATGAAATGATCGCGCCTAATGAGCCACGGTCCTTAGGCGTTATTTGTTTAATGAATCTAATCGCCTGGTCTCTTTGTCCTAGCGCCATATAAGAGGTAGCTAACAGGTCTAACGCGGCGTAATCGTTTGCTTTTTTTTCCAGCACTCGGCGAAGCGGAGCGATCGCGCGAGCATGTTGCCCTCGATACACGGCTAATTCTGCCGAGGCGAGCAATAAGTCCGTATCGTCGGGATCAATCGCTAGGCCTGCGGAAACTGTTTTGTCAGCCTCGATGAACTTTCCCTGACGAATTTGTACGGACGCAAGTATGTGATGTGCCTGCTGAACTGGTTGATCCGAATTTACCGCGTCTTGAAGCCAACGTTCCGCGGCATCGTAATCTGGCGGCTGACTTAGACCAGCTAATTGCCCTTTGAGGGCTAATGCCTGCGCGTCTTCGGGCGATTTTTCTAGTCGATGCTGAACGATTTTGGCTGAGTTGCGAAGGTCTTCACGCGAGCCTCCCGCAATAAACAGTTTGGCGAGACTTATCGACGACTTCGGGTCTTCTCCTCCTGCAATAAGTGCCCGCTCCATGAGTGCCCGATGCTTGTCAGGCCGGCCGTTCACTGCCCAAAATTGGGCGCAGTTTGCTAGCACGACTGCGTTATCTGTGCCTAACTCAATCGCCTTGGCGATGGAGGACTCAGCCTTGGCAGTATGATCCAAGCCAATGTGTAATTGAGCTAAAAGGACGTATAGTTCGCCATTTTGATGCGTTTTAGCGGCCTGCTCAAGAGAAGTAATCGCCTCTTCATTTTTTTCTTGGGCCACGAGCGCTCTTGTTAATGACCACCAAAGCGCCGGTGCTTGCGGATGCCGTTGTATATAATCTCTGGCGATGGCCTCTGCCCGTTCGTTGTGGCCACTGCGCCACTGTAAGCTCGAAGTTGTAGCCGCCCACACCGGGTCATCGCCGCTGCTGGCTAATAATCGCTCAGCAGTTTCGATGGCTGAGGAGATGTCATTCGTGCGTGAGTAGTATTCTGTGCGAAGTCGCAACACGGCTGGCTCGTCGGGGTTATTGCGAGCCAAATCATTTAGTACCGCATCAGCCTCGATGAATCGTCCTGACCTGTTTAACGCCGTCACCAGACGAGCAGCTACTGGTCCGCCAGCTAGTTCCGGTTGTTCGGAAATAGCTGAACGATAAATTTCGACTGACTGATTCAGTTTGCCTTGTAGGGCGAAGGCGTCGCCGAGCAAAATTCGAGACTGTACCCAGCGAGGCCGCTTGTTGTTGCAGTGTTGCAATAGTTGAATGGCTTCACGAATTTGATCTGGCTGGCCGTTACCTTGAAGAAGAGCGGCTGCCCGAATGACGCGCCATTGCAAATCCTCTTCGCCAAATTGTTGGCGTAGGTTTTCAGCTATCTTTATAGACTCCTCGCGGTCTGGCGTTAGCTCTGCCAGCCATGTAGATGCGATCGAATCTTTCGCGTTAATATGAATCGCCTGGCGTAGTGATTCACAGGCGTTTTCGGATTGACCTAACGTTCGCTGCATAGAGGCTAGGCCTCGCCAAATCTCACCCATAGTGTCTGAGTCAAGCTCGAGCGCGTCGGTGTATTGATGGATTTTCCCTGGATCATCTTCGGATAATAGTGCGCGCAACTGCATGAGGTGAGCGCGTGAAGAATTCGGGTACGCACGGATAATTTTATTTCTAAGTACGATCGCCTGCTCAGCGTGGCCTGCTTGTAGAAAAACGGCATATCGAAGGGCTAGTGTCAATGCGACGTCATGATCTTGAAGATGCTCGTTAATCCATGCGCCGCACGCAGGTGCGAAATCAGTTAGCGCAAAACAATCTGTTAGAATGTAAGAGGCTATACTGTTCGACGTCATGCGGGTGGCACTTGCTACGAGGCTATTTTGAATGTCTTGTTGGCGCTGCTGCGATAGTGTGGCAAATGGGGTTGAGGTTAGCTCTGCGGCGACTGTAAACAGTTCGAATAATTGTTGTTGCCGATCAGTCGATGGACGGATGTTGTCTAGCCAGGCGTGGATATTGTTTCGATTGCCTTGAATCCAATCGATTTGAGCAAGCCCCAGCCTAGCCGATACTGATCGACCGTTGACCAGCAACAAGCGACGGTACATCGTAGCTGCGGCGCCGAAATTTTTTGCATCGCGATAGGAGAGGGCGGCTAGCTCCAGCGTTTTTTCATCGTTGGGTGAAAGCTTGAGTACCATCTCGAACTCTTGGGATGCTTCAATCGGGTTTTGTTCCAGCAACGCGCGTGTTCCCTTGAGCGCATGAAACCAAATTTGAATACCGGGTGAGCGGGAACGCTTTTGAGCAATAATTTCGATGCAGCTATCCGCTTTTATTGTTTGTCGAGCATCCAGATAAAGCTCGGCTGCGCGGGCGATTAGCTCAATGTCTACTTCATTGGCCTTCAGAACCATCTCGTCGGCTACCAGGATGAGGCTATCTGCGTTTTTCGTCGTGCGTGCCCAGGTAGAGAGTAGCTGCAGACGCCTGCGATGAGATGGCTCAATTTTTTCAACCCGGTCCAGGAGCGATTTAGCCGCGTCGGGGTTGTTTCGTTCAAGCTCCACATGAGCGGCAGATAGAAGTACCGGCACGTTTCGAGGCCCTAGATTTAATGCCTGGCCCAAATGCTGCTGAGCTTTCTCGGCGTTTTTCTCGCGAAGAAAGAAAGTGTGAGCCGCTAGATGAATTTCGGGAGAATCAGGCACATTTTTGAGGCCATGCTGCAACCAGTTGCGAGCGGATTCTTTATCGTCCAGATCAAAGAGGTATGTTGAAACGAGCAGGGGATACAACGTAGCTTCATCAGGTCTCTGTTCGATAGCATCTATGAGACCAGTTGCAGCGAGTTCAAATTCGCCCAGGCCATGGCGGGCAGCAGCTAAGATAGCGTGCGCCTCAGGATCATGGCCAGCTACACTGACCCATTGCTGGGCGAGTTGATCTGCTGGCCGATATTCCCGAAGCGCGATATACAGCTTGGCTAATTCCGCGATGCCGAAAATATCATCCGGGGCGAGACGATTAAGTTTTTTTAATGTCTTTAGCGTAACACCGATGACCCTGGGGTCTTCTTTCGCTAATTCAATTAAAGAGCGAGCGTAACTAGCTAGTACATTCGGATCTGATGGGACACGGAATAGGTATGTACGATAATCCTTTACGGCATTTCGCCAATCTTGTTTGTTAGCGGCCTCGTCAGCGCTGGCTAGTAGTCGCTGCGTGTTATGATTCCACTGGTAGGTGTATAGCGCGTAAGCACCCACAAGTACGACAGCTACACCGAAGATACATCCGATAAGCCAGCGCAAGCGAATACGACGCCTGCCTGATGATGAAACACCCCGAGCCATACTTTGCTACCTCCGCAAAACCACTACTATATGCGACTTATCGGCTAAACGGAAAGCAATCAATGACATCGGCAGAGCGGGCTAGTTGGCCTCGGTGACGCGGTTATCTGAATGTAGCTGTAATTTGGCTCTTTTGGCACGGTCCGAATGGACGCATATGCCTTGATTGGCAAGGTAAAGGGCGAGCGAATTGACCATTTTAGGCACGAACATGGTAAGTGGCGTACAAAAAATAATCATGGTATCTAGCCAGAACGACTGATTTTTTACATATTCGACGTCGTAATATATCCATTCCTGGAAATCCGACTGCCCATCGTCGCGTAGACGCAGAACCTGCCATAGTCCTGTGATTCCCGGTCGAACCGAGAGTCTGGTGCGACGCCAGCCGGGGCATAACTGGTTCTCGCGGTCGGGTGAAGGACGCGGTCCGACCATACTCATTTGCCCGGCTAGCACGTTCCAAAGTTGCGGCAGTTCGTCGATGTTGTAACGGCGGAGAAGATTGCCGATTTTCGTTAATCGCGGGTCGTCATCAATTTTGAATTGTGGCCCGTCTACTTCGTTTTGATTACGCAATGATGCCTGCATCTCAGCTGCGTCTGCCACCATTGTGCGAAACTTAAAGCATCGGAACTCACGCCCCGAAAGCCCCTGTCTCACGTCTCCGTAGAATATGGGGCCACGAGATGTTAACTTAACCAGGATCGCCGTCACCAGCATGATGGGTGAAGTTGCAATCAAGCCAACTAATGCGTATGCGATATCCAGCAAACGTGTAATCGTGTTTGCCAGCCAGCTCTTCCGGGATGGCGTGATGGTTGGGTCTTCACTTCTTGCAGGTCGTTGAGATATTTTCGATACAGACGCTTTACTCGTTTGGCCGTTGCCAGGCTTAGGTGATGCAAGCGGTGGACTATGCGAAGCTGCCATCGAGGAAAGTACGCAATGAGACTGGGACCAACGCATAGGAATCGTAGATTCCATCGCCCTCATGCTTTCTACGCCCCAGCCATGCTGCACGATATGGCGCAAAGTCGTCTCGCTTACAGAGGGCGGTGCGTAAATAAAGTAGGAAGGGCCAAAAATTAACGAGTGTCCTTTGTTGGAATCGCAATAGTGTCGTTCGACTTTTACAACCGAGCCAGTCTCGTCGATCAGTAACGTCTCGGGATATCGTGATTGCGTGGATGATCCCGGTGGCCCGAAGACAAGGGCTTCACGCTGCAATGATCGTGTCAAAGCGTGGGCAGCGTCCCAATCTAAAATGGGCAGTGCGCTGGCGTTCACCAGCCAAAGTGGGGACGCATCAGGTAGGCGCATGTCTACATGGCCATCTGTCTGATCGTACCAATTGAACCGGTTAGATCCTATCCGCTCGGCCAATTGGTCTTGAGCATCCCGTAAGGACGCTGGCAATAAAATGGTGACTGGTTCCGTCCACCCATTAGCAGATCGTGTGTACCAGGCGAGGTTGTGTCCAAAATGGTCATGCGCACGGGCCTGCGAGGATTCATTATTCTGGAGAATCCTGTCGGCGCTAGGCTTGTCAAAGTGCAAGAATACCATTGTCTAGGTGCTTATTCTGCTTAATGCTGGACTAAGCTTTTTATCATGCTGTCAAAGGAAATCAAACTGAAGCGAGATCGTTATCCGCCTCGTGATCACCGTATCCATATCCGTAACCATAGCCGTAAACATGCTGTTTTGCATCTACGCCATTCAGCACCGCTCCGACTACATTGGCACCGACGGTACTAAGATATTTATACGCTGCCCGCGCTTCGGCTTGTTCGCATTGACCAGACCTTAGTACCAGTATGGTTTCATCTGCAAGTACAGCTAGGATCACAGCATGGCTATTGGCGAGCACTGGTGGTGAGTCTATCAAAATATCGTCGTACTGGTCGAACACTTTGCAGAGCAATGCCTGGGCATCACGATTCATAAGCAACGCCCCAAATCCCGGAGATCGCTCACCGGCTGGTAAGACGTCTAGCCTGTGTTTATGGTCTTTGATGATCGCTTTTTCCACAGAAATTTTGTTGGCTAGCGTTTCTAGCAGGCCGACTTTCCCGAAAAGGTCGAGGCGGCGCGTCAGGCCTTGACGATCGTTATCGCTATCAATAACCAAAACACGTCTACCACTATCGGCGAAGCTTCGCGCAAGGTTCCATGTCATAGATGATTTTCCGCTCCCGGAAGTGGGGCTGGTAATCAATAGTTTTCTAGGCCCTTTTGTTTTACAACTAGCAGTTAGCGCAGTAGACAAGCTGCGCGTAGGTTCGGTCATGGCTTCGTCAAGTTCTTCAATCGAACTTTTCTTTTTAGGCACCTGTTGAATCGTTCCTAAAAGCGGAACGCCAAGCTGTTGCGTCACATGGCTGGGATGTCTCAAGAGTGTATCCATTCGGCCACGGAACAACGCGATGCCAGCGCCGCAAGAAAAGCTAAACAATAATGCTACGGCTGCGTATTTTAAGCGTTTATCGATATTAGGCTTAGACGGGGCGACCGCTTTAGATCTAAGAGTAACTCGCGACATACGGTTTTGCTCTACTTCGACGGTCCATATCTGATTGCGGACCTGGAATAATGTTTTTTCGACCTGTGCGCGTTCGTGTTTGATGTCGTCTACCAGGAAGGCTTGTCGCACAGCGCCGACGCGTTCATCATTGGCAGAGCTAAGCGCGTCAGCTACGATCGTTTCAGTGATAGCAGCCTCGTCGATCGTGGCCTCTAAATCTCGAATCATGCGAGCGATAAATTCGTCGCGCAACACTTGCTTGCGCGACACGATCGATTCCTCAATGGCATCCACCATATGCGGGCGTGAACGCACTTCCGGGTGCGAGGCCCCTCGTCCCATCGTTTCATCCGTGTGGGCAGAAAGCAGGATGGTGCGCAGTTGTTTCTTGAGTTCCAATAGTTCAGGGTCTTTGCCAGTAAACTCCTCCAGCCCAGGCAATCTCATTTTCTCCGCGCCTTGTTCATCAATATTTGAGCGAACCGCGGCTAACTGTGCCTTAGCGAAAGCGTTGTTCTTTTTGGCAGATGTTAGCATGGTGCGATATTCAGGCATGCCAAGCCATGTGGCAGACGAACCGTCTGTGGCATCAATAAGTCCACCATCTGCAAGTTGCCGCAGCTCTTCGCTTTTGAGTTTAAGACGATTTTCCAGATCAGCTTCTTCTCGTCGAAGTGAACTTAGAGCGCGCTCGTCCTCTTGTCTTTTTTCGTCTTCATGGTGGTTTAGATAGACCGTGATGAGACGATTGACGACGTTGGCCAAATCTTGTGGATTTCTCCCCGTTAATGACACACGAAGATGCTCCGAATTGCGCTGGTGAGTGACTTTCAAAGGTTCAAGAACGCTTTGTACCGGGTCTTCGGCATCAACTAACCACGCACATGATTTGATGCTCGGATGATTTACCGCCTCATCGATAATCGCCGGACTTGTTAATATGCCGCGTTGAGTAGCGATATAGCTGTTGTAGTTGCGTGAAATATCCGTGTCGAGATCGCGCGACATAATCGGACGTACAATCGGCGCGACGCGAACCAATGCGCGTACCTCATATTGAGGCTCGACGGTCAGCGCGATCGTGCCCAGTGATATAATAGCCACGATTGCCGCGATCAATACAAAACTCTTCCAACGTTCTCGCAGGGTTGTGGCTAAGCCTTCGCCTTCACTTCCTACTGCGGTAACCTCAACTGCCTCAGGAAAATGAGACGTGATAATATCGTGTGTGTCTACCATAGACGACGCGCTGCCTTAATGAGAAATTAACTTAGTTTTCGGACGGACCGTTAAGCCCTGGCAAAATTCTTGACAGTTCAGGGATCAACAACTCCATGAACTCTATGATATCCGTTTCCGTTGCCTGCCAGCCATTCGGTTCAGGAACAGCAGATACATGGACCTGCGCTAAATACCGTGATGAACCACGCGATGAAGACCGAGGCTCATGCCAGTAAAAGCCGACTGAAGAGCTACGGAATTGGCCTCCGACCACAGCTACAAAGCCTACTGAGCGACGCCTGATGCCCTCTGGCTCTGCCCGAACAAAACGATGCATCGCCACCTCTATCTTATCTCCTGTATCTTCGTCAGATAATCCCGATGCCGGAATAGAAATATTGGTAGAAGGGCGGTCAATGCTCCAGCCTGATGATGGATAGCATATTTCCGGGCCATGTCCCATGCCGGTGTTCTCGCGTCCCCAATATCCGACGTAGACCCCGATGCGTCGCCCGGAAGAGTTTGAAATATATTCTCTATGCACATAGCTTTCCACCTGGGCGGCTTCGAGAACCTCCAGGCTAAGCGGGACGTCCGACCCAGTATACTCGCCGATTGATTCCGGTAATGAACTTAAAGGCGAAGCCAAAGGCGTGCGTTCCATCGCGTAGGAAGCACGCGAGGCGCGTACCCAGCGAGAGAGGCTGCCTGCCGTTAGCAGCATGATAGCCAGAACCATAATGATTGATATTTTGGGCGTGTTCATGATTATTGTGACCAGTACGGCTTACTAGCGAGCCGCAAGTGTTGGTCCGGCTTCATTCACCGACGCATGTTGCGATTCGGACGCAAAAGGAAGCTCCAGGTTCGAGAGCAACAGAAGCTCCAGCAAAATTATTACCATGGCTAAGGGCATCATCATCAGGCCAGCGCCGTCGTGGAAAAAGCCCTGAGCCAAGCTGTCCTGTCCCATATTATACAGGTAAGCCGTGCCAACGATACGCGCGACGTTACAGGCTAACGCGATGGGTACACTGGATAAAATGATAAAGACTTTCTGCCATGTAGGGCGTCGAATGACGTAGGCTACGACGCATGTAACGATAAGAAAAGCCAAGGCCATGCGTAGTCCGTTGCACGCTTCGGCGACGGCGACGTTTTTGCCCGAAACGACAAGAATATGGCCTGTGCGGGCGACTGCGACGCCCACCATTTCTAGAATCGTGGCTGAAATGCGAGCGCCAATATCCTGAAGAGGCAGCATAATGCCGTCGTGGATGCGACTGGGTAATGGCATCATTAGAAACAGCATGGCAAAAGGAGGCCATACGCGGCGGAACCCGCGCAAGCCGATGGCGGTCATAGCTAAACCGCTCGCACAAGTAATCATGCCCGCGTTGGCTATGGATTCGTAAAGGTAATAACTTCCCAGGAGGTTCATGCACAGGCCAGCAGAAAATAAGGCTATGCCAAGTGGCGAAAAATTGATGCGTAGCTGACTGAGCGTGCTGCGTTTTGTGGATAGCATGTACAGAACAGCTATCGGGACGAGCATGCCTGCGCTATAGTCAGGCTTGGTTTGCCATGTTTCCCACAAAGAAGAAAAGTTTTCCGAGAATGACCATACAAAGCCGCAGACGACTGCCACCGCTGCGCCTATAGTCGAATAGGATAACTTTCCTGCTGGCTTAGCTAGGGCGTTCGCATCGATTGCGTCTGAGGTGGACATAGCCTCGGCGACTTCGGCATTTTCAAACCGGCTTTGAATTTCAGGTGAGGCCTGATGAATAAAGCTGTCGCTTACAGAAGAGCCGTTATAAAAGGTGGTTTTAGCGTGCGCGATCGAACGAATGACCCATGCGCCTCGCTGTAGTTGACAGCCTTCACTCAGGTAGGCAGGCCCCATCAGGACTGACCCGGATTCAAGCTTGCATCCGTGGTCGATGAATGCCGGGCCTACGATTCTCGCGTCGGCAGCAATTTCAACATCTCGACCGACCCAAATCGCAGGTGCAAGTTGTTGGTATTCGCCAGCCAGACCATGAGAAAGCGCGCGCGTAATGGCATGTAAATAACTGGACCAATCAGTCACTTGTTGAGATTGACCACGAAGCCTGACCGCGCCGACGCGCTGGCCTGCGCGCTGCAGCGCGGGGATAAGCTGTTCCTTCAAATCAACGTAACCCGTATCAGGTATGTGCTTGAAGACTTCCGGTTCGCAGCAGTAAATGCCCGCAGGGCGAAGGCGAGTTTCGCTGGCATTATCGCCGCACACTTCCTGGGCCATGCAGAATACAGTGAGGGCATTACCCTGGGCGCGGTGTTGTTCGAGCATCCATTCCGGGGCGTCTTCCAGCCAGACTGCGCCGCCGATGATGATGGTTGTGCCAGTGGATAAATCGTTTTCGCAAAGCTTGAGGCAGCCAGCAGTGCCACGAGGGAGCCGGTCTGTTTCGAGCCGTATCTGTAAGCCATCCGGGCATTGGGCGGATGCGTGCGCTTTGAAAGCTTTGGCCTTTTCGTTGGCAACCAACAGAGCCTTACCATTCACCACAGAGCTAACACGCTTTTGCAAGTGGTCTAACAATGAACCGTTTGGTAGGGGCAATAGCGAGAGAGGCAATCCGTGCGACCAGTCATTATCCAGGCCTACACGCCCAGCTAATACCAGAAGATTCGTGCGGTTGCATACCTGGGAATCGTCGGGCGCAACGATGGCACTGACATCATGATTTGACGAAACGTGCAACTACAGCCCCTTTCCCTTGGCGACGCAAACCCGTGGCCTGTCTCTGCATGAGGACATAGCCAGTAATGATAGCAGCTCCAGGTGTCGTAATCCGCAAAGCGGCGAGTAATGCCCAAATTCACATGACCGAGGGCACAACAATCGACACTCTGAACTGTAACGAATATAACGAAACTGTCAACGGGCGATAACTATTTTTTGCGATTGTTCACACGATGAATTCACAGCATTAACGGACGGTTAAGTCTGTTAAAGACAAGCTTTTACGAGATTTTCGGGCAACCTGATGAACCGCAGTTATTCACAGGTTGGCGATCGATGGTTGTCTGTCTTGTTTGCGGCGATAATAGTCGGTAGAAATATGGAATACAGGGGCTTGATAATTGAACAAGTTACGCTGATTGATTGAGGGTAGGGATCGCTGTGTGGTTGTTTGGGGCGACTGAGTTCATATTTCAAATTATATCCAAAGTGAAGAGGCAGGCTGAGTGAAGGTCCGGATCGCCCGCAGGAGCGTTTCTTAGCCTAAAGTCCATGATATAGATAGTTGTAGCAGAATTGGGCGCGCTGGTGATAGCTACTTTGGGGCCTTCGACTGTATAATGTTGGTTGGTTGCTAATGTTTTCGGACGTTGCTTTCCTGATAAATTGTGTGAATGTTGAGTTTCGCTGGTCTGATAGCGGAGCATCGGCTCGATTTTCTCGATATTAGGTCTGGGAGGCGGCGCGACGATTTTGGGTAGCCGACGGGGACGGAGTCTGCGCAGATGGCACAATTCCGGTGGGGGGCGGGTTCAGCGTTCGGTCGAAAAGTTGGGGCATTTCGTTGTATTTTGAGTTAATCATGCGGGTCGTGTTATCGCTGTGACATTGTTGAGTCAGGAATCCCTGGGGTCAGTTAAGTCTCGGGCTATACGCGGGTCTATTTGGACGATTGTGGGTTATTCCGGCCAACAGGGTTTGAGGCTGGGGGGAAATCTTGTCGTTAGTCGGCTGCTATTTCCCGAAGCGTTTGGCATCATGGCTATCGTCAATGTTTTCATGCAGGGGCTGGCGATGTTTTCTGATCTTGGCATTGGTCCGAGTATCATTCAGAATAAGCGGGGGGATGATCCTGATTTTTTGAATACAGCTTGGACGGTGCAGGTGATTCGCGGTTTTTTGTTGTTTGCTATGGCCTGCGCCTTATCCTGGCCTGTAATGAATTTTTATGGTCAGCCGATGCTGGGAAAGCTGCTGCCGGTGGCAGGTTTGTCGGCGCTCATCGCTGGTTTTAACGCGACAGCTATTTTTACGCTGAATCGTCACTTGATGATTGCGCGGATGACGGTGATAGAAATAAGTGCCCAAGCGGTGGCACTGGTAGTGATGATTTCCTGGGCGCTGATGTATCGAAGCGTGTGGGCGTTGGTGGGCGGCGGGCTTGCTGGCGTTGCGGCAAAGATGCTGATGACCCATGTCGTGCTACCGGGGCAGCGAAATAAAATTCACTGGGACGCTAGCGCGGCTCGTTCGTTAATCTCTTTTGGCAAGTGGATTTTTCTCAGTACGCTAACCACTTTTCTGGTGACACAGTCGGATCGCCTGGTGTTTGGCAAGTTAATCACGCTTGAGCAACTGGGTGTATACAGTATCGCGATATTGTTTGCGATGATGCCTACGCAGGTGATGATGAAGGTTGGTTCGTCGGTTGTGTTTCCGGCGTATAGCCGTGTGTTGGAACAGACGGGTAAATTGCAATCCACCTTCACGAAAACTCGGTCAGGCCTGCTGATATTGGGAGCTGGCGTTATTTCAATTGTGATTGCCTGCGGGCCTTTTGGTATTCGCGTGTTGTATGATGATCGATATCATGAGGCTGGGGATATGTTGCAAATTTTAGCTATCGCCTCATGGTTCCAGATTTTGGAGTGTACGAATAATAGCGCGATTCTGGCGATTGGTAAGCCAAAGTGGATCGCTGCGGGGAATCTCTCCAAGCTAGTTGGGCTACTATGTTTTATGCCCCTTGGGTATATGTGGTACGGATTTTATGGCGCGATTGGCGGGATTGTATTGTCTGAGACGCTCAAATATGCCACGTCTGTTTGCGGCGTACGATTGAACCATTTTGACACGTTGCGCACTGACGTATTGATGACATTGTTGTTGGCTATATCGGCTGGTGCGGGCGTCTGGCTCGGACGCTGGATTTATCAAAGCGGCGGGGGAAACTTAGGCGCGTTGGTCGGCGTTATGACTGTTCTGGGCGTGGTGTGGTTGGTCGGGGCCAAGCGGTCTCCGGTGGTTAGGAGCGCGATGGCGTGAAGATCACGTTTGTATTGCCCTGGCTTAGTTATGGCGGTGGCACGCGGGTTGCGGCGATTCACGCGGAGGGGTTGCGACGTCGCGGTCACGAAGTCTTTGTTGTTTCGACGCCGAAGAAAGTGCCTGGCTTGAGGCGTCGCATGAGCAGTTTGTTGCATGGTCGCGGTTGGCCTACTTCTTGTAGAGATCATCCTTCGCATTTTGATGACATGAATGTGGCACATAACGTGGTCGATACGTTTCGGCCTATTACGGATGAAGACGTGCCTGATGCTGATGTTGTGGTAGCTACCTGGTGGGAGACGGCGGAATGGGTGGGTGAATTGTCCGAATCGAAAGGGGCTAAGGCGTATTTCCTTCAGCATTATGAGGTTCATGAATCGCAACCAGGTGATCGCGTGAGGGCGACCTGGCGCCAGCCTATGCACAAGATTGTGGTGGCGCAGTGGTTGGCGGACGTGGCGAAAGATGAGTTTGGCGATGAGGACGTTTCTGTCGTGGCGAACGCTGTTGACCCCGACATGTTTCAAGCAGAGGCTCGTGGGAAGCAGGGCAGGCCCACCGTTGGATTTATGTTTTCGACGACTGCGTGGAAGGGTTGTGCCAATACGATCGAGGCGTGTCGAATAGCAGCTAAGAAGCTGGACGATTTGCGTGTCCAATGCTTTGGTGTGATGACGCCGACGAAAGAACTGCCGTTGCCGGAAGGTGCAGAATTTTTCCAGAAGCCATCGCAAGATAAGATCAGAGAGATATATGCAAGCTGTGATGCCTGGCTGTTTGGCAGTCTGAGAGAAGGTTTTGGCCTTCCTATATTGGAAGCGATGGCCTGTCGTACGCCGGTCATCGGGACGCCAGTTGGGGCTGCGCCGGAGCTGTTGGCGGATGGTCATGGCGTGTTGGTAGATCAAGATAATCCTGCAAGCATGTCGCAAGCGATTGAACGCGTGTGCGGCATGTCGGAGGATGCGTGGCGGAAAATGTCGGACGCGGCGCACAAGCGGGCTACGAGTTATACCTGGGTAGATGCGACTGATCGGTTTGAAGCGGCGCTAATGGTGGCTGCTTCTCGCAATCATATGGTTAGTCAGGCTTAGACGAATATATGGATGTAGTTTCTTTAACTTTGTTCGCATGGATTCCGCTCAGCTTATTTTTGTTTACGCAGATGAAGCCGGTTGCGGCGTGTACCGTGGCTATATTGGCAGGGTGGTTGCTGTTGCCGATGGCACAGGTGCGCATCGCGGGCTTGCCTGATATTGACAAGGTATTCGTGACCAGTGTGGGGGCTTCGCTGGGCGTAGCCATGTTTGGTGCGAGCGCGACGCGGGGTGGGCTGCGATTTTGTTTTTGCGATTTACTCTTCGTGATATTTTCCGGATCGATCGTGATGACATCCCTAGTCAATGAGACGGGGATTCATGATGCGATGGCGCAATGGCTATTGAAGGTGCTGATGTATGGCGTGCCTTATTTCCTTGGTCGGTTGGTATTGAAAAGTCGGCCTGATTTTCATCAGGCGTGTTATATTGTGGTGTGTGGTACGGCGTTGTATGCGATTCCCGCGCTGTGGGAATGGCGGATGAGTCCGAACATTCATTTGACGGTTTATGGTTTTTTTCAACACGGCTTTGCGACGACGCCGCGATGGGGGGCGTTTAGGCCTATCGTTTGTTTTCAAGCGCCGCTGGCGATTGGTACATTCTTCGCATGGACTGCGATCCTTGCGGTTGCGCTATATCGCGGCAAGTTAATGAAGCCGTTGTTGGGAGCACCGCCATTTATCATCGTAGCTGCGGTATTGTTGGGGCTGTTGGTCTCGATGTCGCTAGGCCCGTGGGGCATGTTTTTGTTGGGCATGGCTATGCTTTGGGCGTGGTATCGACATGGCTGGCGAAGGACAGTTTTGTTTCCCATTTTGTTTTCTATGCTATGGATCGGCATACGATACACGGACAGTACGGGCGGTGAAGCAATAACCTCTACCATAGCGGTGGTTGCGCCACTGCGTGCGGAATCTTTTAACTATCGACTCCGTGCGGAAGGTGTGCAGTTAGAGCTTGCTCGTCAGAAACCGATTTGGGGGTTCGGCGGGTTTGGCCGAAGTCGGGTTCAGGATGAGAATGGTGATGATGTTGTAGCCGTGGATGGATTGTGGATTATTTATTTGTCCGCGTTTGGGTTTGCGGGCTTACTAACGTTTCTAGCCTGGTGGAGTTATCCGCTGGTGATGGCTTCTAAAATGAAGTTACAAGTCGATCGTGATCCTGTGTTGGGTGCGATTATTGTTTCGATGTCTATGCAGTTGGCTAATTTTATGTTTAATGCGTTTGTTAGTTCAGTGCTGATTTTCTTGATGGGCGGGGCGATTACACAGTTGTTGAATTTACGCCATCAGGCAAGAGCGCCTCAGCCTGTAAAGACTTCACGGGGTGTGGTGCGCAGGCCGGCGACTATGCGGGCGAGTTTGTGATGGTAAGTGTAGATAGGTTTGTTTGGCTAGTGATCGGCGGGGTGAAAGACACGGGTAAGCTGTGGCTTACCCATGCCACCCGAACAGCGTCGCTAGGTTATGGCTAGTTCTGGTAGAAGCTGTCGGAGTAAGTCGTATTTATCCTTGGGGCAAAGTAATTGATTCGGCGACTCAGGGCTGTAGCAAACTGTTTCCTTCTCGACCAATCCGGTTTCGGTCAACCAGAAGACGCGGTAATTATGTTCACGTCGCATGCGCTCAAGATCGTCAAGCTTAGCTGAGTCGAGAACTTCAATGAGAACCCAGGGTTTCATGATTGCTAGAATATTTTCAGCGCCGCGAAGCACAGAATCTTCAGCGGATTCAACGTCGGCTCGAAGAATGTCAACACGATCAATTTCGTGTTTCTCAACGAAAAGGTCTAAGGTGGTGACGGGGACTTCGACGACTTCGCTATGCTTTTCACGAAAGGTTGCGTTGAGCGATGCAGATGTTTCGAGTGTGTCGCCGAAACGTTTTTCGGGAATGTATAACTTAGCTGTGCCAACTTCATCGGACACGGCCCGCTCGATTACCTGGATGCGCTGTTCAAAATGATTGAGTTTAATGTTATGATTAAGCCAGCGAATCGCGGGGGGGAACGGCTCGAAGGCGTACATGGTAGAGTCGTTGGAGACGGCTGCGGCGATGATTTCGTACAGGCCGGAATTCGCACCAACACCGAGAATAACTTTAGCGCGCTCCGCGAGACGAGCGAAAACCAGGGGCAGTGGCGCTTCGTGTCCGAGCCAGCCGTGCTTCCAGATGCTTTTGACGACGTAATCGCTGCCCAAGGCGCTGGCCATGTGGACGGTTTTTTGGGTTCCGTTAGACAGAGGTATGCATATAGGTACATTTTCCGGGGCGAAACCTGAGTAGATGGATGAAGCCCTACTGAATTGGTCAGCCCCGACCAAGTGGAGCGTTTTCGAGATGGCCCGACCTAGGGGTTGAGTGCGAAGCAGTTTTTTAATGACTCTAGCGGTTAGGTTCATACATCCTCTGGATGGCTTAAGGGGCATCGAGATACCGGTAAACGTCAGATTACCGTAGCTATCGTTTCTATCGACGATTTTATAGGGTTTGTTATAAGGATATATTTCGTTAGGCTCGCTGGTATCCCGGATGCGAGGGGATAGCTGGGGTTTGGGTCAACGTGGCTGAACTGGGGAGCCGATATTCGTAGAGATGTGATTTTGGATGATTTTGGCCTTCGGGTGGTTACATGACACATCGGGTAGGCTAACGCTTACCCATGCTCCAGCACGTTATTGGCGGAGCTTATGCCTGCTTTTGAGTGAAAGGAAGATTGATGAATGTTTTGGTTACCGGCGGGGCCGGGTATATAGGCAGCCGACTGGTTCCGCTGCTGCTCGATGCGGGGCATCATGTGCGCGTGGTGGACAAATTAGTCTTCGGTCGAGAAGGGCTGGATGAGTATAAAGATCGTATTGAGATGGTCGTCGGCGATGTTTGCACCATTGGCAAGGAGGCGCTGACGGATATCGACGCGATTATTCACCTCGCGGGTTTATCTAACGACCCGACGGCTGAGTTTAATCCTGCGGCGAACAAAGCCATGAACCTGGATGCGACGATTCGCATGGCTGAGTTGGCGAAAGAGTGCGGGGTGAAGCGGTTCGTATTTGCTTCGTCCTGCTCGATTTATTACACGCTCAAGCCTGACGAAGAAAAGCGCACGGAAAAATTTCCTGTTGATCCCAAAGCCCCGTATTCGTGGTCAAAATATCAAGCGGAGCTTGGCCTGTTTAAGTTAGCGGACGAAAATTTCTGCCCGGTTTCGTTGCGTAAAGGTACGATTTACGGGCAGTCGCCTCGGATGAGATATGATTTAGTTATCAATGCTTTCACACGCGATGCTTATGCCAAGCGGCGGTTGACGCTTCATGCTGGTGGGCGGATGTGGCGGCCTATGCTTCATATTGATGATGCTGCGACGGCGTACATGCTAGCGATGGAAGCGCCGACGGATAAGGTTCACGGCCAGATTTTTAATGTGCTTTCAGATAATTTTCAGGTTATCAAGATGGCTCATGAAGTTCGGCGCACGCTGGAGGGGCATAAAGGCATTCGACTTGATTTGGATATTCAGCCTGTGGGCGTCTCGCGCAGTTATTTTGTGGACGGTAGCAAGCTTCATAATGCACTAGGATTTAAGGCTGAGCATGGAATCAGTGGGGCGGTAGATGGCATGTGGGATCACCTTGAAGAGGGTGTGGATATTGATAATCCCATTTACTACAACATTCGTTGGTTAGAGCTGCTTACTGATATGGAAAAACGGATTCAGGATATGGGCGGCAGCGTATTTTAGAGAACGCTTAGCGACTGTCCCCCACCCTTCGGGGGTACCCGAAGAATGGGGTATTCGTCGTCTGGTCATAAATTATTTCTTCTTTCGGAGTAAGCATGAAACTCGCGGTGATTGGTTCGGCTGGTCAGGTAGGCCAGGAATTTAGCAAGCTTGTTGACGCCGACCAGTTGGTGTTGTTGACGCGCGATCAGGTTGACATCACGGACTCGGCTTCGGTCGAGGCGTGTGTTGAGAAAACTGACGCCGAGGTGATTGTGAACCTGGCTG
This sequence comes from Planctomycetota bacterium, assembly GCA_024280855.1. Lineage (GTDB taxonomy): Bacteria > Planctomycetota > Phycisphaerae > UBA1845 > UBA1845 > JAJRPG01. The sequence continues at coordinate 3,781 of JAJRPG010000105.1, read as the reverse complement.
CGTTTCATGATGTCAATGGCTGTGAGGATGATGCGCAAAAGGCGTTTCAAGTTAACGCGCTCGGCGCTTATCACGTGGCAACGGCGGCTGCGAAGCATGGTCGTAAGGTTGTCTTTTTTAGCTCCGATTATGTGTTTGGCCAGGATGCTTCCCGCGATAAGCCTTATTTTGAGAATGATCCTGTTGGGCCATTGAGCGTTTATGGTGCGAGTAAAGTTTCCGGTGAGCAGTTAGTCGCAGTAGCTGCGGCGGATCATTTGGTGATTCGGGCGAGTAGTTTGTTCGGCGTCACAACAAGTAAAAAGGGTTGGACCTTTCCAGAAATGATTATGCAGCGAGCGCAGTCTGGTCAGCCTTTGAAGGTAGTGAACGATCAATACATGTCGCCGACTTATACGAAAGATTTGGTGTCAACGGTTTTGTCTTTAATTAAAGCGAATGCGACCGGGATTGTCCATGTATCCAATGCGGATGGCTGCACTTGGTACGATTTTGCGAAAGAGACTTTGAAGCTAGCTGGGATTGATTATGAGATAGAGCCATGTGGTTCGGATGCGTTTCCATCCAAGGCGAGTCGCCCGTGTTATTCCCGGCTTGATAGTGAGCGATTGGCGAAATTTGACGTGCCAGAACCGCGACACTGGCGTGAGGGTTTGCAGGCTTATTTAGTCGAAAAAGGTGTGATCTAAACAAAAGGCAGCTACGAAGTCTGCTATGTAATATAGAAAAGAAAGGTGTGCGGAAATCTTATGAATATTCACGATGTACAACAGGTATTTTTGAAGGTCCACGAGGACGATCGAGGCTATCTGTACGAAGTGCTTCACGGGTCGGATGATTATGTTACGCAGTTTGGTCAGGTGTACATGGTGGGTGATCGCATTCCGTATGTGACGCGAGCGTATCATAAGCATCATGAGTTGCATGACTGGTTTTGCATTGTCAACGGGGCGGCTAAGTTCGTTTTGGTTGACGATCGTGAAGATAGCCCGACCTATCGTCAGTTTGATATTCTTACAGGTTCATCGAAGACGCCAAGTACAGTTGTTGTGCCACCAGGGGTGTACCACGGTTGGATGTCTCTTGCACCTGAAACGATGCTATGTAGCACGGCGAGCCATGAGTACAACGCGGAGAAGCCAGACGAAACGCGCGTCCCGCCGACTCACTTTGACGATTTGATTGGGTCGAATCCGTGGCAAATTTTTGCCAAGTAAAATGGTTTCGCACAATGACGAGTGTGAGCATAGGTTGACAATCAAGTGATGGACATATCTGTCGTCATAGTTAATTTTAACAACGATGGTGTACTGCGCGGGTGCTTGCCTGCGCTGATGTCTTCGCTCGAAGGTATCGATGCCGAGGTGCTGCTTAGCGATAATGGCAGCACCGATGGTTCGTTGGCTTGGGTGTGCAGTGCGTATCCTACGGTTCGTATTATTGAGAACAACGCGAATCTTGGCTTCGCAGAGGGGAACAATCGCGCGTTGCCTTTGGCCAGTGGCAGGTATGTGTTGCTGCTGAATCCTGATACGGTCGTTGAGCCTGATGCCATTGCGAATATGATGACGTTTTTGGACACCAAGCCGCAAGCTGGTGTCGTGAGTTGTAAGCTGTTAAACGGCGATGGCTCCAGGCAGATTTCCGCCCGTCGATTTCCGACTTTACTAACGTATTTCCTTAATTTTACAGGTCTTTCAAGACGCTTTGCGAGCAGCCCATTTTTTGGCCAATTCAATATGACGGACTGGGATGGCGATTCTGAGCGGCAGGTTGATTGGTCTTGTGGCGCGGTGTTGATGGTTCGTCGTAAGACATTGGAAAAAGTAGGCGGGCTTGATCCATACTTTTTTCTGACTTACGACGAAGTGGATTGGTGTCATCGAATCAAAAAAGCCGGGTTTGAAGTCTGGTATACGCCGAGTGCGGTGATTCAGCATCTCGATCGACAAAGTGAACCGCAGGCGAATCCTAAGCCTGAGGCTCGAATCAAGTATATGACGGTGGAGCGGAATAGCCGTACTAAGTACTTTATTAAACATCGAGGCCGGTTGTACGCATTTCTAATTGAATTGCTGCATTTCGTACTCGCTTCGATACTGCTGACTAAGATAAAGTTATTGGGCACGGGGCGAGACCCGGTGTCTGTTATGGAATTGAAATTACTGATTACCATTAATTTGCGAACGCTTCGTCGTCTTCCGCGCGTGGCTGGCCGAGTGGTGGCCCGGGTTCTTGGCGGTCGCCGAAAGCTAGAAAAAATGCCCTTGTTTTTCAACCCCTATCTTGTTCATGACATCTGAATTACCTGCTATATCTATTGTGGTGATTGGCCGAAACGAGGGGGATCGTTTGGTCCGATGTCTTGAGTCGATTCGCGCGTCAGATTATTCCCAGGACAAACTGGAGTTAATCTATGTAGACACGGCTTCGACGGACGACAGTTGCGCTCGGGCTGAGCAGCTTGGCGCGAAAGTCGTAGCCATTAATCCACAGCGACCATCTGCTGCTACTGCCCGCAATGCCGGTTTCGCGGCTGCGACTCATGATTTCGTACATTTTTTTGACGGGGATACCATTTTATCCCCGGATTGGCTTAGAGTTGCTGTAAAAGCAATGGACGACCCGAAGGTGGCCTGTGTTTTTGGCCAGAGATCGGAGATTCATCCGCAGGCGAGCATTTATAATTTTATCGCCCACCATGATTGGTATACAGAGGCTGGGCCAACTCACCATTGTGCGGGAGATGCGATATTTCGGCGCGAGGTTCTGGTGAAAGCTAAGGGGTATGATGAGACGCTCATAGCCGGGGAAGAGCCTGATTTGTGTTATCGCATCCGTCGTGAGCAGGAGAAAATCATTTTGTCTGTTGACCATCTCATGACGCATCACGATATGAACATGATGCGATTTGGTCAGTATTGGCGGCGAACGACAAGAACAGGCCATGCTTATGCTGAGGTAGGCGGTCGGTACGCAGACATGCACTGGCGGCGAAATCGATGGCGAAATCCGGTTCATGTACTGATTTTTCTGGTCGCGGTGATATTGGCCGGATTTTGGCAGTCTCCCTGGCCTATGGTTGCGTGGTTTGTGTTGATATTCTCGGCTATTTTTCGCAACGCTTGGCGGATGCGTGAGCGGGTCGGTTCATTAAGTGGAAGTTTGGTGTATTCAGCCCATCATTATTTTGCTAAATTGCCCATGACGGTGGGGGCATGCTCCTTTTGGTTACGCGGCTTGTTTGGCCGAAAACCTCAGCCTTTAATTGAATACAAGTAACAGACTATTTGATGTCAAGATTTATTCGTAACACGATTGCGTCGGTGATGAATGTGACTGGCATGTCAGCGTTGGTGCGGCATGCGCGGCGCGATACACTCGTGGTGCTTTGTTATCATCGTGTTTTGACTGACGTGCAGCGTGAGGCCTATCCTTTTCGTGATTTAGCTGTGACGCCGGATGCTTTTGAATCGCAGGTGACGCTGTGTGCCAAACATTATACATGTTTGACGTTGCGAGATGCCGTAGAAACACTAAACAGCGGCGAGAGTCATGGCCCATTGCTAGCTATTACGTTTGATGATGGGTATTGGGATAATTATGAACATGCGTACCGGGTGTTGGAAGCTTTGGATGTGAAGGCGACGTTTTTTGTCGTGACTTCGCTGATAGGTACATCCCGTCAGCTTTGGTACGACCGATTAGCCCGGACGACGGACTATTTATCTGACCAGCACTTGCGGTCTAAGGACTGGCTTCTTGGCACTGATGAGGCGTT
>JAJRPG010000104.1 GCA_024280855.1 Planctomycetota bacterium | reverse complement strand
GTTCTCCTGCGTAAAAGAATTCTGTTTTTGGCGGTCCCACGAGGATACGCCGTCCAATGAATTCTGCAGGAGAACTCTCTTTCATGGAATCATGTCCTTCTTTTTGGACTTGGGGGAGTCGATGACCGGGACGAAATCAAGCATGGAAGCCCACGAGCGCCCATAACTCGGCGGGGTGGCCCTACCTGAAAGAAAATCTCTTTCAGGTAGGGCCACCCCGCCAGAATCTAGTATAATTGCGGCCTTGTAGACGGAAAACTGGAAATCCCGGATAACGGAGGAAGCATAATGAAGCGAAGTGGAGTTACAGCGGGAATGTCCGTGGGCGTGGCCGCGTTGCTGGCGGGGGCGCTCCCCGCCCAGAGCGCGGAGGTGCCCTTCACCGAACATGTGATCTCGACCAACGCCATCGCGGCCCAATCCGTTTTCGCGACGGACCTAGATGGCGACGGGGACACCGATGTCCTCTCTGCGTCGGCAACTGACAACAAAATCGCTTGGTACGAAAACGACGGCAACGTACCCCCGACCTTCACGGAGCAAGTGATCTCGATCAACGCGATCAACGCCCGTTCCGTTTTTGCTATTGACGTGGACGGCGACGGGGACACCGACGTCCTCTCGGCCTCGTCAACTGACGACAAAATCGCTTGGTACGAAAACGATGGCAACCCAGACCCGAGCTTCACCGAGCGGGTGATCACTGAAGATCCTGGTCCTGGAGAGGGCTTAGCTAATCAGCCCTATTCTGTTTTCGCGCTAGACGTAGACGGCGATGGGGACATTGATGTCCTCTCCGCTTCACGGCAAGACGATAAAATCGCTTGGTATGAAAACGATGGCAGTTCAGACCCGAGCTTTACCATGCGTGTAATCACTGAAGATCCTGACGGCCCCGGAGGAATACAGGGCTTCGCTGACCAACCTTGGTCCGTCTTCGCGATAGACGTGGACGGCGACGGAGACATCGACGTCCTCTCGGCCTCGTTCGATGATGCCAAGGTCGCGTGGTACGAAAATGATGGTGGTTCACCACCCACCTTCACTGGGCATGTGATTACAACGATCGGGTTCCAGACAGTTTCAGTTTTTGCGAAAGACATCGATGGCGACGGGGATATTGATGTCATCTCCGGATCATTCCCGTGCTGCGATCTGACGTGGTTCGAGAGCGACGGCGGGTCGCCACCCACCTTCACTAGGCGAATCATCGCGGATACCGGCCAAACCCGTTCCGTTTTCGCGGCAGACGTGGACGGCGACGGGGACATCGACGTCTTGGCCCCGTCAGGTGCTAACGACAAGGTAGCGTGGTACGAGAACGACGGCGGGTCGCCACCGACTCTAACCGAGCGGGTGATCACTGAAGATCCCGACGGCTCTGGTGGGGTAGAGGGTTTCGCTGACCGGCCCTATTCTGCTTTCGCGATAGATGTGGACGGTGATGGAGACATTGACGTCATTTCCGCGTCATTCAGTGACAACAAGATCGCGTGGTACGAGAACATGTCTCCTCCTCCACCTCCGCCTATCCCGACGGTCTCGGAGTGGGGGCTCGTCGTGATGGTGGTACTTGTGCTTGCCGTAGGCACGCTCGTCTTCACTCGACACCATGCGACGCGAGTGTAGCTTCCAACGATCCTTACCATGCCCAAGGCGAGTATGATCGCCGGCGGAAGAAACGCTGGTGCTTGATACACAATTGGACACATAGATTTCGGTCAATGACTAATCCGTTTTTGAATGGGGCGGATGCGCCAACGATTGAATGTTACAGCAATGTAGGCGTCGTGCACTGCACGACGCCTACATTTTTCAACACTGATGCTAACCACGCCGAGTACAACACCATCTCAAAATCAATAAACAAAATGCCCGACAACCAGCTTCGGGCTTAATATCAAGTACAGGTCGGGTAGCCCTTCTTTTTGGACCTGGGCCATACCGCCACAGTTGCCATGGAGTTCTTCAACAGGCTGCTAGGAAGGTGTTGTTTTGCGCCAACAGTCATGTTGTCGGACGACAGCCACGATCACTACAGGCAAGGATATACACGTTCACAACTCTTAATTATTACTTAGCCGACAAGCCGGGATACTTGCTTCGACTAGCTCTCTCGCAGGCAAGATAAAGCACTAAAAACGCTCCGAACTCGCATGTTGCCAGATGTCGCGGTACGTTGCCGGCAATGATTCTCCGAGCAAAGTACCAGGATCCATATAATCATAAATCTTTCTATAATCCTGCACAGTCGTCGCGTTAATACGTCGCTGAATGTGTTCTGGTCGTAGCTCTTGAGGATGTTCGAAACCCGCCGCGCCGAGAATCTCCAAGGCACTCTTGACCGTATTTTTGTGAAAATGGTAGACCCGTTGGGACTTCGTCTGAACATCGAGACCGCGGATGAGATCGGGGTCTTGAGTTGCCACACCGACCGGGCAGGTATTGGTGTTACACTTGAGCGCTTGAATGCAGCCAATCGCGAACATCATGGACCTAGCCGAATTACAAAGATCAGCGCCCATCGCGATTCGTTGGACCATGTGGAACCCTGTTACGATTTTGCCGCTGCAAATGATGCGCACTTGCTGACGCAGGTTGCAACCGACCAATGCGTTGTGCACGAAGAGCAAGCCGTCCGTTAAAGGCATGCCGATAGCGTTCGAGAATTCCATAGGAGCCGCGCCGGTACCACCTTCAGCCCCATCCACAGTGATAAAGTCCGGCACGCTCTGCTGTGCGACCATGGCCTTGCAGATGCTTAGGAACTCGCTCTTCTGTCCGACACATAACTTAAAGCCGACCGGCTTTCCCCCCGAAAGCTCACGAAGCTGAACCACAAAATCGAGAAGCCCTTTGGGTGTTGAGAAAGCCGAGTGTGCTGGCGGCGAGATGACGTCCTTACCTTCCGGTACGCCGCGTATTTCTGCAATTTGAGGCGTCACTTTGGGCCCAGGCAGGATTCCGCCGTGTCCCGGCTTGGCTCCTTGGGAGAGCTTAATCTCGATCATCTTAACTGATTTGTGGCTAGCCTTGCTTGCGAAAAGTTCGGGATCAAAATTGCCATCCGGCGTCCGGCAACCAAAGTAGCCTGTGCCGATCTGCCAAATAAGGCCGCCTCCAGGTTCAAGATGGTAGGTGCTTAGCCCACCTTCGCCCGTGTTGTGAGCAAAGTTGCCAATGCGAGCGCCTGTATTCATCGCTAAAATAGCGTTCTTGCTGAGCGACCCAAAACTCATGGCCGAAATATTGAGCAACGAGGCAAAATAAGGCTGCTCGCAACGCGCCTCTCCAATAAGGATACGAGGCGGCGTCTCAGGGGGATGCTTTGGCTGCAACGAATGCGCGATCCACTCGGTGTTCACTTCATACAAGTCGCGGATAGTTCCGAAAGGCCGCGTATCTGTCGTGTTCTTAGAACGCTGATAGGCAACACTTCTATACTCCCGGCTGAACGGTTTACCGGAGGTGTCTGACTCGACAAAGTATTGTTGAATCTCCGGTCGTATGGCTTCCATCCAGTAGCGTAAATGGCCTATGACCGGAAAGTTGCGAATCACTGCTCGAGATCGCTGCTGAAGGTCTGCGAGACCTAAGAGTATGATGGGGCCGATGAGCACGAATGCCCAAAGTGCAGCCAGCCAGAAGTAAGCCAAGCCACCGACCACCAACGTGACAATCAAAGAGCTTATTAGAAATATTTTACGAGGCGACATTGACATTGGTCACTCCCACACGGCTGCGTCGTGGTATTGTCTACGTGATGGCAGACGTGGATTCCAAGTTTCAATGGTGTGCAAGCAGTGCAAGCCGCATGAGTACCTGACCCTAGTCCCGGATCCAACAACGCGCCAGAGTAACCAATATCAGACGAAATGCCAATCCGTATGTGATTCTTCCACTCGGTCGCCTCTAAAAATTCCGATGGGCAGGGGAAACTGTCTGTATTCTGTATGGAAGGACTTTTTCTTTTTTTTGTAGGGTGCATGGTTGGCGCGAGAGTCGTATGATTTGGGTGTGGGTTAATAGGCTATATGCTCGTATGAAAAGATTAAGCACAATGTATCAGCAATGGAGGATAGAACATTGGACTACTTCGCAGAATCGCTTTCGTTGCATCGCAAGCATAGAGGCAAGCTTGAAATTACGTCTAAGATTCCTTTAGAAACCAAAGACGATCTTTCGCTCGCTTATACACCGGGCGTCGCTAGGCCTTGCGAAGTCATCGCGGAGCATCCTGAGCAAGCGTATGAATTGACCATGAAGGGTAACGCCGTGGCAGTACTCAGCGATGGGTCTGCCGTTTTGGGGCTTGGCAATATTGGGCCAGCAGCCGCGCTGCCGGTGATGGAGGGGAAAGCCATACTTTTCAAGCAGTTTGCAGGCATCGATGCCGTGCCCATCTGTGTCCAGGTCGATAGCGATGAACATCTAATCGCCATCGGCAAAGCCATCGCGCCTACATTTGGAGGGATCAATCTTGAAGACATCAGCGCGCCTCGATGCTTTGTTGTAGAGGAGGCCTTACAAGATATTGGCATCCCGGTGTTTCATGACGATCAGCATGGAACAGCGATCGTCCTGCTTGCGGCGTTAATGAACGGAGCGAAGGCGATTGGCAAGCGGCTAAGTGACTTAAAGGTCGTCATCAATGGCGCCGGTGCAGCGGGAAGCGCTATCGCACGAATTCTCACATGCCATGATAAAGATTCCTGCGCAGGCGTGAGCGTCGCCGATGTACTTATTTGCGATTCAAAAGGCATTATTTCTTCGCAGCGGACCGATCTTAATCGATACAAAAAAGATTTATTACAGTTTTCAAACAAGGTACATCGAAGTGGGTCGCTGCACGATGCGGTACGCGGCGCCGACGCATTCATCGGCGTGTCAAAAGGTAATCTACTACAAGCTAGCGATGTGCGCACGATGGGTAGCGATCCAATTATCCTAGCCATGGCGAATCCAATTCCTGAGATCATGCCCGACGAAGCCCGGCGTGGCGGTGCGGCTGTGGTTGGTACCGGGCGTAGTGATTTTCCGAACCAAGTAAACAACGTATTGGCCTTCCCCGGTATATTCCGGGGCGCATTAGATGCCCGCGCAGTGCGCATCACCAGCAATATGAAAGTTGCGGCGGTGCATGCCCTCGCGGAGGCCGTGGGGGAGCCGACCGTGGATCGAATCCTACCAGACCCAATGGACCACACCGTGAGCGAAAAAGTAGCGGCAGCCGTCCGCGATGCGGCCAACATGTAGTATGCTATGGGGAGAGTGATACGTTAACGAGAAATCGGCAAATGTCGCCCGGGTGGCCCTATATGCCTTATTTTCCTGAATACAAATGTCCCCGCCGACAAACAGAGCAGCGACAAGACTGTCATGCCCCATACGGAGACGGTGGGGATTCCGGCAGCGCCGCCTCCGAATTCAAGGGCACCGATGTCTACGATTGGGGCTGTGCCATTGCCAGTGTCAATGGTGGCGAGATCCTCAAAGAAGCGGGGATTGCCTGCGAGATCCGTCGAAACGGATAGGGGTACGGCATTGTTATCTCCCGCGTCGATACACGGCGAGCCAGGTTGGAGACTATAACCGAGCGCACCGTTGAGGAGCGGGTCAACGCTGATCTCACCAATTCCTGGCATAGGCGAGAACGATCCAGCAATTGCATTTGGAATCCCCCCCAATTCAGCGTAATAATTGAGCTGGGAATTTCCCCACACATCGTTGTGACTGATTGTCAGGAATTCGGAGACCTTTGACGTAATGTCCGCGCCAAAAGGACCTACAAAAAAGATACCATAATTCGCGTTGGCAAGGATGTTGTTCGTAATCTCTGCCGAGGCATCATTGATGAAGATGCTGTAATTGCCACTATCGACGATGGTGTTGTTGACAATGACAACACTTCCAACCGATGAGCAACTAATGCCGCGACTATGTTGTGCTATGTAGTTATTGACGACGGTTCCGGAGCTTTCAAAAAAGCCAATGCCATAGCCAGATGAACTATTGTTTGTGATTACATTGTTTTCAATCCAAGCCACGGATCCTCCAGAAATCCAGATGCCGCGACCGTTGTTGCCCGTAATGATGTTGTTTTGGATGACCTGCGAGGCTTGACTCGTGAAAACGCCAGCATTACTGAAACCGCCCCCGGTAATCACGAATCCATCTACCGTACCACTAAACGTGTTGAGTACCACAACGTGGCCGCTACCACCGCCGTCTATCGTTGATGCGTGAAGAGTGCGGGATAGGAGGGTTACGCCATTAGACTGGAAAATAACGTTTTCGTTGTAGACGCCAGGCGCGACCGAAACCTGATCGCCCAAAACCGCAACGTTCAGGGCATCCTGAATCGTCGGGAAATCTTCTGGGACGAGTAGAGTAGTACCGAACGCCAGAATTGAGCTTGTTTGCAGTACGCCCAACACAGTGGCGATCATCAGTTTCGAGTTGTTCAAGAACATTCTTATCCGCCCTCCGATGAAAAGCAATCACTCATGAAAATCTCTTAAGCTGGGATTTCCCTAGGCGCAACGCATCTTCATGTATTCACCATTGTAGCTTACAGAACGAAATGTCAAGAAAAAAATATATTCATGCACATTCGATATGCTAATTTCATGCTAATATAATAAGAGAATAATAAAAGGTGCCATTCCGTCCTGACACCTTTCATTTTCCCCTATCCAGAATACCTCAGCAGGCCCGAAACGCCCCTTTCAACTCTAGCAGCTTGTTGATAAAGTCATATCCGGGAGATTTCGACCCGCTTCTTTTTGGACCTGCGGCAGTCGATGATCGAATCGAGAATGCATCAACAAATTATCGTTTAGCAATGTAAGTAACACAGCCGGTAGGGCATGGCTATTGCCTGCCGATGGCGAATGTCTAAATACTTATATACATAACCATATTAAGTGCCGCGTGGAAGGCATCAATCGCCGTTCGTTGAAACATCTGACATAACGACGGGTGGCATGCTCAAGCCCCTAGGCGCGAGCATGTTTGACCGCTCTTTTTGTGCTGCAAAATCTAGTGGCCCGCAACGAAACAAAACCAAGAAACATCATTATCATAGTCACACTACTCATCGCCCCGCACAGGCTAGATGATGGCTGACCGCTACCATCTGGCACAACAGCTTGTCCGGCTGGAAGATCAGCAGGCACGCACCTATCTACATCTTCGAGGCAGGTATCGTTTTCCAGGTCACACGGCAATGAGCCATTGGCACACACATTGTTGTCGCAAATCTCTGTCCCATTGCAGAAAAGTCCGTCTTGGCAATCTTCATCGTTTTCGCACGGTCGGCCAGTTCTCCCTTGGCAATCCAAAGCGTCGAAATCTCCATCAGCGTTAGTATCTTCGTCGGGATCGCCAACCCCGTTACCGTTTAAGTCCCAGCAAGAGAGTCCCGCCGGGCCTCGTTCACCTTCTGGCCCCGTCGCGCCGACACAATCCAGTGCGTTAAAATTGCCATCCTCGTTGATATCTTCGTCTACGCTACCTACGCCATCCCCGTTTGTGTCCCAACAAGAAATACCTGCTGCCCCGGCTGATCCCGCCGTTCCTGCTGCCCCTTGTGAACCAGTTGCCCCCGGTTGACCACTGGCTCCCGCTGCACCGTCCGCGCCAGGAAGCCCATCAGACCCCGGAGGCCCGATGCATAGTGGATTAACAGGGCCTGAAACACAGACCCCGGCCGAACATGAGTCATCCATCGTACAGAAGAAACCGTCTTCGCATGCTGTGCCATCGGGAAGCGGATTATGCTGACTCGATCCATCCTGACACTCAAGAGTTGTCGAATCCGGGTAGACCGTCAATGTCCACGATACTGGATTATTGCCGCTGCCAAACGTAAAGCTGCCCTGAACATTTCCGACTCGCAATCGAACAATCACTTCTCCACCGGGCGTTGGTGTTGACCAAGTCCCCGAAAAACTGCCGCGCAGGCCTTGCGCGTAGTTCATAAACATTCCAACCGTAGGTGATTGGTCACCAATCACAGGAATCAGTTGTCCACTCCTACCACTCGCGCTATCGGAGCGGCCAGTTACAGTCCAAGTGATCACCGCTATTCCAGCAGGAATAGTCAGTGTCTTCTCTGTGCCTGTGATATCGCCACTGGGTTGGTTAATGACGACGGTCTCTAATCCTTCGTCCGGACTATAGAACGAAGCAACAAAAGGCGAGATTCCGTAGGAATAGTTCGAAATGATCAAAACTAAAAGCATACATAGCGGCGTGCGAAACATTTCTAGACCTCTTTCGTAATCGGAACTGTAGCTGTGCCGATATCGACAAAGCGTAAATTCATTTCTATTCTTTTCAGTATCCAAAAATATATATTTTCTTAATTTAGGATTATGCATCCACTCTTATTTAGTGTTCCTGCTTAGAATTTCCTGAATAGGCAATACGTCCAAGCTGTCTCTGTTATCGATCCCCACCAGCGATCGTACCCAAACGCACGGCAAGATTCAAGGAATATCCATAATACCGAACCAGAAGGCCTAAAAAGGCCCGAAACGCCCCTTTCTACTCTAGTCCCCCCCTCGTCACCACAAGAATTTTCCTGCACACAATTGCGACATTTCATCATTGAATTCATACGCAAGGTAGCCAAGGACGGGGTAGAATTATAAAGGCTCATTCCCGGCATGACGTCAATCTGACTTCATGAGTTCGGCAGCTTCCTTCCCGCGTTTCTTGATTATGGCGGCAAAGATATCCGGGGCATAGTAGGGCCTCAATCGCTCGATCATCATTCTAGCAAACCTCTGGCCTTCTTCGGCCGCCTTGGAAAGTTCTTGTTGAAACTGTTGTTCGGCTATTGCGTCATCTTGAGCCACAGCGTTATGCAGACCAGTGACGCAGTCGAGCTTAGCTTGATAATTCGCTACTAATTCCTCAAAGGTTTCTCTGATTCCAGCATCCTTGATGGCAAGGGTTACAACGTACATTTCAATCCATATTGAGCGAAGCTCTTTGACGTGTTCGGACGCTTCCTTTACCAACGATCAGCAGGAACGTTAGGATCAAGGTAGTCGCGCACGAAGGGAGCCGCTGCTCGATTCCATCTCGCCGTGAAATCGTCGAAGTCTTCAATAACGTTCCAGTCGGAAGTCGTGATTGATTTCCCGTTAGCCTTCAATGCTGCACGAGCACCCTCCCGACGACCTCTTGCATCCTGCGGGTGTGCTAACTTGGAACCAGGTTGAACACGTGACGTCCCGGGTTTAGTTTCTGGCGGAGGCTCGCATGAGACAAGCATCAGAGTGAGTACCGCGAAATATATAAAATGACTATTCTTCATGTACTCCCCCTTTCTTGTTGACGTATATCATGCAGCGGTAGGTCGTGCATCACACGACAATTCGATACGTAAAATGATTCGTCGTGAGCTGCACGACCTACGGCTAACGATTGGAAACTTGAACAAGTACGATTTCACAATTACTGGGGTTTAGCATATAAGATAGTAGAATTCCATCTAGTGTACGACGCCCAATGCTTATAACTTCATCTCCTACATGCCAGTCAAATAATTCGTTTGCGTTTGTAACGAATGGGTTCGGTTCCCATGTCTGCCTGTTATCTAATACAAATTGTGTATTATACGGGAAAAATATGCTCTGACGAAATTCAACAATGAATCCGCCTTCATTAGTTTGAGTTCCTTGCCATGATGCAAATCCTGATTCAAGAGTCGCTAAATTTGCCCGGATGCTACCTAATTGTTCATCTGATTCGTTGTGATAGGAAAATGCGATTAGATCGCCAGGCCGAAATCCACTCACAAAATCTGTGGACCCACGATAATTCCGGATTGAGTATACACCTTGGACAGAGTCGTTTTCGGCTAGCACAAAATCTGAGCAGTAAACTTCAATTATTGAACCAATAGGATTCGGCTTGAGCAATTCAAGGCCGAGGTCAATCTCTTCGCCATCAAGGAAACCATCACCGTCTGTATCTGGATTTAACGGATCTGAACCAAATACTTCATTAAGCTCTAATCCGTCACTCAGACCATCTGCATCTGTATCCGATAGTGTTGGATCTGTTCCAATGATTAGTTCTTCCAGGTCGTCGATTGAATCAAAATCGGAGTCGCTAAGATATGGATTAGTCCCAGCAGCTAACTCTTCCGAATCGTTTAGGCCATCATCGTCCCTGTCGCTAAGGAGAGGGTCAAAGCGGAGATCAACTTCTTCGCCATCCAGTAAGCCGTCCCCATCTGTATCAGCTTCGAAGGGGTTTGTGCCAATAAACGATTCTTCAATGTCGCTTATGCCGTCTTCATCTGAATCTAAGGGAGTGTTTGGATTGTTATCGCAGAATTCGCTAATATTCAGTTCGTCAAAGTCTGAACATCCATCAGCATCGGAATCGCGCACATTATCAGGATTATCGCTTGCATCAAATGGGTCGGTGCCAGGTACTCCGTTGATTTCTTCTGAGTCTGAGAATCCGTCTCTATCACTATCGATGGGAATTGGTGCGCCCGCGAATGGCGGGTTATTGTTTTCGGTGGTGCTATTGCCTGTGATAGTTGAGCCGCAACCAGATAAAAGCAACAAGCAAACGAACAATATTTTTTTCATGCCTGAAATCTCTTCAATCGATATTGACACTACCATCGTAACGATGTGTGTTGCTAGATACAAGAGAAATTAGCCGGGAAGTAGGGTTGGTTTAGCTATATACTCTCACATGTTGCCAAGAAGTTTAGTTCGCGCATAGCACGACGCCTACTTCTTGCAACATTGTTGATCGCCGCACCAAATTTAACATCATCTAACAATCAATAAACAAAAAAAGCCCGACAACCAGCTTTCGCCAATTGTCGGGCTTAATATCAAGTACAGGTTTATCGTCTGTCGAAACCTCTCGGTTCCGACTATCGGAGCAAGCTCCGATGAAAATATGCTGACATTACCGCATCCGACCTTTCGGTCGAAGTACGTCTAGGTAATCCCCTAGAAAGGAGGTGATCCAGCCGCAGGTTCCCCTACGGCTACCTTGTTACGACTTAGTCCCAGTCACCGGTCTTACCGTCGGCCGCCGCTTCCTTACGGTTAGCTAAACGGACTTCGGGTACTCCCAGCTTCCATGACTTGACGGGCGGTGTGTACAAGGCTCAGGAACATATTCACCGCGTCATGGCTGATACGCGATTACTAGCGATTCCAGCTTCATGGAGTCGAGTTGCAGACTCCAATCCGAACTAGGGGCGGCTTTGTGCGATTTGCTCCATCTTGCGATCTCGCGTCGCTCTGTACCGCCCATTGTAGCACGTGTGACACCCTGGACATAAGGGCCATGATGACTTGACGTCGTCCCCACCTTCCTCCGGTTTGACACCGGCAGTCTCACTAGAGTCCCCGACATGACTCGCTGGCAACTAGTAATAGGGGTTTCGCTCGTTAAGGGACTTAACCCGACACTTCACAGCACGAGCTGACGACAGCCATGCAGCACCTGTGCAAATTTCACCCGAAGGCAGCCTACTCCCGTTTCCAGGAGAGCATCTATGCATGTCAAACCCAGGTAAGGTTCTTCGCGTTGCTTCGAATTAATCCACATGCTCCACCGCTTGTGTGAGCCCCCGTCAATTCCTTTGAGTTTTAGCCTTGCGGCCGTACTCCCCAGGCGGCGCACTTAACACTTTTGCTACGGCACGATCGGAGTCAGACCTCTCATACCTAGTGCGCATCGTTTACGGCGTGGACTACCAGGGTATCTAATCCTGTTCGCTACCCACGCTTTCGCGTCTCAGCGTCAGTACAAGCCCAGTGACCCGCTTTCGCCTCCGGCGTTCCAACTGATATCTACGCATTTCACCGCTCCACCAGTCGTTCCAGTCACCTCTACTTGCCTCAAGAATACCGGTTTGCCCAGCAATTCCCGGGTTAAGCCCGGGGATTTCACAAGACACCTGATATCCCGCCTACACGCTCTTTAAGCCCAGTAATTCCGAACAACGCTTGCACTCTCCGTATTACCGCGGCTGCTGGCACGGAGTTAGCCAGTGCTTCCTGTGGGATTGGTCATTATTCCTCATCCCTGACAGCAGTTTACAACCCGAAGGCCTTCTTCCTGCACGCGGCGTCGCTCCGTCAGACTTTCGTCCATTGCGGAATATTCGTTGCTGCAGCCACCCGTAGGTGTCCGGACAGTGTCTCAGTTCCGATGCGTCGGTACACGCTCTCACGCCCGATACCCGTAATTGCCTTGGTAAGCCGTTACCTTACCAACAAGCTGATAGGACATGAACCGCTCCCAGACCGCCGGAACTTTGCTCACATCACCATGCGGTGTTGTGAGGTCATCGGGTATTACCGGCACTTTCGCTAAAGGACCGAAGTCCGCCGCTATCCCCGAGTCCAGGGTACGTAGTCCATGAATTCCTCGCCCGTTCGCCGCTAACCTAACTTTGGATTACTCCGCAGAGAGGTTCGCTCGACTTGCATGCCTTAGCCACGCCGCCAGCGTTCGTTCTGAGCCAGGATCAAACTCTTCACTTGAGTTTCGTTTCCCTGACACCCCATCACCATATAGATGATGGGTATGGAATAGAATCGAATTATTGGCTCTCTCATTCACTCGTCTTTGTTGAATGAAAGCTTGTCTCAACCGATTGCTCAGTTAAAACTACTTTTGCGTCCCATCTCGTAGTCAAAGACGAGAAGGACGTCTATTCGACTTCATTACACCACAAAACAGACGAGGTGCATGAAGCCGTCACATTCTCAAGACGACAAACCTGTTTACTTGTCAAAGAACAGCCTCAGTCGAATGAACGACTTTGGCGAGCCGGGCATCATACGGCAGCCTCAGACCCTGTCAACTCGTTGAATGATATTTTTACAAGGTTTTTTTTCCGGACCACCCAATCCCAGTATTCCCAATGGCTATTCTCCCCCCAGAATGCCAGTGACACTTTAGCGATGGACGTCGCCCCGCCCCCCTTACCAGCATCAAAATTCTCCTACTTAATAACCCCATAATCGCTTTTCCCCACCATGTAATCGCCCCGCCCAGCCGATACCTTCGTGTACGAACTTTGTTGGCAAAAAACTATGAAAAAATCTCCGCTATTCATCATCCTTCTCGTCGCCTTTGTAGACCTTGTCAGCTATGGACTCATCATCCCGCTACAAGCATCCTACGCTGAACGCATGGGTGCCAACGGTCTGACATTCGGATTACTGGTCGGCACTTACTCCCTGATGCAGCTAATTTTCAACCCCCTTCTCGGACGATGGTCCGATCGCGTGGGACGACGTCGCGTACTGCTAATCAGCGTTTTTGGCAGCATTTTTAGCCATTTACTGCTTGGTGTCGCGGACTTGGCATCTTCGCTTCCACTACTATTTCTCGCCCGCACACTCGACGGCATTACAGGTGCCAACATCTCGACAGCACAGGCCTATATTGCAGACGTAACCACAAAAGAAAACCGAGCTAAGGGCATGGGAATGTTCGGCGCAGCCTTCGGACTTGGCTTCGTCATGGGGCCTGCGATTGGCGCGGGGTTGGTCGTTCTAGGCGGCATCATCAGCGGTCCAACCTACGGAACCGCTTGGCCCGCTTTCGGCGCATCTGTCATCTCCGCAGCCGCCTTTTTTCTCATCTGGAAGCATCTGCCAGAATCCAATCCCAATACCGCAGACAAAGCCAACCGGCGCCGCGTACCACACCTGAAAACCATGGCTTCTCTCTTTGGGCAACCCAGATTGCGAGAGCTTTTCACGCTGACATTTTGCGTCACATTTTCTTTCGTGCTGCTGGAAATCACTTTCGTATTCCTATGCACCCGCTTTCTCGGCGTCCGCGAAGCCGGGGCGGGGCTGATTTTTGCTTATATCGGCGTACTCATGGTCATCGTTCAAGGCGGACTCGTAGGCCGACTGTCCAAACGCTATGGCGAGGCCAACCTCATCGCTATCGCCCCCTTCATTACGGCCGTCGGCTTCGTCATCATCTCTTTCGTCGCCGAGGTGGACACCATGACCTGGGCCTGGGCCGCGCTGCTTATCGGCTGCGTACCCGTAGCCTTAGGCAACGGATTGACCACACCCAACATCAACGCCATGGTGTCCAAAGAAGCTCACAAAGATCAACAGGGCATCGTGCTAGGCACGAACCAAGCTCTAGGCTCCTTAGCCCGTGCGTTAGGACCATTAGCCGGCGGCGCCATGTACGACGTCCGAGCCGCCCTCCCCTATTGGGTAGGCGCAGGATTATTTTGCATGGTCGGCATCTACGCCGTGAAGATTCGGCCTCGGCATATGTTAAACGTCAAATTGTAAATGTGTGGCATGCCCAAGCCCCTAGGCGCGGGCATGTTGAAACAAACATGACGGGGACTCCGCATTGAGTACCCACCATCGATACCCATCCCATGCCCGCGCCTGGTGGCTTGGGCATGCCACCCGAATGCCACCGACCTGACCCCCGTCAAGCATGAATATGTAAATCGCCCTGAAGATTGGCCATGGTCGAGCTTTCATCGCCATGTCCAACTCGGATGGCTAGACCCAGCATGGCCAGGCTCATCGCCCATCGAGCTGATAGATGTGCAGGGAGAGTAATTGGCGTTCGTTTTCGTCATGCAATAGCTAATTACACAGGGGGGTAGTTATTGCATATTCACATTGTGCTTGAGATAGAAGCCGTGACATGATATGCTGGAACTATCAGATCGACGACATTCGAGGAGACGGACTGCATTATGAGAATTGGTCGCATATCCGCGATAGATGTCGTGGCGTTGGCATTTGACGACAACGTAGGTCATGCTATTGCATGACGAACAACGTTTGTAAAGGTGTACTGCCAACGATTCGTCATGCAATAGCATGACCTACCTGGCTAAAAATCAGCTTACAGAAATGGCCAATGCCAATGTCTCTCTAATTGTGCCATCTTCGTTGCACAATAGATATCCCTCCGACAGCCCAATGCAACTTTTGAGCATTCAAAATTTTGTTGATAAAATACGCAGGGTTCTCGCATCATGACTGACGTTTTGACGCCCGAACAGAAAAGCAACGTAGGCCATGCTATTGCATGACGAAGAACGCCTTAGAGGCAAACTGTCATCGGTTCGTCATGCAATAGCATGACCTACCTGCTAATCATCTCCGCTTACTCGGAGACTTTTCGGGGGATCGAAAGTACCGTCGGGGATTGAATCGAATGAGACCGTCGTCACCGTACTTGTTCTTTTCTGTACGCCGCCGATATCTTCCACATAGTGAACTGGAAACATTTCGCCACTAAATGCTTTATACTCTTTCACGGTGAGCGTCATTGACATAGGGCCTATATCAGTTTTGATCTCACGTTTGGAGCCGGCAAGCAGATCATTCGACGCATCAATATATAAAGATTTCACTTTTCCTTCGCGAGTTGTCAAACGCAACTCATGACATCGCTTCTCATCAAATTCGATTCGACCTACATATTGTATAGAGAGATAATGCCGGCTGTAATTAAGATTGAGATGGATGTCACCTTCAATTAGCACCTCTTGCAAATCTTCCCTTGACATAACTTTGGCAGATTGATGAGGACTGACTTCCCAGCCTATGGCCCCGTTATAGCCCGCTTGCATCTGCCCCATTCCAGGCAGATTTATAGTCTCTAAAATTCGAGAAGGCGCTAATTGCTGGACCACGAATTCTCCCTTCATCATCCCACCGATGTTGATCTTGCCTCGAACAGTCCTAGCCGCATGATCCCGCAATACCTCTTCACCACCTAAAGCGATCACCATTTTTTTGAGTTCGTCCATAGCCTTTGCTTCATGGCCGGTCGGATCATTCAGATTATTTTCTTTATCGCTTACTGCTGAGGTACTCAATTTATGTCTTCGTGTGCGTCTCCTGCTTGATTTAGTTTTATGGGCAGCCACGTATTTGTTCTTGGGGCGGTTTTTCCAGATTGGCGATTCCGCGAGGTGCGCAGCTTCTCTAATCGCTGTCTGGAAAATGGGATCTGCACCATGGGAATAGGGTCCAGCCTCAGCCATGAATACGTCCGGACTAACACCGACTAACTCCAGAGCTTCGGTATATTCGGGCATGGTGAACCTGGGAAACATCAATTTCATGCCAAATCCGACATCGTTCATCGTAACAGGAATGACTGCCCCGGCGGTGCGCTCTCCGACGAGCGTTCCTAGTTTACGTTTCCGAAAATTATAAGCTAGAACCTCCTTTGCGCTACGCAAACGCTGGTTGATAATAGCTACGGTAGGCTTGTTCCAAGTCGATGTAATTCCTTCAAGAATATCCAACATTTTCTTGACCATCGAAGCGTTTCCCCCGCGCCCACGCAAGTCCAAAATGAATGCGTCGCAGGATGCGAACGCCCCCTGCAACTTGGCTTTCAATAGTACGTCTGGACCTTTTAACTGAAGCACCCAAAAGTGGATGACCCCCATGCGTTTTCCGTCGTACTCAACAATGCGTGCGCTCGCCTCCGTCGCTTCCCAGGCTGAATAATTTTTGCAGGGAATTGTAACGTCACGATAAACGCCGGGCGTGCTTTCAACTCTCAACAGGAGCATTTCTCCCTCCTCACCGTATACGAATCGAACAGGCGGGTCGGGGAGAAAGGCGTCATCGGTGCGCCAGCTGAGACGCGGAGAATCATCTACAAGCAATCCATCCATGGAAACAATTCGGTCGCCTCGACGAATCCCGGCTAACGCTGCTGGCCCCTTTTCCAGAATATCATCGGCGTAATGCTTACCATCGTACTCAACCACATTAAAGCCAAATGTCGGCGCGGACTTTCCAGTTAGATCGTTCAGCATATGCTCGTGAATTCTGTCTGAGAATATCGCCATGTGCGACGCGGGTATGTTGGAAAGGAAATCGTGAACAACGAGAAGCTGTTTTTTGAGCGTATCCGCTTTCGCGGCTCGGGGTTCATAGAGCTGAATAAATTTTGGGAGTTCATTTTCTCTAAATGTTTCGTTGTAAAAACCGTCTGCAAGAATTTTCGCCACGTTGTCAAAAAGTGTAGGCTGCGTTTCCCCAACGACATCCTTAGCCATGAGGCTGGATTGAAGAATGAGCAGGATTCCTACCAAGTAATAATTCGTTTTGCACATATTTAGATGGTCCTTATCTTTTGAGCATTTTAAGGTATCACCAGCCGGGCAAGACAACTATCAATAAAATCGATAGCCATTAGCCCTATTAGCAGTTAGCGTGATTCGGCGGCGCGGCCCAAATGAACACGCCACAGACAACCTCTTGATTCGGAAAATCAGAATGAATATTTGCGTGTAATATTAAAATGTCCACGGCGATTGTCCGAATGAGGCTAGCAACATAGGTCATGCAATCCCGATGTGCATCGGGATGACCTGCCTTGGCTACCGCTTGGCTATGCTGTCCCATAATTAACTTAGCCCAAGGCATTTATCAGCAATACTTGACTATTTCGTCTATCACAGCTACAAAGTTTTTCTCACTATTTCCAGCGAAAAGGAATTCGTTGGCGTATACTGCATGAACGAGACGCCCGACAACACGCGTGTGTTTATCAGGGCATTTGGCGTCAGCGTATACGACTGTTGCCAGGGGATGGCGACTTGAGCTTACTTGGCTCACTGTGGCGATTGAGAGCGTATCGCTTTCAGAATGTTGCGGCCG
>JAJRPG010000103.1 GCA_024280855.1 Planctomycetota bacterium | reverse complement strand
GCAACAATACAACAAAGACACGCCGGAGCGATGGACGAGCTTAAGGAGACAGCCGAATCCATCGTCGTGGCGCTGATTTTAGCCTTTGTGTTTCGTGCTTTTATTGTGGAAGCATTTGTGATCCCCACCGGGTCGATGGCTCCGACGCTATATGGTGCGCACGGTACGATAGTCTGTGAAGATTGCGGCACGGAGTTTTCTTACGGATTACGCGACTTAGCTGATAAGCGTACAGGGCGCGTGGTGGGAAAAGGAGCGCGAGCGACGTGCCCTAATTGTAATCACGACAATACCGGGCTGCGGGTAACGGACGCTACGCATAATCCGGAATCTGGCGATCGGATATTGGTCATGAAATGGCCCTTGGATATCGGCGGCGACTGGTTTGGTCCGGCACGCTGGGATGTGACAGTTTTCAAAGACCCGGCTGATGGGACAACTAATTTTATCAAACGCCTCATCGGACTGCCCAACGAACTTTTGATGATACTCGATGGCGATATTTACACCGTAGCACTCGATGACATTACTGCAAAGACACGTGAGGAATTAGAATCTCAACGACACGAAAAATATCTACTTCGCACCAAGCAGACCAGCGGTCAATTACCGCCGTTATCGTTTGAAGCCAAGAGTGAGCTGAACGAAATCTTCAAAATCGCCACCAAGACTGAAACGGCTCAAAGGTCTTTGTGGCAACCGGTGTACGACCACGACTATCTGCCGCGAACTTTAGGCGGAAGACAGCCTCGCTGGGAACCGCTTTATGGAGAAGGTTCTGCGTGGGACGCGACGCATCGTAGTATCCGTTTTTCTGGCAGCAACAAAAGTAATCAAGGGATCAAACTTTCAGGCAAACCCCTTGTCGGGCAGTGCGCTTATAACATCGCGGATCGTCCGCCTCCTCTCGTCTCGGATTTTCAAGTTTCGTTCGTGTTCACACCCGAAGCAGAGGAGACTCAGGTGCGCGTACGATTGTCCAAGATGCACCGCATATTCTGGGCGATCGTACATACGAATGGTTCGGTGAGCATAGTAGAATCGATTAACCCGCCTGACGCTTCAACGCCAGCGATGCTAAGTGGTAAAATCGACCCGCTGACTCCTGGTGATGCGGTACAAATTAGCTTTGAACATGTGGATTACAGGATGTCACTGTCGGTAAATGACACGGAAGTGCTGGCCACATCAAACGATCCGAACGAGCCGGGCTATTACGCGCCTTCGATCTATACGCTCCGTAGATTGTCTCGCCCTGTCGGCGCGGATGCTCCACAAATTTTTGGCATCGGCGGTGCCTTCACTCTGACACATGTTGCTGTGCGTCGTGACGTTTTTTATTACCATGAATCAACGTATCAGGCATTGGCACTTTATTGGGCACCGCGGGAAGGCTGGGCCTCGCCGGACTATCCGATTTTGCTGCGATCAAACGAATTTTTCATGCTTGGCGACAATACCTCCGCGAGTAAGGATTCCCGTTTGTGGGATACCCTAGGCGACCACATGGCTGCTCGCGGCGAGGATTTCCAGTTGGGGACCGTGCCCAAGGATCAACTGATTGGAAAAGCGTTTTTCGTATATTGGCCCAGCCCGCACAGGCTGGAATGGCTACCCAGTTTGAAATTTGGCGTAGTGCCAGATGTTGGGCGCATGCGCTGGATTAGGTAAATGCTACACAGCGATACTTTCACTCGGCGAAGTGCCGTTTCAGACTGGTTTATCCACAGGCCATCCACTAAAATGTTTAGTGATTTATGGTAAGTAAAGCTTTACAATAATGAATTCCTGATGGAATAATGATTTTTTGCAGAGATAATTGTCTTCGGAGAAAAAATCCGTAACTCGCCTTACGGCAACGTGTTATGATGGCAAGGGACAGATAGATATCGGTTTTGACTGCTACTTTACTTGAAATGATGCCGAAAATCTATCGGAACTTATCTGTGATTTTCAACAAATGATTCACAGGCTGTCAAAATAGTCAAACCTTGGCATTATGTTCTATCTTTTGGAGCTTTTGCGAACTTGTGAGTTTTTGGTGGCAAAGTGGGAAGTTTCGGTTTTTCTCAGTAGATGAGATGATTTTGGGGATTCGATCAATCGTTCTGAATCGAGGATACTGATACCTATGAGTAATGATGTACTTCTTGATGTCCGCGAGCTTGTGAAACGCTTTGATGGCCGCGTCGTGGTGGACCATCTGAGTTTTCATGTTTATCCCGGCGAGATTGTTGGGCTGCTTGGCCGAAATGGTGCGGGCAAAACGACCTCGTTCAGAATGACCGTGGGCATGCTCGACCCCGAAGGCGGGTCGGTAGTGTTTAATGGCCAGGATGTTACATCGCTGGCTATGTATAAGCGTGCCCAACTCGGTATGGGATATCTCTCCCAGGAACCCAGCATTTTTCAAAGGCTTTCCGTTGAAGATAATCTGCTGGCTATTTTAGAAACCATGAGAGGGCTAAGTCGGGCTGACCGCGTGGAGCGGATGGATCAATTGATCTCTCAATTCGGATTGGATAAACAACGAAAACAATTGGCACGGACGCTATCGGGCGGTGAACGACGGAAGCTTGAAATAGCCCGGGCGCTCGTGACGAATCCTACACTTATTATGCTCGATGAACCGTTTAGCGGTGTTGATCCCAAATCGGTAGAAGATTTGCAGAGAGAAATTTTGCATCTTAAACACGAACGTGGTATTGCGATATTGCTCACCGATCATAATGTTCGTGAAACACTTCGCGTCACTGATCGGAGCTATATTATTAACGATGGGAAACAATTAGCCGAGGGGCATCCGCGCGATTTGGTGCGTGATCCGTTGGTGCGTCGTACCTATTTAGGTAGCTCGTTCCGTGGTGATGAGTTTGACGATTAACGCGATCACATCGCCACCATTGCATCGCAAGAATTCTGGATACCCGACTTCGGGGGCATGACGAAAATCATTACACCGTATTCCTAAACACCAAATATCTGGCAGACTTACGCTTGCCGAATTGTACTTGATACATGAGTGTGGATTTTCTCGAACAACATTTCGGCGTCTGGTTCGTGCGGTAATACATGGCTCGAATGTGCGCATTCCACTATTTCAATAGACTCTGACGTTAGGCGGCGTCGAACTCTTTGTAACGATGACTTTGTTATATAAGGATCAAGATTGCCGTAGGCGAGAAGCACGGGGCATTGTATAGACGGCATGCGTACCAGCGTCTGATTGGCTAATCGTTGCAATTCTAATAACGACCGCGTGGGATAACAATCGTAACTGAATAACCGCTTGGCTATGTGGTTGTCGATCGACGCTCGGCTTTTCATTTTGTAGGGGACGATGAAGCGCAACCAAGGGAGGCAGGCTCGCAGCGCAGGCTTTAGAAAAAACATGGGTGATAACATGGTCAGCGAACACACTTTCGGCTCCGTGGCTGCTAGATGAGCGGCTAAGACCGCGCCCATTGAAACGCCGACTACAGATACATGGTCCGTGATCGAAAAAAGACGCTGCAATTCGTTTTGGGCGACGGTTAGCCAAAGGTCGTGGCTTACCTTGTGAAGATGCTGTGGCGTGGAGCCATGACCTGGGAGTAGTGGGCATGAAATCGAGGCGTTGGAAAAACGCTGGTGAAGGTAATCGGCTAGCGGCTGAACTTCTGTCGGTGATGCGGTTAAACCGTGCAGCAGCAAAAAAGCTGGCGAGCCGGATTGCCCTTCAATTATAAAAGGCGCAGCTCGGTGGTCGATGTTTGTCGCTTTTTCAATTATTAGTTCGGTGGCCATGCTGGTTAATATATACGCTGACTACATAGCTTGGACAAGGTGTAAGAGGATTAAGATGCCCGCAGGCTTGCGCCGTGCGGCTCTGACATCTACTTCGGTACGACTACTTTTATTGCGTTTGGTACTACTGACATGGTGACTGGAGTCGTGGCGATGCGCTCGCCGTCTGCCCAGACGTCTTGGGGGCTGGCGGTTTGGATGGTCATCTTTTTGGTTTGTAAAAATCGCACGCCCTTTCGGCCTGTATGTCGACCTGTCATGACGATGGGGAGCATGCGAAACGCGCTCAATTTTCCTACGGAGTCGATGACGCAGACATCCAGCTTGCCGTCGGAGGGAATAGCTTGAGGCACGATGGGAATCCCGCCGCCGTAAGACGAGGTGTTCGCAGTGGTGGCTAAGAACACGGGCTGCTCGATGAGGCCAAAGTCTCCTTCCAGCTTGACCGGTGTCGGCCTGTAATTCATCAGGACGCGAATTGCGCCGTAGACGTAGGCAATCGTGCCTTTTAACGGCATGCGCATAGCATCAACAAAACTCGAGACTTGGGCGTCTACGCCGAGGGTGGCGACGGTGCAAAAATGTTGGCCATTGGCACAGCCTAGGTCGATGGGCATGGTATGGTTGCGATGCAAAATCTCGACGATGATTTCTGGTTCGGTTGATATATCGAGTGCGCGGGCAAAATCGTTGCACCTGCCGGCTGGGGCGAGGCCTAGCGGTGGTACATTTTCTTCTGACTGAGTAGATAAGGTAGCCAGTGCATGAGCGGTTTCTTGAACGGTGCCATCGCCGCCACATGCTACGACGCAGCGATATTTTTCTGGGGAGGTTGAGACAGCTACGCGGACGATTTGTTGTGCGTCGCCGCTTCTACTTGTCGGTTCTAGTTCTACTGGGATGTCTCGTTGACCTAATTGTTGGCTGATGGTTTCAGCTAAGCGCTTACCTCGTCCTCGCCCGGAGATGGGATTGTAAACGACTAAGATTGTGCCGGTTTGCGACATGGTTACTTTTCATCAGGTGTAATCAACGCTAAGAATAACGCTTTTTATCAATTACTCTTCGTTCGTTAAAATTTTCCGAGTCCGCGCGGGTTGAAACCCGCGGCTCGCTTTATGCTGGTAGTGAACACATCATTACCGGCGGGCAGTGGAAGTAACTTATTTTCGCATTGGTTCCGACGACGTCACCGGCTATGCCTAATGCTTCGTCCATCGTTCGGGCGACTTCAAAGCCAATCCGCTGCGCGGCTTCTTTATTGCTTGGGTTAATCGCAATGACTTTGCCCATATGAGCCATGCCGTGCGCGCCCCAGTACCACATGTAAAATGGATGGACGCCATGATAAGCGTGGCCGTTACGGTACATGTCGATGTATCGCTCATTCTCAGCGTAAGACTTTTCGAATTTTTTCTCTAGCTCTCTCGGATCAGTCGTCTGTGGTAGCAGGTCGTGATAAAAATCGTGGTACGCGGTGTGTTGCCACATGGTAAAATTATCTTCGAGGGTATGATCGACGATCATCACGCCACCCTTTCGTACTAGTGGCTTGTTACGATAAAAGTTGAAGAAGTAACCGGCTGAGAGACATCGCACGAGAATAGGGTTCAACGCGGCGTCGATATTGTATGGGCCTATTGAGGGTAAGCCTACGAGTACAATATCCGACTGCTGCGGAATTTTCACCTCGTGCTGTAAGTCCACGTTTTTAAGGGTTTCACGGTGGACTAATTCCGTATCGCCAGCATGAGCGCCAGTCATGCCATAAGGCGCAGGCAGCGCGGTGTATGCTTTTCTTCTTAGACCTGCCGGTAACAGGGATAGGCCTATGCGCGAGCCGTGGTAATTCAAATGATCGAGTATGCCCCAATCTTTTTCTCGCGTTTGAAGAAATCCCAGCAAGCTTGAAAACAAATCGCCGTTAAGCGTAGTTTCAATCGTAAATATCTTTACATGCTTCTTAACGATCTCACCCATGCGTTCACAGGACCGATGAAACGCGCTGTTGGGTGGGTCCATGTAACTCGAATCGTGCAGTAGCATGCAGGCATTATGGTGATGACTTACGCAGCGATAAGTGGCTAGGCCAACCGGTACGGACTTGTGGCCTCCGTCCATAGTGACGAGGTTGATGTTGACGTAAATCAACAGATCAGATTCGACGGCGCTGCGGTTAAGCTCAACGACTTCGCCTTCTTCGGTTGTGCCAAGATCGATTTTATTGTCAGGGTCTTCCGCGTCGTGATTGCGTAAATGATCGGGCCAAAATCTTTTGAATACGCGCGGGCCTACAAAATGTTTTAACTCAGCAGGTGTGCAGCGGCGATGCAAACAGATCGCACATACTAACTCTATATCTGTAACACCAGCTTTGTCGAGACGCTCAAGCACAAGCTCGATGACTGTCTGCCGAACGTCAGGGGCAGCCATGCGTGGAAGCGGTAAGGATACGTCATCAAAAGCTATCGTCACCTTCATGCCAGGTTTTAGTTGGGCGTCCAACGGATCATCACCCAAAGGATGATCGATAGCGTTTACAATAGCAGCCCGTCGGTCGGGGACAGGGGCAAGCGGAACGTGGGGATAAATAACATCGCAACCGACCGGCAATTTATGCTTGGTATACCCTTCCCCACGATGAAAAAGAAACGGGGGATCATTGGCTGTCACCGTATGGATATTGGACTCAGCGTTACGCTTATTCATAAATTTCTCACGATGAAATTATGTATCTTCAATTCTAAAAATAGTTTTCGCGACGCCCGTGCGTCCCGTGTTCAAGGCTGATCTAAAGGCGGCTTGATAATCTTGCAAGGCAAATGCAGGACCGACCAGCTTAACCAGTTTCGGCCCCCAAATTTTCATTAGTTCAATGGCTAAGTCAAACGTATCTCGCTGCCCATCAGCCAATCTTTCGGGACCGTAGGCATAAGTCGCACACAAGGTAAGCTCTTTGAACCACAGCGGGGTCCAATCTACGCCACGCGGCGCACCGGGCATACCGACTAAGACAAAGCTGCCGCCACTTTTGGTAAATCGGATGCCGTCGTCGATCGTATGGGAAGAAGCGACACAGTCAAACGTGACGTCTGCGCCGCCGATGACCATAGGCTTACCCAATTCGGCTTTTAACACCTGGGCTTTTAGCACGCTAGCCCATTTGTCATAACGCCCTGCTACTGGCCCGCCAGATGGAATCCACTCGTCCACGCCGAGAGAATTACCCAGGCGGATTTGATGGTCGTATCGGCCTGAAGCTACGATTCTTGCCTTGCAACCTGTCGCTCGCAGTGCAGCAATGGTGAGTAATCCGATGGAGCCACAACCTAAGACTAAGGCGGTTTGGTTTGCCTCTAAGGAAACGCGCAACGCGCCGTGCAAGGCGCAGGCGAATGGCTCGACCAACACGGCTTGCTCGTCAAGGATGTCATCTGGGACGGCATACACTTGTGAATGATGAGCGACCATAGAGGTGCTAAAGCCCCCGCCGGTGTCTCGACAAAAACCTGATTGAATGCCAGGGGAAATATCGCCTTGAGTTATATTACTGCACAAAGCGTCACGACCATTTTGGCAGGCGTCGCACAACGGGGCAATGCCGCGCACATGGCATCCTAAAGCCGGGTGAAGTACGACACGCGCGCCGACTGAAACGCTGTCAACGTCTTGGCCTACTTCGATAACCCGCCCCACCAATTCATGGCCCATGACAAATGGCATGGACGTAACGGGCGCGAGATACGGGCTTCCTTTAGCACAAATGGTGGACAAATCCGATCCGCAAATGCCAGCGAGGATAGGCTTAATGCGCACCCAGGACTGCGTCGGTAATTTTTGTTCTTGAATTTCACGATAAGCGACCGGCGACGCGCTGCTGGTGTAGAGTCGGCGGAGGCGCGGGCCTGCTACCTTGAGTAGGACGAAGCGGGGAATGCTTTTGCGATATTGCAACGCTTTCATGATGAGGCGTCCCCGTGAGTCGAAACTGCTTTCCAACGATGCACGGGCCAATGCCCCTCGGCGGCT
>JAJRPG010000102.1 GCA_024280855.1 Planctomycetota bacterium | reverse complement strand
CTCGCCATTAGCCAAGGAGGTAAGCGCCGCACAAAAACGCATGGTCGTACCAGAATTACCACATTGTAGCATCGCCCCGCTAACGGGAAGTTGGCCACCGCACCCGGTTATCTCCGCGACGCAGTCCTGCTCATCAACCGTAATACGAACACCCAACGCCCGTAGCGCCTCAATCATTAACTGCGTATCCTCAGCGAGTAGCACATGATTAAGAAGCGACGAACCATCAGCCAGCGCAGCTATGACCAACGCTCGATTAGTAAGACTCTTAGAACCAGGCAGAGAAACTTCGACATCTACAGGGCCAGCGGCTATTGGACATGAATAATCTTCCATAGCATTGGAAGATAACTAGACAAACAGAAGTTAGCAATCGGACAGGCTATTTACTAAGAATCGCGCAGACATTCTATCAACCTTCTCATTTCTATATGGCAGGGTGGCTTGGGTAAGCCTCCAGCTTGCCCGTGTTCTTGGAGACGGAATAGCATTATGGGAAAGTTGACCGAATGAGTTCGCATGTTTGAGGCTCAATAAGATCGAGCAGGCTATCTACGCTTTCGCTCGTACGATTCGTATTAAGCGCATCCACTTTAGCGGAGCTAACATCGAGCAGCTTAAGTGATACAATATAATTGTTACCAACCAAGCTGACCCTGCCATGTAAGATTTTTTGTGCCCGCAGTTTTTTCCCGTAATTGACCAAGCAGCGCGTATCGTCGCATTTAACGGTTGACATAAAATCTTCTTCACCCAAAATTTCTATGATGCTATCGCGTTCCACAACGAGATAACGTCCAGTATCTTGTATAACGTTGCGTACTAAATCTGATACAGCCTGAACGATGTCGTTCGAAACATTGTCGCCGGCATCCAAATCCAGCACGGCAATTGACGCCCGTGGGCCATCGCTTGGAAGTGGAGATGGGAATTTACATATCGAGGTCAAGGATAGACTTTCAGTTTGACCCGCTGACAAACCATCAATTATTTGTAGCACTTCCATCTTCGCATAGTGCTTGCCATCATAAGTTCTAAGCACAAACACATCCCCTTTATGCATGGCCTTCTGTGATGCTGGGTATACGGCTTTTGGGGCCTCGGTCACCCTGTCGAAGGAGATGCCATGCAATTGAATAATTCCAGGGCCCTGATATCGCTGGTCAAAATTCCGCAGTATGACTTTGTCTTTATCCTGGCGGATAGAAAAATCGCTGTTAGCGCCAACTTGAAGAAAGCCACTAGTAAAACTTACGCGATCTAGCCCTCTTGGCGACAAGACCGAGACGCCTGAAGCCACTTTGCTCACTAAATCCCTGGATTCGTTCGGCTGGTACGACCATCGCACTTCAACTGATCTACGCCTAAAACCATACAAATGGCAAGCCACAGTCTCGCCTTTTGAAACAAGTACCGATTGATGTTGACCGTAATACCCCTGCTTAGACGCTGACACGTCCTGGTTACCAGCGCCAACGCCCTTTACTTGAAATTGACCTGATCGATTTGTTGTAACTGGAGGATAGCCCTTTACTGTTACTCTAATACCACCTAGATTTGACATCCCCTCTAAATGCACTGTCCCCTCAATCACGCCGCTGGTTTTGCTCGTAACAGGTTCTAGTATGATATCGTTCCATGAAATAACTTTTCCCTTGCGGAAGTTTACCGATCGGATGAATTCATGATAACCAGGTGCATTTATCCGCAACTCGAATGATTCATTGTGACGATCATAAATGGTTACCGTTTCATATTCAGAAACCCGCCCTCCCCTATATCCGGAATTACCTGAAGAAGTAGTACGGTACAGTCTGGTGTGCGCTATTTCCATCTCCCCATCCTTAGAACGAACACTATATACCAGCACACCCTCTTTCTTGTGTTTGTCTTGTTGTAAACCGGCCTCAGCATCTGCAACAGCGATCTTGAATTTGGCTTTAGATTCCCTAATGAGTGAAGCTCGGCTGGACGTTTTTTGTGCGTAAACAGTAGTAGAAATAATAAGAAGAATTAGGTGAGAAGCGACAAATGCAAAACGCTGTAGCCCAATTCGAAAACCAATGCCTAGTCGCCAACCACCACGAGGATTAGCGCAATCACTCAGCTTACTACTAAACTTGCTTTGATTCATCGTTGCCCTAATTCATACTAATGCCAACTAATCTTATATCATTAGACAACTATCTAGCAGGAAAGATAGGCCATCCTTGCTAAATTTCCTAGAAAACCTCGAAGGGAAAAGAAAAGGTGTCACGTCCACGCCATGTAATCCCCTCATCGAACAACGCACTGCGCAAAATAATTTCAAACGTGGCTATCATGGTTTATCGCCTGCCACACCTTATTTCTGTCCCTTCCCATGCCTCATGATCTCTCCTATTGCCCCGATACAGAGATCACCGGCGTTGTTCTTTACATGGAGACGAAAATCGAAATTGGGCTTTGCTTGTAGCCTGGAGGCTAATTACACGAGTTATCGAGGGCCATCATGGTAAATTTAATAGCTTTTCAGCGGGCATTTCGATAGAATGGGGACACGCTAGGGCCAGCGTCACTGAATTTAGGGAGAGAATCAAAATGAATACTGTCAATACGTCGAGACCGACGGTCTGGTCACGTTTCTTTCTAGTAGTAATGTTTTCCAGCCTCATGTGGGCCGCTTCTGCACAAGCGCAGAATTCAGTGGCACGACAATGGAACGATGAACTCCTCGACGCGATTCGCAATGACTTCGCTCGACCAACGGTACACGCGCGAAATCTTTACCATGTATCAGCCGCGATGTGGGACGCCTGGGCAGCTTACGATGACAGTGTGCTGACACATTTACATCATGAAAATGCCACCGCAACAAATCTCATAGCCGAACGAGAAAAAGCCATTAGTTATGCCGCTTATCGGGTACTCTCAGCCCGATTTTCAAATTCTCCTGGTGCAGCTATTTCATTGCCATCTTTTGATTCAAGAATGTCCGCTCTTGGCTACGACGCCTCGTTCACCTCCACGGCTGGTGTCTCACCCGCTGCGTTGGGAAACCGCATCGCTGCCACCATCCTGGCATTTGGACTGACCGACGGTGCTAACGAACAAAATGGATATGTAAACATTTACTACGAACCATTTAACCCCCCGCTTGTACCGT
Source organism: Planctomycetota bacterium (assembly GCA_024280855.1). Lineage (GTDB taxonomy): Bacteria > Planctomycetota > Phycisphaerae > UBA1845 > UBA1845 > JAJRPG01. The sequence goes on along the minus strand of JAJRPG010000102.1, from coordinate 96,958 downwards.
CATTGCCAGGGAATCCCACGATCATAGACCCAAACCGGTGGCAGCCGCTGGCGCTGGATTTCTTCATCGATCAATCCGGCAACGTAGTCGTGGGTGGCTATCCGGAATTCCTTGGGCCAGAATGGGGCATCGTTACACCATTTTCTCTCACTGCCGCAGACTTAACCATTTACGATCGCGACGGATTCGAATACTGGGTCTATCACGATCCAGGCCCACCGCCTTACATTGGCACCGCAGGCGATGCCGCATACAAATCTGGGTACGAACAGGTCATTGAGTGGAGCAGTTATCTTGATCCCACCGACGGCGTAATGATCGACATCAGCCCAAATGCACGCGGCAATAATACGCTCGGAACCAACGATGGCTCAGGCTACAACGTAAACCCTGCGACTAATTTACCTTACCCTGCGGAGATGGTTCCAGCCGGTGACTACTACCGCGTACTCGCAGAATTTTGGGCAGACGGGCCTGATTCGGAAACACCGCCAGGACACTGGTTCACGCTGGCAAATTACGTTTCGGATCACCCTCTCCAGCAAAAACGCTGGGGCGGCAGTGGCCCCATTTTGAGCGATTTAGAATGGGATCTTCGCGTATATCTCATCATGGGCGGAACCATGCACGACGTAGCTGTCGCCTCCTGGGGCGTCAAAGGTTGGTATGACTACATTCGCCCGGTCTCAGCTATACGATATATGTGCGATAAGGGCCAAAGTTCGGACTCAGGCTTACCATCCTATCATGTAGACGGTATCAACTTGCGACCCGGTTTAATCGAGTTGGTCACCGCGCTCACCATTGCCCCCGGCGAAAGACATGAACATCTCGCTGGCTTTAACGGCTCAAACATTGGCAAGATTGCCATTAAAGCATGGCGAGGGCCTGACTACATCTCGGACCCCGCGACAACGGACGCCGGCGTTGGCTGGATCCTCGCTGAAAACTGGTGGCCTTACCAAAGACCGAGTTTCGTGACGCCGCCCTTCGCAGGCTACGTTTCGGGACACAGCACTTACAGCCGCGCTGCGGCTTTGGTTATGACACGCCTTACCGGTAGCGAATTCTTTCCTGGCGGCGTTGGTACTTTTCTCGCACCTCAAAATGAATTCCTGGTCTTTGAAGAAGGCCCCAGCCAAGACATTACGTTGCAATGGGCGAAGTATTACGACGCGGCTGACGAGTGCAGTCTTTCTCGAATATACGGCGGCATCCATCCAACGGCTGATGACATTCCGGGCCGACTCATGGGCGTAGCTATTGGCAATGAAGCATTTGATTTTGGCATGTCGCTTATCGAACCAGATTTCTGCCCGAACGATCCATTCAAAGACGAACCAGGAATCTGCGGTTGCGGCCTTGATGACACGGCTGATGCCGATGGCGATGGTGTCCCGGACTGCATCGACCAGTGCCAAGGCGCTGACGACGCGATTTTCGGCGACGATTGTGCAAACTCAATCCCAACAGTTTCCACCTGGGGAATCCTCATCATGGCCCTGCTGCTTTTGGTGGGAAGTAAAATAACATCCATACGTTCGCAAGCGGACTATATCGCGTGATAGGCGACGTGAATTTAATCAGCGTTTAGCCATGCAGACTGGGTGGCTTCGGTACGTCCCGACCCCAATGAAAATCGGGACCGGGACTTACCCATGTTGTTGGCGTATAGTCAGGTAGGGCATGGCTATTGCCTGCCATCTTCGACTCACATAATTATTTTTAATAACCCGCAATTTTGAGGAAAACAGCGATCTATTTGGCGTTAAAACGCAGATGCCATCACGTTTGATCGCTCCCCGTCTCCCCTTCTATAGATCACCGGCGTTGTTCTTTATATGGAGACCCATCTTCGGATGGTAGCCAGGACGGTTGGCTTCGGTGATAATTCCGGTAAGATTTTAGCGTGGGAAATGGGGTCATAGCGAGCAGTGAGTGAGGAGCATCATGGATCGACGAAAAAATACGACAAGACTTATAAGCTTAGCTGCGGTGTTAGCCATCGCGGGAAGTGCATCTGCACAAACGCCTTGGTTGCAGTTTGCCGGTACGAATTGCGATATCATCAACGCAGCCAATGCCGAGCTGGTTGTGCTTGAGAGTACGCAGAACATGGTCATTGTAACCGGCCCGGACGTGACGCTCTCCGATATTGTTGTGACCGGAGCGAGCGACATATTTCTTAATAACGGAACAGAGCTTGTTCCTGTCGGGTTCATTAGCCTGGAATTAGACGGCAGCGGCAACGAAACGCTGTGGTGGGTGTCGCTGACAGGCAACGTCGTCGATGTGGACGGCTTCACCGGTGAACCGACAGAAACGAATATGATCCCAACAGACTTTGTTGCCGCTCCTTGTGACGCTTGCGATTTTTGGGATGATGCTTCTGTGTGCGAGGCGATCATCGACGGCAACGCACCGGCTGTCACGATTGAAGTTTGCGGGTCCAGCGTGACGGTCAGTATGATCGCGTCATTCGCTGGCATGAGTATCATGGGACTGGTCAAGCGTCGCCGCTGGTAAGGTAAAGTAGGTCAGTCCCGATGTACGTCGGGATTGCCTGACATTGGCATAGGTAAGACAGTCGAAATCAAATTTAACGGAGCAAGGCTAACGTGAGTAACCGAATTCAAGCTTTATATGACATCGGACAGTCCATTTGGTGCGACAACATTAGCCGAAGCATGATCGATGGCGGTGAACTCAAACGGCTCCTCGACATCGGTGTCGTTGGCGTGACATCTAACCCCTCAATCTTCATGAAAGCGATCACCGGTAGCAGTGACTACGATGCCCTGCTGGACAAGCTCATTGGCCAAGGTCTTGATACGATGGACCTTTACGAAGGATTGGTCATCCCCGATATTTCCGACGCGGCTGACATTCTGAAACCGATTTTTGAATCTACCGGCGGCGTCGACGGATTCGTCAGCCTGGAGGTCAGCCCCAAATTAGCCTATGACACTGAGGGCACTATCGCAGAAGGAAAACGACTTTTTGCCACAATCAATCGCCCCAACGTGATGATTAAAGTGCCAGCGACCGAGCAAGGGATGCCCGCGATTGAAGCCCTCATCGGCGCGGGGATCAATGTAAACGTCACGCTAATTTTCGGCCTTGCGGCCCATGAGCAAGTGATGCAGGCCTACCTCAACGGGCTGAAAATACTCGACGAGTCTGGCGGCGATCTTAGCAAGGTCACGTCGGTGGCATCGTTTTTCGTTAGCCGATTAGATGTGATGATTGATAAGGCTTTAGAAGAGAAAAAAGCGGACGGCGCAAAAGTTGATCATCTTTTCGGAAAGGCAGCTATCGCCAACGCCAAACTAGCTTACGCTCGTTTCCAGGAAGTTTTTAATGCAGACGGCGCGTTCGGCGAGTTAGCCTCGAAAGGCGCTCGTGTGCAGCGGCCTTTGTGGGCAAGCACGAGTACAAAGAACCCGGCATATTGCGACACCATGTATCTCGACGGCTTGGTTGGCCCGCAGAGTGTCAACACGTTGCCACCAGTCACCATTGATGCCACGCTAGATCATGGCCAATCGGAGGTCGCAATTACGAAGGATGTGGATCAAGCGAAGTCGATCATGAAGGACTTAGCCGCACTTGAAATAGATGTAACCAAGGCTACGGAAATACTCCGCGACAACGGCGTCGTATTATTCGCTCAATCGTTTGACGAGTTACTCGACAATTTGAAGCGTAAAAAAGCTCAGCTTCGTACAGCAGGGTAATAGACCCACTGCGGCGATAATTGCATCTGTCACCGCACAGGCTGAAGCCTGCGGCTCAACGGGAATACCACCCTAGCTTCTTGCACTAACGGACACACGCCTAGCTTCTTCGAGTAGCTTCTTAATTTTCGCCTTACGTTCTGTTTGATCGTCACCTTGCATAGTGACCGACTCTACCGATGCCCGTTTTTCAACCAGCAGGTCATAACCCTGGCTAGTCGCGGTTTCGACTTCGGGGCCATTGAACGCTGGAATCTGCTGCGCATCTTGCGAGACGCTATTAATAGGATGCGTTTGGCTGATCGACGGAACGTATTTCAAAGTATGCTCAAGCCGTTGCTGGGCACGCTTGGTTTCCTGCACCCATTCGCTTAGCGTTGCGGATGATCGATTCGATTCGTTGCGCACATGTTCAACAGCTTGCTTGGCCGTACTCTGAAGATTTCCCAAGCTGGATTTTGCCATGGATTGAATACCCTCCGAGGCTTGGGACGCTATGTTTTTGATTTGTTTGATATTCGTTTGCCCCAGCGATCGAATACCTTCAACAGCTTGGCCTGTAGATTGTTTTAATTTATCGAATTCAGTTTGCGCCAGAGCTTTCGACTGATTAAACATCGCAATTTTCTCCTGAGCTTCCAAACTGGTTTGCGACAATGCGGAGAACACTTTACGAACGGCTGTACATACCTGTTCGAGCTGAATTGCCTGCTCTTTTGCACCGGCAACTATTTCACCTGGCTGGGCTAATGCCTCTGCTACGTTGGCTTGCAACTGGGCAGACTTTCGTGTCGCCGTGCGTAGTTGCTTTTCAATGTCGATCGTTTGCTTTGTAAATTCATTAATCATCTGCATGCCAGCGTCTGTCGTATCAGCCATGGCTGATATATGTTGTTTAAGCTCCTGGGTTGAGGTAGCGGTTTCAAGCTGCAACTGTTCGTGCGTTTCTATCATACCACCAGCAGACTTGATAAGCGTATCTAAGCTTACGACCTGCTGATTCGCCGCGCCGGTTATTGTCGTAAGGTTTTCGTATGTTTCTTTTGCATCAACTAATTCTTCTCGTGTAGACTTAGCCACTTCCTGTGCCTTACTTAAAACCTTGGCAATAGTGTTTACCTGATCCGTTAATTTCTCGTACGCTTCGCTGCGCAGTGCAACATCATCTGCAAGTTGGTTGGATTGAACTTTGACATCGTTACTATTTGTAGGTGAAACTTTCTGTTGACCGCTATTTTTCATATCTGCTAATGCAGCCGCAATTTCTTGTGAACTGGCCTCTGCCTTCGTGGCCAGTCCCCAAACATCCTGAATCATGCGATCAACTTTTGAAGAGGTTTCTTCAACCTTTTTAACTACGGACTGCCCATCTATATTGGCCTGGGTTAGTTTATTAAGTAGACTAGTCGCGGCAGCGTGGTGCGATTGCAATCTTCCTGCTTTTTCGTCTGCTGCGACAACGGCAGGTTGCAATTGTTCTACGGCTTTATTTGCCTGCTTGACTAGAGTCTCAATGTTATCAAATCTCCCAGACATACTTTCCACGCGAACCACATTTTCACGCAATGAATTCAGCCGTTCGTAAGCGCCGCCGACTTCGAGAAGCGTGCTTGAAATGCTGCGTTGTAACGATTCTACCTGGCCACTGGCATTGGTCACATCACTCGTAATCGCCCTGGCCTGGTCCATCGTCGATGTCAGATCCGCTTGCGCACGCTGCGATGCCTGTTGCATATAACTGACGGATAATTTTGATTGTTGAACAATCTTCTCTGCCGTTTTTGCACTCACTGTCAGATCATTTATTTGTTCGGCCATGTCAGTGCTTTTAGCCGCTAACGACACAAGCTGGTCTTGATGGGTGACGTTTTGACTTTTCAATCTCTGCCATGCTTGCTCATGCTGTTCTGAAAGTTGCTCTAACTCTTTGCTAGACGTTTGAACTGCCGTCATGACATTACTTTGTATTTGACTTTTCAATCTCTGCCATGTTTGTTCATGCTGTTGCGAAATTTGAGCTAATTCCTTGCTAGACGTTTGAACAGTTGTCGTGACATCGCTTTGTAGTTGCGTTAGCTCATTCCTGGTTTGTTCAGCTTTATATTCAAATGTTTTGGACACTTCCTTAGCCACTGCGTCAACGGAGAGCCTAAATGTACTCTCTTTAACATCTGTCAATTTTTCGATGTCAGCCATGGATTTTGAGTGGACATGTTGGATTTGCTCATGCAGGCCAGTCAGGAAATCCGCTTTCATTTTTTCAGTTTCTTGTAGTAAGTTTTTCTTGAACCCGTCGAGTGAATCTTTTATCGCGTCACGAAAGCTACCTGCGAGATTTTTTCTTTCATTTTCAATAAATAGTTTGTATGTACGGCTTGCGTCTTCTTCAATATGACATAACTGCGTACGCACATGATCAACGGATTCATTGGCAATGCGTTTGTTTTCATCCAGGTCTTTTTTCGCCTGCTTGGTAGCTGCTTGTGCTACTTGTGCTGATTGCTGTGCCTCATTAACAGTATCCATAGCTTGTTGCGCGGTCGCATTGATGTTTTCTCGACATGCATCCGCGTCAGTCATGGACGTCATGAGCAGTGATATGCGCTGTTGAACCGAGTCGGCTCGTTCGACAAGAGTTTCTGCAAAGGTGGATAGTTGAGCCTCTACTTTGACGGCACGATCACAAGTGTTTTCAATGCGTTGGAGCTGTGGCTGAACTTCTGTGGCTATTCCGCTAACGCGTGTTGTCTCGTTTTCGAGTTCATTCAGTTGATCCTGAACCTCCACTACGATGGCTTTCGCACGACGCTCTAGTTTGGATGTCGTTTGTTCAGAATGCCTCAGTGTTTGTTCCAGCTTGGTGATGAGTGATCTCGCTCGCTCTGAGATGTTAGTGGAATCGTCAGCGATATAGCTTGATCCTGAGACTTTTATATCATCACCCTTCATGGCTTGAATGGTTGAATCGACGCGTGAAACTAGATTGGACATCTGAGCATCCTCCTGGACAACACTTCGTATCGAACGACTTGGTTGAGATTTCTGGCTTTGTTGGGCTGACATTTCGCGCACGAGTTCCGCAGTGACACACGCTTGGCCCGCGCTATAAGCAGCGACCATACTTGCATCCGCAAGTCGGTTTATAAGTCTTGGTACGCCGTGGGTTACAATATGGATCACGGCTATGGCTGCGGGATCGAAAATAACATTGTCGCCTGCCCCGGCTATGCACAGCCGGTGGGTGATATAATCGTGAGTCTGGGCCGAGGTGAATTTGTGCAAGCGAAGTTCGGAAGCAAGCTGCTGACGAAGTCGATCGAATTTTGGCTGACCTAACATGTCTATGGTTCGTGGCTGACCGACGAGAATCATGGTTAATAGGCGATTGTCATCTCGGCTTAAATCAATGAGCGATTCTAATGTCGCCATCGCTTCGACGCTAAGATTTTCAGCTTGATCTACGATGAGAACAGGGAGCTTATCCTGACGACGAGCATCTTCGAGTCGACGACGTAGCCTGGCTAGTCCTCGCTTGGCATTATATTGTGTTGGCAACGTGACCCCAAAACCCTTGCAGGTTTCACGTATCATATCCATTTGCCCATCTGCAGGGCACCTAATGACGACGGCAGCATCTTTCGCATCCAGCTTGGTGAGAAGCGCTCTGACTAAAAGCGTCTTGCCGGTTCCGGATTCACCGACGAGAAAACCAAGGCCTTGACGGTAGCGAAGCTCGCATTCCATAGACGCAAGTACTTCTTCCAAGTCTGAATTTTTGTAAAAGAACTCCAGCTGAATCCGATCTTCAAACGGTAAGCAACTTAGTCCAAAGAAGTTTTCATACATGTCTATCATCTCCGCTCTAACGGACTTATCCCTGCCAAGAAGCACCATGCGCAGCTGGCTAGTTGAGCGCGGCGCGCGCAACGTAGACAATACCTATCTACGTCCTAAATAAACATCGGATTACGGAAGGTAAGGCTGAAGTTATCGGATCAATCGAAGCAATCGCGAATTCGATGCCGCAAGAAAACCGTCCTGGGCATACTGGAATCGCCGGTTTATAGCGTAACAAAGGCGGAATTTAGGCTTGTTCGTCTATGTGCGACTGGTCTTCGTTGTCATCTGGACTTTGATTCTCGCTATCTCCTGGCTTGAGATCTTTGGGCATGACCACGACGGTGCGAGCCAATAAGTCTCCTAGTCGCTGCCGGCTTGGTGTCACCATGACGAGGAGGACAACCGGTGAAAAATGAAACTCGATTGGTCTGACTAAATTGCGAATCAAAATTGATAGAAAGCTGCCCCGCTCACCCTTGTCAGTGACTACGGATAAACCGACGATTCGCTTGCCCGGGGTCGCGGTACTGATTGATTCGAAGATGATGCAGTACAGGCTAAAGATAGCGCCGATAATTGCGGTGAGCCAAAATAGAATTTCATTTGGCGAGATGGTTTCACCGGCAGCGAGCCTCTCCAAAGCGGATTGTCCGGATGCTACTTCGGATAATTGCTTGTATACTAACGCCCCCCAAATCGGAAATAATATCGACATGTCAATCAAGAAGGCGGCTAAGCGATGAGACAACGGGGCTAATTGTTGATTTTTCTTAATAGATGCTACAAGGGTGACGCTTTCTCGGCGGCGCAGAAATACGACGGTAAGAATGCCGCCTAATATGCCGTACTGTATTAAGATGCGCATGCGTGATTCAGGGGCAGTTAACCGGGAAGATTGAAGCGATTGCACGGTTTTAGCAGGCGATGCTGGTTGGCCTGTCTCTAAAGACCAGCGACCTACGCTTACGACATGTTCCGCGTCTTGCGTGGCAACGGCTAGGCTTGTTGCAAAAAAAGATGCCGCGACCGGACGCGCAAAATGCCGCACGCGACCCTCACTATCTGATAACACTGAAGATAGTCGCCAGGCGTTTTCCTGATAACTATAAATGGCAATATCAATAGCATTATTTTTTTTCAGGTTGGCGGCGATCATAGGAAATTCGTGAGCCAATGACAAAACCGCTCTCTCTAATGGGGCGTCGAAAGTGATGGTCGAAGGGTCAGACCATTCAGCAGAAGCGTTGACTGATTTTTTATGTAGAAAGGCATTAGTCGCGGATGGGTCTTGATAGATAAGATGGATCTCGCCGTCCAGCCCTGCTATGGTTGGCACAATCGCGCCCAGCGAAAGGTCATGGGGAGCGCTGCGGTCCGTGTGCCACTGCCCGTTTTCGTAACGAATAATGGCATAGTCCGTAGAGATTTCTGGCGAAGGAATGGCCTTTGTTTGCGGCGTTTTTTCATCGAAATGGCTATATGCGGCTTCGCGTTCTTCTAACTCCCTGGCTTCATGCTGCAGTTGGAGAATTTCATTAGCCTGGCGGGCAGAAACAACAGCATATAAAACAGGCCGTTTGTGGTCTGAGCCTAAGACCACGGGCACGACGTTTCCGGGAATATTTCGTTCGGCAGCTCGCAACGGCTTAGCTGTCGGTAATCGTGAAAAAACCTGGGCGTTATATCGCCAGTGCGAGCCGTCTCGATAGATGGCGTGCAGGGCTGACCCGCGTAGGGCCGCCTTGGCGATTGCGCCTCTTAATCCCAGAATGTGCGGCCGGAAAAATCCGCCTCGCTCGATGTCTTGCTGCAGCCAAAATGAAAAATGTAAATGCAACGTGCCGGATTGGTCTGGCTTGCGCTGGAATCCCCAAAGGACTTCGTCGTTGCCAAATAATCCGAGTGGAGGGATTTCGTTGGCGCGGGTTGGGGGCGCGGGCAGTGTGATGATTAATAGTAGAATAGCTATTGCAACACCGCGCGGGTTCTCGATGAATCGGGATTTAATTTCACCCGCGGCTCGGGTGGCTGAGCTAGTTAATGCTTTTACGCGGCCTGTCATATGGCTTGAGCGACCTTTCAGACTATGCGAATTACGATTTAGGAATCGCATTCTGCAGGCGTTGCAAACTGAGGACTCGATGGCGTTACCTCATCAAACGACTTCCACTGATTTATGTGAAATTGTAAACGAGCCTGCACTTTAGGCCAAACTACGTCCAAAGCATAAGGAAGCCAATGACTATCGTTGAGACGCTTATATTTCGACAAAGATGATTCCATTTCGACTTGGCCGTCGTCGTCCCGAAAGATGACTTTTCGAACCAGATAAGGCTCACGCCGATCGATCCAATATTCTTTATTAATGATCGGCGTACCGGCTCGACCAGCACTTATGAACAGTATCTGCTGATAGTCATCCACGATGCGCTGCATACAAGAGCTGGCTGGTGACAGGCCTGCACCGGGTGGTAAAGCGCTTAAGCCCAGGGCTTCGATGAGTTGCGATGGCGAGATTGGCGCGTCTGGGGGTAGCTGGCCTTGTTGGCCGTGCGGGGCACAAGAAAAGCTTTTCCCGTCTTGGCTATCGACCCAATAGTGGGTTTCGTTTGAGCCTACCAACAGCATTCGGCTACCAAGTTTTTTCATGTCGAAACGAAGGTACGAAGGGGCGAGGTAGAAAAGTGTGCCGTCTACATGGTAGTTACGCAGTCGCCCTTCTTGCGAAGTAAAATGTCCGTCTACCACACCGCGAGCGCGAAGGGTGTTGGTGATAGCAGCCGCATTGGCGTTGACTGTGGTGGCCACTTCAAAGAGTGGGCGAGGCGGGGCTGGGGCGAGTGTGACGATGGACTGAGCGGGACAGCCGACGATGATTAACGTCAACAAGCTGAGCAGGACGCGAGGGCCAAGCGATTTAATGCTCAATGGTTTATGAAGACTGCTCATCCGTGGCTTCCGTTGGAGAATCGGCGTCGTCGGTTTGGGTTTGGTCGTCTGGTTCCGAGCTTGACTGGTCTGCATTATTTTGGTCAAGAGCGGCTACATATTCTCCCATATCACCGTGAAGGATAGCGGTAAGCTGTTGACTGACGCCTTCAATCTGGTCGTCGGTAAGGTGAGGGTTTAACACCTGATGGACGGAATGGTCTTTGATTAGGGTCATGGTCCACAACTCTTTACCGTCCACGTCGGCTGAGCTGTCGTAGCGAAGCTTTCGTTTTCGCATCAAAATTAACGCGAGGACGAAGCGAAACTGCAAGCGAACTTCGATTTGTTCGTCGGCTAATCTGGTGAAAAAGTCGGCTAGCAGGTCGTCGTTGACGAGTAGCTTTTGCTTTTTGGCCTTAACGGCGACCTGGGCTTTGTAATGGCAATAAGCACCTTCGGGTGGGCCTTTCCATGCCTGGGCGCTGTAATCTGCCCGGCGAAAGGACTCGCCATCTTCGATGAGAACGGTGTAGAAGATTTCGCCTTCATCGAGCTTGCGCCCGGTTTCTGCACACACGCCGCTGGAATGTTCAACCTGATAATGTTGCTGGGCCATAGATTTATCGTTTTCCGCGCTGCCAAATTCACCTCTTTGGACCGACGAGTTCAATCCAATATATTACATTGGAGAGACAGGGGTACGATTCGTCAACCCGCGTTGATGATGAGGATAACTTAGGCGTGAAAATGCAATTGTAAATAACTGTGAAATCAAAGGTGGCCGTTGCTTCCGGGTTTTGACAGTGATATGATGCTATGCAAGCTTATGGCTGATTCGTGTTACGAATTTTGCAGATTAGGTCAATGAGGAACTGGACCTCGGATTCCCGCATGGAGGCGAAGAATGGCCAGACGCCGTAGACGAAAATCTGGATCGGGCTTGACTACCATCATGCTTGTTGCAGCCGCCGCTGGCGGTTGGTATTGGCTATATCGGTCCGATAGCCGGGATAGCGAAATTGACAACACGCTCGTCCTCGCCACTCAACCCACACTTTCAACTGATCGTCCGCTGGGAACAAACATCGGTAGGCCTCAACCTGAGGTGACGGAAAAAGGTGGGACAAGGCCTAGCGCTAAGCCTGAGATGACGACGCCGCAGCGGACGCAGTCGCTTATCAATGCGGGCAAGCAGGCGCTGACAGGCAAAGACCTTATCGCGGCACGAACGCATTTTAGTGAAGCGCTGTCGCTGGGCGTGGACGATGCGGACGAAAAGTTTTTGCGGGGTGAACTGTCGCGGCTGGGTAACGAAACTATTTTCTCGCCACGTATTATTGATGGCGATCCGCTTGTTGGCCGGTATATCATTAATACGGGTGATACGCTGGGAAAAATCGCGGGGAAGTTTTTCGTTTCTGACGATCTATTAGCTACGATTAACGGCATTAGAAATAAAAATCTCATTCGCGTCGGACAAGCACTCAAAGTTATTCATGGCCCATTTCGTGCGGTGGCGAATAAGAAAACTTTCACCTTAGACCTTTATATTGGCTCGACATTTGCCCGGCAGTATCGCATCGGTTTGGGCGAGGATGGCAGCACGCCTACGGGTGAATGGCAGGTGGGTACGAAGCTGAAGAACCCGCAATACTATCCCCCCCGTGGCGGGGACATTATCGCAGCAGACGATCCTGCGAATCCGCTTGGCGAACGGTGGATTGGATTGATTGGCATTAACGGAGATGCGATGGGCCAACGTCGCTACGGCATTCATGGCACGATCGAGCAGGACTCCATTGGCCGAAATGCTTCGCTGGGGTGTATTCGTATGTACAATAAAGATGTCGAGCAACTATACGACTGCCTAGTCTCGAAACACTCCACTGTGACAGTGGAATGACACTTTTTACAATCGCCAACTAACTACCACGAGTAAACGATCATGGCTTATATTAAAATCATCGATGAGTCGCAGGCCCAGGGACCGCTTGACCGTATCTATAAAGCTTCGTCTGCACGGTCGGGACGCATAGCTAACATTCTCAAAGTGCAAAGTACGAACCCGGCTGCGTTGCAGGGGTGCATGAATTTGTATGTCGCTTCTACGGTGCAAGATAATGAGCGCCTTAGTCGAGCGCAGCGGGAGATGTTAGCTACCGTGGTTTCTAAAGCTAATGATTGCTATTACTGAACGCAGGCCCATGCGCGTGACCTCCGGGTTGAGGTCAAAAACGATGAATTGGTAGAGCAGATCAAGACGGATTATCGCCAGGCGGACCTTTCCGAAGTTGATCGGGCACTGTGCGATCATGCGATCAAGCTCACGAAGACGCCGTCTGAGGTTAGCCAAGCTGATATCGACCAGTTGCGATCACTGGGCCTCACAGATGAGGCTATTGGCGATGCTACGCAGGTAATTTCGTTTTTCAATTATATCAACCGCATAGCTGAGGGGCTGGGGGTTGATTTGGAAGAGGGGATGTAGGGGCGAAATAGCTTCTACCCTTTGAGAATCCCCAACGACCGTTCGATGCCCTTCGTTTAAGCCAAATAGTTGATTTTCGCCCGTCATCCTTCTATTCTGCAAGACAGTGGCGAGTAACATTAGGCGTACATGCAGCCTCTATGGCTGGGTGGACGTTCTATTCGACTCGTAACTCCGCGCGGGCTCCCGATGAATCGGGATTTTATTTCACCCGCGGCTCGATTAGGAAAGTTGACTGCGGCATTATTGTTGCATTCCAAAAAGGTGAGGACTATGACCGTAGCTACATCATCGCAGTTTGAGGCTATTGCGGCTGTTGACCCGGAAATTTTTCCTGTCATGCAGGCTGAGCAGCAGCGGCAGGAAAATACCATTGAGCTTATCGCTTCGGAGAATCATGTCTCCAAGGCTGTGCTTGAAGCGTTGGGTTCAGTGTTTACGAATAAGTACGCCGAAGGGTATCCGGGGAAACGGTACTACGGCGGCTGCGAGAATATGGATATCGTGGAAAACCTCGCGCGGAATCGTGCCAAGCAGCTCTTTGGCTGTGACCATGTCAATGTGCAGCCTCACTCAGGCAGTCAGGCGAATGCCGCGGTTTATCTAGCGGCTCTTGTTCCGGGTGACACGATATTGTCGCTCAACCTTGCCCACGGTGGGCATCTTTCTCACGGACTCAAAGTGAACATGAGCGGGCTATTATATAACATTATTTCTTATGGTGTGGACCGAGAGACGGAGCAGTTTGATTTTGCTGAAATTCGCAGGCTCGCTCAAGAGCATAAGCCCAAGCTCATCATAACCGGAGCGTCGGCTTACCCTCGGACGATTGACTTCGATAAATTTTCTGAAATCGCAGCGGAGGTGGGTGCGATGCACATGGCTGACATCGCGCATATCGCGGGGTTGGTGGCGACGGGATTACATCCGTCACCAGTGCCCACAGCTTCGTTTGTGACTTCGACGACGCATAAAACCCTGCGCGGGCCTCGCGGCGGGCTGATTATGTGCAAAGAGAATTGGGCGAAGAAAATCGACTCTCGCATTTTCCCTGGTTCGCAGGGCGGGCCTTTGATGCACTGCATTGCGGCTAAGGCAGTGGCGTTCAATGAATCGCTCAAGCCTGAGTTCAAGACGTATCAACAACAGATTCTCAAAAATGCCCAGGCATTGGCTTCGGGCTTATCAGCTAAGGGGAATCGGATTGTCTCTGGCGGGACGGACAATCATTTGATGCTGCTGGACCTTCGCCCGGCTCATCCCAATGTGACTGGTCAGCAGGCCGAAGATTGGTTGGTAGCTGCTGGAATTGTTACGAATAAAAATATGATCCCCTTTGATGAGAGAAAACCGACGCAAACTTCCGGCCTGAGACTTGGCACGCCGGCGGTAAGTACGCGAGGGATGAAGGAAGCGGAGATGGGCGTAGTAGCTGGGCTAATAGATAGAGTCATTCAGGCCGAGGGGGCGGCGGAAACGGTTGAAGCGGTGCGTGGTGAAGTGCTGGGGCTTTGTCAGCAGTTTCCGTTATATCATTAAGCGTGCGACAGTACAACGAGCCGCTGGCTTTAGCCTGCGCGGACTCGCTAAGTGAAAACGACGTGCGCAACATTATTAACCGCAAGCGGTATTTATGCATTGGCGCAGCGTAGTAGGAGAATAATACTAACAATCATTACGATACAAGATTTACATCGCATCTACACTTTGATTACATTAATTGAAATTTGCAAAACTTATCAACGTTCGCAGCTCCGCGCGGGCTGAAGCCCGCGGCTCGTTATATGTTCGTTATATTATGCTTACTATTGGCTCATTTCAATTTGAAGTTCCTTTTGTGCAGGCTGCGCTTAGCGGGTATAGCGACTTAGCTATGCGTCGGCAGGCACGGCGGCATGGTTGTCCTTATACGATTAACGAAGTTGTGCTGGATAAGACGGTTGTCGAAAAAGGTAAAAAACAGCGGCGAATTCTCAACGTGGCTGAGGACGACCACCCTGTTGGTGGACAACTCATGGGGGCTGACCCGGAGTTGTTTGGGCCTGCGGCGGCGGCGATGGCTGAGGCGGGGTATGACATTATCGATATAAATTTCGGATGCCCGGTCAAAAAGGTGCTGGGCAGATGTCGCGGAGGATTTCATCTTTCGCAACCAGACGTAGCTATTGACATCATTCGTCGGGTGTATGACGCAGTCGGGAAAACTCACCCTGTTACCGTAAAAATGCGGCGTGGGATGGATGACACGCCTGAGAGCGAACGCAACTTTTTCGAGATTCTTGATGGGGCCTTTTCTTCAGGTGTCAGCGCGGTGACAGTTCATGGGCGAACGGTTCGGCAGCGTTACATTGGCCCTAGTCAATGGCCATTTTTGACTAAAGTAAAAAAACATGTGGGTGATCGCACGATTCTTGGTAGCGGTGACTTATTTAGTGCCAAAGCGTGCCTTAGTATGATAAGCGAGACCGGCGTTGACGGCGTCACTATCGCTCGTGGCTGTATTGGTCATCCTTGGATTTTTCAGGACTGTATCGCGTTACATCAAGATAAGGCGCTGCCTCCCCCACCGTCGATTGCGCAGCAGCGTGAGGCTATTGCGAACCATTTCGCAGACGCAATTGAGGTGCATGGCGATACGTTGGCTTGTCGAATTATGCGGAAATTTGGGATTAAGTATGCCGAGCATCATCCCCATGACCTGGACGTACGCAATGCTTTCGTTGCGGTAAAATCGCCGCAGGATTTTCATGCGGTGCTTGATAAATGGTACGACCCAAATACGGATTGGCCTGCGCCAATTCGTAAAGAAGGGCATGGCGATTTGGTGGCTGCGGGGGCGACTACCTAGGCCGCATGTCTTTAACGATGGACTGGCGCGGCGGTGATGTTTGGATCGGGCACACGCTCGCGTTTTTGCTTGGCTAATTCGGGCAACTTTCCGCCGTTTGGTAACAGCACAATTTTACAGGCATCCCCCTTAGCTAATAGGGCCATGGCGTCGTTGACGTCTTCAAATTCAACGGTCTTGGTAATGAGCGGTTTCAAATCTACGACGCCGCTTTCTAATAACCAACGTGTTTTGTACCAGGTATCGAAAATGCGGCGACCGTTGAGGGCTAAGACGGTGAGGTTTTTGAAAATCATATTCTCCGCGACGTCAATTTCGACGGGCTTAGCTGGGATGCCGAATAGAACTACCGTGCCGCCGTTACGCACGACGCGGAAAGCTGTCGTAATGGCAGACGGCGCACCGCTCATTTCCAGTACGATGTCTACGCCATAACCGCCGTTGGCTTTGACGATTTCGGCGATGATGTCGACGCCGGATTGTGAGACGTCGAACACTTGAGAAGCGCCCATTTGCCTGGCTAAGTTCATGCGATAAGGATGAACGTCGGAAGCGAACACATGTTTAGCGCCAACAGCTTTGGCTATGCCGATAGTGAATAATCCGATTGGCCCGCAGCCTAGCACGGCTACTGATTGGCCCGAAAGATTTTGGTTCATGGTCGAGAAAACGGCGTTGCCAAAAGGTTCTTGCAGGGTGGCTATTTGCGGTGGAAGCTTTTCGCGGTCGTTTTGCCAGATGACTTTTTCCGGTACGACAACGTAATTGGCGAACGCGCCTTCTCTATCTACGCCGAGGATTTCAGTGTGGGGACACATGTGGGCCTGGCCTGTGCGACATTGATAGCACATGCCGCAGGTTACATGCGACTCGGCTGATACGTAATCACCGATAGCTGCCCGTCGCACACGGTCGCCGACGGCTACGATGGTTCCGCAGAATTCGTGGCCCAGGGTGAGCGGTGGTTTGATGCGCCGCTGCGACCACTCGTCCCAACTCCATATGTGTAGGTCTGTGCCGCAGAAACTGGCTGCTTCTACATAGACGAGGACATCTTCCGGTCCTGGCGTGGGGATTTCGATCTCACAAACTTCAAGCCCTTTTTCGGGGCTGAGTTTACGAATGGCTTTCATGGTCTTTGACATAAGATTATTTTACCAAACAACGTTGTGGTGGCGCTTGATATTTAATTCTTCCATTAAGAAAGTTATTATCATTTTCTGTTCATAACATTGAAGCAATCGTAACACCGCACGGGCTCCCGATGAATCGGGGTTTTATTTCGCCCGCGGCTCGAATTATTTATCCTCTACTACTTCGTATCCGTCCCATGCGGAGGGATAGGCTAAGTCTTTTTTTGTTAGGCCACTATTTAACGAGTGGGCTGAGAGGTCGGGAAAATCTGCGGTATTTATTTCATAGCCTTTGTTTTTTGTCATGATGACACGGCGTGGCAGATGAACCTCTTTATCGACAAAAAATTCTAGTTTTTCATATTTTTTAGCGACGCGCGAATCAGCTTTGGGTATGCATAACAGATGGTCGGTATTGGCTGGGTCACCCTCGGCTGGTGGCAGAAGCGTGACGTCAAAGTGTTTGAGAATTTGCGATTTCTTTTGGCCAAAGGGTAGTGGGAAAGGCGCGGTTTCGAGATCGAAAAGGTTGATCGAATCGCCCGACTCATCGACTTCGTTCTTGGTCACTTGCCGCAATCTTTCAACGGCTTGGTATAGCCAATATCCGTCGAATAGATACCACTCTTGTTTACCGAGCAGGCCACCGTCCAAGATGCAGCGGTCGAAGTGGATCAAAAAGTGAGGGTTTTTTGGGGTGACGAGCAACAGGATGGTTCCCTCTTTGATGGTCTTGGTGATGTTGATCTTATCTTCTTCGGTAAATCGCACTTTGCATTGTATATCGCGTAGTCCGTCTCCCCGGCTTTCCAGCTTGGTCAAAATGGCGTCGACCTGTGGCGAAACCTGTGCTGGCGGTTGAGAGGCTGCAGGAGTCTGGTCTATTGCGGCTGTTATGTTTTGAATAGGTAACATCAGCCACAATAGGCACAAGCTTGAACGTATTGGCATGGCGAAGCTCCCTGTATCGACCTTAGGACCGCTTGGCTACCTTGTGGGTCGATACCTGTCATATCCTGAGGTTATCGTAGGTTACGAGGCCTATAACGACAAGATGCTCGGGGTTGAGAATGGCCTATGGGGTCGTGTCTGATTGTGTCCCATGGTTGCGAAAGTTGCCTCATCAAGGCGCGATTCGGTTTGTCGGAATTCTGAGGCTAGCCTATACTGGGAAGGCCGAGGTCGCTCGGCCAACTGCCCTCCCTGGCTCGGTGCGGCGTTGAATTGTATCGCTAATCACGCAACACTTATGAGGAGTAATTCCGTGACGCCACCGTTTGCTGATCGCGTAAAGTCCGTCAAACAATCTGACATTCGCCGTTACTCAGCTATCTGCGCTGAGATGAAAGGTATTAACCTGTCTCAAGGGGTGTGCGATCAAGCGGCACCTGATGTAGTGAAGCAGGCGGCGAAGCAAGCGATTGATGACGATCAGGCGATTTATACGAATCTGCGAGGCACGGCTGGGCTTCGGCAGGCGATTGCGGAAAAAATGCGCTCGTTTAACGGGATTGAATGCGATCCAGAAACGGAAATTGCTGTCAACGTTGGTTCTGCGGGTGCGTTCGCATGTATGGCACTATCTACTTTGAACGCGGGCGACGAGTGTATCGTATTTTCACCTTTTTATAGTTATCACGTTAACTTGCTGAAATTGTTCGGCGTGACCGTTAAGTATGTCGATCTTCAGCCGCCGGACTGGTCGTATTCGGCTGAGGCATTGGCTGAGGCTTTTACGGATCGCACGCGGATGGTGCTAATCAATACGCCGGGGAATCCGTCTGGCAAAGTATTTTCTGAAGCGGAGTTATTGGCTATAGCCGACCTCGCAAACCGGCATAACGCATGGATTGTCACCGACGAGATTTATGAATATATCACTTACGGTAAACCGCATATTAGCATCGCGAAGTTCCCTGAGGCGCGAGAGCGCACCGTTACGATTAGTGGCGCGTCTAAAACGTATGCCGTGACTGGGTGGCGGATTGGCTATGCCGTTGGACCGGCGGAGTTGATTGATCGGATTTCGGTCGTCAACGATTTACTATATATCTGCGCACCTGCGCCACTACAACACGGCGTCGAAGCCGGGCTTGGTTTGGATAGTAGCTATTACAAAGACATGTGTGCGGACTATCTGGTTAAGCGAGATATGCTGGTCGAAACTTTGAGGAGTATTGGATTTTCTCCGCATATTCCAGACGGTAGCTATTATATGCTGGCTTCGTTTGAAGCTGGGCGTTGGGCTGATGGTAGTGCGGCTACAGAAGCCATTTTGGAACAGGTGGGCGTAGCGACAGTTCCGGGTTCGGCGTTTTATCGTAATCCGGATGATGGTAAATATCAGCTGCGATTTTGTTACGCTAAAAAGATGAAAGACTTGGAAGACGCTTGCCAACGGTTGCGCAAGCTGGGAAGCGGTGCGACAGCCAACGCGAAATCGTAAGAGTACGCAGCTATTTTTTTGATAAATGATAATGATCCGCTGGCTGGGCGTGGGAGGTTGATAGTTAGATGAATCGAAAAGTTTTTAGTATATTGTTATTAGCCACGATTATAATGGCTTCACCGGTCATGGCTCTGGATGTGGGCGATAAGGCTCCGCCGCTTTCAATTATTAAGTGGGTCAAAGGCAAGCGGGTTTCTTTTCCGAAAGATTTGGGAAACAAACTTTATCTTGTTGAATTCTGGGCGACGTGGTGCCCGCCTTGTAAAATGAGCATCCCCCTGCTTACCCGGTTGCAAGATAAACATAAAAAAGAGCTGACCATCATCGGTGTGACTGACCCCGATGATCGTGGCAACTCTGTGTCAGCTATCGAACGTTTTACGAAGAAGCAAGGCGAGGATATGTCCTACTCCGTTGCGATTGACGACCTGGGAAAAACGACCAAAGCGTATCTGGTCGCAGCTGGGATTCAAGGCATTCCGCATTCGTTCCTTGTAGGAAAAGATGGACGCATCATTTGGCATGGTAGCCCACTAGACCCAGAGCTGATGGTGATTGTACCGGAAATTATTTCCGGAAAGTATAATGTCGAAGAGGCTATCAATGCTAAAAAGTTGCAAGCGGAAATATCGCAACGGTTCCAGGATATCTCCATGGACTTTCAGCGAGGGAAAATTTCTCGCGCATGGGATGGGATTATTAGCGTACTCAAACTTGATCCTTCCAACGAAGAAGCGATGGATGTGTTGATGCAGCTATATGTCACCGAGACGCGCGACCGCAAGGCGTTTCGAACATTCGTTAGCGGACACATAGCTAGCTATCGTGATAACAGCAAGGCCATGCGCACACTGGCGAGAATTTTGTGTTCCAATATGGACATCACTTCGCGCGTGCCAGACTTAACGATTGAAGCTGCGCGGGCGGGGTATAACGCGACGGATAAAAAAGACCCTATTGCGATAGCTATTTACGCCCTGGCTTTGTATCAAGTTGGCGATTTGGATAAGGCGATTGCTTTGCAGAAAGAGGCCGTGTCTGCGTTGGGGTCTGAAGAAGACCAGTCGCTGGTGGATGCGCTGGCTTTTTACGAAAAGTGTAAGCGGCTGATTTCGGGAACGTCTTAAGGCTTGCGCGATAAGACACGGGTAAGCTGTGGCTTACCCATGCCACCCGGCGATAAATATCTCCGCGCAGGCTGAAGCCGGCGGCTCGGGAAGACCTGAACGATATGCAAACTTTTGACCAATTTGAAACACTTGTGGCTGGCGAACGCGAGGGTCGAGACAACTTTAAGATTCTCGTTTCCTCTGTGCTGCCTCGCCCGGTTGCTTTCGTTTCGACTATCTCAGCCGCGGGCGTTCCTAATCTCGCGCCGTTTTCTTTTTTTAACGCCGTCGGCTCAAACCCGCCAGCCGTCATTTTTTCTCCTTGCACGATGCGCGACGGTACAGACAAGGACACGCTCAATAACATCCGCGAAGTGGGCGAATTTGTGGTACACGTTGTTCCTCACAACATGAAAGAAGGCATGAACGAAACAGCGGCGGCGGTTGGGCCTGAGGTGAGCGAGTTCGACCTCGCGGGATTCACGCCGATCAAAAGCCAGTTCGTAAAACCACCAAGAGCGGCTGAGTCTCCGGTGCAAATGGAATGCAAGCTCGTTCAAATTGTGCCCGTTGGGGAAGGCCCGTTGTCGGCAAATATCTGTATTGGTGAAGTATTGTGCTTTCACATAGCCGAGGGTTATCTGCTTGAGAATGGTGTCGTTGATTCCGCAAAGTTGGACCTAGTTGGCCGATTGGACGGATCGGGGTATTCGACTATTCGTGATCGCTTTGAGATGCCCGCTCCCAAGCGATAGAACCATGCTCGATCTCACAAAAATATTTTTGGCTGATCAGATAAATGTAACGCAGATTCTAGGTGTTTGGCCTACGCGCACGCAGTTCATCACGATTGCGGTGGTCGCACTTTTCGTTTTTATCGCCACGGCATCGCGTAAGGGCGGTCGCCGATGTTCTAATTGCCAAGAATCCAACCGGCCTAATGCCAACTACTGCGCCCAGTGTGGCCAATCGCTTAAAAAGTCGTGACGCGATCACAAACCATTGTCACTGATCCTGTAGGAGATTGTATCCCGGCTAGGCAGCGCACGGCGATTCGTCGCAAGCTTTTACGCTGGTATGATCGACACAAACGCGATCTCCCCTGGCGTAGGAAAAATCGTAGCCAAGACCCGTATGCGCAGTGGGTCGCTGAGATCATGTTGCAGCAGACGCGCGCAGACACCGTGATCCCCTACTACGAGCGTTTTCTATCTCGGTTCCCTGATGCCATGTCTTTGGCACGGGGTCGTCAAGAGACAGTGTTAAAACATTGGGAAGGGCTGGGTTATTACCGGCGGGCGATTTTATTACACAAGGCTTGTCAGCAGCTTCGTACAGAAAATACCCCTGTCCCACGATTGGCAGAGAAGCTAAAAACGCTTCCTGGGATTGGTGATTATACTTCAGCGGCGATTGCTTCTATTTCTAGTGATGAACCGATCGCTGCGGTCGATGGCAACGTCGCGCGGGTGATAGCTAGATTGTTTTGCGTAGAATTGGATGTATTGTCTTCAAAGGGAAAAAAACGGATTACGAAACTCGCGGACCAGCTAATCCCCAAGGCTCGGCCTGGTGATTTTAATCAGGCGTGGATGGATTTGGGGAGTAAAGTATGCACGCCTCGTTCGCCGTCGTGCGACATATGCCCACTCGAAAAAGAATGCCTTGCCCGAGCGACAGGCTCTACCGATACGCTTCCGATTCGAGGTACGGCCATAAAAAAGAAGATTCCCGTTGTTCATTGCGTGGTTGGGGTGCTATCGCACCATCAAAATTTTCTTGTGCGGCGTCGGCCTATAGGCGGTCTTTGGGGCGGGCTGTGGGAGTTCCCGAATATCGAAATTGCGCCAAAAAAAGAAAAAACGCAGGCGATGAAGGCGTTGGTAGAGTCGATAATGATAGAGCCAAATGAAGTAGTTTCACTGTCAACTATACGTCACCAACTTACGCATCGACTGATGATGTTTCATGTTTTTGCAGGACAAGTCGCCAATAAAGAAGGAAAAGATATTGGCGACGCCTATCGATGGGTGACACGAGCACAATTCGCCAAGCGGTCAGTCTCCACAGCTCATCGAAAAATTTATCAAGCGGCGTGCTAAGACAAGGGGAAGCTAAGGCTTGAGGCCATCCATCAAAATATAATCTCGTAGCCTTAGTAAAATAATGTTAGCATGAGGTGTGGTTCTGCGTGTTTACCTTCCAGGATTCCGATGGTCGAAGAGGCGAACTTAATGCTTATATCTGGCGATTCGTCCAGCCATTCGTTTATTTGGTCGTTCATGAACAACAACGCACCGTCACTTAATTTCGCGTGAAAAATACGGCAGCGGATGGCGCACTCGGCGTTGGCGTCGAGCTTGCGCTTAAATTTAGAATCATCCCAGCCATGAGAGCCAAATTTATCGTCGGAAAAACCGTGGATACGACTTTCCGTCAAATCCGCTTTGGACTCGCTCATGTCAGTGGGGTCGGGATCATCAAACGAGATTGGCGAAAGATCGATATTGTCGCTTGCGTAAGTAGTTTTTTTACTCTCTTTTTCTTTTTCAAAATCGGCAACGCAATGAGGGCAAAGCAGCTTCCCCCCTTCGTACTGTGCTTTACCTGATTCGATGTGTTCTGGGTAAACACTGGCGCCACATTCCTGACACGGGGCGGTAACATCTTTAGCCATGAGCTTGCTCCCAAAAAAAGGTTGATAACGCTGCTGGGCATTGTACCAAATTCAGCAACATGACGTCAACGGTTTTCTCCCGCGGCCTCAATCATGATGCTTACACCGGCTGAAGTGCCTATTCGCGAAGCTCCGGCGTCGATCATGGCCCGCATATGAGCTAACGTGCGAATCCCGCCTGCCGCTTTCACTTTAATCGGCGAGACGTGCCGGTGGAGCAGGGACACATGCTCGAGCGTCGCCCCCCCAGCCGGGTGAAACCCCGTCGAGGTTTTCACGAAATCAGCCTCTGCTTCTGCGCAACATCGACATCCCCAAATGATCTGCTCATCAGTCAACGCGGCTGTTTCCAGAATGACTTTCACAATGACTGGCGACGAGGCTTGATGCGCAGCGTAAGTAACCGCTTCAATCTGCCCGCGCACCTGAGCTAGTTCGCCAACTTTTAGCCAACCCAGCGGCGCCACCATATCCACTTCTGTCGCGCCATCGTCGATAGCCTGCCGCACTTCGTCTGCGAGAATTTTCTTATGCGAAGCGCCCAGCGGAAATCCTATCACACAGGCAATAGCAGGCTTGTAATCGTGATCGCATATTGATGATTGGATGACATTGGCTGCGCGGGCTACAAAAATAGGATTCACGCACACGGCAGCGAAGCGGTATTGAATCGCCTGCTCACAAAGTAGATCGATCTGATCCGGCGTAGCTTCGGGCTTGAGCAGGGTGTGGTCGATGGCTGATGCGAGACTTTGTGTCATTTGATTCATGTTGTCTCCTCACCAATAGCATAACGATGTAATAAGCGCGCTAAACCATCTTCAACGGATAGATAGCGGATGCGAGCGCGTTCGGCTGTTGAGCCTACGGCGGGCAATCTTGTTACGGCGCGATCGACAACTACGACAGCTTGAGACACATCTTCTAGTTGTAATTGTGCGCGTCCATTTTGTGCGCAGTGCAAGCGTGCCAGCCAGCCTATCGTGGAAACTGAGGCCGTTAGCGCAGCCATTCCCGCTGCCAATGGCCAACTGTAATAGCCTGAACCAAATATCGACCGGGAAGTTGTGCGCGACAGTAAGTACCGTTCGATTAGCTCATCTATTTCTTCGGTCTGAGAAGCTGGTGACACAGCACCTACCACATCAAAGGTTGTTTGGCCTGAGAAACCCTGAAGGGCTGGCACGGTTGATTTACCGCTAAAAAAGCGACGAGCGGCGCCAAGCTGCTGCCAGCGTTTTTTCATTTGGCTAATAAATCCTGCGCGAAGTTCTTGCAGCGTCACAAATTCGGCATGAACGAAGGCGAGCTGACGCAACATGGCGTGTTGCCTTTTAGTTGGCTCGAGCAGCGGCGGCTCCATTTCGTGAATAGCTGATTGCCAAAAAATGTCGAGCAATTCACCTAACTTCATACCTCGAACACTGGCAAGCTTTGCGTCATACAACATGGAAGCCACGCGAGATATAGCGATCATCCGATGATGAACAGGCAGTTTTTTTTCTTTGACCCAGCGAGACAAGCGACTGGTAATGATAGCTAATTCTTCCTGCGTGGCTATCAGCCCTCGTTCCAGCGTTTCCGGTTTTATTACTTGACTATCTTGCGATAATTGCTGAGCCAAATCTGTCAGCCAACTGCCATATTGCGAAATCGGCTTTCCCTTCGACGCTGTGGCACTGGGGCAATCAAAACGAAACGACGCCTGCCAGGCGTTTTCAACGCGACGCACGGAAAACGGAAAAATGCGACAGGCAATGGGCTTAGCCTGCTCACCTAGCTGGGCATGAATCATGCACCGATTTGTATCATCTAAAAATACGCATGAGCCATCCGCTCTTTTATTCAGGGCGGCTCGACGCCCCACTAGCACATATGGTTTAGCGCCCAATTTCTCCTCCCAAGGATGAGCATCCAGGCCCGCACGTTCTTCATCCGTCAAATCTCCCACGAGGGTTCGACAGCAATCCCCACACGAATGGCAGGACCATTGCTGCCCGGAAACCTGAGGCATAATCACGGGCAATGAAGTATTGGATTTCATCGGTGGAGATTGTGCAGGGATATTCGGACTAACGCAATCATGCTGATACTTATCGTCTCATGCAAGCGGTCGAGAGGCTAAGAACCGATAAACGGTGCATCGAGGATTTACGCCCCGATGAAGTAACATTCCATGTAAATCACCGCTTGAATCTACAAGATTATCGCACTATTCAACCAGATTATAGCGAGCCAACCGTGCTTAGGACGCCATCTAAGACCGTCGATGAACGAGTGTGGATATATAGATTGCGCTTTCAGGGCTGGGACTCCATTTTCGCGGGGGCTTCGCGGTACTAGCGCGCAGTGGCTGTTTATCAAGGTGAAATGATTCAGAGTAATCAACGGAGACGTATT
The DNA here is from genome assembly GCA_024280855.1 of Planctomycetota bacterium. Taxonomy (GTDB): domain Bacteria; phylum Planctomycetota; class Phycisphaerae; order UBA1845; family UBA1845; genus JAJRPG01. Next base: position 71,346 of record JAJRPG010000102.1, on the reverse strand, counting down.
ATGACATCATCAACGCGCATCCGAAGGCGAGTTTCGCTTTCCATGTACGCTCTTTTTATCGTGCTGCTCCCCATCAATGCCCTGGCGGATGAACCTCGGCATGATGCCCTCACGCCGATCACTTGGCGGGGATGCGGCATTACGAAAAAAGCGTTCATGGGCGCATGCGCGAAAGCTTATGAGAAAGAAACCGGACAAAGAATAATCATAAGCGGCGGCGGCGCGGCCTTGGGCATACGCGCGGCGGCGGGAGGCAGCGCTGACCTGGGCGGAACCTGCCGACACCATTTACCTGGACGGTTTGCTTCAGAACGTGGCGTTAAAACAGCTATCATTGCATGGGATGCGTTGGTCATTGTCGCTCACCCATCAAACTCTGTAGACAATTTAAGCAAACAACAATTGGTAGACATTCTTCATGGACGAACCAAAAGTTGGAACGAGCTTGGCGGAGACAATCAGCCAATCATTGTGGGTGGGCGTAAAGGAGATGAGAGCGGAGTTGGCGTGATGATGCGGGTTTTGATTCTTGAAGATGCTGATTTTAAGTTTCCTCGCAAAAGCATTTTGTTACGCAGTTCAGGGCCACTCGAAAAATTCTTGGAAAAAACGCCTGGCTCCATTGCTATCACGGGTATCTCAAGCGCCAAGAAACGCGACCTGAAGGTTATTAGCATTGACGGCATGACCCCATCGCTGGCTAATATTTCTTCAGGCAAATATCCCTATTACCGGCCATTATACATGGCGTATCAACAGAAGACAGACCAACGCGTCCATCGATTTATTGACTGGATTCAAACTAAAAAAGGACAAGACGTCGTAGCTAGCCAGGGAACGGTGACGCTTGAAATGGGATTGCCCCTTATGGATAAGTACCAACATTGGGACGACACGCGCGATATTACGAATTTTGACAAACTATTGCGTCAGGCACAGGCATCTGCTAGCCGGTGAAATTCGTCCTTTAGGCCTATAACGATTTGCGTCGTTGAGTTCATGTGATTGACAGTGGAAACTCGCGTTAGATGAGACTAATCTCAAAACTTAGTTTTGGCGCTCTTGCCCCAGCGATTCTGGTCGTGTTGGGCGGCGGGTTTATCCTGGAATATCGGGGGAGCCAAGCTGCTAAGCGCCAGGCGCAACAGTCGCTAAATGATTGCGCTGTGATGACGGCGCAATTGATTGATAGCTCTCTGGATAGCGTTTTTTCTGACTTGGTCGTGCTATCAACACAAAGCTCGTTTTCTGAGTATTCCATGTTCGCCCGTGCGGGCTTGCTCGATGATGCAGAGCAGCAACGACTAAGGATTGAGGAAGCGGCAGTACAACTTCTCAACCATCGAGGAGCCTATATAGCCTTTAACTACCACAATGTGGATGGCGAAGGCGTGGTCTACGTTGAAAATGGAGAGGCAATTCTCAAGTACCAATCAGCGGCACAGTCGCACTGGTTCAACCAGGCGATGAAACTTGGCCGATATGTGGCTTCTGAGAATGAACATTCTCTTCGCATCGCCGTTCGCGTAACCATCGATGATGAAACCCAGGGGGTCGTATCAGTCGTTAGCGATGGCGTACATTTATTGGTTCCGGTCCTCAATCATGCTTCACGTACCGCCCCTAATAGAAGTGTTCGTTTAGAGCAAAGCGCAACCGGCTTACGATTAGATGCCAATTGGGAGGCACTACCACTAGCTGATGTTATCGAATCACGTTTGGCTATGGATTCACCTGCTGGAAGCGTCATCATCATACGCCAGCCGATCGCCTCCGCGATGGCCCAATACTTATCTTCTGAGCGAAGTTTTTCAATTGGCCTGTTCACATTGACGACCTTACTGCTTGGGTTAATTCTTCTTGCAATAAGAATTCTTGTATTAAGACCATTACGGTCAATTCACACAAAAGCAGTCGCCTTCCAGCACGGTGAAACGTTGCCAACATCGTGTCTATCGCAGCGCGATGAATTGGGCGACCTTGATCGCGCGCTCACCGGCGCAGTAGGACAATTAACGAACACACTAGCCTCGGTTCGCACGTTAAATGAAGACCTGGAAGCAAAGGTTGAACAACGCACTAATCAACTGGCTGAAAGCGAAAGCCGATTGCGGTCGATGGTCGAAGGGACATCCTCAACGACAGGCGCAGCGTTTTTCGCGGCATTAACTAAATCTATCTCGCGTGCATTCGGCATGCGCTGGGCGATAGTAAGTATATTGAAATCGAATCATCAATTCGAAGTTCTAGCCCTTTGGGACGGCGAACAAATTCAACAGGATATGACCTTTGAGTCGATTAACACGCCGTGTAAAAAGTCGTTAGATGAGGAGTATTACCTCATCGGGGAGAAAGTACGTCAATTATTTCCATTGGACGAGATACTTCAAGAATGGGGCGCGGAAAGTTATGTTGGAGTTCGACTTTCTTCTAGCGATGGCACACCGCTAGGTGTATTATGTGCTGTTCACGACAAGCCTTTGCCCGAAATAGCCAAAGACGAAGCACTATTGCGCGTATTCGGATCACGGGCTGGTGCAGAACTTGAACGAATGCAAGTCGTCTCTGCTCTTGAAGAAACAGAAGCCAGGACACGAGCGATTGTCGATACCGCAGCCGATGGAATCATTACTATTGATGAACACGGCATCGTTCATTCATTCAACGGCGCGGCGGAAGATATATTCGGTTACAGTGCAGACGAAGTCATCAACCACGACATCATCATGCTTATGCCTCCGTCTTATCAGGAAGCACATGCTAGTAATATTCAACGATATTTAGATACTGGTGTAGAACGTGTCGTCAATAACCGCAGGGAAATCGTCGGTATGCGTAAGGATGGCACGATCTTCCCTATGGGCATAGCCGTTACAGTGATCACGACGGCTAATGGACGCATGTTTACAGGTATTGTGCGTGACATCAGCGAGGCTAAACATGCTGAAAAAACGCTCAAACTTCGTGCCCGTCAGCAAGCGGCTATCGCGACGCTAGGAAGTTGCGCTTTGGGGGGCGAGAAACTAAGTGCGCTTTTTGATCGAGCAGTTTCTTTAGTTGCGGAAACGCTTGAGCTTGAGTATTGCAAGCTATTCAAACTACGCATAGATCATAATGATTTTATACTACAGGCTGGCGCAGGCTGGAAGGATGGCTATGTTGGAAGAATCACCGTAGGTACCGGAGTCGATTCACAAGCGGGATATACATTAACCTCAGAAAAAGCGGTAATCGTTGACGATCTTAGCACAGAAACTCGTTTTAAGATTCCTACACTTTTGAAAGACCACAACATCGTCAGCGGCATGACAGTCGCTATTTCGGGGCGAGAAAATCCATTCGGCGTACTCGGGGTGGACAGTAGCACGCAACGGTCATTTAGCCATGACGATACTCACTTCCTAAGTGCCGTGGCTAACGTTCTGACGGAAGCCATTGAGCGACGATTATCCGAACAGAATCTTCAACAGGCTCAAATACGCGCAGAAGCAGCCAATGTAGCCAAAAGCGATTTCCTGGCCAATATGAGCCATGAAATTCGCACGCCAATGAACGGCATCATTGGCATGAGCGAGTTAGCCCTCGACACGGACATGACCGACGAGCAGCGCGAATACATCAACACCGTTCTTGAATGTTCTAATTCGCTACTTAGCCTGCTCAATGACATCCTAGATTTTTCCAAAATTGAAGCGGGCAAGCTGGAATTAGAAAACATTGACTTCAATGCTATTGCCACGATCGAAAGTGTTTCAGATATTTTATGTCAACGAGCGGCCAGTAAAAATATAGAATTGATCTGTAGCGTTGACCCTGATGTCCCGCCCTGGCTTTGCGGCGACCCCAATCGTATTAGACAGATTTTAGTAAATTTAGCTGGCAACGCCATTAAATTTACTGAAAAAGGGCAAGTGGTCATCGCCATACGCGCGGTCAATGAAGATGATAAAGGCGTCGAGCTTGAGTTGTCTGTCTCTGACACCGGAATTGGCATCCCGGCCTCTCGCCAAGAAGCGATTTTCGAAAGCTTCAAGCAGGTAGACAATGCCACGACTCGTCAGTTCGGCGGCACCGGATTAGGTCTGGCCATTACCAGGCAAATCGTCGACCTAATGGGCGGAAAAATCTGGCTCAAAAGTGAAGAGGGTAAGGGTAGTCATTTTTTCGTCAACATACGGCTTTCACGAGGTACGGCGCCGACATCTCTGATTTATATCCCGCTTGAAGACCTTCACGACCAGCGTATTCTTGTCATCGACGATAACACCACTAATTTGCTCATGCTACAAACGTCCCTTAAATCATGGGGTTGCAGCGTAACAACCGCTGAGAGCGGTAAGGAAGGCCTTAATTTATTACGAACCTCGGCGGAGGCAGGCAAGGCGTTCGACGTGGTGATACTCGACGTGCAAATGCCTGAGATGGATGGGCTGGAAGTTTGCCAGATAATTAACGACGAAGACTGTTATGGCCATCCGCCGGTCGTGCTGGCCAGTTCGCTGGGCACAAAAAGCGAGATGGCGCGTCATCGAGAAATCCATTGCGCTGCGTGTTTGACGAAACCACTAAAGCAGACCTCACTGAAAAGTACGCTGTTGCAGGTGTTAAGCCCGAAAGTTGCCAATCCTACAACGTCGCCAGTGCAAGAGGCAACCAACGTAAACGAGCAAAACAAAAGTGCGATCCGCATTCTTATCGTCGAAGACAACCTAGTAAATCAAAGGCTCATCACGGGTGTCCTGCATAAATTTGGCTATACCACAACAACGGCAGGAAACGGAAGAATAGCACTCGAAATATTGGAGAAAGAGTCATTCGATTTGGTGTTTATGGATATTCAAATGCCGGAAATGGATGGACTCGAAGCCACACGGCGCATTCGCAACCAGTCGCGATGGCAACATCTCCCCATCGTAGCCATGACCGCACACGCTATGAAAGGCGATCGTGAACAGTGCCTTGAGGCTGGCATGAATGATTATATCACTAAACCGATCAAAAGAACTGAAGTACGCGAGATGATAGAAAAATGGACGACTGCCCCCCCAAAGGAAGTAAAGAATGAGGAAATCATGATGACTGAAAACCATGCAAGCCAGAGCGAAGGAGCGGCAAGTCTAGCCGCTATAAACATCGAACAAGCCCTAAGCCAGCTAGATGGCGATCGAGAGCTTCTTTACGAGGTCATAGAAATTTTCGTTGAGACGCTACCCGAACTGATGGAAGAACTTCAACAAGCAGTCACAACCAGTGACGCCACAAAACTGCAAGGCGCAGCCCACAGCCTCAAAGGAGCTGCGTCCAATATCTGCGCAGAACCTGTTCGAGCTGTGGCCCAACAACTTGAAGAAATGGGCCAACGCGGTGAGATGGATGGCGTTAAGAATATCGTCGCCGAGCTTCAGAACAACGTAAGTGGACTGGTTTCATTCGCTGCAAACATTGACGAAAAATAAGGCATAGTTATGGCTACCGCATATAAAATACTAGTCGTCGACGACAACGCCACCAACAGGCGCATCTTAGTCAAGTCCTTAGGCAAAATAGGATACGACATGATAGAAGCCTGCGACGGATTTGAAGCCGTTGATATGGCTACTGCTCAACTTCCAGACTTGATTCTTCTTGACATTATGATGCCCGGTAGAGATGGTTTTGAAGTAGGCAGAATTCTCAAGTCGCAGAAAAACACCGAAGCAATCCCCTTCATCTTTTTGACTGCGAAATCGGATGCCCAGGACGTCGACCGCGCCTTCTCTCTAGGTGGAAGCGATTATCTCACCAAGCCTTTTAAGATGGGTGAAGTTAAAGCCCGCGTTTCCGTACACATACAATTGCGACAGGCCCAAAAAGAAACGGAAGAGCGAAACAAACAATTGGAAGAAATGTCCAAAGTGATCGCGGCTACCAATGTCGAACTAGCTCGTCAAGCGCGCATCGACCCACTCACCTCACTTCTAAATCGAAGAGCGTGGGAAGACAGTGTCACAAAGGAACATGATCGTTGTTATCGTAATGACAGCAACTACAGCATTATCATGATCGACGTTGATTACTTCAAACCATACAACGATTCCCTCGGACACCAAGCTGGCGACGACTGTCTACGCCGCGTTTCCGCTTGTATCCAATCTGCCTGTAGAAAAATGGACGCCGTTGGTCGATACGGCGGCGAAGAATTCGTTGTGCTAGCCCCGCAAAAAACAAATGAATCTGCGCTAGTATTAGCTGAACGCATACGAAAGGCGATCAACAATCTTAATTTACTTCATCCAGCAAGCCAGGTGACAGACCATATTACAGTTAGTATGGGCGTAGCTGAATTACAAGGTAAATCATGGGAAAAGGTGCTTGAAAAAGCCGACTTGGCGCTGTACATGGCCAAGGAAACTGGGCGAAATAGAGTATGCACCTATGACCAAACGATACCCAAGCGAGATATGTCTAATGCGACCTCGCTACAACCAAACAAAGTCAGGACGAAACTTCTGCAAATCAATGATGATCAAATCAACGTGTTGATCGTCGATGACAATGCGACCAACCGAACCGTTTGCAGAAAAGCACTCGAAAGCGAAGGTTATAATATACGCGAAGCCGCCGATGGAAATGCTGCGCTTGAAGAAATTTCCAACATGCAGCCTCATGTAATCTTGATGGACGTGATGATGCCAGGTATGGATGGCTTGGAATGCACCAGAATTCTCAAGTCGAATCCAGATACACAAGACATCCCTATCATCATAGTCAGTGCATTAGCTGACGCATCTGACATTCAAGCTGGGTTGCAGGCGGGCGCAAACGAGTACCTCGCCAAACCAATTAGGCCCGCCGAGTTAGCCATGCGCGTGCAATCGATGGCCAAGGCAGAGTGCGACCGTCATGACCTCTTGCTGAGTAACGATGTTCGCGGTGAGCAAACACGCATCCTAAACGTACTCCTGGAACTATGTCGCGCGCTTGGCGCGACAGAAAACCTGGACACCGCGCTCGAACACACCATCAGTGCCACGGCTTCGGTAACTGGTAGTCGCCGTATATCCATCATGTTGCCTGACACTGGTAGAGAATTCCTGAACGTCACAAAATCTGTAGGCATAGACGCTACTGCTGCCGCTTCAATACAAGTGCCCATTGACGAATCAGTGGCTGGTCGGGTATTCGTATCTGGTATTCGCCACATCGCCAACGACAATTCAACTTGCTCTGAGGAAAACCTCGATTACGACTCTCCGTACTTTGCTTCGTCACCGCTCATCTGCACCGCACTAGGCACAGCAGAATACATCATCGGCGTCATCAACATCACTGACCGGGTGGACAACCAGCCATTCAAGGGTCAGGAATTGGAAGCGGTGGAAATGATCGCAAGCATTTCCGGAACTGCGGTCAGTAGCATTATCACGCGCCAATCGCGCGACGAAGCACGAGACGCCATTATGGTAGCCTTTGCAAAACTGGCGGAACATCGTGATGGCGACACCCGGAAGCATGTAGATCGCGTAACGCAGTATTGTTTAGTCCTTGCAAATGAATTGCGAAAGTCTGAAAAATTCGCGGCAGTGATAGATGATGAATTCATGCACAACCTCGAACGCTCTGTCCCCCTACACGACATCGGTAAAATAGCCATTCCTGACAACATCTTGCTTAAACCAGGCCGACTAACTACGCAGGAAATGACCATAATGAAAACGCACGCGGAAATTGGCGCGGAAACTATTAGAGCGGTCCTGGAACGCGCGCCCGCACTCCCTATGCTCCACATGGCAGAAGAAATTGCATCTGCCCATCACGAATGGTACGACGGCACTGGATATCCACAGGGCATTTCAGGGACAGACATCCCACTTACTGGGCGAATAGTTGCGCTAGCAGATGTATACGACGCCGTCACCTCTAAGCGTCCATACAAAGAGGCTATGTCGCACGACAAAGCTGTCACCATTATATTGAAGTCGTCCGGCACGCAGTTCGACCCTACGATAGTCGAAGCCTTCATGCGACACGAAAACCAGATCAAAACACTCAGTGAACAACTAGCTGACCATACCGAGAATGGTGATGAGCTGGATAACACGATTGCATCAGTAGACACGGTAAAATCGTAGCAGACATACAACGCGATCTACGCACTACTTATTATTCGATACGATCGAAGTCTTAGGGCAACCGCTGACTATAGAGGGTAGCTTTTTCCGGTTGATTGGTAGCTATATAGAAATCTATGATGCGTTGCAGCGCTTTTTGAGTATAAGGAACTTGCATTCCTTTCGCTTTCTTAATTTGTTCGTAACTGGATAGCAACAAAGGTTCAGCTCTATCGTATTGCCCCAGGCTAGTTAGACACTCTCCTATGAGTGTTTCAAGTCCACCAATACGCCAATGATCGTCGCCGACCAAGGCCTTTCTCATGCGCAGCGCCTCTTCTAAAACAGGAAGCGCAGCTATAGCATCCCCCTTAGCTAAATACGACGCACCAAGATTCTGCATCACGATCGTAACCCAAAAATGTCCTTCACCAAGCGACTCCCTATAAATATCAGCCGCTTCTTTGAAAAGTGGAATAGCCTCATCATACCTGCCCGCGCGTCGAAACATACCGCCGAGATTGTTTATCGTCGTACCGACATCACGATGCCGCAACCCCAGCGACTTTTTCTGAATGGCTAGCGTTTCACGATACAAAGGTTCAGCCGCTTGATAGTCTCCCTTGAATTCCAACAACGTCGCAAGGTTATCCAGCACATTAGCTAAGTCAGGATGCTCAGGACTGAGAACGCGACGTGATATCGCAAGGGCTTCACGAAACAAAAGCTCAGCCTCATCGAATTGGTGACGTTCTTGCAATAGCGTACCATAGGCCACAAGTGCGCCTACCAGATTGGGGTCATCTTTGTCTGCGTTCACCCTACGAATGTCCAGAGCTTCGCGCAACAACGGTTCAGCGGCATCGTACCCTTCTTCCGATTTTTGGTTCATCAGTTGCTGGCCAAGATTGATAAGATTAGATGCTAATGCCGGATGAGTCGGGGCGAGTGTTTCACGATTGATCGACAAAGCGTCACGGTAACACTTCTGGGCTTCAGCAGCTTTCCCTATCGATTCAAGTGCAATCCCCAGCGTGTTATAAGCGGCGGCCAATTTGGGATGCCTGGGGCCATAGTGCAATTCCCATATTTTGATGCCACCTCTAATCGCGGTTTCGGAGGATTCATATTCACCTTTGATCCGAAGTATTCGCGCTAACTGCGCAAGGCAATCGGCGACCTGCGGGTCGTCATCCCCCAATAATTTACAACGTAGTTTGACAGCTGCGCGTGTGTGACGCTCGGCTTGATCGTAGAGCGCAATGCTTGCATAGGTATTACCAATTGTCAGATGAAGTGTCGCGGCGACATCGGCATTTCCACCTAATTCTTCGTCAATTCGTTTAGAAGCTACATCAAGAACTTCACGCAAGAGCGTAACATCGCGTCCGCGAGCAATCTGCGGATTGACCGACCCAAGCGCATCCTGGAGAAATCCGCTCACCCGCTGCGCAGCTATCTTTGCACGGTCGGCTTGAACGTACAAAATGCCACTGGTGATAATGCCACCAAGCAGCGCAAACGTCACAGCTAAGACAGCAGAAACGACTAGCTTATTGCGTGCAACGAATTTCGCACTGCGATAACGAAACGTGTCAGGCCTAGCCAAAACAGGCTTGCCCTCACGATGGCGCTGCAAATCATCCGCAAGCTGCTCGACGGAAGTGTACCGCCGCTGCGGATCCTTACGCAAAGCCATGAGAATGATATTATCAAGATCACCAGACAATCGCCGCGCGAGATGCTTGCTGGCTTCCGGCTGCACCTTCTTAGTTGATTTGATTCCATCTAACGTGGTGGTAGAACGGGCCACCGCAACGCTAGGCCTGGTCGGCTGCTCTTCACAAATCACTCGCTCAATCGCTTGTAAAGATCGACTATCCGCGTCGTAAGGACGTTGGCTAGTAAGCAATTCAAAAAGAATGACACCCAATGCGTAAACATCACTCGTCGTGGTAATGCGTTGACCGCGTATTTGCTCCGGGCTGGCATAAGCTGGCGTGATGAATCGCTGACTCGGCATGGTTACATCGACGGTATGAGCCACGCCGTCCGGGTCCAGAACTTTAGCTATTCCAAAATCTAGTAGCTTCGGGATACCATCACGGGTGACGACAATGTTGTTTGGCTTTAGATCGCGGTGGACGATTAAGTTTTGATGCGCGTACTTCACGGCATCGCACACCGCATCAAAAAGCTGCAAACGCGCTTCGACGCCCAATCGCTGATCGTTGCAGTATTGGTCAATAGGTTGACCGTCGATATATTCCATCACCAGATAAGGCAGGCCTGAATCGGTAGCGCCGCCATCGATAAGCCGAGCGATGTTGGGATGCTCTAATGTAGCAAGCAGTTGTCGCTCGCCACGAAAGCGGCGAAGGATATCATCAGTATCCATGCCGCGTTTGATGAGTTTGATCGCAACTTCTTTTTCATACTGATCGTCATCGCGAACAGCCAGGTAAACAGCCCCCATACCACCGGAAGCGATGTACTTAACCAGCCGATACGCGCCGACGCGCTTTCCAATCGGTCCTTCCTTATCATCACGACTATCGTGAGGTGACTCATATAATTGAAAGTCAGAACCTAGCGCGGGATGAGCCAAAAAATCCGTCGCGTGCTTATCGCCATCGAGCAAATCAATCACCGCCCGCCGAAGTGATTCGTCGTCGCCGGTTGATTGACGAAGATAGGCTTCGCGCTGACCCGGTTCGAGCTTGCTCGCCGCGTGAAAAAGTTCTTCGATTCGAGACCAACGATCAGCTTCCATGATGATCGTCTCGTTTGAGTTCGTTAAATAGCCAGGCACGGGCCACGCGCCAGTCTCGCTCGATCGTAGCATGAGAAACACCAATGACCTCAGCCGTCTCAGGTATGCTTAGCCCGGCGAAATAGCGTAACTCGACAACGCGACTTTTTCGCTCATCGGTCTTCGCTAACAGATCAAGCGCATCATCCAAGCCAGCTAGATCAACATTTTCCGTTCCGGTTGATAAGTCAACATGTTCGATAGCTGTCCGCTGACAGTCTCCTCCCCGCTTAGCCGCGTTGGTTCGCCGCGCATGATCGACCAAGACACGCCGAATAGCCGTCGCAGCCACCGCGAAAAAATGCGCCTTCGATTGCCAGTTCACCTCGGTTTGACCAACCAGCCGCAGGTAGGCCTCATGTACCAGCGCCGTGGGTTGCAGCGTATGCCCTTTACGCTCATCGCGCAAATGCGCAGACGCTAGCGACCGCAATTCGTCGTAGACCAGAGCAAGAAGCTCATCCGCAGCCTCTTTGCGACCGTCCACAAGATTGGCTAGTGCGTGCGTGACTTGGTTTTGTGGAGAGTCCATGCCTGCATTCCGAAAAAAACTTTCAAATAAATGAGGGGATCACAACCCGATCTACGCGTTCCCCTGTAGGTAGCGAGCTTAGTGCCGCGATGCACTCTGGCCCACACCATCAATACATCATAGCAGATGTCGGAAGTGGAGGGGAATAATCATCGCACTCTCGCCCAAAACGCCGTGATTATCGGCCAAGGGTTGAGAAAATGGCTGATTTAGCCAAGGCCCGATCGGCCAAGTGATTAGAAGTTGCCAGCTAGAAACGGAAGAGGAGAAAGCATCATGAAAAAAACAGTCATAACACTCATGCTTGGCATAGCCTTGCTAACCGCGCAAGCCGCTATCGGAGCGAATATAGCTTCCGCCCTATTCACCTATCAAGGCCAATTGAAATCAAGCGGCGTCCCGGTTTCGGACTTGTGCGATTTTGAGTTCACTCTCTGGCAACACGAAACCAGCGTCACCCCCGCCCAGCAGGTAGGCCCGACTCTCACTTTTGATGGCGGCATCGGCAATCAACCAGCTATTCAGGTTAGCCAAGGCCTCTTCACAGCTCAACTTGACTTCGGCGCAAACGTCTTTGACGGTGAACCGCGCTGGCTGGAAGTTGCCGTTAGCTGCCCGACTGGCGCTGGCGTATACACCGTACTCGCCCCGCGCGACGCCATTACCATGACACCCTATGCAGCTCAGACACGCGGCATTTTCGTTGATGAAAATGGCGATGTCGGTATTGGCACAACGAACCCTGAAGCATATGTTCATATCGACGGCACGACCAGAAATCTGCTCCAGGTGGGTGACAGAAGCGGCCTGATTGCCACGAGTCAAGGCGACGTTGGCATTGGAACTAACCGTCCAAGCGCAAAGCTCGACGTGACAGATTTCACTGCTGCAACAGTCCTGTCAGTCACTGGTGTAGGCGACCCAATGCTGGATATAGACGGCTCATCATCGGGGACGATGGTATCAGTAAATGGTGTCGCCGGTAATACATTACTATCCGTCAATGGTAGAGCCATCAGCCTATTAAAAGTGCAAGGCCAAGGTTTTGAACACGGAAACCATATCGCCCTATTTGATAGCACAGGAGGCCCGTCTGCAGACGGAATCGCTATTAGACTCGGTAATAACAGCACGAACAGAGACAACAATTTCATAACATTTCTCAATGGCCAAGACATTGTAACTGGTAGAATTGAAGGTTTCGACTTGGAGAGTGGTGACTGGGTCATCCCACCACCTATTCCCAATATCGGCGTAACCATTGACCCGGATATCTCTTATAATCCAAACTGGTTTTCCCCTGGTTCGTTACCGACAGCAATACTAAATCGAGGAACATTGCCATCGCTCTCGTTCAGCGCAGGTGCTTTACCAACAGCAACTTTTACCCGAGGCTCATTACCCTCTCTATCAGTAACCAACGGAGCTTTACCATCCTTGTTTTTTAGTAGCGGATCGTTGCCTTCATTAACATTTAATGATGGTTCACTACCAAACTTCACCGCTACGACAACCACGCTTCTCGGCGTCAGTGTCATGACGGGATTTTCATGGTCTGCGGGCTCCTCACCATCAGCCACATTTAACGATGGCTCTCTACCTTCTGTAACCTTCAACCGCGGTTCATTTCCAACCGTCAGATTGAATGCAGGATCGCTTCCATCTTTGCGCTTTGATGATGGCGCTTTACCGACTGCTACGTTCACCAGAGGGACACTACCTTCACTGTCATTTAGTGGCGGAGCATTACCGTCGATCCTCGCCCCACCGATCACTTTCGGAAACCCTTCCATCGTCTTTGATTTGCCTACGAGTCTGGAACTCGACGCCCTTTATTGCTGGGCCATTGAAACAGGTAACAGCGACTTCATACAACTAGACCCGGTAAGCATAGCTGTAACTTCCCTAAAGCAAGATGTTATCAAGCGATGCAAAGACGAAGGCGTGACCTACGGTTCCAAAGGCGCAGACTACGCCGAATGGCTACCGAAACTCAATCCATCTGATCGTTTCCAATTTGGACAAATCGTCGGCGTTCACGGTGGAAAAGTCAGCTTGAAAACCGAAGGTGCTGAGCAAATCATGGCTATATCTCGTGCCCCCGTTGTCATCGGCAATGTGCCAGAAAAGGAAGACGAAGACAACTTTGTCACCGTAGGCTTCATGGGACAACTTCCGGTAGTCGTTCACGGTACTGTTCACGCCGGAGATTACATCATACCTTCAGGTAAAGAAGATGGCACGGCAATAGCTATCTCCCCTGAAAAGTTTCAACTGAAACATCTTGGCCGAACGCTCGGTCGCGCGTGGTCAGATTCTACCAACGACATCTATAGCCTGGTCAATGTAGCTATTGGTCTTGATGGGCACGAACCCAAAATCATTCTTGAGCGACAGCAAAAGCGCATCGAGGCTCAACACATGCGACAAACCGCACTAGCCGCAGAGAACACCCAACTGTCGAATCAGCTAGCCGCCACAAATGCCAAGCTGGTAGCCATGATGACAGCGATTACAAACATTGAGGAGCAGTTGGAAGCACAACAAAATTGCCTTCAATCAACGGAATCTACCGTGTCTGTACGATAGCTGAGGTTAGTGTAAGTTGCACAGTTCGTTTTGGAAATCGCCGAAACCGTATGTCATACGCTTGACACTATGAATTGACGAGGCATGAAACAATGAAAATAACTAAACATATAGTAGCTAAGACATGGATGACCTTAGCTTCGCTGACGCTACTAGCCTCAGCCGGTGAACCCAATTTCCAAATCTCTCGACACACCATCGACGGCGGAGGCATAATGCGCAGCGTCGGCGGCAACTACGAGCTGTCTGGCACAAATGGCCAACACGATGCAGCCGTCATGACTGGCGGAATGTACGAGCTAGCCGGCGGGTTTTGGTTTGGTATCGCCGCCACCGATTGCAATAACGATGGCCTGATAAACCAAAACGACCACGAGACATTCATCTCCTGCCTACTAGGCCCCGAAGGCGGCATCGCCGCAGGCCCGTGCCCTTGCTTCGACGTTGACAACGACGCCAACATCACGCTAAACGATTACGCCAAGTTGCAAGCTGGATACACCGGACAATAGCCATTAAATCACACACCTAGATTCGCAAAGAACCAAAAACGCATCCGCGTTCCATTAATTGCGCCCGGGGGGATTCGAACCCACGACCCCCGGTTTAGGAAACCGGTGCTCTATCCTACTGAGCTACGAGCGCAGTCACCGTCTCTAGGCTATACGCAACGTAGATTTTATGAAAGCTATCCTGGAACATCCAGATTCGTTATGCCCGGTGACAGTATTCGCTATAATTGCAAGATTCCGCAGCATTCCAAACTCTAAGGCTTTCATTAACTCCTCAGCGCGGTTCATTGGAAAAGCGTGCCCTAAGCCCGGGAATATTTTGATAAACGCATCATCCCACTTGATCCGTCTTGCAAATCATCTACAGCCTCTAACTATTACAATTTACGTCATCAACCACTTATTCGTATACACTGCCGGATTCCAGTATATTTCTATATTTGTCAGATTATGCTAGATTGTCATTGGGCATCTGTAGATAAAAAATACATGGCTGGAGGTTGAGCAAAATGATTCAAAACACACTGTCAACTACAATTGGTATGCATCCAAGGCTAAGCACCTTTAGCTTGATCGTAGTATTGGCTATCCAGCTTCTAGCTGGTAGCGGATGCACTACAAGTAACACAGGTAGCGACGACGGCAGTAATGACGACGGCAACACCGATGTTGATACGACCGCCAAGATGGTTTTTGGTGTCATCGGCGATTACGGCGATGATGATGATAATAGCAAAGAGGTAGCGGATTTAATTAAAAGTTGGAATCCCAACTTCATAGCTACGGTGGGCGACAACGATTATAGTGATGGCGCTTTTAGAGGAACTTTCGACGCCCTGGAACTTAGTGTAGGCCAATACTTTCAAGAGTTTATTGGCAACTACCAGGGACTACTTGGACCAGGCGCAACGGAAAACCGATTTTTCCCCACACCTGGCGACCATGATTGGGGTGACACTTGCGACGACCCTGCGGGCCTAGATGACTATCTGCGATACTTTACTTTACCTAGCGACAACACAAACAACGAACGCTATTACGACTATCGCCAAGGGCCGATTCATTTATTTTCGATACATAGTATTAAAGATTGTGAACCAGACGGCACCGCCGCAGATTCAGTCCAAGGAGATTGGGTACGTGAAGCAGCTGCAGCTTCAGATGCGACATTCAAGATCGCCTACTTCCACAATCCTCCATATTCGTCTGGAGCTAATCACATTGGAGACGGCGCACACATGCAATGGCCTTGGGCAGATTGGGGGTTTGATTTAGTGCTGTCAGGAGACGACCATATTTATGAACGCATCGAACGTGAAGGCGTGATATATATTGTCAATGGATTAGGTGGTGTAGACATACATGGCTTTGTGGATACGCCGGTTGAAGGCAGCGTTGTGCGCTACGCAGATAATTACGGCGCGGTGCGGGTTGACGCCTTCGATGATCGACTTGAAGTTTCATTTATTAATGTAGACGGCGCAGTGATTGATACTTTCACGATCAACAGTCCAGACTCTCCAAATGACAATACCACGACAACAACGCTCGATCCCAACGTAGCCCCCATCACAGAGGGAAATTGGCTACGCCTGGACATCGAGAAAACCTGGCAATGGCAGCTTCAGCCAAACGCAAGTAGCGACATCAACACAGCCTACTCGGTAGATGTATACGACATTGATTTGTTCGACGCGCCAGAGGCTACAATTACAGCACTTCAAGCTCAAGGCCGAAGCGTCATCTGCTATTTTTCTGCTGGCACATTTGAAGATTTTCGAGACGACGCCAGTGAATTCCTAGCAGAAGAGCTGGGGAATGCGCTAAGCCAATTCGCCGATGAGCGATGGCTAGACATCCGGTCCAGCAATATCCAGCGCATCATGCTCGCACGTTTAGACGTAGCTGTATCTCGTGGTTGCGATGGCGTCGAGCCTGACAACATGGATGGCTATCAAAACAACAGCGGATTCGATCTCACGGCATCTGACCAATTAGCCTTCAATCGCTTCATCGCTAACGCGGCTCACGAACGTGGTCTTTCCGTCGGCTTAAAAAACGATCTCGACCAAATCTCCGAGCTCGTCGACTACTACGATTTCGCAGTCAATGAACAGTGCCACGAGTTTGACGAATGCGAAACCTTGCAACCATTCATAAACGCGAACAAAGCCGTGTTCAACGCAGAGTATGCAGACTCATTCGTTAACGATACAGCCACAAGAGACAGCCTGTGCGCCTCAGCTTTGAACGACTCTCTGCGCACACTGGTACTGCCGCTGGACCTGGACGACTCGTTCCGATTTAGCTGCGAACCTTAGGGAATTAATCGACCCTCTGGATCTAACTCTTCCACTTTCACCTCACGCAACAGCAACTCCCGCGTAACCGTAGCCGGGTCTTCCACCAACGCTTCTCGCACGCCAACATCGGTCACGGCGTACACGCTGTCGTCTATAAAAATGCCACGCGTAAACGAGTTAAAGAAAAATCCTGCATCTTCGAATCGCGTACTCAATCGGCCAAGCTCGCTGAAACCATCTTGAACAGACACGCTAAATACGACTAAGCCATCAAACCCTTCGTCGTTGACATTTTCTTCGGGCGAAACAATATCACTTGATGGCTCATCGGATGGCGGCGTTTCGTCTACTACCTGAGCAGTCGTCGCATCACCATCGCCCTCCAGCACGGGCGCAATCATAACGCTATCGTCCAAATCATTCTCATCAAAGTCAACATCAAAATCTTCCCCTGGCTCAAAGAATATTGGTTGATCGAAAATCGAAAGAGGCAGCGCGACCAATCCTTCTTCAGCGAAGTAAGTAAACGCCTTGGGGTTAAACAATGCCTCAGAATACGCGCCAGTATCTTCACCAAGAATCACGTTGTGTAGCAACGTAGGATTAGAAAAATCGGTCACATCGAAAATCGATAACTGAACACCTCGGCTACCAAAATTTTCTTCCGGAATATACTGACCCACAGCTAAGATATGATCCTGATCCATAGGCACTAAAAACGTCGAAAAACCAGGCACTTTAAGCTCGCCCATCACCCTCGGATTCGTCGGGTCAGAAAGATCAAGCGTAAACAACGGATCGATTTGCTCGAACGTAACCACATAACCACGATCACCAATAAAGCGAGCCGACTGAATCGTTTCACGCGGCGCAAGACCGCCCACGCTACCCACCACGGACAACGTTTCATCTTGCTGCTGTAACACATAAACCTGATTCATGGAATCTGTTCGATCAAACCCACTAAACGTTGGCCCGACCGTCGTCGCCACTCGAAGAAACCCTTCGTACTCACCCATCGAATACTGATTGAGAATTCGACCCGGCACGCTACCCACCGCCGCCGGCGACACACCTCGGCCTGAATACGCCAACTTGTACACGTCCGTCATCTCGCGCGTGTTACCGAAAAAATCAAAATTAGTATCCGTAATGTATAACGCTTCACGAGATGAATAAACCAAGCCAGGCTCCGCGACGATGCCTACCGTGGTAAAACTACCACCCGCATCGACGTCCAGACTAACCACAGTCACAATACCAAAGCCGTCCGGGTCTTGGGGCCGAAACATATTGTCCCAGGAAACAGTCTGGCCGCCAGATGCAACACCCTCCGCATCGGTCGTCTCAAATTGCGGTAGAAATTCATCAGTCTCCAGCACGCTCGGATCAAATTCGGGCGTGCCAATGGCTGGCAGTATGCGAATGTAAGTATTTTGATAATTGGCTAAGACCAAGTGCAGCACGCCGTCAATCATCCGACTATCCAAAGTCGAACCATCAAACGACGTTGAGGAAATCACCTGCGGATTTGAACGGTCAGCTATGTCAATTATTGTGACACGACTTGTCGGTTTTTCAAAACTAATTTCCGGCGAAAAACTCAGCTCAAGGTCTGACTCGAAAAACTCATCGTCCTCCGTGTCTCTGCCATCTATATCAATACCGTTTTCGTCGTTGGCTTCATCAACCGTCACATCTTCAGGCGGTGGCGCAACAGCATCTTCACTACCCGAAATACCACTAGAGCTACCCCCGTCCACAGCCATTCCATCATCGGCGAAAATAAACGGCCCATCAACGGCAATGAAACCACCGAACGTTTCCGTCAGTGCCACGACGATGTCGCCATGCAGATAAATTTCCCGCCCAAAGCCTTCCAAAGGAACCTCGGAAAGAAGAGCTAGTTCTTGCGAAGGCACAGCCCGAATAATTTTCAGCGACTCACCGCCCATGACGTAGAGATATTCGCCGTCCGTCTTTACCACGTCCGCTTCCGACACGCCTTCTTCCTGCTCGGTCGTCTGGGAAAAGCTAGACTCATCGCCTTCGGCTCTTTCGCTACCGCCTGCTCCGCCCCCATCAGTCGTAGCCGACGGTGGCGCGGCAGCATCGAAGGAATCATCAGCGCCAGCGGCCACTTCGCCCGCTTCCGCGAACAATCTAAAACCATCGAAACTAGCCATCTGATTACCGCGCGACTCAGCCTGTCCGCCAAAATATGTAACCAACTCCTCCTCGGACTCGAATTGCTTCAGCCCGACCGCCCCCGTATCGCCATTTTTCTGGTCGAATAAACCCGGAAACAAAACATCAATCACACCACAGCCGCACAGTGGCAGACACACTAGGCTAATAAGAAGTACTCGACGCATCGGATGGTCTCCCCCGAAATTTGCCATTGAATCAGTGTCTCACAAACGAGACACATTGCTCGACCTACACATTATAATTATGAGATAGTCAAATGACGGGTCAAGGAAAAGTCATATAAAAATCATCATAAATCCCAGCTATTGGGCGTGCATCAAAAAATAACACAAGTTCCAACGATTAGTCGTGACCACCCACATAGCAGCACTGATGATTTTCCCTATAGACCAATTTCCCTACGCCGAAATACTGGCCTAACCGTCCGTTTTCGGGCATTATATCACCCCCTGCCCCGGCGATTTAATTACCGGTTTCAGCGGAGCAGAAATCGATAAGTAAGCCCGTTTCCAAGCCGATAGGATCGATAACGGTGCTGGAATTCCGACGTATCTGTAATTGGCAAAGGCTGAGACGATGCCAGGTACGCACACTAGCTCACTACGAATAGTGGCTGGTCTAACAAGAAAAGGGTTTTTCGCCGGCACCGCAACTGGATCAATAGATCGGTACGCGGAGATGACGGCTCATGGAAATCAGTATGGACATGCCAACGACACAAATGCACGAGCCACGAAAGCTCAGTGGACTTCAATGGGGAGCCATTATTCTTGGTGCGATAGCCGTCGCGCTTCTCATCTATAATTCCATGAGCGGACATCACGGCGGGCAGGAAGGCGCTCATGGCGACGGTCCTGCGCATGGGCCTAGCATATTAGCTGTCATCCCTTTCGTATGCATTTTACTTTGCATCGCAGTCTTGCCGTTAATCTCAGCTACTGAGCATTGGTGGGAAAGCAACCAGAATCGACTCATGGTGTCCATGCTCTTTGGCGCAATTACGCTGACTTATTATTTTCTCACACAAGGTACGGCCAAAGTTATTGGCCTACTCGAACACGCGGTGCTGGCCGAATACATTCCATTTATCGTGCTGCTCTTTTCGCTATACGTCATTAGTGGCGGCATATCGCTCAAAGGAGACTTAGCTGCCCACCCTGGAACGAACACGGCATTCCTTGCGGTCGGGGCACTCATCGCGAGTTTCGTCGGGACGACCGGCGCAAGCATGCTTCTGATTCGACCGCTACTAAAAACTAATTCCGAGCGAAAACATGTTACACACACCGTGATATTTTTCATCTTCCTAGTGAGTAACGTCGGCGGCTGCCTGCTGCCGATTGGCGACCCGCCGCTGTTTCTTGGGTATCTCAAAGGTGTAAGCTTCCTCTGGACACTAAGCCTATGGGTTCCCTGGCTAATCACCTCGGTTGCCTTGCTCGTGGTTTACTACGTCTGGGACACGATGGCCTATCGCAAAGAAACCCTGCGCGATCTCATCATCGACGAAACGCAAAAGGTCAAACTAAAACTATCCGGCAGTCTCAATCTCGTTTGGCTAATGGGCGTGGTGCTATGCGTTGCCTTCGTCAAACCAGGCGAAGAGTTCCTCGGGCTAGGCTTCAACGCCTTCCCATTTATGCGTGAACTTCTAATGTTGGGGCTTACCGTTCTTTCATTGAAGTGTACCGACAAGCAGATTCGTTCGGACAATCAGTTCAACTACCACGCCATTTTGGAAGTCGCGGCGCTATTCATTGGTATTTTTATCTGTATGCAAGCCCCGATCGAAATTCTACACGCCAGCAGCGAGGCACTAGCCCCGTATCTAAGCTCAGGCGGCGACCTCTCAGCGAACAGATTCTTCTGGATCACCGGCGGGCTATCCAGCTTCCTTGATAACGCCCCTACCTATGTGGTGTTCTTTGAGACGGCTTCCACCATGACCCCGGAAGCCTCGACTGACGTGGTGACATTAGCTGGCGGCGGGATGATTCTCACCCGGCTACTCACAGCTATCTCGCTTGGCTCGGTTTTCATGGGCGCGATGACCTACATCGGCAATGGCCCGAATTTCATGGTCAAAAGCATCGCAGAGCAGGCCGGCGTGAAAATGCCCTCCTTCTTTGGCTATATGAAATACAGCATCGGTATCCTGGTCCCTATACTCCTAGTCGTGACTTGGCTGGTATTGTAACTAATAGACAGACTAGAATCACCCGATCACAAAACGTGTCATGTGTCGGGTGCCCCATTCTTCGGGAGTACCCGAAGAATGGGGCATCCAGGCATCGGAACTGAAAATCCTGACGCCGCATGTTGGCACAGCCACTCGCCTTCAACAACTGTCCAGTCGTAGCCAGCACCGCGTCTTTCGTTTATGATGCGCCGCTTACGGATCGTGGGTATTAACTAGATTGAGGTGACTATGCTGGTTCGATTTGACTGTCCCGCTTGTGGCGGATCACATTCCTTTGACATGCCTGAGACGACGATACACATGACGTGTTCACAAACACATAAAGTGTTAGAACTCCGTCTGACTAAAGGCGGAGACTGCAAAACGTCCATCGTCGAGGATGGACGTGATCCCTCGCCAGCCAAGGTCTAGAATAACCATGCCGTTTCACTGTGCCTATGGTTATAGGGCCAACAGGCACGCCATACGTCACCGCAAGTCCTTGAAATTCTGTAGTGACAAACCGCTGCCACAAACAACAAAGAAATAGGGATCACATGGAATACTCATCAGTATAGATCAGTTTCCTTGAGTATGAATATCATGACATCATCCATGCCCCGAACCACAGGATCGACTTTCAAGCTGAGCCACATTTTAATATGGGCCGTCTTGATTGGTGCGTACATATGGTTCCTCAGGCCCGCTCAGCCACTACCGGGATGGGAAAACAACTTCCAATCTGCACAAAAAGAAGCAGCTGACGATCGTAAACCAATGATGCTCGCCTTTTACATGGATGGCTGCGGACCGTGCGTCGCTATGGACCGCAAAGTTTTACCACAAAGTCAAGTTGTTCAGGCACTAGAACCGTTTGTTACGGTTCGTTTAGATGCGACCCGCGAACGAGAATTAGCCAACCGCTACAGCGTCTATGGCACGCCCACCTACGCAGTCATTAAAGCCAATGGCCAATTGGTGTCTAAGTGTCAAGGGTATCAAACCACGGATGAATTCATAGCTTTCATAGATCGTGCGACTCAGCGTTTAGCTACACCTCAACCAACGGAGGCTGTCCAGCTAGACGCCCCTTCAACCACTGCCCCGTGACACTATCCTGACATTCTACAATTTGTTCAGGCGTTCCCTGGGCCATGATTCGACCGCCATGCTGACCGCCACCAGGGCCAAGATCAATCACCCAATCCGCCACCTTAATCACATCTAAATTATGCTCGACACAAATCACGGTATGCCCCTGGTCCACCAGCCGATTTAACACGCCAAGCAAATGTTGCACGTCAGAAAAATGCAGTCCGGTCGTCGGTTCGTCCAGCATATAGAGCGTGTGTTCGTGACTGGTCTTATGCAACTCTGAAGCGAGCTTAATACGCTGGGCCTCCCCGCCCGATAGCGTACTCGATGGCTGACCCAGTGACATATATCCCAGCCCGACCTCCAGCAATACCTTAATACGCTTACGAATGTTAGAAAAATTCTCGAAAAACAGCGCGGCTTCTTCCACGCGCATCTCTAACATGTCCGCAATATTTTTACCACGGAAACGGACTTCCAACGTTTCGCGATTAAATCGCCGACCCTGACAATGTTCGCAAATAACATAAACATCTGGAAGAAAGTGCATCGACACGCGCTTGGTCCCCTGCCCTTCGCAATGTTCGCAACGACCTCCCTTGATATTAAAGCTAAATCGCGCCGGGCTATAACCTCGTATTTTTGCTAACCTCGCCTGGGAAAGCAGCGTTCTAATATGATCGAGCACGCCAACATAAGTAGCCGGCGTACTGCGAGGACTCTTACCGATAGGCGATTGGTCCACTTCTACAAGGTGATCGACAAAAGACGCGCCCACCAACTGCTTGAACGAACCGGGCTTAGGCCCTTTACGAAAAACTTCTCGACGAAGCGCTCGCAACAAAACGTCAGACACCAGCGTGCTTTTTCCACTCCCCGACACGCCCGTCACCGCCACCAAGCATCCTAGCGGAATAGATACATCTATATTTTTAAGATTATTAGCCGTAATGCCTTTGATTTCTACGCATCGATCACGATCGAATGCCCTGCGCTTTTTCGGCACCTCAATACTTAACGTGCCAGCGAGAAAACGAGCGGTCAACGAATTTTCATTTGCTAGAACTTCTTTAACGGTTCCCTCTGCGATTACTTCTCCGCCCCTCGCCCCCGCGCCAGGGCCAATGTCTATCATGTGGTCCGCACCAGCTACAATCGATTCGTCGTGTTCCACCACAATCACGGTGTTACCCATGTGCGATAAATTTTGAAGGATACCTAAAAGACGCTGTGAATCGCGCGGGTGCAGCCCCACGGTCGGCTCATCCAACACATAACATACCCCGGATAATCCGCCACCGATTTGTGTCGCCAGGCGAATGCGCTGCCATTCCCCCCCTGACAGCGTATGACTAGCTCGGTCTAGTGTCAGGTATTCGACACCCACTTCTACTAGAAATTGCAGGCGATGGATGACATCTTTGAGCAAAGGCTCTGCTATTTTCACGGCTTCGCCCTCAGGCTTATATGACTTAAAAAACGCCAGGGCATCCTCAATGGTCAACGAAGTTATCTGAGCCATCGTCTGAGAGTGAAAGCGCACAGCTAATGACGCTTGAGAGAGTCGCGTACCTTTACACGACAAACACTGCGACTCCGCTAAAAAGGCATGAAGCCGCTGCTTAGCTGACTCAGAATCCGTCGTCTGCCAGCGACGTTTGAGGTTTGGCATCACACCTTCAAAGGAAAATTCATACGCCTTCTCATCCGCAGCTGACGTGCCCTCAAGTAAAATTCGTTTCTTCTCCTTATCGATATTCTTAAACGGCGCATCGGGCAACACCTTAAACCGATCACAAAACTCGTGAATCATCTGCTGATAGGCCGCATTAAGCTGCTTTCCCTGCCGTTTCCAAGCAGCGACCGCACCATCAGCCAATGACAAATCCGGATCAGCTATCACCAACTCCGGATCGAAATCAGATGTAATGCCAAGGCCGTGACAGTCTGGACACGCGCCTTGAGGCGAATTAAAGCTAAACAATTGAGGCGAAAGATTTTCGATACAAACTTCGTCATGCAGCGGGCAGGTTAACGTCGTGGAAAACCGCATATCACGCCAGGTTTTATCCGCCTGCTGAAAAGACAATATCACCCGGCCTCGCGATAACTTCGTCGCTAGTTCGACACTATCCGCCAGCCGAGTAGCTATCTCAGGCTTGGTGACAAGTCGGTCCACCACAACATCTATCGTGTGAGACTGTTTCGCAGCAAGCTCACCCACATCCTCAATTAGACTAACCACGCCATCGACCCGCACGCGCACATATCCCTCCCTGGATAGACGCTCAAATAGTTTTCGCTGTGCGCCGCGCTGCTCATGAATGAGTGGCGATAACACCAACACGCGCTGGCCGTGAGGCTCTGCCAGGATGGTGTCAACAATTTGCGCGGTAGATTGCTTTTCGATCAGCCCGTCACAAATCCAACATCGAGGCTCACCCACTCTGGCAAACAGTACGCGCAGATAATCATAAATGTCGGTACTCGTAGCTACGATGGATCGAGGACCGGCGCTCATGCCGCGCTGCTCAATCGCAATCGTAGGACTCAACCCCTCAACGCGGTCTACATCCGGCTTTTGTAACTGCTCGAGAAATTGTCGGGCATAAGCCGAGAGAGACTCCACATATCGCCGCTGCCCTTCGGCGTGAATCGTATCAAAAGCCAGCGAACTTTTTCCCGACCCGGAAGGCCCAGTAATAACCGTGAGCGCACCACGCGGAAAAACCACATCGATGTTTTTGAGGTTATGCTGTCGCGCTCCGAAAACTCGTATCGCCGTATCGTCATTCATACAATTATTCCGTCGCCTATCCTTAGCCGGGTGGCAGGAGCTAGCCTCAATACTTATTTCCTCGCAGGTATGCAGTAGCAAACCCATGCCACCCATCAATTACCAAGCGCCCGCATCGTCGCACAAATGGACGCACTTGTAATTAGTTGTGAAAGCCGAAACAACCTCCTCAGCCCAGACCTCTATATAACCAGGCCAGCAACCTCAGCTACATTGAGGCTAACTTTTAGACCCATAAGTTTGCAAGGAATCGTCTGGATAACAAGACTGTAACACCTAAATCGCACGAACGCTCCCTCGTAGTGCATATGCACGATAGTCCGAAAATTACTATCGACATTAGAGGCGCGTTTCGCCTAACTACGGGTATTTCGCAAGCCGAAAAGTAAACT
Organism: Planctomycetota bacterium; assembly: GCA_024280855.1. Lineage (GTDB taxonomy): Bacteria > Planctomycetota > Phycisphaerae > UBA1845 > UBA1845 > JAJRPG01. The sequence goes on along the minus strand of JAJRPG010000102.1, from coordinate 45,834 downwards.
AGTAAGGAGTTGTGCGTTAGCATGAGGGGAAAACCGAACACCCTCCGTACCCTTAGATGATTAATAATCAGTGGACCGGCGGTTATTTCAACCATATACTGTAATCGAGGCGGGCCATGTATCCTCGATGTATGGTCGGTTCTCACCGGATTGCACACTAATGTCCAGGCTCGCCCTGGCTAATCAACGCATATGGTTGTGCAAAATCGTGCTTGGCATTTCGGTTAGCACGAAACAGCAGGCGGGGTAAACATGCCCTTTCGATTGTCGCCTGCGACGCGCTATGCGCGGGATAGGGCATGTCCATGAGTAACGAAGGAGTCATCATGCAGAGTTGTTCCGCTAAAACAAAAACTTGGACAATCGTTGGCGCACTATCACTACTAGCCCTGACGTCACTACCTATGGCGCTGGCTAAAGATACCACGCAAACCGCCTCTAATTCCAATAACAAACTCTGGCGACAAACATTAGAGCAGGCCACGGAAGGTCATTTTGACTCTGCGGCGAAGACCATTCAGCTCATACCAGATGGCGGCCCCATTACAAAAAAGGTCAGCGCATGGCTGGCAGAATACCAACAAAAACAAGCCACCCGTTTAGAATTCGATCACAAAGAAATTGAACTCTACTCGAAGTATGCCAAAGAACGCATTGAGCGAGAAGAATACAAAATCGCCTTGGACTGGATGCTGCTCGCAGCGGACTGCGCTCCAGATAAACAAGCGTTTCTCAAAAAAGATTGGATTGACGCACTAATTAGTAGCTCCATAGAAGCAGCCGAAAAAGCCCGCAAAGATGCCGAGTGGACAGAAGCCTGGGGCTATTACGCCAGACTCGGAGACGTATTTCAAAAAGAACCTCGATATAAAAAGCTGGAACACGAAGCCCTCACGCACCTGCGTCTCGAATCCATGTTCAAAGACGAAAAGAGCATCGAAGCCTGGGAAGAGCGCGTAGAGAAAATTAAATGGGACGACGCCGAAGCCGCACTCGAATACATCGAGCTTTACTATGTCGAGCAAGCAGATTTCAAGGCCATCACCGAAAGCGGCCTGGAACAACTGCTCTACCTTACTGAGTCAGAATCTGCCATTGAACACTTCGATGGGCTGGGCAATGAAGATGACCGCAAGGATTTCATCCAACGTCTGCAAGCACGACTAGACCAAGTACGCACCGCACCTACGCTGTCTCGACGAGAAGCCGTGCGCATTATGCGTCGCATCGTGTATAATATTAACCCGCAGACAGTTCGCCTGCCGCGCGAGTTAATCGTTTCGGAAATCATGCGCGGCGCGTTGGAACCACTCGACGACTACACCACCATAATTTGGCCGCAAGCGACCAGCCAATTCGATAAACACACCCGTGGCGATTTTGTCGGCGTTGGTATTTCCATTTTGGAAAATCGTACCACCGAGGAGATTGAAGTTGTCACACCGCTGGAAGATACTCCGGCCTATCGCGCTGGCATACAATCCGGCGACATAATCTCTCATGTAGATGGCCGGGCAATCAAAGGCTTAACCATCAACAAAGTCATAGACATTATCACCGGCCCGCAAGGAACCGAAGTCACGCTCACCGTAAGGCGAGACGAGAAGAACCTCATCTTCCCGCTCACACGCGCTCGCGTGAAAATTCAATCCGTCAAAGGCATTAGCCGAGACAAGAACGAAAAATGGAATTATTGGCTGGACCGCGAACAGGGAATAGGCTATGTGCGCATCACCAACTTCATGCGTAACACTGTCGAAGACGTAGCCAACGTACTGAGTCAACTCGAAGCAGGCGGCATGAAAGGCGTCGTGCTGGATTTACGCGGCAATCCTGGCGGACTACTAGACTCTGCTTGGAAAATGTCATCCTTATTCCTAAAAGGTGGCGACGGCGTCGTCAGCACTCGCGGGAGAGACCCATCCGAAAACCAACGACTCAATGCGCCAGGCAACGGACCCTGGGCCAACCTACCGCTAGCGGTACTCACTGACGAAAATAGTGCCAGTGCCTCTGAGATTCTCGCAGGCGCCATACAAGACAACCACCACGGTATTACCATCGGCGCACGCACCTTCGGAAAATTCAGCGTGCAAAATCTCATCCAATTGAGTCACACCAAAGCCAAGCTGAAACTCACCACAGCCAGGTATTTCTTGCCCAGCGGTCGCTCTCTACACCGCGAGGTAACGTCAGAGACCTGGGGCGTAGAGCCGAACTTGCCCGTCAAACTCGTCTATCACGAACGAGCCAACATGTACAAATTGCGCCGCAAAGCCGACTTGTTAGGCCCACAAAAAGATAAGGCGAAAGACGACGACAAGGATAGCGACAAGAATGATGAAGACGCCAAAGGTGACAAAAATGGTGAAAATATTGAAGTAGATGCTATAACCCTTGAAAAGAATAAATCTGAAGACGACGCTGAGTCAGTCGAGAAAGTAGCAGACGCCACTGATGATAAGGACGATGAAGAACCGAAGCTTCCCCCGTTGGAACAGCCAAACGAAAACACTCGTCCAGACACGGACCCCCAACTAGACACAGCCCTATTGCACATGCGCATAAAGTTGCTGAGCATGTCGAACCCCACGTTAGTTTTCGCTAACGATACGACATCGCCAACAACCAAGAAGCAGGCTATCGACCGCTAAAACATAATCATTCTAGAATTACGGGTGGCATGGGTAAGCGAGAGCTTACCCGTGTCTTTCGAATGTTTTGTCACTCTTAGGTTCACAAGCAACGTACACCTAAACCGAGCCGGTAGCGCCAGCGCCCGGTGTCTTCAGACGTTTAGAAACCTTACAATTACCCAGCTTCTTTGCAGCCGGTATTCCACCCCAAAGACACAGGTCGCTCGCGCTCGCTGCTCGGATTATCTTAGCACACTCCCCGCGATAATTGCCTTATCAGAACCGCGCCCGTAAGGAAGCGGCCATTGTGTACTTGCGCCGCCAAAGAAGCCGCTTCCTTACGGGCGCGGTTCTGTCATGCGCCTTCATCCACACGATACAACAAAATTGCCCTATACCCCGAACCCACTACTTCCCAGCCATATTCTTGACGAATCCAGCCTATCTGCCTAGATTACCCGCCCTGCATTGTCACTGGGACATAGCTAGAAATCGCTTTGAAAGGACAGAAAATTGGAACGCACGCTAATCATTCTCAAACCAGACACCATCCAACGACGACTCATTGGCCGCGTACTCCAACGCTTCGAAGACAAAGGTCTTGGCATCGCCGGCATGAAGCTTATGCATATCGAGCGAAGCTTAGCCGAGACCCATTACGCCCCGCATAAGGAAAGACCTTTCTACCCCGGACTCATCAACTACATCACCTCCGGACCAGTCGTCGTCCTATGCTTGCAAGGCAATCGCTGCATCGACATCGCCCGCAAAGTCATGGGCCAAACGTTTGGATTTGAAGCCGACCCCGGAACCATTCGCGGCGACTTCGGCGCATCGCGTTCCTTCAACCTGGTACACGGCAGCGACTCACCAGAAGCAGCCGCATCGGAAATCGCCCTATATTTTACCGACGGCGAATTACTAGACTACGCCCCAGCCGGCAGCGATTGGGTGTTCCCACAGGACGATTCTTAGAGCAAATTATTTTGCCCATTAAGAACGCAGCCACATAGTATCGTAAACTTATTAGCTACGTCGCATCGACCAATGTGCCGTGGCGATAGGTGCGGGTGATTTGTAAGTGTCGTCCGCCTTCTACAATGATAGGTTCACATTCCGAGCAAGCCGCCCCGGCTCGATCCACAAACCGATTAGCATGGGCATACATCGAAGCTTGCAACATAGCTGACTCGCATCGCAACCGGCAATGCAATTGGTCCACAATCCGGATACCATCTTCAAGAAACTCGATTCGTCTTTGATAATGGTCATGGGCTAAGCGGTCGTAGTCTATAGCGTGCGAGCGTTTTCCAAGCTTCGGCGGTAATATCAGCCGGGCATTCTTCTTGCCCCGACGCTGCCGAAAAATTTGAGCAAGCCAGTTCCTGCGTGGCATACGATCCCTGGGACACTTTCCAAGAATACCGTAAATATCCACCGCATCATCAGCTACATCCACATGCGCGTTGGGCTGCCATCGCGTCGCACTACGGCTTCGATGAGCAAACGAAACTGCAATCCCCGGATCACTCAGTACATGATCTTGCTTCGCCCATGTTAAGTGGATTGCCCCGCCAAATTTGTACGCCACCACGACATGATAATGACGATTATGATGCACGATTAGCCCAGCTTTAGGAAAGTGAGCAGGCTTTGATGAATTGACGTCACCAGCATGCAAAGCAGGAAACGCTGGCCTACCAAGCTCACCAGATAGGGCAAACCGAGAGGCTAAAATCGCACACACGTCATCGTGCCAACTCATTAAATGTTGACCACTTAGTCGAGACAAACGCACGCGATACGCCGCTGCCATCCGCGCGGCATCAGCCGACACGGTAGACATACATTCCATGGCATAAGGACTAGCGAACCCCGTCTGACAAGCGCTATACACACCGCCCGTCGTACCGTCAGGATGAACCATCGCCCCGGCAAAAGCCATACCTCGCGCCAAGGGCTGACCAAGCGTTTGCCAGTTAAGCTGCTGATGCATACGAGCCAGCGCATCCAGCGTCAACGCATGACGCCCCATATCCGCACCACCTCGCTCCGGGAACCAGCCCTCGCTTTTTTGCAAGGCCATGAACATTTCTAACCTACGCTTCGCCGCATCCCGAAACCGCGTTTCGCGCAATACAAAAAAGCCATCCGCCAACGCGCAAATACTAGCCGCCTCAAGCCAACAGATGCGCGTCTTTTTTTCAGCAACCCAACCAAGCAGGCCAACCAAATCGCTCATCAGGGACGGCGTTTCGAAATCGTTTGTTTGATCCAGTAACTGGATTATTTGACCAGCAATAGCCCCAAGATAAGGACTCTGTCGATGTCGCCTGGACACGGGCAGCCCGCTAGGAAGCAGCGTCCGTTGCCAATGGTTTAGCCACATGCGCACATGCGACTGAATAGACGCCCGCAGAGAACCTTGTTCAAGTTGCTCACTGTACCAAGCCAGCGCCGCCGCCGCAGAAGCTTGTCGAAAAAGAATCTCAGGTCGCGTCTTCTCTAATCGACTATGACCACTGACATCACTCAGGTCTTGAGCCGTTTCGAGCATCTGCATCAGGCGAGGGCAAAGCCAACTCACCATTTTTTCATACGCACCGCTATCAACCGACTCCGTAGCCTGCCTATCACTGGTTGAATAATCAACAACGGAAGGTGCCACCTCTACGTCACTAGATATGGGAGTCAAAGTAGACATACTTCGGAAAACCCTCAACTTATCTCACAACCGAGCCGCGGGCTCCAGCCCGCGCGGACGTACGAATGCCCACACACCGGCAGCGCCATGACATCTTGAATCCGCGCAGGCTGAAGCCTGCGGCTCAATAATGAGCATTCAACGCTGATATTCCACACAGGTTTTTCGGACGACTAGAGAGGCTGTGTGAGATATTTACGTCCTATATCTCCGAACTAAAAGACAGGCTCACGTTTTTCGCGGCGGGACAGGGTCAATTCCTCCAGCGGAGAAGGGATGGCAGCGACAAACACGGCTAACGGTGAGTAGACCGCCCCTCCACGGGCCATGCGTGGATAGGGCTTCAACGCCGTACTCGCTACAGGTGGGATAAAACTTACACTGACCAATGAGAAATGGACGCAGCAGAACTTGATATGCCCGAATAATAAACACGCAAAGCCAAATCAACGCACGAACTATCACACCTCGGCTACGCATTCATGATTCATTCCAAGCTTTTCATCGGATATCCATTCTTCGCATCGGATGCCCCATTGTTTGCCTACTGGCAAAGGGTGGGGGAAGGATGCTCGCAATCAACAGGCAGTATCAATCAACTGTTCAGTCGTCATCATGATTATTCTTGCATATAGCTGGCATGAACCTGGAACTACAATAATCATCGACTCCCCCATGTCCAAAAAGAAGGGTATGGGCCACCTTGCCAACACATTATATAGAATTCTACCAAAGTGACACATATGTTGGCACTCTCCACATGAAATTGCTAAAATATTCTCTTGACAATATCTGGGGGGGGTAGATTTGCAGCTTCAGTTGGCTTTCAAAGTCAAACAGGTGTCTGAGGAAAGTTTTAATGCCATCATACAGGAGTAGATCATGACAATGAAATGAAGCAAATCAATCGTAATTGCAGTATTCTTGGGACTGTGCTTATTTGTCTTGACAGGTTACGCTGTTGCGGACAGTTGCGTATCTAGCTGTAAGTCGCCAAGCGAATCTTCGCAATGTAGTCAGTGCTGCAAAAACGGGTCTTGTGGAACTAGTTGTAGTGCTTATTCCGGAACTAAACAAGCAAAATGTGATAACTACTGTGCTGCGGAAGGTATTAAAATAAATTAGCTTGTACCGAATTTGAACGCTTGATTCGGGCTATATACAATAATGTTTGTGTCGAGTAGTTTTTTGCTTTAGCGACTTATAATATTTGTGGATAGAGCTACACATGACCATATTTTATACGATTGCTGTCGCCTTTTTGTGCTTACCAAGCACGGGCAATAAGCCGACCGAAATTACTGCCAAGCATTGGATCAATCCGCATACCATGCGCGTTCCTGACAAGCGAACGTATGTGGTGCTATTTTTCTCTACAGTGCGAGGTGAGAAAGAAACGCGACGATATGTTTCGCAATTGAATAAATTGAGGAATAAACGAGACATCGTCGCAATGGGCCTGTCGGCGGAATCATCAACGCGCGTTGAGAAATACGTCAAAGAGAAACACCTCCGATTTTTGGTAGGCGCGGAATCGAAGGCGTATAGGCAGTTTCGAATAAAGAAATTTCCGACCCTCGTTATTCTTGATCCTAAGCAACGAGCGACTGGCGCGCCAGGTGAAATTGTTCCCCTCGATGACTTAGATGAGTACGTTGACTGGTCTGAGGAAGATTCAAGTGAACCGTCCGTTTCATCTCAGTTCAATTCGGAAAGTTCCGTCGATATATTACAGCAACACGCACGATACAATTCGGACAAATATCAACGGCAGCGTGCGATAGACATGCTACGCAAACGGATGAATTCTAAGGAATTTATGAGTTTGTGCGATGAACTGCTTGCTTCGGCTGAGAGTTCAACGATGCGCGGACACATTGCGTATAATAAACATCTTGCTGACCCAAGTGTTAAGGAAAAGGAGCCTTACCTTGCCCCCGGCATAGTGGCAGGACAAGCGCGACGGGAGAATCCAGACGCGTCCGAATGGCAACGTGTGCGAGACTACGAAGCCATAGTCGATGCGTTATCGCCGGAACAGTTAGCGGCTGACTTTTTCGATAATCAAGTGGATGCTTCTGATAAGCAGAGCCTGTTGATTCGTCGAGAAATTGGTAATCGCTTCAATCACATTTCCGAAACGGGGTCGCCAGACGAAAAAGCGGTCGCCCGCGACATACTCATGCAGATGATACCTGGCGAACCAGATGCGGCTGTTCGACTTTGGTTGGTGGGAGCGTTATGGTCTACAGTCTCGGCTGGTAATGTGGAAGTCGGCGACTTTATAGAGGACCAACTAAAAACAGAACGTAATATTCGCTCAGTACGTCCACTAATGGAGACCGTTCTTCGCTGCATGAGGACGGGCGAAGGCCCTTGCTATGCGGAGTAATCAATTTGGCGCGAGTCGATACAAGCATTGTCGGCAAGCAATAGCCTGACCTAGACGCGCGTAAATACTAAAACATAGAAATTGCAAAAACAACCAGCGCCGTCCCAAGCGTCGAAATAGCAATCAATCCAATCAACTGTCGAGGTTTATAGCCAATCTTCTCGGTCGGACGATCAACGACCTCTAATAAATCTACGCCTTTCTCAACAACCTTAATAGCCAGTGCCAGGGAAACGTCACGGACCTTCGCCACGGGAATTTTCTTTATCAGGTGAATAGGGATCCACTTGGGAATGCGTGATGTGATGGCCCCCGCTTGGGCGACAGAATCTGACTCACTGACAGGCGAAGCTGCCACACTTTCAAACGATGTGCCCACCTTGCCAAGCTTGGGACTCTCGTCTACCGCCACAGAAGCTGGCGAATCTTGTGGCACGGCCTGCTCATCTTCTGACATAGCAAGATCAGCCATGAAATCCGGAATGTCATCAATCGAACTGGATGGACTATCAGGTTGCGGCACACCGTCAGCAGAAGCATCTGCAGCCGGCTCTGTGAACTCCTGCATAAAATCAGGAATAGCATCCGCAGAAGCATCCGGCGCGGCGCTATCAGATGCACCTTGCTCCGGTGAAGCCAACTCCGCCATGAAATCTGGAATGTCATCAGCAGAAGCTGAAGGTTCATTTTCGCCGCTCGCAGGAGCCTCGGCCCCAAGCGCAAACTGCGTCTCTGTAATTAATTCGCCAACAGATTCTAGCTGCTCATCAACGGTAGGAATCCCGGCATCATCATCTGCCGACTCGTCGTCGGCATGATCCACGTCGGCTATCCCCTGGAAAGGATCATCACCCGCGATTTCCAGCGACAGATCTTCCGCTAACGCGCTGGCTTCCTCCAACAGCGCATCAAGCTGATCTACGCTTGGAAGTTCGTTGTTTTCTGCGTCCTTAGCCACTGGTAACAAAATCCGATTCGGTTGATATTCTCACAATCCCTGTTCACAAGCACCTGGCCAATTCTCAGGCGCGAACCGATACCACGCCCTAGCCATTCTTATCGGTCCAAGCAGCCCCGAACCTGAGCTTGTCGGCGTCAGTGGTTTAGCGATAATCGCCTATATGCCTGTGAAAAGACTCTACTGCTCAGACCTTCAAGTCGGATTAAACCGCTTATCCGCAGAAGAATCTCACCATGCCACCAACGCGCTCCGATTACAACCCGGCCATGAAGTCAGACTTTTCGACGGCGCCGGAAACATTGCAGACGGCATACTCGACCGAGTATCCAAACGCGAAACTGTGATATCTGTGCAGCAAATAGACCAAATGGCCTATGATCTGCCCTGTCGGCTCACGCTGGCTGTCTCTATGCCGCGCACGCATCGGCAGGGATACCTCATTGAAAAATGTACCGAACTCGGCGTCGCAGGTATTTGGGCCATTCAGACCGATCGAGGCGTCGCACAACCAGGCCAAGGCGCGGCAGATAAATGGACCCGGCGCACCATCGAAGCCGCGAAACAGTGCGGACGTAATTGGCTACCACAGATCAAAACCGCCCAAACTTTTGCCTTGGTTATCGCTCAGGCGAATGACTTCGACCTGGCATTGTTTCTGGATAAATCCGACGAAGCGAAGTCTTTCGCCCAATACCTCTCAACAGATAAACCCCTATCAGTATTGGCGATCATCGGCCCGGAAGGCGGCTGGTCAGATGAGGAACGCACCCAAGCTCGTGACGCGGGCCTGGCATCAACCACGCTTGCCCCCACGATACTGCGCACCGAAACAGCAGCGATGGCCGCTTGCTCGCTGGTCGCGTCATTGGGGATTTGAACGCACACATTCGAGCACCGCGCGAGCTGAAGCATGCGGCTCATACCTTTATACGCCTGCGCCGATTAACGCTCTGACATCTTCCACGATTTTCACGCACGCACGACGCAACTCTGCTTTTTTTGCCACCAACTCGTCACTCGTCGGATGCTCGCCGAATAGTTGAACATGAAATCGCAGCGCGTTAGAAGTACCCGAAGGACGAATCGTCAAATGCGAACGACGTGCGGTATCAAAGTAGAATCGATACCCCTCGTCCGGGAAGCCAGGGAAATTGATAGCATCATACTTACCCGTTCGATACGAGGTTGCCCCCGTGACTTTCATATCAGCGAGCGTCAACGACCGAGACGCATAGTTGACGAACAAATCCTCGGCCTTGTCCAAAATGCCACGTTTTTTAGTGTAACCAGACAAGCCCTCATACTCCCCGTCAATCGGGTCAGGCTCATAATGCGTTACATACAAACCGATTTCCGGATCGAGAAATATTTTTTCGTCGAGTAGATCGAGCAGGTTTTTCCCTTCTAATTTGGCATACTGCGCAAGTTCCGCAACAAGCACAGCCGCGAATGTACCATCCTTGTCGCGCACATGGCCACCCTCACCCAGCGAACGATCGTCCTTAGGCGGCGAGCCAAGGATTGAGAAACCGTTGCTTTGCTCGAGCGCCCCTACGTTGATGCAGCGAGCGTGATCGTCCATCGCTTCCCACGAATGAATCGAACGGTTGCACACCTCCTGCTCAGGACTAGTCCGACCTTCATCATAAACAGGAAGCCGCTTACCTTCGGTCAAACCAGGCGTATCAAGGTCTTGGTGCAAATCCCAAATCGCCCGCGTACCCGCTGCTAACTGCGCAAAACCAACCCAAGTCTTGAGAACGCCCACACCATATTTCATAGCCGTACACGCCAGCAGGTCGGTCGTGGTATGCGAAAGCGCAATAAACTTTTTCTCCGCATCCTGCACACAGCCATGCTTTTCAATATCGAACTGAAAACGATACCAAAGGATGAGCGACCAAGCATCGTCGGCAGAAATCAGCGTATAATCGCGCGGTTGGCCCGTGCCCGGATGAGGATAAGCAGCCTTTTGATTGTCCGGCACTTTCACAATAACACCGCAACGATCGGCGTCCGGGTCCGTACCAATTATCATATCGAGGTCTTCCCACTTACCGGGATTCTCCTCCTTAAACGCTGCCACGGCTATGTCAGCCGCTCGCCAATCACCGGGGTCAGGCTGCTGCTCTTTTCCAGGATCACTACAAAACGCGGGGAACATGCCATCAAGCGCGTCTAAAGCCATGATTCGCGTCACGTCCTTAAACCCAACCTCGCCAAGCAACTGAGGCACAGCCTTGCGACCAGAACCGTTGAATGCAGAAAAACCTATATTTAGCGGTTTATCTGCATTGCGGATCATATCTCCACGCAGCAGAAAAGTTTTAATGTGATCGAAGTGCAGGGTGTGCATGTCGATAATACGATCTTCACAGCCAACGTACACCGACTTAGCATCTGGAAGTGGATCAGCTAGCGGCATACCAGCAAGGTTGCCTTCTGTGATAGTACGAGCGTCGCTGGATGGCTGTCCGCCGAGAAACCAAAGTTTACCAGCTGGGGCTTGGTCTAGTGGTGTCAGTTTGATGTCAGTAAATTTCACCTGCGTAATATATTGATGATAAAGCTTATCACGCTCTACCGGATCAAATTGTGACCCATTCTGACAAGAAAGCTTGTAGCCATTATATCTAAAATCGTTGTGAGACGCGGAGATAAACACGCCGATGTCAGCCCTGAGGCGAGGAACGGCGTAAGTCACACTGGGATACATGCACGCTTCGTCAAAAATATACACGGTATAGTCATACGCCAGGAATAAGCTGGCAATCGCACGAGCGAATTCTGAACCGCGAACGCGACTATCGAAACCTATCACGATTTTAGAAAGCTTGGGCGTTCTCTCAATACCAAACTTAGCCGTCCCCGCAGCCGTGAGTAAATAAATGACATCGTTAATCGTGTTCGGGCCTTTGATAATCGACGCATGAATGCCTTCTTCTTTTAATCGAAGCACGACATCACGGGTCGCCCCCATCTTTTCACGAATGCCACCCGTACCAAAACTAACATCGCGGGAGTAGGCATTAGCCAAGGCTTCCCATTGCTTTTTGTTGATCGCCTCTCGAAGTCCATCGCGCAGTCCAGGCGAAATCTCATCCAACTCATCCGCGAATAACCACTTACGAAGATTAGGAAGCGTTTTAGCTACCGCGTCATCGTAGTAGCTTCCCGCAATGAGTCCGCGGTCCCGCTGCTCGTCGAGAAATCCTTGTATACCAGCCTCCGCCATAGCGATGAGTTCGTTATCAACCGTTGTAATCATGGTTCAAGTTCCTATCAAAGCGGCGCTACCAGCCCCGCGCGATCAATCAAATAACTACCAACAAATGCGATAAATGTAGGCTCGCCCGACAAGATAAAGGCTGGATTGCAGGGCGTCAACGCGAACAACAGCCTGAGCGATGAGCCTACCAGATTGAGGGTAAAGCCGACTCCCACAACGAAACCGAGCGGCGAGCGCAAGCGACCCGTGTTTTAAGACTTGACACATTCCCCATTCATGCAGCAACTTCACTATTTGCGCGAACAGACGTATACACCTAGCGCAGCCCATGACTCATCAGAACACCTAAATCACGAGCAAAACGGCGGCGGAGGCGGAAGCTCGATTTCATTTTCGTCTTCTGGTTCAGGCTCTGGCTCCGGTTCTAGCTCGATGGGCGTATTGAGTTTTATCAACGTAGCACTTGGAAACTGAGTTTCCACTACCACGCGAACTTCCACAGGCATACCCGGCAATAAATCAGCGAACGTGCGCGGGTCTCCCGTAGCATCGTCAATAAAAACCGTTTCGGTGCTTACATAAAAAGAAAAGCCTAGTATGGCAAAACCTGCCGGGCCAACACTCTGCACCCTGCCATCCAAACGAACCTGATTCTGCGGGTCTTCCAATCCAATTTCTTCGGCATCAAAACCGCCTGTCGCATTGAACCCGCCTTTGACCGCTACCCAATCACCGAGTACCAAACCGCTTAGATCCGTGACATTCGCAAATACCGTGGCTGGCGTTACGACAAAAGTCAGGTTGCCAATGTTGATTGAATTAGGTGTTATGTCCATCACCGGGCCAAGCACATCCGCCAAGCTACCCACAGCCATATTCAACGCGATGTTAGCTGACATGGTCGGAATAACTTTCACCCGACTCGCAGCACTCATCGCCACGCCGGTGGGAGAGAGGTCATCCGTCACCCGGGCCTGCAAAGACAACACCTGCCCACGCAGAAAGTTATCCGGCGGGATAATAACAGATGCCATTCCTGCGGCATCCAAAGTTCCACTTGCAACCACTTCCCCACCGAAGGCATCTTGAAAAGAACAGCTTTCCACACTGTAATCCGCGCCGGGCTGACCTTGCACTACCAGGAGCGTGAGATCAAGCTCGCCAGCCACCAACGTTTGTGGGTAAATCGAACTGTCATTGCGATTGACCGAAAGCAAAGCATTCCCATATCCTTCTGCTTGCTCAAGATCAAAGCAAGTGCCGCCAACCCCAAAGTGCTGCTGAAAAGCTGCGAAGTCAACAATATCTATGCTACCATCTCCGTTAGCATCAAAGGCTTCGCAAATAGCAGATGAATAACCAGCCGCAGGCCCCGTCAAACAAGAAGCTAAATCGGCATACCCCGCCGCCTCTTGGGATAAGTCCTGCATCGCCGAAACACCTTGTTTAACGCCAACGCGAAACGCAACTCGCCCCTCACTTTGCGCACGCACTTCACCAATCAAGCCAGCTCCAAGAGCAACAGTCAACAATAATGTGATACAATTTCGATTCATACGAGTCTCTTCTCCCCCTGCCATCCAGTGCCACACTCCCGCCACCAAAGTCGCTGTCAGATTCAGCACTACTTATGGTTATAGGCCGGTGCGAAACTTAGACAATAATTATTAGTGAAGATTAACATTAGCGGGTTCTAAGAAATGTGCGTCCAAGATGTGACGAAAGGAATGGGCGGAATTAGCCATGACTATACGACAGCATCTACCGTATGGTGGTAATCAAGCATTCTCATGATTTTTGACAGCGAGCGTCGCAATTCAACCATTAACCAGCAGATAAGCACGGATACAAGAATCGACCAAACCACAATCGGGATTGTCGCATTCCTGGCCCATCGATATAAACTCGTTTCAAAATCTCCCAACAGAAACATAGCCATCGTTTCAACGAACACCGCAGCCGGAATGGGGATGCTGATAAAGATAATCCAATTAGATATGGTCACAGCTTTGGAAGAAATGATTCTTCCTAGCTCCCTCATTATGATGGCCAGCATCGCTGGCACAGCCAACTGCATCAGAAATACTACAATAACCAAATACGGCATAATTGTGTGCCACATATATTTACTAGGATAAACATTGTTGTGAACCATGAACGAAATCAATAGAAAGGGTAAAATGATACTGCTACGCAGAAAATAAATGCACCATTTGCAAACGCGCACATGCTCCGAAACATGATCGGATAATTGGCATGCACAAGCCGTAACGAAAAGAATAACAAATGCAAGCGCAATGATTAGATTGCCAAGAACCATGCCGTTTGAGTTAAATCGTGGGGTGGATTCGACAACCACAAAAACAGTAATAAATACAACAAGGGCCACCAAACCCCAGAAAACAAGACCGGCTGAGCTTCTCATGCACCTCACCCAATTGTGATCGCAGTCGAATGGCGACTCAATAAACGAATCGGCGATAGCAACGCCACATTCCGGACACACGCCATCCAACCCTAGCCCCCTCAAGTTATAACCACACCTGAAGCACGCCAAGTCGCCACCTATGGGGTCATCCACGACGGTCTTAAACCTCGTAAGTTTTTCCGGTTGAATATCCACGATATAACTATAGTGATAATCCTCAATTCACGCCGCAACAACGCGACTCTTCTGCCCACCAATCTCAAAAGCGAAGATAGGCACACTAGCGTCAACTTTGCGGTAACTGCTATCGGCTATTACAATGCCTCCATTAAGTTTGTAGATGCGATTTGTTGTGGAGCATTTTGTCAGGTAATGCTCTCCATAAGCTTGGGTTGGTAGTTTGGTTCCAGTAAACGGGGGTTTGCGTGAAAAGCCATGCAAACCACCGGGAAAATTCGCCAAAATTCATCCTAGCTCAACAGTCCTGACATGAGAGAAGGCCATAATGTCGAACGCTTCAGCAGATCGACAAACCAGCCAAGTGGACCTAAGCCGTTTTCGCGTCGCTATAGCCGAGCTTCGCTGGCGATGTCAGCGCTCGGATTTCGACGCCGACTCCACGCTCCAAATAGAACCAGCCACCGGCGTCGTAGGCCAAGACACAGCCGTCGAAGCTTTACGTTTCGGCCTGGACATCAGCGGACCGGGCCAAAACATCTTTGTTCGAGGTCTAACCGGAACAGGCAGACTAACCCTGGTGCGGCGCGTACTTGAAGGTATGACCCTTGAGTGCCCACTAACCAAGGACCGCTGCTACGTCCATAATTTCTCCCAGCCAGAACGTCCCAGGCTCATCACACTCCCCCCAAAACGCGGACAGGATTTCCGCCGTCGCATTGACCGCCTCATTGAATTTATTCGCAACGATTTGCCAACCGCCCTTTCTTCTGAAGGCATCAATGCCCGCCGTCGCAACATTGAGCAAACTACGCAGGAAAGCCTCAAAGAGCTTGTTTCACCCTTAGAGTCTCAGCTTCAAGAAGCAGGCTTTACGATGGTAAGCCTCGGCGCAGGCCCTGTTTCTCAAACCGCTATTTTCCCCGTGATTGACGACCGGGCAGTCGCCCCGGAAGAGTTCGAGCAAATGCACGCCCGTGGCGAAATAGCCGACGCTTTATACAAAGAAAAACGTGACCTTAACGTAAAATTCGAGCCAATGCTCGCCGATTTAGGCAGCAAAGTGAACAAACTCCGGGCCGAACACGAAGAGGCTATCGAGCGCATCCTGGCTGACTCAGCCTCGGCTATCTTGAAAGACATCGTAGGCGGCATCAAAGAAAACTTTAATCAGCAAGAAGTAGCCACTTTTCTCGACGAGGTGGTAGACGACATCGTACAAGACCGCCTCGGCAGCTTAGGCGAAGACCACGAATTCACCCGCCTCTACCGCGTAAACGTAGTCACCGAGCAACACGGAGACTCTGCCTGTCCCATCATTACCGAAAATGTACCCACGCTTCGCAACTTGATTGGCGCCGTAGATTTTGACTACGAATCAACAGAGGAAGCTCGGCCAACGCACATGGGCATTCGCGCCGGGTCGCTGCTTCGAGCGGATGGCGGCTTTTTGATTATCGAAGCGCGAGAAATTCTCGAAGAGCCTGACGCCTGGAAAGTACTCAAGCGCACGGTTCGCTCAGGAAAGCTTGAGGTCATCCCAGCCGACAACGTATTCCCCGGCTCTGCCCCCATGATTAAACCGGAAGCAATCGACGTCGTCGTCAAAATTGTCATGATAGGTAGCCCCGAAACCTACTACGCCCTTGATTCCTTCGACCCGGAATTCCCACACCTCTTCAAGGTCTTAGCCGACTTTGACGATTTAATTCCTCGAAACGAAGCTGGCATCAAACATTACGCAGCCGTCATTTCCCGCTTCGCCCGCGACGAAAAACTATTGCCTTTTGAGTGGACTGCCATCGCCGCCTTAGTTGAACAAGGCGCAAGAATCGCAGCCATGAAGGACAAACTCTCCGCACGCTTTGGCCGAGTTGCCGACATCGCCCGCGAGAGCGCTCTCCGCGCGTCACAAAGAAATGCTGACGCCGTCACAGGCTCTGACGTCATGCAGGCTATACAACACGCTAAAAACCGGGCAGACCTACCCGCTCGTCGATTCCGAGAATTCATCAAAGATGGAACCATCCGCGTACTAACCAAAGGCGCGGTAGTCGGACAACTCAACGGCCTAGCCGTCATCCAGGCCGGACCTATGGTCTATGGTTTCCCCACCCGCATAACCGCCACCATTGGCCCAGGAGCCGCAGGCGTCATCAACATCGACCGCGAAGCAGCGCTAAGCGGTGCCATCCACACAAAAGGCTTTTACATTCTCGGCGGTTTACTACGCGGCTTGCTACGCACCGGACATCCCCTTGCCTTTGAAGCTTCGGTAGCCTTTGAACAATCCTACGGAGCCATTGATGGAGACTCCGCTTCGGGTGCAGAAATCTGCTGCCTTCTTAGTGCGCTTACTAACATACCACTCAGGCAAGACGTAGCCATGACCGGCGCCATAGATCAACAAGGTAACATCTTATCCGTCGGCGCGATCAATGAAAAAATCGAAGGCTTCTTCGACATATGCCAAGATGCTGGCATGACTGGCACGCAAGGTGTCATCATCCCAAAGACCAACGTCGGCGATTTGATGCTACGACACGACGTGACCGAGGCGTGCGAAGCTGGAAAATTTAGTGTCTACTCAGTCAGCTCCATACCACAAGCCTTAGAGATTCTCGCCAACATGGAAGCAGGCCAACGCGACAGTCAAGGCCTATTCCCGAAAGGCTCCTTACTGCACATCGCCGTGGAGCGAGCCACTGACTACTGGCGAGACGCCTCATCGCCCGCAGACAAGGCCCAACCAGCGACCCCAGCCTAACTATGGCTTCGCCCAATGCGAAGTCAACTAAAATATACTTAATTTATAGCGTTTTATCGCCCATCTACACATAACTTTACGCGACAGCCAGGTTTCGGACACTCGTTTTTTCCTAAAATAAAAAACGAGCCGCATGCTTCAGCGTGCGCGGACTCGAGAAGTTAACGTGCGTTAGAAAATAGATTACGCACAATGGAATAATAATACGACGCATGAATTCAGATTTGACCGAACCATCAGATTTTTGGTGCTACGATGAAACGCAACGCCTTCACACTAATAGAAATCACCATCGTCACCGCCATCATTCTCTCATTATCAGGCCTCTTACTACCCAGCGCCATATCCATCTGGCGACTCTCGCAACTGCGCACCGCCCAAAATCGCTTACGACATATTCTCAAAGTAGCCCGCATAAAATCTCTATCGCTCCAACACTCAGCCTATGGCGTACTATTCTTCATCGACGAAACCAACCAACAATCAATGGCTTTCATAAAATGGTCCGGCGTGCCCGAACCCCAATCGCAAGCATCCTGGCCCGACCTTGCCAATCGATTCGACATAGACACCACCGAAGGCCTACCCGAAAAAATGCCGCGACCTTGGCGCGTGCTACCGTCTACCGGATTAGACCGAAACCCCTTAGAATTAAGCAATCAATCACCTCAAACAGGATGGCATCGAAATTTTTTCGCCGTCGTGTTCCGCCAGGGACAGCGCTCGCCCTATTCACCTATCATCATAAGAGACCGCGACAACAACACCGATGGCTACGGAGACAAAACCGATTTGCCGGTAGGAAATGTAGACCAAGGACAGGGCGTCGTGCTAAAAACCATTGTCACCAACACGCAGCAGCAGCCAATCCCCTTCCCCGCCGAATGGGGCATGTGGCTATACGACGACCAAACTTTTTCCGAATCGCCACCACCCTCACGCAACCAATATGTAAGAGAGCAAGGTGTGCCACTGTTTATGTCTAACGACGCCACCTTCACAAGAAAATGATCTCAGATAATCGAGCCGCATGCTTCAGCTTGCGCGGTCTTCGGACGCAATAACCTGTAAAGAAAAACGCATGGGAATCCATCAGAGCCGCATGGCGCAAGCCTGCGGGCAAGTCTTAAGAAACTTTGAAGACAATGCGACGCCAGACATGCCACCAGGTTCGCGCCAGGTGCTCTGATTGTTTCTCATTATTACCAAAATATTCGCTATGAGTGCGCAAACAGTTCAAAAATCAAATGCGCGTCAATTCCTGCGGATGACTACGAACATGTTTCTCAACATTCGTAGCATACAATTGCATCGCATTTGATATGTCCGCATCATGCGTATCATCCAATAGTTGCTGAGCAACCGTAAGTCGATAACGAAAATTCGGCTCGCTGGTCAAGAAAACTTGCACCGCCACGCCACCACAACGACTGGCTATTTTCAATGGACCGGAAAGAAACTTGCGACGCTCGCCAAAAATTGTCACCTCTTCAAATTGCTGATGCGCCTGCCGCACGCGACTCACATCCATCGCACTGCCTAAAATATAACCATCCTTAAAACAGCGATAAATATCTCGCGGATAAGCATCCGCAAAAATGACCTGCATACGCGGCAACTCGGGATGCAATCGCTCGAAACGGTCCTGCACAAATTTGCGCAAACCACTTTCCTGACCGTCACGAACAAGCGCCACGCGATAACCATAAATCGCCAACAGCATAGCCGTCACATGATGCGCACCATGATGCGAAACAGCCAGGTACACACCCTTCCCTTTCGCAAGCGAATCGTCCAAGGCTTGCTTATTGTCTATCACAAAATGCATCTGCAGCTTATCTTTTGGAATAGAATCCAGAATAAGATAGAATAATTTGTCGCATCGTGACCGGCAAAAAAACTCGCGTGAAGTTCTACGAATCTCAGACCCCGAAGGCTTGTTCTCAGCAATCTTTCGATAAGCCCGTGCAAAGCGGCGGCGGCGTTTATAATTTATCAGCCATTCCAACGACCCAAAGCTTCGCCCAAAAAAATACAAACCGCGTATACCCACTAATTTTGCAACTGCAGTAGCGAAAGCATGAGCCACGCCAAAAGAAAGCCTATCCCAAGTCGAAAACGAACTCACGGCTTTGGCACCAGAAGGGGCGGAGTTTGCCGATTGATTTGTTGCTGACCCTTGATTCACCATAACACTCAGCCAACACCCTAGTCTAGACTGCGACTCTATCTAACGACTAACACTTGAGCAACCGAAACACGACGAATCAAATACAACCAGAGCCGCACGGCGCACCCTGCGGGCCTCCTTTATCCACATGAATGACACTTGTCTCGAGTTTCCCGCATCTCGATGCTACACAAAATCCGAGGTCGATATAAACTATGAAGCATGATAATAATCCCCCCCTTTGAAATTCATTCGATTGTAACCGGCAAGATGAGATTAGACGGCGGCGCCATGTTCGGCGTAGTCCCCAAGGTCATGTGGGAAAAATCATCCGACGTAGACCACCTAAACCGCATAGCTATGACCACCAGAACCCTCCTCGCCATCGACAGCAGCGCCAAGCGCGTCATTCTCGTCGATACAGGCTGCGGATCAAAATGGACCCCCGAAAAGGCCCAACGGTTCGGCCTTGAAGTTGATCACCAAGCCATCCCCAACGCACTCATCAAGCTAGGGCTTTCAACTAAGGACATAACCGATGTCGTCGTCACACACCTCCACTTCGACCATAACGGCGGGCTAACGAGCTGGTACGACCAACCTGACGAGAAAACGACCCCCTGTTTCCCCTCTGCGACGCACTGGGTCCACCGTAAGCACTTTGAACACGCCAACAGCCCGCATCACAAGGACAAGGCCTCCTACATCCCAGCCGACTTCAACGACCTCGCCACCGCTGACAACGTCAGATTCCTTGAAGGCGACCATCCGACCTCGTCCATCGAAGGACTAACCTGGTGGGTATCGCACGGCCACACGCCCTATCAGATTCATCCCATTTTTGGCAATGGAAAGCAACGCTTGATATTTTGTGGTGATATTATTCCGACTGTCGCCCACCTACGCCTGCCCTGGGTCATGGCCTACGACATGCTCCCCATGACGACCATCGCCGAGAAGGAGTGGATCAACCACAAGGGCATCAAAGAAGGCTGGCTGCTCGCCTTCCCCCACGACCACCAGCATGGCGGCGTCATCATTGATGGAACTGTCACTAGACCTGTTGTGGCGAAATCTCTCGACCTCTGAACCCAATAGCTACCGAGTCGTCGGTAAAGCCATGTGCGCGCAAAAAAAGCGGGGCCACGACGAATCGCAAGCCCCGCTCTTAAATACCGTTCGACAGACACCGCCGTTCTGAAACATTTGCATTCCAAAAGAAACGAAAACATCTCCGAATATGGCAAGCCATCTGCCTGCTGGTTGGCAAAGACTAACTGATTAGCCTTCTGCGCCACCTTCGAACAGGTCGAAGACAGCATCATTGTCAATTACAAACTCAACAGCTGCTGAAGTTACTGCAGCGCTAAGAAGGTTGTTTAGGTTTAGACCCAAGCAACCACCGAACAATGCACCGCCAGCCAATACCGAAATCGCCAATGTCTTAAACTTGCTGATCTTCATTCCGAAAATCTCCTTGAATTTAGCCAGGGCACCTCCCCAGCACATTTGTCCTGCTACGGACGACCTCAATCCAAATCGGGTCGCCAAATCCGTTTACACAATAAACGGCGGAATCATCCGCCAAGTACTGAACAATTCTAATACGACCCATCCAGGCCGCAATCCTTAAACACTACTTCACGAGCAGGCTGACCACGCCACTGTTGCCTCGCTCACGATGATGTCTTCGGACACACCATTCTAAAACCGCGCCAACGTCCCGCATCCTCCATGATGCAATTGCCTGCGGCATGTTCGCCCTTATCGGTCAAGCAACGCTTTGATCGTTAGCGCTTTTCTAACAACGCCTTAACAACAAACACACATCACGAACCCTGACCAAAGCACTCAAAATCAAAACTACAGTACATCGGTCAAACTGGGCGAAGAAAATGCCACACTCGGTGCGGTCTGTCAAGACTTTTTTTGGGGAACTTAGAAAATTTTACCTTTCAAATAGTTGACCTAGCGCGGATTTAAGTTACATTCCCGCCTGCTGATTCGATGCGAATCGTCTTTGCAAGATGGGTGGACCACTTTCCCCAAGCCTCTGGTTCAATCCCATAAGCACTTGAATAAAAGAAGGTTATGGAAGATTTCCGGCGTGTGCCGAGGTCTACCTGCCGTGTTAATGCCTGTTACATCTGATATGGACACGAGCCATTTATGACTGAAAACGAACAAAATAACACCGTACAAGGCGTACTCGAACAAACGGGAAAAAATGGCGGTTTTTTGCGTTCTCCGCAAAAAAACCTTCGTGTTGATGGCCTCGACGTATCCGTCCCCCCGGCTATGTGCGCCAAGGCAGGTCTGCGCGGCGGTGAATGGGTGACGGGCTTGGTGGCGTCATCAAACGGCAAGCGAGGCCGACAGCAACTCACGGAAATCACCCAAATCCAGGATATGTCCATTGACGATTACCTGGAACTAAAGCGATTCGATAAGCTCACCGCACTCAACCCCGATCGTCAGATTAAGTTTGAAACGCCGGGTGGGTCCATCTCCATGCGTATCGTTGATCTACTTGCCCCCATCGGTTTCGGGCAACGCGCGTTAATCGCTGCCCCGCCTCGCACTGGAAAAACAGTACTTTTACAACAGATGTCTAATGCGGTTGCGATCAATCATCCCGAGGCCCACCTGATTGTGTTGCTGATCGACGAACGACCTGAAGAGGTCACCGACATGCGACGGTCCATCAAAGGCGAAGTTTTTGCCAGCTCCAGCGATCATGACATATCAAGTCATATACGAATTTCCAAGCTTGTCCTGGAACGGGCTAAGAGGCTGGTCGAAGCTGGTAAGGACGCCGTCGTATTCCTCGATTCCATCACCCGTCTAGGCCGGGCACACAACAATCACATTCGAGGCGGAGGCAGAATCATGTCCGGCGGGCTTGATACCAGAGCCTTGACTGAGCCAAAAGCCTTTTTCGGCGCAGCACGAAATGTGGAAGACGGCGGCTCCCTGACCATTATCGCCACATCCCTCATAGAGACCGGAAGCCGCATGGATGAGGTCATTTTTAACGAATTTAAGGGGACCGGAAACATGGAAATGCTCCTGTCACGCAACTTAGCCGACCGCCGAATATACCCGGCTATCGACCTTGCCCGCTCAGGAACCCGCAAAGAAGAGCAGCTTTTAGACGAAAAAAGCTTGGCAGCCAGCTACGAAATCCGTCGAACCCTCATTGATAGAGACCCGCAAAGAGGCATGGAACGGCTGCTGGAGGTCATGGGCAAGACTAAGGACAATAACGAATTCGTTGGCTCATTTGATGGTCGAAGAATTCGCTAAGCGATGGTCCTAATTACACACCGCTTGCACATGTACGAATAGTCGGCTCATTTTGTGCCCGCGAAACTTGTGTCGCTCATTTCTGGATTTTCCGACGGAAAACGTTTGCGCCTTCGATACCAGCATAAAGATAGCCTTCCGCGTACTCTAGCGTATTCACTCTCTTGTGGACTAAATCATCCGTAATATCCGTCCAAGTTGCACCGCTGTCAGTGGTATGCCAAACGCTACCGTTAAGGCTGTATACCGGGTGAATTTGGCCCGACGCGGCGAATACTTCGTTAGGGTCATCCGGATTCACCGTCAGCGCTACGAAATACTCGAACTCCTCCAGGGTGACATTGGCTCCCAGCGAGCGTGTATAATTCTCGCCATGATCGATACTCTTATACGCGCCGTTTTGTGCGGCAACCCAAACCACGCCATCAGGAAGTGCGACAATATCTCCAATTAAAGCCCCTTCTGTGTCGTTGCCGTCCACTTTAGCAAGCGTCCACGAGTCACCGCCGTTAGCCGAGTACCACAGTCCGTCGAAATTTGTCCCTGCATATAAGCGTTGACTGTCATCCGGCGCGATTGCAAGTGATTTGAATAACGCCTGTTCCGTACTATCACCACTGGCAGGCTGCGAAGAAAGCTTGGTCCACGAATCTCCGTCATTGGTCGAACGGTAGATGCCCTCTGACGCCAGTCGGTTCACCGCATAAAGCGTAGCAGCATTCGTAGGATCAACAGCTATGGCAACTTCGGTCTGCGAATCTACAAACAAGTCCCCAGAGCTGGTGAAGGTAGGCGAACGCTCCTCCCATGATGTGCCCCCATCTTCCGATCGATAGACACGAGGCGCTCCGGCCTCGTTAGACACACCCATGAACAGCGCGTTGCTGCCAGTTTGGCCAATGCTCCAACAGTGCAACAAATCGCTGGGGTTGCCCGCCAGCGGCAACGCCTCATTCCATGACTGAGTCGGATCCGCCGAACGTTGTAACGTTGTATCCCAGTGCGCGGCGAAGAATTCGTTGCCGGTGTACAAAATATCGTTACACACTGTATTCTGTGTGCCGCGTATTTTCTCCTGCCACGTTGCGCCTCGATCGGTACTTCGCCAAATGCCCACCCAAGAGGTAGCGAACATACGGTCGGGGTTGGTGGGGTCGATGGCCAGGTTAATGAAATCTTCGAACGGATCGCGCGAATTATGAAACGGGGCAGCTTCGGTATCGAATGTATAGGTGTCACTTTCCTCAATACTCGTACCTTTCCACGTCGCCCCGGCATCGTCGGACTGGAAGAACAACGAAGGAAATCCGGTATACGCAAGGCTAATGTCGTTGTCGTTATCTGAAGAGACACGGACAACCACGGCATTCTGCTGCACGCTCGTGGAGTCTGCTGTCGGAAGGTTACCAGCGATGGAAGCCCAACCTGCGGTCGTTGAGTCACTTCTAAAAACAAGTGGCTCACCAGCCGAGACGGGTGTAAATTGTGTGGCTGCTGCCAGCACAGAATTTGCGCTGAAACTCAGTGAGCGCCATGCTATGTCGCTCCGGTCGTTCGGTAGACCAGTAGAAAAATCCTGCCAGGATTGGCCGCCGTCAACCGAGCGTAGAATGCCAACCCCCGACACCGTCAGAAATGCTACGCCTTCGTTAAACGGATCAAATTGGACTACCGGAAATCGCGTACCAGCAGGATAGCTGGCAGGAAAATCGGATACTTCAACCCAATCAGCTCCACCATTTACACTGCGGAGCAGCCCTCCAGTCAGCACAGCCGTGCGATAATCGTTCTGAAAAACCTCCCCACCTTCGACCTGGTGGGCTGTAGCCAAAACAGTTTGACCATCGTTACTGACGGCGACGGACTTAAAACCAACTAAAATGT
The DNA here is from genome assembly GCA_024280855.1 of Planctomycetota bacterium. Taxonomy (GTDB): domain Bacteria; phylum Planctomycetota; class Phycisphaerae; order UBA1845; family UBA1845; genus JAJRPG01. Next base: position 21,180 of record JAJRPG010000102.1, on the reverse strand, counting down.
AAGCGGCGGCATCGCCATTGACCAATGTCCAGCTTTCAGCGCGATCCTCGCTACGAAACAGACCCAGTGCCGTAGCCGCCCAGATGCGTTCATTATTGGAAGGATCAATCAGAAGGTCTGCAATGGCATGACTAAGCAGACCAGTACTTTTGGCCACCCAAGACTCACCGCTGTCATCACTGCGATATACACCTGACACATCAGCCGAGGCATAAACCGTGCTGGATTGCACAGGGTCCACTTCAATCCCAGTAAACAAGCCACCAGCCGCGAACCCGGCAGCTTCCCATGTCTTGTTTGACGTGTTCGTATCTCCGCCACTGGTTTCAGTTCCACCGTCATTGCCGCCGGCGTCCATACCAGGGTCTTGAGTGGTATCTTCTGGTGGCGAAGTTGTTCCAGAATCGGAACAACTACTCAGCAACAAAACCGCAATAATGGGCAAACCAACCCAAAGATACTGACGACTGAACAAACGTGCATTCATAGCGGTAGAGCCTTTCGAAACATGGACGGCTATGTAAATCGACGAGCTTATCTATGTTACTTCGACCATAATCCAACCCTATATTCCTTAATATATCGCCTTCAAGCTGTATTTGGGGTAGCACAAGGAAGATGCGCGGGCGTGGAAAACCGGCATTTCCAAATAATCAGGGCCAGGCAATCCACCCGAACGTCATATTCGACCCAAACCTCTACCAATCTCCAAAAATGATCATAAATGGATGGCTTGCCAATTTCTGGGGTTGGGCGTAGACTTGCCGAACTTAGGTGAAAAGGACAAAGGTAAAAGTGTGAAAAGGACGGTCCACTAAGACGGAAGAGTGGGCACAAGCAAGTTTTTGGTTCTACGAAGTATCGATTGAAACTACGATTAGAACTGAATGTTAGATGATGGGTTAGATTAGATATGTCGCTATCGGTTGCAAGCAAAACAGAGATCATTGGGAAGCATCGAAGTCATGATAAGGACACCGGTTCTCCCGAAGTTCAGATCGCTATCCTGACCACGCGGATTCAGGAAATTACGGAACATCTGAAAATCAACAAAAAAGACCACTCAGCGCGCCTAGGCTTGCTGAAGATGGTTGGTCGACGTGCGCGCTTGCTCAAGTATTTGACCAATACTGATCGCAATCGATACAAAACTATCATCGCCAATCTAGGGTTGCGTAAGTAGCCCCCTTGGCGTTAGCCATGGTCTGTTGGCGACTCTCGAATATAGTTTGACAAGCCAGCAGAAAAGCAACGATTATGCATTTAGCGAATTTCTATTTGCTACGCATGATAGCCCCGTGGCATAGTTGCCCCATCAGCCAAACCAAGCACTCAGCTACTGTGCTTATCCACCTAAAGATTAGTCATAACGTATACCGACTTTTGTAATAAGTCGTTAATTAGAGATTTTGGTAAACCCTATAGTTGTAGGAAATTTGGAACGAACACCATGGCACATCACATAGTTGAACGGGAAATTGGCGGACGAACGTTACGCATCGAAACTGGCAAAATTGCCAAGCAAGCCGCTGGGGCGGTTTTTGTCACCTATGGCGAGTCAGTTACTTTCGTAGCTGTCGTCACAGGCGCACCGCGACCGGGGATTGATTTTTTCCCCCTTACGGTAGATTACCGGGAAAAAACTTACGCAGCCGGTAAATTCCCAGGCGGTTTCTTCAAGCGTGAAGCTCGGCCTTCTCAAAAAGAAATTTTGACGATGCGTATGATTGATCGTCCTATGCGCCCGCTGTTCCCAAAAGAATTCAAAGATGAAGTTCTCATTCAGGCGATGGCTATGTCCACCGACCAGGAAAATGATCCAGACATCCTAGCTATGATCGGCGCATCAGCAGCCGTATCGATTTCCCCGCTTCCATTTAATGGGCCATCTGCTTCAGTGCGTGTGGGATATATTGACAACGAATACATTTTGAATCCAACGATTGAGCAGTTGGATTGCAGCGAAATGGAATGTGTTTTGGCTGGCCATATGACGTCGGTCAATATGGTTGAGATCGGTGCGACTGAGCTTTCAGAAGAAGTCATCGCCGGTGCTATCGAATTTGGGCATAAAGCTATTGTTTCCATTTGCGAAATGATTGCTGAACTAACGGAAAAAGCCGGTAAGCCAGTCGAATGGACGCCGCCTGCTTCAACAGAAAAATTCAAGGCTGAACTGCTCAAGAAGTTCGGCAAAGCCCTCCGCGATGCTAGAAATACTGCTGGAAAACAAGATCGATACGCGGCTGTCAAGGCGGTGTATAACGACGCCAAAGAAGCTTACTGCCCGGAAACGGGAGATACGACAGATCACAACTGGAATACTATTCGTGACCTGCTCGACGTTATTGAAGGTGAAATCGTCGCCGAGCTTTGCGTGGTCGAAGGCAAGCGTTCGGATGGTCGAGCAGCCACTGAATTACGAGCGATCGAATCAGAAATTGGCATATTGCCACGAGTTCATGGCTCTGCTTTGTTCCAACGAGGTGAGACCCAGGCCTTGTGCGTCGTCACATTGGGAACCCGTCGAGATGAGCAGTTTGTAGACGGTCTTGCGGATGAGTACAGCAAAAAGTTCATGCTGCATTACAACTTCCCGCCACTGTGTACCGGTGAAGTCAAGCGCGTCGGCGCGACCTCTCGTCGAGAGATTGGCCACGGAAACCTCGCCGAAAAAGCACTGCAATATGTGCTGCCTACGCCTGAGAAATTCCCATACACCATTCGTATTGTTTCTGAGATCATGGAATCCAACGGATCAAGCTCGATGGCTTCGGTTTGCGGCGGCTGCCTGGCACTCATGGACGCTGGCGTACCTATCAAGCAACCCGTTGCAGGTATTTCGATCGGCGCTTTCGAACACGACGGTGATTACAAGCTCACAGTTGATATTCTGGGTGAAGAAGATCACTTCGGTGAAATGGACTTTAAGGTTGCTGGTACGCAGCGTGGCATCACAGCTATCCAACTTGACCTCAAGGGACACGGCATTTCGCAAGAGCGAATCATCGAGACATTGGAACTGGCAAAAACAACCAGACTCAGCATTCTAAAAAGTATGCTTTCGACGTTGGCTGCTCCGAAAAAGGAAACCAGCCAATACGCTCCGTTTGTGCTAACGACCAAGATCAATCCGGAAAAAATCGGAAAGGTCATCGGTCCTGGCGGCAAGTACATCAAGTCCATTGAAGCAGAAACTCATGCCACGGTCGAAATCGACGAGGACGGCAGCATCGCCATCTTCTGTATCGATAAGGTTGGCGGCGAGCGAGCGCTTGAAATGGTAGAGGCTGTGACTTCCGAGGTTAAGGTAGGCAAGACTTATTCAGGCACAGTAAGCAGCGTCAAGGACTTTGGAGCTTTCATCGAAATCTCACCTGGACAGGATGGGCTATGTCATATCAGCGAGCTGGATAATGACTATGTCAAATCAGCCGAGGACGTGATTAAGGTTGGTGAAGTTGTTCGGGTTAAGGTGATTGCCGTTGATCCTCAAGGCCGTATCAAGCTTTCACGGAAAGCGGTCATGCTGGAAGAACAAGACGCACAAGAAGAGGCTGTCGGATCGTAAAAAACTTGTTTTTTCGGTTTTCGGCTTAGTCTAGCTGATCCTAGCCCTTGACTTGTCTAGCGAGTGGGGCGAGGATCGTGCACAGAAGGCGTCTACTTAGAACACTTGTCGCTGCGTCGTGTAGGTGTTCTCATGGCAAAGGGCCGGTGTATGACATGCACCATTGACAGATCGGGCGCATTATCTGGCCAGTCTCTTATTGGCCGCGGTGTGATAGTTAGGTGTACCGTGCACTTCGATGATTTAACTATCGAAGCGAAGGAGAATTGACATGTCGCAAGGTGTAGTGAAGTGGTTCGACACTAAAAAAGGTTTTGGTTTCATCACGGGCGAGGACGAATCGACGGATATTTTCGTCCATTATTCGGGCATTGATGGCGACGGCTTTCGCAAGCTGCGCGACGGTGATCGGGTCGAATATGAATTGGTTGATTCCGACAAAGGCCCGCAGGCTAAGAACGTAAAATCGCTGGAGCCTGATAGACCTGAAGACGAAGAAGCGTCATAGCTGAGTATTACCTCCGCTTACGCCGCACGTTTACTATTTTCGAATCGATTGGGTGAAGTCGCGGTATGTCCGTTGCTCCATTCTGTAGAATCGTTTGCCCATGACTGCGCAAGATTTTTCTCCCCAGAAATTCCAACAAACCATACACGAGATGTCCGAACTCGCAGGCGGGTTAGCCCACGAGCTACGTAACCCGCTTTCTACCATGATGGTAAATCTGAAATTGCTGGCTGAAGACCTGCAAGATAGCGATATCGACATAACAGATCTTCGGCGTCGGTCGCTGCTCAAAGTTGAAACCCTACGCCGCGAAGCGGAGCGATTACAAAGCCTGTTCGATGATTTTCTCCGATTGGTAGGCCCGAGCGAAGTGACGCCGCGCGAGACGGACCTTAGCCAAGTGGTGCGCAGGCTGTTGGAATTTTTCGAACCCTTAGCCCTGAACCTTGGCATCACCGTCAGCGTCAAAGGCGCAGACCAGCCTCAGATAGCTGTCGCAGATGAAAACCTGTTGAGCCAGGCGCTGTTCAACATTGTCATCAACGCACAACAAGCTTTGCCCCAAGGCGGTGTCATCGAAATTGAACTATCTCAGACCGATGAGGCTTCAATCATTTCCGTTCGGGATGATGGCGTTGGAATGACGAAAGAAGATCGTGAGCGAATTTTCAAACCGTTTTTCTCAACCAAAAAAAGCGGGACGGGGCTTGGCTTATCCATGACACAGCGGATCGTGCGCGATCATGGCGGTTTGCTTGATGTCATTAGCCAGCCGGGCGTAGGCACAACGTTTACGATGACCCTACCACGGACAAGCCCCGATACGCCGTAATGCCTCATAGCGACGTTCCCGGGAAATTTTCGCATGGCGACGCTACACTTGTTTGGTAAGTGCTATAGAATACGGTAGTTATGACTGATACCCCAGCTGATACTGCGTTTGTCCTCATCGTGGAGGACGAAGTTGCCCACGGCGAAGCCATTCTTGAAGCTTTGCAGCGGTCAAAGTGCGCCTGCAATCTGGTCACGTCCGGGCAGCAGGCTGTGGATAGTATTAAGCATCGCCAGCCTGATGTGGTTGTCACGGACTACAAATTGGGTGGGAAAATTTCGGGTATGGACGTACTCAAAACCGCGAAGAAGCTTAGCCCGGATACCGAAGTGATTCTGATTACCGCACACGGTAGCGAGTCGCTCGCACGGGAAGCTCTGAGCCAGGATAGCGATCATCGGGCTTATGATTATCTGATAAAGCCCCTCGACATTGATATTTTGCGTGACAAGGTGGAACGAGCCGCAAAGAAGGCGGCATCAGCTAGGGCGTCTCGATTGCTCAAACAACAGCTTGATAAGTCTTTTGACTTCGGCGGCATCATCGGCTCGTCCGAGGCTATCATGCGGCAAATTAAAAGAACGCGCAAACTGGCTCGCAGCAAGAGTACCGTACTCATCGTAGGCGAAACGGGTACGGGTAAAGAATTATTCGCGCAAGCGGTTCATCAAAATAGCTCACGGGCTGGCAAGCCTTTTCGGGTTCTTAACTGTGCAGCCGTCAGCGAAACACTTCTGGAAAGCGAACTCTTTGGCCACGTAAAGGGCGCGTTTACCGGGGCGATTGCAGACAGAAAAGGCCTGGTCGAAGCGGCTGACAAAGGCACACTCTTTTTGGATGAAATCGGTGACATGCCGCTGACGATGCAGGCGAAACTATTGCGCACCTTGGAAACCGGCGAAGTCATCCAGGTCGGTAGTAACGAAATACAAAACTTTGATGTGCGGTTCATCGCAGCTACCAACAAAGACCTTAGCCAATTGGTTCAGGAAGAAAAATTTCGAGAAGACCTCTTCTACCGCATCCATGCTCAAGGGGCGATTAAACTGCCATCTTTGCGTGAGCGGCGCGAAGACATTCCGATTCTTATCCAACAGTTCATCCAGCAGTCGAACAAGGAGCTTGGCCTAAGCATCGAAGAGCTAGCCCCTGAAACGCTGCGAAAGATGATGAACTACACTTGGCCTGGCAATGTTCGGGAGCTTAAAAATGTGGTTCATCTAATGTGTTTGGAAGCGGAGGGCCAGGTGTTGGGGGTTGATGATTTACCGCCTGCGCTTCAACCATGCACCGATATGGTTCCCACGGGTCCGCCGAACTTAGCCGGGATGAAAATGGCTGACGTGGAGCGACTGCATATTATGAATACGCTTCGGATGTTGGGTGGTAATCGAGAAAAGACGGCTGCGGCGCTGGGTATTGGCGCGCGAACCCTTTATCGAAAACTGCGCGAGTATGGGCTGAAGTAATCATCGCTTTCTAAGAACCAAACGTATTAGAGTCATCACGCATCGCTAGCGGAGGGCTTAGGACTTCGCTTAATATCATCGCGTCACGCAGGCCGTCTCGCGAACCCAATAGCCTGTCGCGTGGACTAATTTTCTTTTCGGACTGGGCTAATTCATCGACCAATTGCTCGCCGTCTTCATGCAAATCGACCAATAAGCCATGCTCATGCTGGTCCTTGGGTTTTTGAGGGGGTGGGCTTTGTTGCTGCACGCTAGCGGAGGGTTGCTCCTGCACCGGCCTGCGGCGACTGCGAGTTTGTTTCGATGGTGTCGGCGGTCTGACAGTTGCTGGTGCGGGCCTCGCTGGTCTGACAGGTTTTTCTGGTTTTGGAAAACCCGCGACCGGACGCAGCGGCGCAAGCGTTTCACTCAGCGGACGCATTGGCGAAACTTTTTCCCTGCGCGCATCTGGTCGAGGAGCATTCAAAGGCCTAGCTACGGGGGCGCTTGGCGCTCGCCGACGAATATCAGGACGAGACGACTGGGGCTGAGCGGGTGTGTTTTCTTCCTCATTCGGAGTGAAGTGTGCGATGATTTTTTTCAAAATTGTGCCCAGCGCAGAGCCACCGAAGATCAAGATGAAAAATAAAATTTTAACCCAACCGTCAAAACTCGACTCAGCTAAGACAGGGTGTAATTGGTTCGTTAACATGTTGAACACTTTCTACTTAGTCCAAAACAAGGCAACTATCTAATTCGCTTAACAACAAATACTGCGTCATTCCCGCGCAGGCGGGAATGACGTCTGCACCCACTTGAAGACACGGGTAAACAGTGGTTTACCCATGCCACCCGACCCACCTCATGCTAAGTCTTTTGTTCGCCGGTCGTGTCATCTTTGCCTATCGAATTTCGCATGGTGGTATCAGCCTGGATGTTTTTCATACGGTAATAGTCCATGATGCCCATGTTTCCACTGCGGAACGCATCAGCCATCGCCTTGGGCACTTCGGCCTCTGCTAGGACGACCACGGCTTTGTTTTCTTCGACCTTGGCTCGGTTTTCTGCTGCTTGAGCTATAGCCATCGCTCGTCGTTTTTCTGCCTCAGCTTGGAATCGCCGCTTATCCGCCTCTGCTTGGTCTGCTTGGAGCTTCGCACCAATGTTTTGGCCTACGTCGATGTCGGCTATATCAATTGAGAGAATCTCAAAAGCGGTACCAGAGTCCAGGCCTTTCGCTAGCACAGCCTTACTAATTCGGTCGGGATTTTCGAGTACGACTTTGTGAGTTTCAGCCGAACCAATGGCACTGACGATACCTTCACCAACTCGTGCGACGATGGTCTCTTCCGTAGCACCACCAATTAGCTGGGCGATGTTGGTCTTAACTGTAACCCGGGCTTTTGCTTTAAGCTGAATACCGTCCATAGCTACGGCGTCGATCGATCTTTTGCCCCCTTCGGGATTTGGCACATCGATCACTTTTGGGTTCACGCTGGTGTTGACTGCGTCGATGATATCTCGACCGGCTAAATCAATCGCACAGGCCTTTCGCCAATCAAGATCAATCTGAGCGCGATTGGCGGAAATCATGGCACGAGACACATTTAGCAGACGACCGCCAGCAAGATAGTGACTTTCCAAATCATTCACATCAACGTCATGAATGCCCGCTTTGACCATCTGAATTCTGCAAAGCACGATTGTCATGGGGTCGACCTTTCGCAGGCGCATGCCGATCAAGTCTAATAAGCTGACGTCGGCGTTACTCATATACGCCTGTAGCCAAATTCTGAAAAACTGGGCGACGATAAAAAACATCACCAGGATGACGATGCCGGCTATCACTGCCCCGCCCGTTACCCATGTAGACTGAGCTATTAAGTTTGTAATAAATGCGTTCATTAAATCTGCCTTTCTATTGCAATTCAATCAGTATGCCGCTGCGTCGCCCATTGGCAAAGCCCGGCTGACTCTTATGTTTCCTGCTGTCTTACTGTTAGGTTACCATTTTTGATTCCCATCGCGACGACATCGACGCCGGCATCTACCGCGCCAACCTCTGCGACACAGGATAGACGCTTGCCCTCAAACGTACATATGCCTACCGGCCTGAGGGGGGATACTGTTTTACCGGTTTGCCCGACTAGCGTTTTTAGCTTTGTGAGAGAGGCAATGTCGGCCTCAGTCAGCATGGGATTGGGTGGGACAATGCGCCGACCGATGGGCGTTTGTCGCCAATACTTTACAGAGATATAGGCCATCGTTGGTAGTAAAATGCTACACGCGATGATAGCTATGATGCCGGCAGTATCCCCGCCATAAGCGAAGGTCTTGACTATCGCTGCGATTAACAAACCCACGCCTACGACGCACAACACGCCGTAGGACGGAATGAATATCTCCAGGATAAGCACAATTGTGCCAGCTAGAAATAGCAACGCGATGGTCGAAAGCTCTGACATACTTATCTCTTGAACGCTGGAAGACGCTTTATCTAGGCCTGTGAATCATCGAGGGGATGTACGACAACATGGTTGCCGCGCCGCTCGACGACCTGCACCTTGGTATTTGGTTCCACGAATTCGCCTTGGGCGACCACATCTACCACCATGCCGCCGAACCTGGCTTTACCCGCTGGACGCAATGTAGTTTCTGTCATGCCAATGTCACCCACCCTGGCTGCGCCTCGATAGGCATCCTGAATCTGCACTTCGGAAGGCATGGGGTTGGCTGGGATTAATCGACCAAACATCGGTATGCGTGGCAGATATTTCTGTAATATCACGATGCCTATCAGCGAGGCGATCATTGATGAAACCATTGTGATAATGGCTTGACTTAACCATTTCATGGTTGAAGGTAGCTCCGGAATATAAAGCGGGATCAATCGGCCTGGCTCATCAGGCACGAAGGTGAAAAGCAGGCCCGCAACGAGTAAGAAAAGGCCCAAGATGCCGGGCACGCCGAAGCCGGGAATGACAAAAACTTCCAAGGCGATGAGGATGATGCCTGCGCCGATAAAAACGATTTCCCAAATGTTCGCCAGGCCTGCCGCATAGGGTGCGCCGACGAAAACACCTAAACTAATAAGAGCGACCAAACCAGGCACGCCTACACCAGGCGTGTGAAACTCTACATAAGCGCCGAGCATGATGATGACCATTAAGAAGCCGCGGACGTACATAGACGTCAGCCAATAGGCTAAGGCTTCTGACCATGACGGTACGAGACGGGTTAGTTCGGTAATGTCATACCGGGTGCGAAGCTCTTTTTCGTTGGCGACGACGCCTTTACTAAAGCCATACGCCTGGGCTTCGCCGGCTGACATTTCTAATAACTGATCGTTGCGAACGACGGGCTGAATGGTATCGACATCCATTTCCATAACCGCGTCATAATAAGTTTCAACCAACTGCCAGCCATAGGAATCGAGCGACCTGGGCGACTCAGGTGCGGGCTTTGGTTTATCATCGCTCTTCTCATCGGTTTCGTCAGACTCATCCTCAGCACCAGTCGCACGCGGCGAGGCTTCTCCACCGACTAGCTTTATTTTATCCTCCGCGAAAACAAATTTCCGATCACCGGAAAGCTTATGTTCAATCCACCACACTTCCCGGTCTGGCAATACGAACGCTTCCGACAATACCTGACTGTAGCCATTGAGCCTGGACGAGGCGCGAAAATCTGCAAGGACTGGCGTGTATGCTTTGGCTTGCATCTCTTTCGGAATAGCGCCTTCCATGGTGATGACCTGCGAGTCACCGATGCGAGAAGACCTAGCCATGACGATTTCGTCGCAGGCGACCGCGACGATGGAGCCGCCGGAATGAGCGTTGGGATTCACCCAAGCCACAGTCTTGATGTCCTTCAAGTTACGAATCATGTCGCCGATAGCGATGGAACTGGTCACTAGCCCGCCGGGCGTGTCCATGTCAAATATGATCGTAGATGCGCCGTCTTGAACGGCTTCATCAATTCGACGTCTGAGACTATCCACCATGACATCTGTAATCTCGCCTTGCAGCGTGATGACACTGGCATAGCCGGGCTTTGCCTGAGAAATATCAATGGGTTCATCGGCTCCGCCCTGCACATGGTGCGTGCAAATTAGCACTGCGATAATGGGCACTATCGCGTAACCAAAGCCGTGGATTTTTCCTGGAAGATTCATAAGTGAATTCATCTTGTCAGTCATATGCGATACGGTGCGTTCTGTCACCGTTTCGCACCACTATAGATTGTATTTCTCGACGGTAAACGAGGCAAGTTGAAAGTGCGTAGTAGTTTGTAATCGGCCATGCGAGTTACAGAGCCATTTTCAGACAATTCGACACAACCGCCGTCATTATTTGGCAGATACAGCAGGTGGGCAGGCGGCAAGTTGCTTTTGCCACCAGGAAACAGTTTGAGCGAGTCCGTCTTCCAGCGAAGTTTTTGCCTGCCAACCAAAAAGATTCTTTGCTCGTGAGGTGTCAAGCTGTCGTCGAGGCTGACCGTCAGGCTGGGAGGCGTCCCAGATGATGCGTCCGGTGAACCCGCATATTTTCGCAATCATCGCTGCGAGGTCGGCTATCTGAATTTCTCTCCCGGTCCCCAGGTTTATCGGCTCCGTCACGCTCACCTGGTCGCTGGCCTGAACAATAGCCTGGGCAGCGTCTTCCACAAAAAGAAACTCTCGACTCACCAGCCCACTCCCCCAACAGGTGACTTCGTCTAACCCCTTATCGCAGGCTTCGCAAAATTTTCGAATCATAGCTGGGATGACGTGAGAAGTTTGCAGATCGAAATTATCGCCTGGACCAAAAAGATTTACCGGAATGAGCATCAAACTATCTAAGTTATACTCACGGTGATAGGCGTCCAACATCACACCCAGCGCACGCTTAGCTACGCCATAGGGCGCATTCGTCTCCTCTGGATAGCCATCCCATAAAGCACTCTCCTGGAACGGCGGTGGGCAAAATTTTGGATAGCTACAAACGGTGCCGATTTGAACAAATTTCTTGAGATGGCTTTGACGGGCCTGTTCGATCAGATGCAAACCCATAGCTAAGTTGGCGTAGAAAAACCGGCCTGGGTGTAAACGATTGGCGCCAATGCCACCGACTTCCGCGGCTAAGTGAATCACGACATCGGGTTTGGCGTGATCGAATAATCTCGCAACGTGGTCCGCTCGTGTTAAATCAAATTCGCTTGAACGAGGCACGAACACATCTTTGACGGCAAGTTTATCTAGTTGACGGCAAACAGCTTGGCCAAGAAATCCCGCGCCACCTGTGACGACGACACGTTGATTTTTCAAATCTGACATTCAAGCTACGCCTTTACCATTACGATATCGAGACGCTATCAATAACTACGCCTGCCCCACGACGACTTCACCCTTCTTTATGACTAATCGGACACAGTTGCGTCCGAGTTCATACATCCATTGATGATGATTGGGCACGTCAAGCAGGACGAGGTCGGCTTGCATCCCCGTTTCGATCGCTCCGACCCTGTTATGTCGGTCAATGGCTGAGGCGGCGTTGGCTGTGGCGGCGGTGAGAACCTCAGTAGGAGTCATTTTCATCTGCGTACAGGCGATTCCCAGTGTTAAGGAGAGCGATTCGACCATCGACGAACCGGGATTGTAATCCGTCGCAATAGCCACTGGCAAATTAGCTTCCAACATGCGCCTGGCTGGGGCCTGCTCCACGCCAAGGAAAAATGAACAAGCCGGCAGCAGCACAGCTACGCACCCGGCCTTGGTCAGGGCAGCTATGCCTTCGTCGTGAATCGTTTCCAAATGGTCGGCTGAGATGGCGTCAACCTCGCCGGCTAAAACTGATGCACCGATTTGCGTGATCTGATCGGCGTGCAATTTTGGCCTCAGGTTGTAGCGCTTCGCGGTTTCCAATACGCGTCGTGACTGAGCTACTGAAAAAGCTGTCCGCTCACAAAACACATCACAAAACTCGGCTAACTTTTCGTCACGCACACGAGATAGTACTTTGTCATCAAGAATAAGATCGAGATAAGCGTCTGGCTGATCCGCAAATTCACGCGGTGTGGTGTGGGCCGCTAAGTACGTCCCCACGAGTTCAATTGGCTGAAGCGATTTGAGCTTCGACACAGCTTCGAGCATTTTCAACTCATCATCAACCGTAAGCCCGTATCCGCTTTTAATTTCAACGGTGGTCACGCCGCCTTGCAACATGCGCCGCAATCGTGGCAGCGCAAGCTCGACAAGCTCATCACAACTCGCACTTCGAACCGCTTCAACGGATACGCGAATGCCTCCCCCCTCTTCAGCTATCTGGGCATAGGCTTTTCCTTGCAGGCGTTTTACGAATTCATTTTCGCGCGTGCCTGCAAAAACGGTGTGGGTATGACAATCAATCAGACCAGGGATCACGCAGCCACCTTGAGCGTCAACAACATGGCACTGTGCAGGAGATTCTAATTTTTCTTCAGGTCCAAACCACGCGATAAGGCCATCCTGCACAATCATCGCCGCGTTAGTCATCGTAGCGACTTCGTGCATAGACCGGCCACCAATAGGCCCGCGCGGCACCACAACCAATTCACCGATATTTTTAATTACTAAATCATGCATGAATCACGCTTAGTCCGTACCCATTGGCGTTGTAGTTGTGCCCAGTGGATCAGGCATGTCAGCCAAGATGTAAGCCATGGTCGCCATAGCTGCGACGTTTTGTGATAGCAACTTTGGGTCCACCTTATCCACCGTATCAGCTAAGGTGTGGTGATAGTCAAAGTAAGTCGACCCTTCGACGCGATGCCCCATTAGCACGACGCCCGCAGACTTCATCGGACTCACATCGGCTCCGGAACCGCCTACCGTAGCCTTTAACTCACCCAACGACTGCATGAGACTAATAATTTCCTTCAATTGATCCGCGGCGACAGTTTCTCTCGCTTCGTCTTCGCAATCAACGGAATAGCCTCGCGGGGCAAAAGCGCCGCTATCTGATTCAATCGCAGCGACGTGGTGTGACAACTCGGCGGCATGTTGCTTAGCATAGGCTTTGCCGCCGGCTAAACCGTTTTCTTCATTGGTCCACAAGACAACACGAATCGTCCGTCGAGGCCGAAGATTTAGCTTTCGCAATACGTTGATCGCTTCCATAGCCATGACGCATCCCGCGCCGTCGTCATGCGCCCCCTGCCCCACATCCCATGAATCTATATGGCCACCGATCACAACAATCTCATCTGGATTCGTTGAACCAACTAATTCGCCGATCACATTTGCTGATTCGGCATCAGGATGATTCTTCGCAGCCATCTTCAAATTGACACTAACCGTCTCGCCGCGTTTCACGAGGCGCACGATCAGGTTTGTATCTTCAAGAGAAATCGCCGCAGCTGGGATTTTCACTTCGGCATCGCCATAGCGCATCGCGCCGGTGTGAGGCGATCGTAAACTCTTGGCCGTCGCTGATCGAACCAGCACTGCGACCGCGCCCAGCTTAGAGGCGAGACGAGAGCCGTGCGTGCGGAAATAAACACCCGTGCCATAACCTGAGCCATGCTCCACGGTGTAGGGAGGCATGGCTTGGTTGAATAGCACGATCTTACCCTTGACCGAATCGCCCAATGCGTTCAACGCATCTTCGTCATCCGCCACAACCACTTTCGCGGTAATTCCTTTTTCCGATGTCCCCACGGACCCGCCCAGCCCTAACATAGCTAGAGGTTCTTTTCGAGGGGCAATCATCGTGGCGGACTCTTGCCCGCGCACCCATCGCGGAACCATAACCGGCTCGGCGTGAACATGTTGCTGACCATCGGCTTTCATCGCATCAACGGCCCATGAAATCGCTTTTTCCAATTGTGGCGAACCGCTTAGACGATGACCAATTCCCAGACACAGGGCTTCCATCTTGTCCATCGCTTCATTGTCAGCTATCGCAGCGTCTATGATGCGCGTGGCTACTGCGCTATACGTTTTTGTAATCGAAACAGCATGTGGCGAGGTTGCATCGTTTGCCAATGCTAAGTCCGGCGCGAACATGATTGATGCACTCGTAAATAATAACCCACCGAACGCGAATAAGAATCGGCGACGCATCTTGGCTGTTTTTCTGGCAACCATAAAGTTTAGTATTTGATCGTCTTGATTTTGCATCTCCGCTCCTCAACTCATAGGAATAACATAAAGCCCGCACAATCACTGAAACCAAAACGATTCTAAGGCTTTTGAAACATTTGTGTAGTAAGCGATTGATTGTGACTGGGATGGCATGGGTACGCCCAGATATTCTTCGGGGCTTACCCGTGTCTTTCGAGAGGTAATGGCGTGAGGTGTACACCGACCATGCCTACTAATCTATAAGCAGAATATACAAAAAAAGAGCGAGCCTAAAAGAGATTAGGCCCGCCCTCTATACTTGTTTCGATTGTCTGCTAACGAACGCTAGCCACTTACACGCTAGTGACTCTCCGGCTCAAGCAGCGTCTGCAATTCATCGCGCAGGCGAGCCGCCTCTTCAAAGTGTTCGTTTTCAATCGCACTTCGAAGCGCTTTTCTGGTAACCACTAACGAATCTTGAGGCATCTGATAAGCAAGGTCACTAGCTAGACTGTGAAGCATCTTCATTTCTTCACTGTTTTCAACCGACTCGTAATCGCCGAGTGATTCAAAATGGTTGCGAAGATTCAATATGCCTCGGTTGATATGCGCAAGCGCACTGGATGGCTCATCCTCAGCTAAGGCATGATACGCTCGTGCCCGCGCATCCATCATCAACACATAAGACCGAAAAGGCTCTAGCCCTGCGCGATCCTCAGGCTCCTCCGCATAGTCACGACACAAATCGAATATGTCCAAACTATGGGTCGTATCTACGGTTACGCTGTCAAATTCTTCCAGCACAAACAGCGCGATATATCGCCGATAGTAGAGCGACGCTTCCGTGCGAAGCTCGCAGCACTCTTCCGGCGTAATCTCAAAACCCAGCGATGTGCCATTGCGCTCGGTGTAAGTGGCTAACCTTTTGCGATGATACTGCAGAAGGGAGCTACAGCCATGAGGGCGTGTTCCGTCCGCCCGACCTTCCGTCTCCATCTGAATAATACCCAACTCGATGCGCATTTGTAAACGCACCTCGCCATCTGCCCCTAGAATCTTTCGGACAGAAATCTGCTCTGGATCGTAACACCATTCTCGTAGCGCTGACTGCAAATCTACATATGACATAGCTAAACTCCGTCTCCCAAATCGGCGACGCGCCCGGCTCGCTCCTCTCCGAATGCTTCCCAGCCGGACCGAATTCAGTCTACGATTCAGCAAGACAGCTAGCGGAAAACTTTAACTGCGCGCGGACCCTTTGAAGGTCCGCTAAATAGACAAATGTAGAGCAACCGCTTCACGAAAACATGCGCAGGACGCCTTCAAGAATGAAAAAGTTATTCAACGTCCGAAATGTATGGAGATGAAGGTGTGTTTTTCTGGCTATTGGCCGGGTGACATGGGTAAATCCGGTAGGGCATGTTGTTCTTTCGTCAACTGACGGAAGGTTAACATGCCTGAACTATCGACGCGCACACGACAGCCAGTTACAAATCAAACATACCGGACGACATCACGAACAATCGTTGCAACGTATCTAGATTAGGGCGAAATGGTAAAGGCAGGTCTACGGCCAGGTGGCCCATGTCCTTCTGTTTGGACATGGGGGAGTCGATGATCGAACACAATCCATTCACCAACACACAAAATGCCACATACAGGACACTTCTATCAGATATAACGTCCAATAGTAAAGGCAGGTCTACGACGCTGCCCTACAAGATGATTAAACCTTATCGCCAATGGTGGCGAGGAGTGGAAACAAAATACTGCATTTTCGGCGGGCAAGGTTGGAAAAACCAGCCGTTTTGAAATAGTTATCGAGTACGGGCCAAGGGGCGTGGTAAACGGACTTTTCAATCCAGGTTATCGCCACGTCAAACACGAACCACCCTAGCGCATTATCACGAAATCCGTCTACCAACACAAAACGACCGCCGGGCTTTAGTATGCGAAATACATCCGAAACGACGGCTTGTTGATGTGGGTAGTGATGAAATGAATTCGCGCAAATGACAAAATCGACACTCTCATCACCTAGCGGGAGATGCTCACTATCACCACCAACAAAAATGACGCTGTCCAGGCACTCACTCGCCCGCGCCTTATCGGTCGCCGTCGCGCACATCGCCGGTGAATAGTCCAGCCCGATATACTTTACAGGCCAATCCCCCGTGGCAAGAATGCTAGCCATCTCACCCGTCCCGCAGCCAATATCGAGAAGATCAAACGCCCCGCCTCGATCACAATGCCAGCGTGCAATCTCCTCCGTCATCAGCATATAGCCAGGACGAAACAGAAAATAGTGCAAGATGGATCGATCGTAGGAGTTCGCCCAGTCGTCAAACTCCGACCTGGCTTGCTCCTTAAATGTTGCTTCGCGCTGCGCGGCTTCTTTCAACATGCGTAAAACTCCACCGCGCAGCTCATGCAATCACGTTCCCCACAATACATCCAGCCCTCAGCGCGTAAGGCTACCCTAGCGCAGGCAGAAGCTTCATGCAAACTTCACTACCTGAATTTGGTAGTAGCACTAAGTTATCCAAAGTGTCTTATATTTGGGGTTTGCTTCTAGCGAAGCAGCTCGAGCAAGCGGTCAATCGTGCCCTGAACGCGTTCGGGCGTTTCGTATGTCCCCGCTTCAATTTCCTGGCGGACCGATTCGATTCGCGCGCGACGATAGCTGGACACATCCTCAGCTCGTGCCAGCGCCCGCCCGGCTTCTGAAATCTCGACGTTGTCTTTTACCTCAACCTCATTGACAGCCGACTGCTGATTGGCCGATTGAGGATAAGACTCTCGCACAGGGACTACCGGGGGCAAAATATTCGAAATGTTGTTAATTTCAGCCACGTACAACTCCATCCTTCCCGCTGCTTCAAGTCATAAATGCTTATGCGACATCACCACGGCACCGCACAAACACCGACTATCGAGGCTGAAACCCTATCGGACCTCAGCACCGCACCCAACCGCCCTCACTTCGGCTATCATCCGTGAAGTGCCAAGGGTGGAAACATAGATATCAACACTGCGAGGCACTGATCCATCGATGCCTCACGAGCGATATTATCGTCATTCTCAATATCGACAGTGCCGTTGTTCTGTCTTGAAGGAATATGACGCGTAAACAATATAAATCACAGGTTGTACAACATCTTGCAGTTGAAGCGTTCGCACACACTACTTGAGGTAGTATTGGAGGATTAGGGGGCATTGAACTCTACTTTTCGCTATGATCTCGTTTTGGCATGGTATTTTAGGTAAACTAAAGTAGTGATTATACTAGTGTTAAAAAGCGATATTTCCCGCCCAGTAGCACTGGAAAAAGCTGCGAATTAGTTGTAACTCATGCTCTATAAACGAGTTGTGATTTCAGCCTTACCTTAGCACATTTAATTCGACTGTCGCCTCTAATACGGACTCGTCTCGAACATATGTTACCAGCACTTTATCGCCGGCCTTTTTTCCGTCCAAAGCATCTTTAAGCTTGATCTGATTCTCCACCCTAAGGCCATTGATTTTCACGATCACGTCACCCAACTGCCGGACATATCCCCTGGCGTCGATCATCGTGCCACGCAGGCCGGCCTTTTCCGCGCCCTTGCCAGGCATGACATGTTCGATCAGAGGGCCTGGCAGACCGAAGCGCCTTATATTGGTATCCAGCGCAAGCTGAACCCCGATTCCTACTCGTTTAACATGTCCATAACGAATCAAATCCGGCACGATTTCATTGACTGTGTCTACGGGAACTGCAAAGCCAATGCCCACCGATCCGCCCGTTGGGCTGCTGATTTGCGTGTTTACCCCTATAAGCCTGCCGGCGCTATCCAGTAATGGTCCGCCCGAGTTGCCTGGGTTGATGGCTGCGTCCGTTTGGATGACATCGCGGATTTTTCGGCCTGTGAGTGATTGTATCTCTCTGCCCAATGCGCTGACGACGCCGGTGGTTAAGGTTTGGTCCCAGCCAAAGGGGTTGCCGATGGCCAACACTTTTTGCCCCACCAACAGGTTGGCTGATTGCCCCACTGAGATGGGATGAAGCAAATCTGCGGGGGCTTCGATTTTCAGAACGGCTATGTCTTTATCGGGTTCTGCGCCTACGAGGCGAGCTTCCCATTCTGAATGGTCGGAGAGTCTGACTCGCAATAGTGCTCCATCTTTAATGACATGGTAATTGGTGACAATGTGGCCTTGCTTGTCATAGATAAATCCAGAGCCTGTGCCGAGTGGGATTTCGTATACATTCATGCCGAAAAGCGTGCGTTGCAATTCGCTGGTGGTTACATAGGCGACGGAAGGCGAGGCCTCACGGAATACGTCTATGTTGGATAATTCATCGCGGTTTAAGTCGCCTCGGTCGGTTATGGGGCGAGGCTCTGCGCTGGGGCTAAGTAAGGGCGACGAAGTTGATCGACCTGCATAGGCCCAAACTAATATGAAAACTATGAACCACACACCACCAATGGTTAGCCAATCCGGGCCACGCCTTTTTGCGGGAGAAGGGTCTGTTTGTTGATGGCTTGATTCGTCCGAAAATAGGTTCATGTGTCGTCCTCTGATTATCACACCAAGCTTTTTCTAACGTTGGTGTTTAGTGTTATTGCTAAGACTACCTAACAGTTTGGTGTCGCGTTTTTTAATACTCGGCAACACACTTCATTCCAACTCCGCGCAAGCTGAAGCATGCGGCTCGATTTTTGTTATGAGACATTCCGCATTTTCGTCCGAGTATTCTACTACAAATTGATTATAGAGTGAAAGAAGCTATGTCGGGGGGGATTCGCGTTTGTGGCTGACCATTCTGAATTGTAGGTTTAGTTTGAACCAATAAACCCATCGTCAAGCCTTATGCGTTTGACGGCTGATAAGGGGGGAGCTAGGACGCAGATTAACGCGAAACGCCAGCTAGGTTGAGTTACTCCAACAGGCAAGGTGTCGTCCGGGCAGCCATAACAAAAACATGAGAGACACCATAACAACGTTTGATGAGAAAACTTTTACACAGGGCGAAGATTGTCCTGGCGTGATGATTTTGATGCGCGGTTTGCCTAGCTGTGGCAAGAGCTATACCAGTAAAAAGCTTGTTGGAGAAGATGGTATTCGCATCGAATTTGATGAATTCTTTTATACGCAGGTTGGTGACGACCCAACGAGGTACAACTGGTCGAAGGATTTTCTCGCCCAGGCACGAAAATGGAACTTCCAACGCATCCGTGATGCGGTTGATGCTCGTTTTCTACGCATCGTGCTAGACAGTGATAACAGCAACTGTGATTACACCAGACAATTTGTAGGATACGCGATGGATCGAGGGTATTGCATCGAATTTGCTGAACCTACATCTCACTGGTGGCAAAGTATTAAGAAACTCTTGGCTGATAAGACTACGAATGCCCAGGCTTTACAAAATTGGGCGCAAAAACTTACGGTGATGAGCAAAAGAACACACCGCGTCCCGCTGACAGATTTCCAACATCGCATTTCCAAGTGGGAAAATCTTGACGTGGAACGCTTAATAGATGCACCAGCAATAAGTGTCTAAACAAGGAAAAAGAAATAGATGGCTAAGAAAAGCAAAAAACGAAATAAGCGATCGAAAAGAAGTAACAAGCCTGAACCAAAGAAGGCGTCTTTTAATATAGAAGCGCTTGAGCCTCGTATCTTGCTGTCAACTACATGGGTTGGCGCTACGGCGGGCGATGATGTCTTTGCCGGTACCGGCGGGGACGATATAGCTGACGGTCTTGCTGGCGACGATTCACTAAGCGGCGGTGACGGCGCGGATCAATTATTTGGTGGAGATGGTGACGATACGCTGGATGGCGGTAGTGGTGCGGACTTGTTGTCTGGAGGCCTAGGCAACGATCAACTAACTGGCGGCGATGGTAGCGATACGTTGATTAGTGGTGGCGGTGACGACATCCTGAGTGGCGGAAGCGGAAGCGATACGTTTAAGTTCACTGGCGCACAAGACGGTGATACAATTACAGTTGACGGCGGCGATAGCGGTTCTGATACCATTGACCTGACAGAGTTTGGGAGCGGCACGGTCACGCAGACCAACGCGACTACGATTACTGTTGACATGGGCGGCGGGCAATCTTTTCAAATAAACCACAGTAATACAGAATCGCTAAAGACGGCAGACGGGACATACACCCTGGGTGGCGGTAGTGGCGGATCAGGTGGTAGCGGTGGATCAGGCGGCAGTGGTGGAGGTTCCGGAGGCGGTAGTGGAGGTGGATCAGGAGGTGGTAGTGGCGGGTCTGGTGGCAGTGGTGGGTCTGGTGGCAGCGGCGGGTCTGGAGGTAGTGGTGGGTCTGGCGGCAGCGGCGGATCTGGTGGCGGCGTAGCCAATACTACTCCTGATGCGGTAGATGATAGTATTTTAACTACTGAGGACTCACCTATTACGTCCGGCAACGTGTTGGCGAATGACACCGATGCCAACGGCGATACGCTCACTATTTCTGGATTCACCCAAGCCACCAATGGCTCTGTCGCGGACAATGGCGACGGCACGTTTACCTATACACCAAACGCCAACTTCAACGGCAACGATTCCTTCACCTATTCCATTAGTGATGGTAACGGTGGGACCGATACCGCGACGATTAACGTAACCGTAGGCGCAGCTAACGATGGGCCTGATGCGGTTAATGATTCAGCTTCTACAAACGAAGACACGGCTGTCACTACGGGCAATGTATTAACCAATGATACAGACCTCGACGG
>JAJRPG010000101.1 GCA_024280855.1 Planctomycetota bacterium | reverse complement strand
TTCAGTCATTCCCGCGCAGGCGGGAATCCAGCCTTTGGCCCGCACACGTCATCGTACTGGATTCCCGCCTGCGCGGGCATGACGGCCTATCATTTCGAGGCCAGATTTTCATAAAAAGTTTTATTTCAAGAATCGAATTGCCGGATGGACTCAAGCTGTCGCTTATCTATGCTTCCGGCCCAATCAATTTCCAACCAGAGCCACGCGGCGCAAGCCTGCGGGCCTCTTCGCTTATTGACGCCAGAAATTTCTAAATATCTTATTACAATCGCATCAAAAATCAGCTACTAGCCGACCGATACGATCTCAGCGCAAACTTAAAGGCCACGCTGGAAAGTATCAGCAGGCCAATCGCCGACGCCATAAAATTAATTATAAGCGGAGTCGTAAAAGTACGCACCATGACATTCGCGGGCAGATTAGCCACCATCAACACGGGCACGACAAAAACACACACAAACCACAACGTACCGCCCGCAAAGTTGCGATATATTTCCGACGGATACCGCGACAAACTCATGGCATAAAACCAAAGCGCATCAAGCCCCGTCTGACGAATGAGCCAAACGCTCGTGATCGCAAACATAAACAGCATTGCGTATAGCATGACCACACCAGTGAAAATCAAAACGATATACAGCGACAGATGGGCGAGTGTGATCGTGTAGCCGCCTTGCATGACAGCATATAGGCACAGCGCGCTACCCACGGGCACATTCGCCAGCGCCGCAAAATCTATCCTTTCAAACGTCAGCAGGAATTGCGGGTTCGCCGGCTTGACCAGCACGAAATCAAGATTCCCAGTGCGGACCAGGTCGCTTATGCGCCAACAATTTTCAAAAAAGAACGCTTCGAATAAACTCGTCACCAACATGTGTGTCCCCATCAGGAACAAGTATTGGTCTTCCGACCAGCCGCGGACGTTACTGGTCTTACTAAAAATCACTTCAATAAAAATCAACAGCAAAACCACCCATCCCACTTCACCGAAAATGCGCAAGATGAAATGGCCACGAAAAGTCATTTCGCGTAGCAAGCAATTCTTCCAAAATCTCAGCAGTATACGATGATACCTAGGCCTCAAGCGTTTATCCTCCAAAAGCAGAGTATTGATGCAGCCCACGTTTCCAAGTGAACAGGCACAACCCTGCAACAATAGATCCCCACACAAACTGAATCGCCACGATGCGCATCGCTTCTTCCACGTTGACTTTTTGTAGCAAAATCAAAGTGGGATAGTACGTTTCGTAGGCAAACGGTAGCCAGGTGACAATCTTCTCTATGGATTTAGGCAGCAAACTCAGCGGGAACATATGGCCGCTCAAAAAGTATTGCAGCGTCATGAAAGCATGAATAAAACTTGCCACCTCTAAAAACCAAAACCCCAACAGGCCAATCAAACTGTTAATCGCAAAGCCAATATAAAACGTCATCGATAGCGTCAATATCGACATGCAAAACATCGTCGGACTAGGCCAGCCTGGAAGATAATCCGAACACATCCAAAAAATAATCGTGTAAGGAATAGCTGACATGACAAAGTACACCAACTTGTGTGCAAAACGTAGCGACAGCAAATAAGTAAGATAATCAATCGGTTGCAAAATATATTTACGCAATTCGCCTTCACGAATAGCCAAGGCAATCCCAGAGGCGAGTTTGGGCATCGAACCAAACGCCCGAACAATCATAATGAGCAGATAGTACGAAACCATCTGCTTATATTGTAACCCGCCGATTTCCGTTTGGTTCGCGCCATCATAAATCGCCCGCCAAAGCAAGATGGTCGTGACGATAGGAATGAATCGCAAAAACGTGGATAGAAAAAAATCAGCTCGATAGACCAATCGCTCAGCCAGTGCGACGCGAAACACCACAAAATATTTACCCATCAACCGTCTCCGCGACCACACCTTCGTCCCTGGTGCGTTTGGCTGTCTGGTTGAAAAGTGCGCTTATCACATCTTCGATGGATGGGTCTTCAATGGATATGTCATCCACATCATAGCTATCAAGAATATGGCTAACACAACTTGGCACTTGCTCGCGCGGAATCCGTAGCGTGAGTCGCGGGGGGGTAAGTTCAACCACTTCGCCGAACTCCTCCGGCCTTTCTGGCATTTGACCATTCTGAAATCTTAGAAGTAAAAGTTTGTGTGTGGAAAAACGGGCCGTAATGTCTTGCAGCGAACCGTCGTGAACCAGATGACCATGATCGATAACCAGAACCCGATCGCACAACGCCTCAATATCGCGCATGTAATGGCTGGTCAGAATAATTGTCACCTGCCGCTCTTGGTTATATTGCTTGAGACAGTTTCGAATGTTGGTCTGAGCAACGACGTCCAGCCCGATAGTTGGCTCATCGAGAAAGAGAACGCGCGGCGAGTGTAGAAGGGCGGCGATAAGCTCCATTTTCATCCGCTCACCCAGGCTCAATTCACGCACCGGCTGGTCCAGCAGACTTTTCACATCGAGCAATTCGGTCAGGTCGCCGAGTACGGTTCGGAAGCTTTTGTCCTCAATGTTGTAAATTTCTTTGTGAAGCCGAAAAGATTCGCTGGCTGGTAAGTCCCACCAGAGTTGATTTTTTTGACCCATGAGCAGAGCAAATTGCCTTCGATATTCGTTCTTCCGCTCCCAAGGCACAAAGCCCATGACGGAGACGCTGCCCGAAGTAGGAAAGATTAAGCCGCTAAGCATTTTGAGTGTTGTGGTCTTTCCCGCCCCGTTTGGCCCTAGAAAGCCCACCATTTCGCCAGGCTCAATGTCAAAGCTGATACCGTCTACGGCCCGTACATCCTTGTATTTTCGGTTAAAAAGGGATTTTACGGAAGCCCCAAGCCCAGCGGGCTTGACGTGAACACGGTAATTCTTATGGAGGTCTTTTACGCAAATTTCAGCCATCTACCTATGGTAGTTATCCCGGCAGCAGGGGGAAAGGGCTGAAGTTCCTGTATCGTGAGCGATCATTTGAAATAAATTTGATTTTTTTTCTCAAAGCTGTCAAACGCATCAAATGGCTGACTATATATAGGTGCGATGGATATGCACCATGCATCGCCTTATTGGAGCGTTCGATACGTGTAGGGTCGGACGTTCCTTGAAACCAGCCCGTCGGCATTGGGGAAACCCGCTGACGGTGTCCATAAGGTAGAAAAACTTACCTCCATACCTGCGAGAGGCTGCGATGCCGGGAACTTTCCCCCCGACGTCGCGGCCTTCCGCCGTTTACACTTCGAGTTCGTGTTAAATTTTTATATAATGAAGAATGAATAAATCAAACCGAGCCGCGTGGCTTCAGCCCGCGCGATCTTCGGCAATCAGTTGACATCAGCCACGACATCAGCCGTAGTGTGTTCTAGTGAGTTATCTTTTGAACCTTAACCTGAAGGTGTTTTTGGCGATGGCCTTGCTTGACCGCATAGCCTTTACGACGGCGGAATTTTTGAACGATGATTTTGTCAGCTTTCATTTCACGAATGATGGTCGCGGTGACAACAGCACCTTCGACGGTAGGTGCGCCAATTTTGACGCCGCCTTCAATATCGCCGACCAAGAGAATGCGGTCGAAGTCAATGATTTTCTGGTCCTCAGCGATGTCTTTTCGCTGAACCTCAAACGTCATGCCTTCTTCGACTCGATACTGATGAGAACCGTCACTGATTATTGCGTACACCGCTTGGACTCCATTGATCTAAATTTAATAGCCGACTAGCCGGTCATTTCCTGCCAGTCCTAGCCCCGCAGTCTCCCGGATTAGGGTCTTAATGTCAATAGACTATGGCGTCGGATAACTGATGTGGCTCTATCATCCAGATGGAATCGCCGATACTGTGCCGGAATCGCTGTTTGTACCGTCCGGGAAGCTGGCTGAGCAGTTAAATTGGAACTCAACGCTCACGTCGCTTTCGCTGATGGTCAGGCTGGCTGTGCTGTTGGATTGACTCTGAATCAACCTACCAGACGGGTCTGAGAAGGAGTACCGCGTGCCATTGGGGGCTTGTCCTTCCACGTCGCAGGTTAGAGTGAGCTGCTCGCCGACCGTGGGATTAGTATTCGATGCCCGTATCACGACAGACGGTGGGGCGTCTGGCTCTGCATCTGTAGGGTTTTCGTCGTTGGGCGTAGTATCGTCCATGCTCCCATTTACGCTAGTGGTGGACGGGAGGGCGTCTTGTAGCAGCAGTGCGATTTCGATACAGCCTGCTCCGCTAGTGCGGGCGATGGCCAACAGCGTCAGGCTGTCGACTGTTGCTTTACGCGACATCAATCTATCATTGGGTGACAACATATGGATCATAATACGCTCATCGAAGGGGGATGGACACAGGCTATGGATAGTAAACAGCTTACAGTGGAGATTCAATCTGTCGCCCACGGTCTAAACGAGAGTTTATGGCCTACAGACGTGCTGGAAATTATTAAAATAAGGAAACTCTTTGGTAATTCGATTCCCGCTCGTTACGGGGGTATGGGAGCAAGCCCGGTTGAGCGTGTGCGAATCTATGAAGCCGTCGCTCGTGGGCACATGGGGACCGCGCTTATTTTGACCCAGCATGACGGGGCCTGCGAACTTCTTGCCGATTGCGATAATGAAGCGTTAGCCGAGTCGTTATTGCCCCGTTTAGCTAGTGGTGACGTGCTGGCTACGGTAGGGATTAGTCAACTGACAACGTCTCGGCAGGGCGGAGCGCCAGCTATGGGAGCGGTGGCTGATGGCGATGATTTTTTGATGACTGGGGTCATGCCGTGGGTGACAAGTGCGCGGCACGCAGACTATATTGTTAGCGGGGCGTTGCTTGATGATGGGCAACAATTTCTGGCTTGTATTGATACGAAAAGTGAGGGCCTGCAAGTTGAGGAGCCTATCGAATTGTTGGGGCTGACAGGAAGCATGACCAGCGCGGTTCGATGCGAGGGGCTGCGTGTGACGCGAAGTGAACTTATGCGCGGGCCAATGGAAAAGGCTTTGGGGCGACGGTCTACGGTGAAGTCGATGACAGTATCGAGTTGTGGGATGGGCATGGCTGGGGCGTTGCTGGATTTGTGCCAATCGCTATCTGCGAAAACGCAGGCGCTGGCTGAGATTGTTGAAGGGCCTATCTTGCAGCGATATGAAAAAGTGCGAACACGGTTTTATCAGGCGGCTGATTCGTTGAATGACCCGGCTGCGGAAGTTCCGGCTATGGATGTGCGGGTTGAGGTGAATGATTTGATTTCCAGGCTTGCGCTGTCGCTTATGAATGTGCTTAAAGGAAGTGGCTATGTGGTTTCGCATCCTGGGCAGCGATTGGTGAGAGAGGCTATGTTTTTCCTGGTGTGGTCTACGCCAGTTTCGGTTCAGGCGAAGACGATGACGCGGTTGTGGCAGTAATGCGAAAGGCTGCCCTACCAGGCTTGTATTGAGCGAGTATTCGGAGTGCGGGTGTTAATCTAAGGAATGAATGATACTGAGGACAGGTTGAGCTATGCGGCATATCGCTGCCCGAATTGCGACTACGACTTGAGAGGACTGTCGGAAGCACGATGCCCTGAATGCGGGGGCGTTTTTAATTCTCGTGATGTTGAGGCATACCTGGAACGGCGATGGCCTTCGCAGCAGTATTTTCGCATTTTGATTCTAGCCACGATTCCCTGGTTCATAGCCTATATATTTGCCGATGTCATTCACGATACGACTGACCGGATACCTTTGAGCTGGATGATCCCATTACTTCCTTTTCTATTTTTTCCACTTCACTTGATTTTGGCATGTACAGCTATTTCTGCACTTGAGATAAAGTCCTTGCGATCTAAGAAACGGTTTGGAGCGAGGCTCACGATTATTTTGTGGATTCTAATTCTTGGACATGCTTTGATCACTGTGTGGTCATTATGACCCAATTTGTTGCGGCTTATCACTTTAGGCTATTCGACCGGACGCCGCACCCGTACACATTGATTCAGGCGAAGACGATGACGCGGTTGTGGCATTAAATGGGTGATGGCAGATTGAGTTATTGAGTAACCCGGTCATCGACTCCCCCAGGTCCAAAAAGAAGGACCTGATTCCATGAAAGAGAGTTCTCCTGCAGAATTCATTGGACGGCGTATCCTCGTGGGACCGCCAAAAACAGAATTCTTTTACGCAGGAGAACTCAGCTATGTTGTTTATGGG
>JAJRPG010000100.1 GCA_024280855.1 Planctomycetota bacterium | reverse complement strand
CATACCGCAGAAACTGCAAAGATGATCCAAATATGACGCAACCAGGAATCGTCAGTAAATTCCGGACCTTGTGATGTAGCAATGTACCAAATTCGCTGGGCCGCTTTTACTACAAGAACCAATCCGCACAGCACAAGCCCAAACCATTGGATACGATAAAATGACTTACTTAGTCTTTGGCTGGTGGTAAGTTTGATTCTTACTATATGTGCCATTGCTCCTATGATTACAACTGAACCTGAAAGGACAACAAAATAGCTTAAAATTAGCATTGGATCTGCCAGGGTGTTTTTCCACATTTACATGAGCCTCCGACCTGCATGCATAGGGATTATAATTGTAAAGTTTCTCAATGCAATCACGGTGTTCATGTATATCAGTTAAATGGGCCAGCATTGGCCAATTGCTCTCCTTACCTGCATCGTGCATTGATCAAATGCGCATCATCGACTCCCCCATGTCCAAAAAGAAGGACATGGGCCACTCGGCTTGATTTATTCGACAATAATCAACCCGGCTCTTGTCCTGGACGGGAGAGTGTTTTTTCCTCTAGAAAATCAAGACGCCCTTGAAGCATCTCAGCAAATTCTTTCGTCGGTGGCACATTAACGTTAATAATATGTTCTCCAATGTCTTGTTTGTGGCATACCGCCTCAACCCATCTACGCATTTCCATAATATACGCTTTTAGTGCAGACACCGGATTCGGACAATCATCACAAACCAGGTATGCAGGCGGCAAATCACCAGTAACTACCCAGAGCAGCCTATCAACTTGTTCATGGGTAGGTTCGATCTCAAAAAGGAATACACCAACTATTCCGTGATAACCTAATCCAAAGTGTCCATCTAAGGCGGATTTACACCAGCTTTGCGAAGCTATATATTCTTCTGCCTCAACGGCTAAATTACCAAGGCTGTAATCATCTGCTTGATCGCCTTTTTCCATCAACGAAATAGGAATTAAATTGTCTGTATCCATGGTTCGGGTTTTTCTTTACGACATCTTTTTCAACAGCGGCTTAGGTCGAGTCGCGCCACGATAACCCACAATGAATACACTTCGTACTAAATATCCCGCCATAGAGACGTTTATTATTGATCATGTCTGGAAGAAAATAAAGTTTACGGCATCTTGGACATTTAGAATATCCGGTTAATGTAAGAAGGAAGAAAGTTATTAGTGATCCACAAATAAACACTATCAAAAAATACGCATCAGCTTTGTACCCCATCATCAAAGTTACAGCAGCAACGACAAATGATGAAATGCCAGTAAAGAAAAAAAAGAATATAGCATACCTTCGTCTGCGCTTGATCTTCAACAAAGAAAATGTTTCTGAAGCCTTGGTATCTGTTACCATTTTAACATCCATCAGCAGTGAAACGTCGGGTCATCGACCCGACGATTCTTAGACTATATCTCAACCTTCATCCCAGGTATATAAAAACCAGCGGTGTTTTATGTTGCCGGATTTTGGGGTTTGGCGGACGAAGTATACGACCCAGACGCTGTCGTCGTTCATGCGGAGTCTGTAGTAGTGCCGCCTTAGGTACACTTCGTTTCCGGCTTTGCCTCCTTCCGGGGAGGACTTTTTCCAGGAGTCGATTCGCTGCTCGATGGTGAACTCTTCATCACGCCAGTTAAAGCCTGAAGGCAGGCCTGGCTCGCCGCGTCCCATAGCTGAGGTTTCGAAGGTTCCGGCGAAGGGGACAAGGTTTTCACTGATGAGGTCAGGCATTATTCTATTGTAATGATTCGTGACGTAATTTCCTAGAAATATCTGAATGTTGGGCATAAATTCGACTGACGCCATCAGAGCCGCACGGCGCAAGCCTGCGGGCAAGTCTTGTGAGACTTTGAAGATATGGCATCGCACAGACATGTCACCAGGCTTGCGCCAAGTGCTCTGCTGGAGAAGTCATGCTTTATGATTGGGATATATTACAATTTGGCGTGCGCGCAAACTCCCGAAACATCGGGATTTCATTTCGCCCGCGGCTTGAATTCTGGCTTAGTGTCAGCTAGGTTGGCACTATAAATGCTCATTTTTGAAGTGAAACATCCTCCTCTAATAGCCCAAACATACAACCTAACATTTATCTAACATTATGCTTGCCTATCGGCCGATGATGTAGTAGTATCAAGGCGTTGAGTGGATTTGTTTTGACACTTGGATATAGTTTTCTGCTATGTTTATAGCATGTACCGCGAAGCGGCGTGTGTGTCGTAGCTGAAAACGTAAACGATATATAAGGATTTAATCGTGCAATTATTAGTTACCGGCAGCATCGGCATCGATACGGTGATCTCCCCTTACGGACAAGCGGATGGCGTCTTGGGCGGGTCGGCTGTGTATTTTGCTTTTGCTGCGTGTCAATATGTCCCGGTTCGTCTCGTGGGCGTGGTGGGTGAAGATTTCCCGGCTGAGTTTAAGCAGACCCTCGCCTCGAAAAATATCGACCTAGCTGGCTTGGAAGAGCGAGCAGGCAGTAAAACTTTTCGCTGGACGGGGAAGTATCAGGACGATGTCAATAAGAGGGATACGCTTTCAGTTGATCTTAATGTTTTAGGTGAGCATGGTCCGTCCGTCCCGGCTTCTTTTGCCGATAGCGACATTGTCTTTTTGGCTAATTCTCATCCTGCCTTGCAACGTGAATTGCTATCTAAAATAACCAAGCCCAAGCTCGTTGTCTGCGACACGATGGACTTGTGGATTAATATTGAAAAAGAATCCCTGCTCGAAACACTTCGCATGGTGAACGGGCTAATTATTAACGACGCCGAAGCGCAGATGCTTACGGATAAGTTGAATGTAGTCGAAGCGGGTGAGGCTTTGCTTACGCTTGGGCCTGATTTTGTCATTGTCAAAAAAGGTGAACACGGCGCTTTACTTCTCACCAAAGAAGGGCCAATAGCTATTCCGGCATTTCCTTCTAAAGAGGTTCGTGACCCCACCGGAGCAGGCGATAGTTTCGCCGGCGGCGTGTTGGGTTACTTGGCTGAGCAAGGCCGATTTGATCGTGACACCATTCGCCGGGCTATGGTTCATGGCACGGTAGCGGCGTCATTTACAATCGAAGATTTTTCATTACGTCGCGTAGAAAAGCTTGGCCGCGACGAGATTAATCAGCGGGTCGATGGGTACATTAACATGCTACAGTTTAACGATTAAGTAATTAAGTATTAAACGTGTCGGCGTTTCCTTTGTGTGGGCCGACATATTGAGCAGTCGCTTCGGTATGCTGCGTAAATCATAAAGTCATCACACAACAAGGATGGAATCATGAAAATTGTCATGACCGACAAGCAGGAAGAGAAACGTCAGGAAGCACTTGGCCGAGCGCTGCAGCAGATTGAAAAACAGTTTGGTACGGGCGCGATTCTCCAGATGGATAAAATGCAGGCCGAGGTGGATGGCATTTCCACGGGCACGCTTTCGCTCGACCTTGCTTTAGGTGGTAAAGGATTGCCGCGAGGCCGAATTATTGAAATGTATGGCCCGGAATCATCCGGTAAAACCACACTCGCGCTACACGTCGCCGCAGCTGCTCAGCGAGAAGGTGGCGTGTCAGCTATTGTCGATGCCGAGCATGCGCTCAATCCGACGTGGGCAAAAAAATGTGGCATTAACATCGAGAAGCTGCTGGTTAGTCAGCCGGAGTCCGGTGAAGAAGCGCTTGAGATTACCGAAATGCTTGTGCGTAGCGGGTCTGTCGATGTCATTATCATTGACTCCGTAGCTGCTTTGATTCCGCGAGCGGAAATTGAAGGCAGTATGGGCGATACGCATGTAGCGCTTCAAGCTCGGTTGATGAGCCAGGCATTGCGAAAATTGACCGCAGCCATTGGCAAGTCCAAAACGGTCGTCATTTTTATTAACCAGATTCGTATGAAGATCGGCGTGATGTTTGGTAGCCCGGAGACTACCCCGGGTGGTCGTGCGCTAAAGTTTTATGCTTCGGTCCGTTTAGATATTCGTCGCATCGCAGCTATTAAAGATGGCGATACGATATCTGGAAACCGCGTCCGGGCTAAGGTGGTTAAAAATAAAGTAGCTGCGCCGTTCCGAGAAGCCGAGTTCGACATCATGTTTGATAGCGGGATCAGTGCTGAGGGAGATTTGATCGATCTAGCTGATGCTGACGGCATCGTTATCAAGAGCGGTTCGTGGTTTGGTTATAAAGATATACGATTAGGACAAGGGCGAGAAAACGCCAAGCAGTATCTGCTGGATAATCCAGAACTTTTCCAGGAAATTTACGCGGCTGTTATTGCTAAACGTCGCCCAGCGGAACCAACCGAAGAAAGCGCAGAAAAGGCTAAGAGTGACGTCAAAATGGTTGTTACCAAGCCTGTAAGTAAGCCCGTATCTAAATCATCGAAGAAGGCCGCGCCGCTAAAAAGAAAGCGTGCGTAAACCAAAGCTAGCGACGGTCTGTTGCGCACGACCGTTTTAGCATGTGGGTGACATGGGCACACGCGGTGGAAATGTCTTGCGAATGACCGATAGGCGCGCCCACGGCACTGCCCCTGTAGCACGGCTTTGAATAAACACGGGTAAACGCCGCTCCGGAGGCATTTTCAAATTTGTAGCGTCTATGACGCGACGCTTACCCAAGCCATCCTGCTGCTTGATCCTGGCGCAACTATTATGCACTCGGCAAGAGATGCTCTGTAGTTCTGGGCTTCATAAATCGCCAGAGGAAAACCGATCTAAACCACGCCCCATAGGCTACCGACGAATACGCATAAGGTTATCAGGACGATAACGTGTTTACCGTGCGTAACCCGCAATGACTGCGGTTTCGGAGAAGCATTTGTGGGGCAACGAACCAAGCTAACTCATTTTGACGGACCTAAGATAATTACCGTCGTAGGCCCGCCGACCTCAGCGGTGGGTGGGATAACTACGGTCGTTGCGCAAATGGATAGCCTTGATTATGCTGGGCAGTATCGCGTACAACATTTTGAAACCACGCACAGCAGTAACTCAGCCGAGTCTTTGGTAAGTCGCCTTGGCCGTCATATTCGCCGACTGCTTGATTTACGACGCACGTTACGGTCTAGCCAATCGCCCATCGCACACATTCACACCTGTAGCGGATTCTCATTTTTTCGAGCGGCATTAGACATGCTCATCGCTCAGCAGGCGGGCGCTCATGCGGTGCTGCATATTCACGGTGCTAGTTTCGATGAATTTTTTGCACAGCTTGGAATGTTCAAACGAACCTTTGTTCGTTGGTCGTTAGCGAAGGCGGACGCCGTGATTGCACTGTCATGTTCCTGGCAGGAAAGTATCGCAAGTATGTCGCCTCACGCAAAAATACACGTCATTGAAAATTCCGTCGAGATACCTACGGACAAACACGCTGCGACGCAACCTGGCCCTTGTCGATTGCTATTGTTAGCCCGTATGGACCATTGGAAGGGCATCGATGATCTGTTATGTGCGTGCGAAAGATTGCATTATGAAAAGGTAAAGTTTGAGCTTGTTCTCGCAGGCCCGGAAGGTAGTGCGGGGGATACTAAAACATTAAACCAAAAGATTGTCGCAACTGGTCTTGATGATGTGGTGCGATATGTAGGTGAAGTGCGCGGAAAAGATAAGGCCGAGTTGCTTGATTGGGCCGACGTCTATGTCGTTGCGAGTCACAACGAGGGCTTGCCGATTTCGCTTTTGGAAGCAATGGCTCACAAGTTAGCCGTCGTAGCTACGACGGTAGGCGCGATTCCTGAAGTCATCACTGATCGTAAGCACGGGTTACTTGTGTCGCCACACAATCCTGAAAAACTAGCTGTTGCGTTGAGAGAAGTCATCACCCAGCCTGAGCGACGAGAATTTTTAGCGGAGCAGGGTCATCTTTTAGCGAAAAAGCGATTTGGCTTGAAACGATTTGCCAAGCAGTTGGTCATGCTATACGACAGGCTGAGCGGTTACCCCGTGGTGCTTTATGAATCGTCAGCAATGCACACGTCGCTGTTTCCCAGTCTGAACGAGCCGCCGCATGAGTCTTCGGATGCGCATCACTTATTTGATGACTAGCTCGGCGATTTCGAACGCTACGCATATTACAACAACTCATTGCATCTGAACTACATTAAGTTGCCATTCGTGTACAAGCGGGAATCGTTCAGCGTACCTAACGCCCAGCTTGGTGACTATCTGGAGACAGCGTCTATGGCGCGCGGACCTCCTGAGGCATGTTCTCAAGCTTGTGCGGTATGCCCACATGTATGCCCGCAGGCTTGCGCCGTGCGGCTCTGATGGGAATTAATAGGGGCTTCTGAAATACTAAGCTGATTCGTTGTCGTTGCCGCATGGAGATTCTAGCGCATCGCTACCACTGGCGGTGTTGATGTGGTCTGCGCGGGGGGCGACTTTTCTATAGCCTAGATAATGGATGAGTTCGAAGACTTCCGACCAAGTTGGAAAAGGTCGTTCATTGATGCGTTTGTACTCGTCGATGGTCATGATAAACTCGAGTAGTTCACCTGTTATTTCACCTTCTTCAGCCGCCCGGCGTACTTCGCCGCGACGTCTTCCCGGCCCGCGACGTCGATCCATGCCTGATCGTCGATCAACCGTGGCTCGAGACGAGCGACTTCCTGCCCGACGGTCTGATTCGACTGACGTTCTTTGCTCTGCGGCGATTTCAGTTGGTGTTTGTGACATGCTTATGCATCGGATCATGCACAAGACTACTTGATCGAGCCTTGATAACGATTGGAAACCTTTTTGTAGCGTCCTCAAGTGACGTGAATTACAGATCATTCTCGGACTACTACCAAACAAATACTGAGAAACAATTATCGGGGCTAGGCGTGAACGATTGGATATTGTTAATCGTCATCGTCATCGAGTTCATCATCGTCGTCGAGAAGGTCGTCATCAATTTCGATTTCGATTTCGATTTCTAATTCATCATCGTCGTCGTCATCGAGATCATCGTCAACATGCTCATCTTCATCAGCGGCTAGAGGATTGATCGCTCTTTCGAGAGCTAACTCTGTAGAATCCTGCAAGGCAAGTGGCTCATGGCTGTCAGACTCAAGTTCTTGATCGCGCCCTGTGTGAAGCGTTGAAAAGGCATCTGCTTTTTGCTCGTCCGTGGCTTCAATACACGTGGGTTGGGGATCAACGGTAAGGGGCATCATATCTGGTAAAAGCTGTGGCGAGTCCTGTGGCGAAGGCCGTTGTTCATGCGTATCGAAAAATGCGTCGTTCGGCATGTCCTTCCTCACTAATTCCTTACTGGCAGCCACGGGATCGACGACTAACCTGCGTCGAAAATAGTAAAGCGATGTTCGCTCGCTGGGCAATTCCCACGACCGCAATTCCTATGGAATTTTATTGTGGAGAAATTCGGCGTCAAGAACAATTTGTCCGGGCCTGGATGATTCGTCAAAACAATTATTTTTAATATCGATGTAAACGCTAACCTTTTAGATTTTCAGGATTTAACGCTTTTAAGTCATCGACGACGAATAGGCCATCTTTGCGAATGAGTTGGCTGTCAAACCAAATTTCTCCACCGCCGTGAGCTTCGTCTTGTAGGCAGACAATATCCCAGTGGATGGCGCTTTTGTTGCCGTTGTTGGCTTCTTCGTAAGCTTGGCCTGGCGTAAAGTGGAACGAACCGGCGATTTTTTCGTCAAAAAGAATATCTAGCATGGGTTCAGTGACGAACGGATTAAAACCAATGGCGAATTCTCCGATGTACCGGCCTCCTTCGTCAGAGTCTAAAACTTTGTTGAGATGCTCTGAGTTGGTGCTGGTAGCTTTAACGATTTTTCCGTTTGCAAATTCGAATCTCACTTGGTCGTGGACAACGCCTTGATAAATGGTGCGGGCATTATATTGCAATGTTCCGTTGACGCTGTCGCGCACAGGCGCGGTGAAAACTTCGCCGTCGGGGATGTTTAGCTTACCGTCACAAGCTATCGCGGGGATGTCTTTGATTGAAAATTTCAAATCAGTCCCTGGCCCCACGAGATGAACCTTGTCCGTTTTATTCATGCGCTGGACTAAAGGCTGCATGGCTTTTGACATGCGTGCGTAGTCCATGGTGCATACGTCGAAGTAAAAGTCTTCAAAGCTTTCGGTGCTACGGTTCGCTTGTTGGGCCATGGCGGGATGTGGCCAACGTAGGACGACCCATCGCGTTTTGGGCACGCGAATTTCTTGATGAACACGCTGCCAGATAGTGTTTTGGTATAGTTTGTGGGCGGCTTCGGGTACATCAGAAGATTCGGCGATGTTGTGTGAACCGCGAAGCCCAATGTAGGCATCGACTTTGCTCATGCGCAGGGCTTCGACTTCGGCTATGAGACCAAGCTGTGACTCTGATGAATTCATGAGAAGCGCGCGGTGAACCTGTTGATTCTTGATGGTGACAAGCGGGTCTGCCCCGGCCTGTCTGGCTAGGCGGACCAATTCGCAGGTCATCTCTGAGGGAATGTCGATGGCTTCGATAAGAATTTTCTCGCCGGGTTTAAGCTCCGTTGAGTAGTTGATTAATACGTCAGCTAATTTTGTAATTCGCGGATCTTTCATTTCGTCTTCCCCACCATGTTTGGATTTTCACGCCTTGATTGGCGTTATGTTCATTTTGCGCGCAAACGAACCATCGACGTTACCTTTTTGTGCGGATTTGGCAAGCGGGATGTTCAGGATGCAAAGAATAAGCTCTTGGTGTCCCATCCTATGCCTACCGACAAAAGATGGCGGACGGAGATTCTGGCATTCCACATCCCCCGTATTGGCATATCAGCTATTTCCAACCACATGACGCGCAAGCAGTTTACAAACCAGGCCCATGAGAGTCGTCTCTCATGGGCCTGGAGGCAATTTATTCACTATATAACGCGCGTCGCGTCACACCAAATTACGCATTCGCAACTTGTCGATAATTTTGCTTAACGCCACTCTTCATCAGGCTATAACCCACCATAGATGCGATGATCCCGGCACATACCAGCTGAGCAGTTGTGCTAGGCACTTCCGCGTAGACAATGCCTACCGCGCCAAGCCCTATGATAACCGTAACCACTCGTCGCAGGATAATCGGACGGTGCAACAACGGAGCCGCCACTGCGACCGAACTGTAAGTACCGACAACGACACCAATCAGCAGGGCAAAGCTAAACCCATGCACGCCCTGACCGCCAAACACATACAACACTAACACAACCATAGCTGTCGTGAACGATGTCAGCAGCGTTCGAGACAGGGTTTGATTGATACTGTTGTTAATAAGAGTGTGACTCAGCTTACCGACCTTACCCTTGTTTTCACGGATTCGGTCGAACACCACGATCGTATCATTCAGGCTATAACCCACCACCGTGAGTAGAGCCGCGATCATGGGCAAGTCGATTTTGAAATCGCTTATCATAAACGCCTTACCTATGAACGTGCTGAAAATAAAATGCGAAGCAGCTATCAAGCCCAGCGTGATGGACACATCGTGTACCAGACAAACGATCGCAGCCAATCCGTAATCTTTAGAACCAAACCGTAGCCATAAGTAGGCCACGATAGCAGCGAATGCGAGTACGGCTGCGAAGATCGCACGGTTTTTGGTTTGCTTGGCAATTTGTGGTGCAAAAGCAATGACTTTCGAGAACGACTTCTCGCTACCCAGTGCAGCTTGCACCTGAGACAATTTAATCTGAGCGAGCGACGTTTCCCACTGAGTAGGATCATTGTCATACAACAAGGCCTCGTCCACCGCGAGTATGGCAAAACCTCTATACAGGTCTTGACCATCTGCACCTTTGGATGCATTCCCTAATGGGAAGACGACCGAGTCCAGCGTTCGCAACTGATCGAACTCTGGTTGCAAGCTAACCTCACGCAATCGCCGATCGACTTCTTGCGTCGTAATAGCCTCTTCGTTTGCATCGAGTGCAACCTGAACAGCCGCTCCTCCACGAAAACGCCTGATGTCAAACGTGGCATCGCCACCGACCACATCTGAAAGAAAATGGTCATCAGCTTCTACCACAAAATAACCTGCGCGTGTCAGCTCTTCGTCTTCAACTGTTGTAAAGTTGATCGACCGCTGCACAGCCAGCTTATCACCTAACACGGCTAACACAGCTGTCTGCACCATGTCACGATTGGTTTCGATGGTAGAAATTTCGTAAGACGGTCCTTTGTCCTCAGCGCCTTCGATATCAGTCACGCTTTGAACACGAGCGCCGCCCAATCGATTACCTGCCCGGCGCACGGCCTGTTCTGCATTGACTCTTGCCTGCTCAAAATCAGCCATGGCCATCTGACCTGACTTGGTAATAAAGGTCGCCGTACGTCCTGCTACTTGAATACCGTCTCGGTCAATATCATTACCCAACGCCGCTCGCATCAATGCACCCAACTGCGTCCCGGAAAGCTCACTGGAAGTCATCGTGAACTGACCTGGCTGTTCGCCCGGCGATACCGTCGCAGAGGCGAGTGAATCGGCTGACGTGCGAAGCCAACTTGCGGCACTACCCGCGTCGGTAGAGGTAATCGCATCGGTGGCCTCCTGGTCTTTCATGACGATGCCTTTTTCGAAATCTATCTGGATGCTCGTCCCGCCTAGAAATTCGATATCAAAGACGGCTTCTTTGTTCGTACTGGTCAGCCCGAAAAAGAGGGATAATCCCAGCGTTACCGCAATAAGCGAGATCGGTACGAAGCTGCGATACATACCCAACCAGTCAATCGACACCTTGCCAATGATTCGACGCATCGACAAGTCTTTCAACATGCCCTTAGCGATCAGTGTATTAAACACAAGACGAGTCACGAATAACGACGTAAACATACTGGTGACAATACCAATGCCCAGCACGATGGCGAAGCCTTTGACTTCTTCACTACCGACAAAACCGAGTATGACACAAGTCAGCAGTGTCGTGATGTTGGCATCGAAAATGGTAGAAAACGCTTTGTCGTATCCAGCGTTCAGCGCCTTTTTGAATACGACACCTCGATCGCGCTCTTCTCTAAACCGCTCAAAAATCAGCACGTTGGCATCCACAGCCATACCTACTGTTAAGATCAAACCCGCGATACCTGGCAACGTGAACGTTGCCTGCACGAGCGCCATGATCGCTAGTACCATGAGCAGGTTCATCGCCAGCGCGACATTAGCCATGCCTCCCGCCACGATGCCGTAGTAAAGCAGAATGAACACTGCTACAGAAATACCGCCAATCGCCGCAGCCCGCAGACCTTTCACGCGATTACTCTCGCCCAAGCTTGGGCCAACCGTCTGCTCTTGCAACGGCGTCTCACGAAGTCGGGCGGGTAGCGAGCCGGCGTCGAGAATACGCACTAAGTTTTGAGCGCGTTCCAATGTGAAACCACCTTTGATCTGACATCGCGTGGTAATGCGGTCCAAAATATTCGCACGAGACATAGCCGCGTTGTCCAACACGATGCAAAGCTGGCGTCCCTTGTTGTTGCCGGTCAGCTCGCCAAACTGTTGGCCTCCGTGTGGGTCTAAAGTAAACGAAACCACATTCTCACCAGACATAGGATCACGATCCGGGAAGGCAGAGATCAGCTTCCATCTCGCTCCCGTACCCTTCGACTGCAACATGGACATGTTGGCGTCGTTATGGAACAACGTGTAATAGCGACCTGCATATTCTTCAATGATAGGTCGCCCGGGCAAACCTTTGGTCGCCTCGAAATCTTCCATATTGTCCGCCTGGGTAAACCTCAAAATGTCGTTGATAGGCAACCAGATGAAACGGTCCCCCGCTTGTGGGCGCGGGCCTAACTTGGACAACTGATCCGTATAACGCGCAATCGGTTGCGAAGGCTCTGTCGTATTACCCGGAGAAGCCGCGTCGCGATCAGCTAAGATGCGAAACTCCAACACGCCCGCACCACGAAGCAACCGCTTCAAATCCGATGGGTCTTCAAGGTCAGCCTTGTTTTTTGCCCACAATCCATACGCCTTTTCGACGGTTTCTAAACGATTGCCACCAGATGATGAATCGTAAGATGGAAACTCTTTACGAAGTTTATCCAGCTCTGCATCACGCCGTGGGCTAACTTTCAGCGATAAGATATCTGTTAACCGATTCACTGGCATAGTCGTAGCCAATAGTTCGCTGATCGCAGTTTCATAAGCCGCCTTCGCCGCGTCTGACCCAGCTAAGTCTTCTTCGCTATCAATGGCTGACAATGCCGTGTATGCCGTTTGGAGATTTTCGATTAAAGGCGTTCGCTCGCTAACGCCCTTCACCAAGCCAGCCATCGCTGCCTCTCGGCCATCATCGCCGGCGTTCAGCGCGGATTCAACTTCAAAGCGCGACAGATGCAACTCGGCAAGCTTTTCAATAGCCTTGTTGTATAGGTTGCGACGTTCGATGGCCTTCTTTGGCGGTCGAGGCATACGAATTTCCAGACGGGTATTGCCGACTGGTCGCCATTCCAGGTTGCGCTGACCGTTGGGGTCTACGCGATCTTTCAGGACTTCCATCACCTTCGTAGACAAGTCTCTCATCTGGTTAGGCTCTAAACCTGTCGTGTCGATCTCGAACAACATGCTCGTTCCGCCGACCAGGTCGATACCGCCCTTTAGCTTTTCACCCGGTGGGTAAAGAATCACCAAAGACAGTACTACCAGACCAATAATCAATAGCCATTTCATTAGCCGATTGGGATCATTCATTCCGTTTCATCTCCATATATTAGGCAACGTCGCAGCTGCTCCTTCGCGCCGACGACGAATCAATCGCGTAGTTCAAAAATCTAAATTTAAGAAAAATAAGTAAAGCCTGCATGGCTGCGCGCTCTATATTTTATATTGACGTAGTTAATGTCTCAAGCTGAAATCATCTCCGCCTAAAGTGCGGGACGAGATTACGCCAAAGGTGGGGCATGAGGCCTGGTCGGGAGGGCGATAGCCAATTGATGAGCAGTTCTACATCGAGTGGCGGATGCGATGCGTTCACAGTGTTCGCCTCGCGGATCTCGCTGACAATTCACAGCCTGGCCATGATTAGCCAAGGCCAATAC
Source organism: Planctomycetota bacterium (assembly GCA_024280855.1). Classification (GTDB taxonomy): domain Bacteria; phylum Planctomycetota; class Phycisphaerae; order UBA1845; family UBA1845; genus JAJRPG01. Next base: position 22,700 of record JAJRPG010000100.1, on the reverse strand, counting down.
TCGGCTGATGTTCAATGGTTTTGTAAGACGCCCACTTTTGTCAGCCACGGCTGCGCGGGCGAGGATTGGATTCACTGGCTGATCCTGCGGCGTACCCGTCTCACTATCCGGCTCACCATCAACCGCATCACCCTCGACTACCTTGTCCGCAGCGTCCGCGACCTGTGAGTTTGGCTGTGCCTCAATATCGTCAGTGTGAACGGAATCTGGCCTCAACCATAGCTGGGCTGTGAGAATGCAGCAGATCAAACTTATAGATACGGCTTTTTTCATCGCTGGTCATTATAGCGCAGTCAAAACCACGAGCAACCGCCAATTATGGTCCATGATGATCCATATCCTGGGAAACCGGCATTTGGGCGATACTGCCCCGTGTAACTACATTGTAAACAGGGGCGCAATAAGTGCCTGAATATGGCGCATCGTCCTATAATACCTGAAGTTATGTAAAATTATGTACATTTACATAAATTTAACGATATCTCAAAGAAAAACATGGAATTGACACATGCTACCATTATAATCTGATCGGGTGAGGAAAACGGACCTTTTAATTTATAGGGATAGGTGACAACAGTGGAACGAGGACAGCTGGAACCAGCACAGACGAAACAACGGGTAGACGACATGCATTTTTGCCTTTACCAAAGGGCATTGCACCCGGAACTTTTTAACATCCAACGTGTCGCGCGTGTAGAGCGAGAGCGCTATCAAGCAGAGATTTGGGTGGTGGGCTTATCACATGTAGTCAGTGTACAGATTGGGGATCAGATACTGACGGAAGTGATTGCAGACGATCTAGACCTTCTTCCTAAAGCGGGATTAGCTACGTCATTCCGTTTCAGGGGAGAGCGGGATCATGCGCAGTCTTTTCAGCATGATGTAAAGTATATTCTTTCAACTCAGATAGAAAAATTGACGCCACAACTATTTCCAGCTACGCATCGGGACTATATGCACCATGCTGAAAATCGCGGGTTATTTGAGGTTTTTCCTGAGTGGGAGCATGAAGGGCTTGCGCCGTTTTCGTTCGTCGATTTCGATGCAAGGGATCACGAATTGCTCATACACACGTTTCATGCTTTCCCGGAAGAGTTGACGTTGCTGAAAACGCAGTCCATTTTTGAAGTCGGCTCGCGAAAAATTGCGGCTTGGTAGTTTTGACTGAAAAAGAATTTTTCCAAGCGTGCCCTGCTAACCTGGCAGGGCACGCTTTTTTTGTTGGTCCATTTTGCGGGCAGCTACACAACCTAAGCCTACGGTTTTACAAATGGCCCAGGCATTGCCGATAAGTTATTGAGATTGCAGTAGGTTGCACGAATGATCAGCAGATGCCAAAACCGGAAAACAATAATCTAACGCCAAAGGTTTCGCGCCGGACGTTCTTGAGCATCGCATCAAGCACGGCTGCAGCTCCCGCGCTCAGCGCTTTCGCTCAGGATGCGCCACCGCCTAAGCCAGGACAAAAAACTCCACCCAGCACAGCCCATGTCGTGGAGGTGACATCTGATTTCGTCGTTCTTGACGCAAAAGTCCACAAGAATCTGTTGGGGGAAATGATTGAAGCGGCACTTAAAACCTTAACCAAAGAAAAATCTCTCGAATCCTCATGGCACGCCTTGCTTAGTGATCGAGATGTTATTGGTTTGAAGTTCAACTCATCCGCACAGGAGATCATTGGTACGACGTTGACTCTGGCTGAGGTAATGATTGAATCCCTGATGGACGCCGGCTGGCCTCTGAGCAAAATCGTTTGCATCGAAGCCCCTATCAGCATTGTGAAGCGGTATCAAACACGGCCAATGACTGCGGGCTATCGTAGTGTTGCGAGCGATTTTGGAAGCGGTTCGGACCATTTATCTCGCGTACTGGATCAAGTAACAGCTATCATCAACGTGCCGTTCTTGAAGACTCACAACATTGCCTCGATCACCTGTTGCCTGAAAAATCTTTCTCATGGTTTAGTCCAGCATCCCGCAAGATTCCATGGTAACGGCTGTTCCCCATTTATAGCTGACATTGTTGCTTTGCCAGAAATTAAAGACAAATTGAAACTTAATGTGGTAGACGCCTTGCGTGTAGTGTATCGTGGGGGGCCTAACGCCAATAGCGGCTCAATTTCTGATCTTGGCTCCATTTTAGTTTCGTCTGATCCGGTCGCGCTGGACGCTGTTGGTGTTTCCATTTTGAACGATACACGATCCAGGAAAGGGTTGGAAGCAATAGCGGCTTCCCCAGAGCAAGTGTCCTATCTTGCCCAGGCTCACATGCTTGGGCTGGGGGTAGCCAAGCTGTTTGACATTGATTTTGACCGATTGCGTATAGGTTAAGGATTGGCGATTAAGGTTGGGCCATTATTAAAGTACGATAACTATTGACATGTGATTAAAATTGGGGTAGAGTTTAGGTGGTGATTGTGGAGAAGTGTATGAATTCGTGCGTGTTGTACGATTTGTACCGATGAGCGAAGAGGGCTCGATTTATTCAGATTTGATACCGTTATCATAATATATCCAAGCAGGCGGTAGCCGTTATAATTATCTATTGTACCCAGTATTTCCCTCGCCTCTATCTGACTCAACCCACACCACAGACATTCTAATAAGAAGCTAGTAACCAAACGGTCTGGTACTGCGCATGCGTAGCCGAGATTTGGTTTTGGATTCGTAGCTGGCGTTTTTGTTTTACAGCGCGCTGGCTGGCTACGGAGTCTCCACAACCGGGTCGCGTGATAGCGATGTGCGGCTGATGTGTCCGTTTTTATAGTTTCATATAGACGTTTTGGTTATTGCATGATCGCAATCGACCACGGCTTGTATTACGTAACGTTTTTTGTTACGCAGCGTGTGATCGGACGATCTGTTGGGCCTTGGGAGTTAGGAAGTTAGTGAGCTGGACATCAGGCGTATTTGAATCGCCTATGCGTTTGAAAGTTGTGCTTGCATATGGGGGGCACACTTTCGTTGGGCGTGACTGCCTTTTGGCTGTTAGTGGTGTCTGGCTCTAATTTTGGCTAAAGTGTGAGAACACTACAGAGGAACATTACAAGGGAGATAGAACAGTGAAACAAAGAATTAAGATGCGAGCTTTTACGCTGATCGAGCTACTCGTGGTGATTGCGATCATCGCGTTGCTTATCTCGATTTTGCTACCTAGCCTTTCGCGTGCTCGTGAGTTGAGTAAGCGTTTGGTGTGTCAGTCCAATATCAAGGGTATTGGTACGTCGTGTAAGATTTATGCCAATGACAACCAGGAGCGTTGGCCTGTACCTGCATTTGACAAGAAATTGCCGGATGGCACCCAAAGTGTTCGTTACTTTGGAGACGTAGCCGCGGGCAATAATGGCGTTGGATATCAGCGTCATGAGGAAAGCAAGGCAGACGACAGGAACGGTGGCAACAGGAGCTCGCTGCTCTCAGTCACACGGTCATTTTGGATGCTGATTCGCTCGGGCGATGTTACAGTTCAGCAATTTATCTGCCCAAGTAGCTCGGACCAAAAAGATCCCACTGAAAACTTAGAGCTTTACTACGACTTTGAAACTTACGACAACGTGAGTTATGGCTATCAAGTGCCATTCGGCCCTCGAGATACAAGGCCTCGTGAAGGTATGGACTCTCGTATGATTGTTATTGCTGACAAAGGTCCGTTCTATACGGCTACAACCGTGACAGACGTTAGCACTAATGCCTGGAAAACCCCATTGGGAGATGATATTCTTTCTGATTCGTCACCAAAGGATTGGAGAAGATTCAATTCTTCCAATCATGGTGGTAGAGGTGCAGGCGAAGGTCAAAACTGCCTTTTCGCTGACGGACATGCCACTTTTGAACGAAAGCCAATTGTTGGTATTGATAAGGACAACATTTATACCGTCATTGATGGTACTGGCAATTGGGACGATGTGAATCGTAAACTATTAATTCATGGTACGCTGCCAGGCGAGTTCTCTCCTGAGCCTTATCCAGGCCAGGATGTATTTGGCGTAGGCATTACTAATTATTCATCTACGGACACATTAATTTATCCGTAATTGATAGTTAGCCTAATGTAGAATTTATCGACGGGGTCGTCCTTGGACGGCCCCGTTTTTTTGCGCTTACTATAAAGGTACGGGGTAAGCGAGAAGTACATGGAAAAGCACCAACAGAAAAAGGTAAAGATTTCTATTCGACGCGGTGTGATTGGGATATTGGTGCAGCGTGATCGCTATTTGTTTATCAAGCGTGCGACGCAGGTCGTTCGGGGGGGCTATTGGTGCTTTCCGGGCGGGCATGTCGAACGAGGTGAAACTTCCCGGCAGGCGGTTCAAAGAGAATTGCAGGAAGAGCTTGGTATTGTTGTGAAGCCGGCGAAGCGGCTGGGGGCGGTTAGATTGGTTGAGCATGGTTACGTCTTAGTGGTTTGGCTCGTGACGCATCTTGAGGGTGAGATAGTTCCTGCACCAGAGGAAATAGCCGAGGTGCGATGGGCATCGGCGGAGGAAATTAGACGGACGGCGATGGGGCTACCATCTAATGTGGATGTACTCAGGTTGTTGGGGGAGGGGGAAGCAAGGGCAGTGTAGTTGAAGGTTAATGCCAGGAGTTGGTTGATGAGGATTAGGCTTGGCGGCTAAGAGACCGCTTCCTCATCCCGACGTACATCGGGACGGTTCTGTAAGAGACTGACCTTCCTTAATTCAATACAACTCGTGGCGGACTAGTCGTCACTTTCTGAAATTAATTCACCAGTTTCCTGGTCGCCGTGTTCTACTGTGATGACGCTGTGGATGCCGCCTCTTACGCTCCAGGTGGATTGGACTTGTAGCCAATAAGGGGCCATGGAGGAGACGAGGTCGTCTAAGATGACGTTGGTGATGTCTTCGTAGAAAATGCCTTTCATGCGGAACTGCTGGAGGTATAGCTTGAAACTTTTCAACTCGATGCAGGCATCGTTAGCTACATATTGAATGCGGAGCGTGGCGAAGTCCGGCTGACCTGTTTTGGGACACATGCTGGTGAATTCATGAACGTGATGCTCGATGAGGTACTGTCTGTTCGGATGCGGGTTGGGGAAAGTTTCGATTGTTTTATCGTTATTGTTCATTCAAAAGTCCTTGTTGAATTTGGAGTTACTGACTTGACGACTTAAGTCCCATGTCGCTTGCTAGTGAATTCCCGATTTCAAATTGCCTATCACTTGCCATGGGCACGTCTAATAGATTCGTAAGTCCGTGCGGGTGAAGCCACGCGGCTTGGTAAATAGTTCATAGTCCAAACGTTAGCACTTGCTGTGCATGCTGCTGGTCGTGGTTTAGGACCGAAGGAGTTTGCTCGGCATTTTGATGCGAGCCTACTCTTGCCCTCGCGACAAAACGGTCTAAATCTTGTACATCCCAACTGTCCGAAAGAGCGACGGCTCCGGCGTCATCTCGGACGGTTGCGCCGTAATTGGCGACGACATATCGGGTGGCAAACCTATCGCACATGGTCTCCTTCTGTCGCCTGTTGCGGTCTGCGATTTTAACAAGCAGATGGTACAACTCGTGTAGATAAATGAAAGCTGCGATCTGCAAACCGTCTGCGAATTCCACGGTGTAGGCCGGTTTGCCCCATTGGCCCAGGTGCGTTTTACCGCGTGCGATGTGCGTGTTCATGATATAAGGATAGCGAAGATGTTTTCCTAGGTTGATGTAAATCCGCTGGGTGGCGTAAACGCAGGTTCCTGAAAAATCTGCGCCCCGGCTATATCGCACACGCACGACAACATCGCCAACGGACCACCCGTCGGTCGCGTGCATAATCATGTTTTGTAGCTGATTATCGTCCAGGTGAGTTGTGTTAGAAAAATCAAGTTGCACGCGAGGTTACTCCACATCGGCTTCGTGCTTTAATGTAAGCGTTCGGAGCCTAAAGGCATCTTAGCGCATGTGGAATGGTGCGCCTATGGCCTGGGGTGACACTTCTCGTGGATGCGTTGAAGCTGAGTCTCGTTTACATGGGTGTAAATTTGTGTAGTGGTCACGTCGGCGTGGCCTAGCAACTCCTGGACAACGCGCAGGTCTGCGCCGCCGTGGAGTAGATGGGTTGCGAAGCAATGTCGTAGTGTATGCGGGGAGACTTTATATTCTATGCCGGCGATGACGGCGTACTTACGGACCAGTCGCCAGATGTTTGTTCTGTCGAGCGGTCGGCCGGTTCTGGAGAGAAAAATCGCATCGGTGTGATTCTCGCCAAGGAGTCTAGGGCGTAGGTCTTCGTAATAATGCTTGAGGGCTTCTATCGCGTGGCTACCGATAGGAACGATACGCTCTTTTCGACCTTTTCCCATGCAGCGGAGGTAGCCTAGCTTGAGATTTATGTTGTCGAGGGTGAGGCCTACGACTTCGCTCACGCGCATGCCGGTGGCGTACAGAAGTTCCAGTAATGCCCGGTCGCGCAGAAAGAATTCATCATGCAGGTCGGGGGCGTGCAATAGCGATTTAACCTGGTCATAGCGGATGACGCGGGGGATGGTTCGCCATCTTCGGGGCGACTCCATGAAGCTTGTAATATCGCGTCGGAGGATTTTTTCCTGGTTCAAGAAACGAAGGAAAACTTTGATCGTGCTAAAATGTCGGACGATTGAAGAAAGCTTTAGCTTGCGTTCGTGCAACTGCATGAGATGTCGCTGCACATCTTCGAAGGATATTTCGCTAGGTTCGACGTCTGCATCTACGAGGGAGTTCCAAAATTCGCGCAGGTCGCACTGGTAGGCTGTAACCGTTTCTCCGGACAGTCCGCACTCCAAGAATATGTAATCCAAGAATCGTTTGACGACTGGCGCAGGTTTCATCGTCGGCTTAGTTGTCCGTGTGGCGACAAGCATGATGTATTTCTTGCGTGGAAACGCTCCCCTAATTTTTAGTGCCAGTCGTTCGTCAGCAATACGACGATTAGTGGCCCAAACATCTACACTGCAGGTCCATTGTAGAAACATTGTAACGATATTCCAACTGTAGAATCATGGTTATGGGGCGCAAAGTATGCGCTTTTTTGATATATTTAATATCGGACGGTCATATTCGGATACGCTTGTTGAAGCATAGAATCGGGTTGTTGTTCTAGTGCGATTTGAACGAAGATTTTATTCGGACGACGAAGAAACCCGTTCTGTATTTGGAAATTGATAGGGGAGAAAATCGCAGTCATTAGAATTTCATGGGCTGACATTTTTCTGCGCAGCATTTTTGGCCATAAGCATTTGGATTGGTTCGTCGCAAGTCGGGGCTTTGGGGTCGAAGGGCGCGCTGGGCGTTGTGCTTGCCAACGCTGAGAGGATCGCTGATAATGCCTGCGGTGAAGGGGCCATGGCGCAGTTGGGAGCGCGTCTGCATGGCATGCAGAAGGTCGCGAGTTCGAGTCTCGCTGGCTCCAATACGAATTTCCCAATGCAAATAAAATTATCGTGCGAAGCAGCAAGTCTGACAATTCCAAGAAAAGTCGCAAACAAGGGAAACGTCTTGAACAAGAGGCCATTCCCAAGCAAAACGTGCGCATAGTTTCCGTATGGGTATTTGTTGCATTGTTTTTGGTTAGCGGCGCAACTTCTCTCATTTATGAGACTATTTGGGCTCGTCAACTTCATCTGGCATTGGGTGCTAGCCAGATGGCGATTTGCGCCGTATTGGCATCGTTCATGGGCGGATTGGCGCTTGGGGCGTTTTTGGCTGGTCGATGGGCAGACCAATTCAAAAGGCCGTTGTTGGTTTATGCGATTCTCGAAGCGCTGATTGGTGTTTACGCATTGCTTTTTCCGGCGGCTTTGAAAATTGCAATTACGGTGTACTCCGGTTTTTGGGTGAGCATGTCACCTGGGCCTACGCTTTTTACTTTCGTTCAGTTCTTGATCCTAGCTATCCTGCTCCTTCCGCCGACCGTTTGCATGGGCGCGACGCTTCCATTACTGGTGCGTTTTGCGTCGGCTCGATCATCCAATACAGGTACGGTCGTAGGGCGACTTTATGGTGCGAACACGCTCGGCGCGGTGATTGGGACGGGGCTGGCGGGGTTTGTGCTGCTTCCTGGTTTTGGCATGTCGGCGACGACTAAAATTGCTTGTTCAGCAAACATCGTCGTCGCGTTAGCGGCACTTTTGTTGGGTTGGCGGGCTTGGATTTTCACAAAACCCGTTTCGTCCGATGCTGAAGAAAGCGTGCCAAGCCAACGCCGGGGGTTGATAACCTTGGGCATCATAGCAGGAATCGCAGGGTTTTGCGGCTTGGTCTATGAGTTAGCCTGGTTTCGTTTGATGACTTTGGTTTTGGGGGGAAGCGCGTACGCGTTTTCGATAATGCTACTCGCCTTCCTGCTGGGTATAGGGATTGGCGGCTGGCTTGGTGGGGTGCTGGCTGACCGCTTGTATGCCCGCGGTCAACGGTTGGGTGTCGTTCGAGGTTTAGTCGTATTGCAACTTGGCGTCGCTTTATTGTCCTGGGCGAGCATGTATGTTTACGACGAGTTGCCGGTTGCTTTCATGAGTCTATACACGGCCCTGGAAGGTCATCGAGAATGGTTTTTGCATACGCAATTGTTATTGGCGCTGGTCTTAATGTTGCCACCGGCCTTGCTGATGGGAGCGACTTTTCCTTGTTTGGTTAGGGCTGCGATTACTGACGAAGATAAATTGAATCGTCCAGTGGGGCAACTATACGGTATTAACACCGTCGGCGCAGTTTTTGGGGCATTGGCCGGGGGATTGATACTTCTACCCTGGCTACATGTTCGCGGCGCGATGCTGGTGGGCGTTTCACTTAACGCGGTAGCTGCCTTTGTGGCTTTCCAGTCCTTGGCGAAGTCGAGCGAAAAGAAAAACCCGATGCGTTCGCTATTGGGTGGTGGTGTCATTGCGATGGCCATCTTGGCTATGCACCTTTATCCACCGCCTTGGAATCCCTTGCTTATGGGTATGGGTGCATTTGATAATGTAACGAAATTTGACAATCACACGCGCGAAGGCTTGATGGAGGAAATTGAGAAGTATGAATTGATTTGGTACGACGAAGGGCCGTCGGCGGTGGTGACTGTGGGGAAGGATAAGACTTTCGACACGATTTGGATGGCTAACAACGGAAAAATCGATGCGTCCAATAGTCCAGCGGATATGTAAACTCAAAACCTCCTTGGCCACCTGCCGTTTTTCCTTCGTCCGTCTCCCAAAAAAGTCATGGTTATCGGGTTGGGCAGCGGTGTCACGGTAGGGGCGGTAACGCGGCATGAAAGCCCTACACAAATTGATGTTGTAGAAATCGAACCAGCGGTGGTGGAAGCGAGTCACTTTTTTGACGAATGGAATAATCAACCTCTCGAAGATTCTCGCGTCAAGCTTTATCTTAATGACGCTCGTAACCAGCTTTTTCTGAGCGAAGATGGCACCTATGACCTGGTCATTTCGGAGCCTTCCAATCCGTGGATTAGCGGTGTCAGCAATTTATTTACGAAGGAATTTTTCGAGCTGGGCAAAAGCAAACTCAGCGAAGGGGGCATGTGGGCACAGTGGCTACACCTTTATGGCATGTCCGCTGAAGACCTTGGATGTCTGCTGGCTACTTATTCTAACTCGTTTAAGTACGTTATGCTGTTTGGTGGAGATGCGGCGGACATCATTTTAATGGGCAGTGACGTACGATTGGACATGCGTTTATCGAGCATCGAAGACCTTTATCGAAACAACCCGGGCATGGCTTCTGATCTTAACTCTGTACTGTTCCCTCTGGGGACGGACGTACTATCCACGTTTATCATGAGAAAGAAATATATACTCAAAATCGCAGAAGACGTCGGTATCAAGACGATCGACGATTTGAATACGGACGACAATATGCGTATTGAGTATTCTGCGCCTTTACAGCTTCATACGACAACCGATCAAACGAATGCACAACTTATACGACGCTCCTATGTCGTGTTGCCGAAATTTGCGATTGAAGATAGCGAAGGTTGGCAATTGCTATCTGAAGCCTATGCGCGACATCGAGACGATCTCCGTGCGCAATTTGCTTTCCAGGAAGCAGAAAAAGCTAGAGGCAATTAGCGGCGTTACACGGCTGAGGCTACTACTAATTGGTCAATGTACTTGCGTATCGTCTGAATTAGGTTTTTGCTGTACCTTGCGCGATAGCTTTGCGGAGATAGCAGGCGAGTAGTCGCTGATCGTCATACTCCTCTCCAGCGAGGAGAACATGGCAACTCTGCTTAACGTTTTGTACCCCGTGCTCGTTATGGCGGGGACTAATATGGTAAATTTTCGCGATTAGTTACACGTCCAGATTTTTTACGTTTACCGCGTTTTCTTCGATGAAGCGGCGACGGTTTTCCACGTTATCGCCCATGAGCAAGCGGAAGATGCGGTCGGCTTCGCGGGTGTCGAGGTCAGCTTGTTCTAAGTCTTCCATGTCGTCGGAGATGACAACGCGGCGCAGGGTGCGCACGGTGCGGTCCATCGTGGTTTCCCACAATTCGTCGGCGTTCATTTCACCCAGACCCTTGAAGCGTTTGATGGCTAACCCACCTCGACCAATCTCTCGAATGCCCGGCCCGACTTCTGCAAGATTGGCTAATTCTACAAGGTTGCCCTCTGCTTCTTTCAAGACAAACTTCGCTGGCGAAAGCTCACCAGTAACCATTTCTTCTCGCACGAGAAACAGGTCTTCGATGGCTAAATTAAATGCTTCGATTTTTTCGATAAGGTCGTCCAGCACACGACACTCAGCTAGCTCATAGCGCACGATGCGGTGCGGCGCTATTTCCGATTCACCCTGGCCATTGGTCTTGGTGCTTTCTGCCTGGGCGAGCAAAACATGACGTCCCTCTTGAATTTCTACCTCATCACCCTCGCTGGATTCATTCTGCTGCAAGGTTAATAAGTCGGCTTCGTCGTGAATGAAGCGCCGCTCTGGCAAATTTTGATCCGCCCTATAAACATAGGCTAAAATTTTGGGCAGCCCCCGCTGTGATTCGCGGAGGTCTTTGACCAGCATTTCAAACGAGATACCCCGGCGACCAAGAATACGAATTTGCTGATCGAGTTGATCTAACAAGCCCGTTAATCTGCTGATGTCATCACCTTCAATAACAACAGGCTCCTGGTCTTCTTCGCAAACGAGCAGGGACAATCCTTTTAGGCCTAGTTCGCCGAGCTTGGCGTTAAGTATATCGTCGTCGAGCAGATATTCTATGTGCTTACCTTTTTTGACCTGATACAAAGGCGGCAACGCGACGAACACTTTTCCCGCTTCGATCAAGGGCCTCATGTGGCGAAAGAGGAATGTGAGTAGCAGGGTGCGAATGTGTGAGCCATCGACGTCCGCATCGGTCATGATAATGAGTTTGCCGTAGCGACATTTGTCGACGTTAAACTCTTCTTTACCAATGCCACAACCCAAGGCTGAGATTATTTTTGTAATTTCGTCGTGCCCCAACATCTTATCGATGCGGGCCTTCTCGACGTTTAGAATTTTACCCTTGAGTGGCAAAATCGCCTGGGTAAAGGAATCACGGCCCTGCTTGGCGATGCCGCCAGCGGAATCACCTTCGACCAGATAAATTTCCGTTTCGTCAGCGTTTTTACTTCGGCAGTCCCAAAGTTTTCCTGGCAACCCTGCGCCACTAAGCGCACTTTTTCGAGAAAGGTCACGCGCTTTGCGTGCGGCTTCTCTGGCTTGGGCAGCTTGGATACTTTTGTTCACAATTATTTTAGCTTCAGCCGGATGTTCCTCGAAGTAATTATTGAGCTGTTCGTTAAGCATCTGCGACAAAAACGTTTCCACCTCAGGATTAAGCAGCTTAACCTTGGTCTGGGCTTCAAATTTTGGATCACGCAGCTTCACCGCTACCACTGCAATTAAACCCTCACGCCAATCGTCGCCCACTACCGTCGTGTCTCCCTTGATGAGATTATTCTTCTTTGCGTAGTTGCCAGCCACCCTGGATACGGTAGTTTTCATGGCTGACATATGCGTACCGCCGTGAATGTTGTGAATGTTATTGGCGAAGCACAAAATGTTTTCGGTATAACTATCGGTGAACATCAACGCGACCTGAGCGCTAAGGCCTTGGCTGACATCTTCACCGCGAAAGAGGATGGGCGAGGGGAGCAGCGATTGTGCGCCGCTGGCAAGATGGATGCAAAATTCTTTCAGCCCATCTTCAAAGTAAAACTCGCACTCTTTACCACTCGCGTCATCTACAAGCTGCAATCGAAGGCGCTCATTCAAATAGGCCAATTCACGAATACGGCTTTGCAGCGTTTCGTATTTGAATTCGCAGTCATTGAAAATAATGGAGTCTGGCTTAAATTCGATACTCGTGCCCGTGTGTCCAGGCCCGGGCTTGGATTGCATCTCTTCAGTCACGTCACCGCGCGAAAAGGACATGGTGTGTACCTGGCCTTCACGGTGAACTTCCACACGCATCCATTCACTCAAAGCATTCACAACGCTGACGCCCAAGCCATGCAAACCGCCGGAGACTTTGTAACTATCGCTATCAAACTTACCACCGGAGTTGAGCACGGTCATCACAATTTCGAGCGCGGATCGGCCATCAAGCTTAGGGTTTTCGTGCTTCATCGGGCCAACGGGAATCCCCCGGCCATTGTCTACGATTTTGCAACTACCATCAGCCCCGAGCTTGATAAGCACGGTATCGCAATAACCTTCGAGCGCTTCATCGACCGCGTTGTCGATGACTTCGTACACGAGGTGATGCATGCCCGCAGCCCCCACGCCGCCGATGTACATGCCAGGATTTTTTTTCACCGCGTCCAGTCCTTCGAGGACCGTAATGCTGGATTCGTCGTAAGTCTTTTCCGTTGGTGTCGTGCTCGTCATGTAGTAGCCACCTATTAGCCGTCGTTGGTTACTTTGAAGGTAACTTATCGACCGGCGTTATCCCCGTTTTTGTAAATCATGACTATCGAAATCAAACCTGATACGATAGTTGCGCCCTCTTTTTAGCGCGAGTTTCAATTTCTTTTCCAATGGCTGTTGCCATTTTCGCTGCATCTCAAAAACCAACGTAGGCTCATCCACTAAAATCGTGACGACACGCTGGTCTATCCATCCAAGCTTGCAATGCCTGGCAAAATTCTCATCCGTAATGGACGACACAGCTTCTCGCAGTGCGTCTCGGTCTCCGTGCCAACTGTCCTCTAACTTCGAGACCAACTGGCCAACGATGTCGCCTACCCCTTGGGTCCGCGAGCCACGCGACCTGTTCCGGTTGACCCATTGTAGCTGCCTGCTATCCATAAGCCCATTATCCACAATACGTTACGCCGAAGCCAAGTTCACCGGCATGACGACATAAGTGAACGCATCGCCCTGCTTGATGAGTCCTGGCCGATTCGAGTCTTTGAAGCTCATGGTCAAGCTATCAGCATCCGACACGCGCAATACGTCTGTCAGGAATACGGGGTTGAACCCGATTTCCAAAGATTCACCTTTGTATTTCACGGAGATGGAGACCGTCGCTTCGCCTTGCTCGGGCGCTCGGCTTGATAGGGTGAGATTACCGTCGGACAAAGACAGCTTCACACCTTTAGACTCTTCGTTGGTCAGCAAAGCTGCCCGTCGCAAAGCGCCGAGAAAATCGTCGGTATTCATCTCCATCGTTTTGTCGCAGTCTTTGGGAATCACATCTTCGTACTTGGGGAAGTTGCCTTCGACCAGGGCTGTGCCAATCGTGGCTGACCCTACACTTAGCAGCAACTGACTACCGGACATTTTTGCGCCGATAGGTTGGTCGCCATCACCCGGTAAGCGGGCGAGCAAGTTCATAGCTTTGCTGGGTACAATAATTTTGAAGGACGTATCGTTGCCGTTCGTCTCAAGCTCACCACGCGACAAAGAAAGACGCCGACCATCTGTGGCTGCCAGGATGAGTTCCTTGCCGTTAAGCTCCCATAGCACGCCGTTGATGGCATACCTGGTGCTTTCCTTCGCAGCGGCGAAAAGGGTCCACTCGATCATACGTTTTAGAATTTTGCCGGGGATAGCAATGTCTGGCGTATCGACCATCGAAGGCACAGCCGGGAATTCCTTGGCGTCCATCGTGACGACTTGAAAATGGCTACCCTCACCGCGAAGGTGAAGCTGACTATCCGCTATCTCTAAACTAAGAAGCTCATCGTTACACTCGCTCACGATACGCGAGAGCGTGTCTGCGACGACAACTGTCTCGCCAGGTTGGTCCACTTCGATTTGTGTTACGGCGCAGCGAACTGAAACTTCTAAATCAGTCGCGGAGAGTAACAACACATCGCTCTTAGCTTCGAGGTGTACGCATCGCAGTATTGGCTTGGGGGTACGGGCAGCGGCTACGGCGCAAATCGAGCGTAGTGCATCAGCCATCTCTTCTCGGTTGAATCGCAGCTTCATCTGTTCTGCTCCCCTTTTCGTAAGTAACTTATCTGGTGTCCTATTATACTCTTATATAATATATATGTAGTAGTCTTAGTATGTCTGATACAATCCATCGTTATCCCAGCCCGCCTTCGCGTAAGTTCCGTAGTTTAAGGTTATAACGAAAGATTGTCACCTTAAAGCACATGTCAATAACTGTGAGTAAAGCTGTGCGATTCGGGCGGTCTATTAACAGGCTCCCAGGCACTTCCTTTTCTCGTCGGGAAAATGACAGGTAGTTAACAGGCAACCGACAGCTGATATCAGTGTTAGTAAGCGGCATGTTGGACCTCCGTGTGAAGCTGGTCGAGCACCCGCTGCATGTCCGGGTCAGCCTTTGCCTGTTTCGCAATGGTGCGGCTGCCATGGAGTACGGTGGTATGGTCGCGTCCACCGAAGTACCCGCCAATTTGCTCTAAGCTTTGGTCGGTCAGTTGCCTGGCTAGGTACATACATATGTGTCGCGGATAAGTGACCGCTTTGAACCGTTTTTTGCCCCGAAGCTCAGTCACCTTGACGTTGAACCGCTTAGCTACGATGTCGAGAATGATGGGAATGGAGACCGACCGGCCTGGGAGCGGGCCTAGCGAAGACCGGGCTAACTCAATAGTAACGGGACTTCCCTGGGCGTGACTGAGGGCGTCTAGTTTTAGCAAAGCGCCTTCCAGGTCACGGATGTTGGTGTCGAGTCGGCCTGCGATTAAACGAATGACATCTTCGGGAACTTCAACGCAGCGGAGCTTGGCCTTTTTACGAAGGATAGCCATGCGCGTTTCGAGGCATGGTCTTTCGACCAACGCGACGAGACCGGAGTTGAATCGACTTACCAGCCTTTCCTCTAAGCTGGGAATTTCGCTTGGTGAGCAATCAGCCGTGAGGATAATCTGCCGCTGCGACTGATGTAGGGCGTTGAACGTGTGGAAAAACTCTTCCTGACTACGTTCACGTTCAGCTAGAAATTGGACGTCGTCAATCACCAGGCCATCGACATGGCGGTAGCGATAGCGAAATTGGTGAATCGCTCCGCGTTCCACGGATTCGATAAAGTGATTGATGAATGTTTCGCAGGAAATATAGAGGATTTTAGCCTGTTTATTCTCGCTGCGAATCTTGTGGCAAATGGCTTGTAACAGGTGCGACTTGCCCAGGCCTACGCCACCGTGAATGAAGAAGGGGTTATACGTTTCGCCTGGAGCGGTTGCGACGGCTGTGGCTGCGGCGTGGGCGAGGCGGTTACAAGGTCCGGTGACGAAGTGTTCGAAGGTGTTTTCGGGGCGAAGTTGTAATTCGTCGGAAGTAGAGCCTGTGCCAGATTGGCCGGCGAGGTAGGGGTCGTTCGGGTTTTCTATTGCGTCAAAGGCTACGGATACGAGTCTGCCGGTGGCAGCTTGGGCAGCTTCGGCAAAAGCGGGCTGGCAATGTTCAAGAAGATATTTTAGCTGCGCGCCATTATTCGCCTGGACGGAAAGTACGCCTGCGCTCAAATCGATGAGTTGAAGGTCGTTGAACCACGCCCGGACCAGGTCTGGGTGGTTTAGGCCTATGTGTCCGAAGACATCATCACGAAAAGAAGGCGAGCAATTAGCCATGAGTGATCTTTAGCAGTCGTCCGTCAGAGACATTTGCGCTGTAGCTGTGATGGTTACACCACACAATAATTCGCCTCGTGGACATCGTCTGACGAAGCAACCGCATCCTACCAAATTCGTGGGCATTGCGACAGAGCCAAGAACAGATTGATAGCATAAATTCACAGCCCGGATTGTGCCTTGCAGGGGCTGATTGGCGTCTGGGTGGGGAAAGGGCCGATGATCGGTTCGATGGCATCAACAGTTGCGATGGCGGGATGGTGGGCTATCATCCCGGCGACTGGGAGAACTGGAAACAATAGGGGGGAGCGTCAAGGATGGCCGATCAAAAGCTCGTCGAAAAATCGGACAAGGCCTCGCAATTGACATTAGGCTTTGGCCTGGGGCAGACTGAACCGTTGGCTGGGAGCAGTGAATCCGTGGGTAAAAAGAAAGCAGCAACCAAGAGTAATTCAAAGCCAGGCTCTGGCAAAGCGCCTCGTACCCGTGCGACGGCGGAGTCGATGGCTAAGCAGCAGCGGGAAATCTCCGTCTCGGAATTTTTCGCCAAAAATAGCCATCTGCTCGGTTTTGATAATAAACGTAAAGCGCTACTGACCACAGTAAAGGAAGCGGTGGATAATAGTCTGGACGCCTGCGAAGAAGCAGGCATTCTGCCGGAGGTCGAAATCTGGGTGAAGCAGACGGACACCGACCGCTTTTCTGTTCGGATTCGGGACAACGGTCCGGGCATTGTAAAAAATCAGATACCTAATGTGTTCGGCAAGTTGTTGTACGGGTCCAAGTTTCATCGGCTGAAGATGTCGCGCGGCCAGCAGGGTATTGGTATCAGTGCCGCTGGGATGTACGGGCTGATTACGACGGGTAAGCCGATTCAAATTATTTCGCGCACGTCCAGTCGAGCGGTGGCTCATTTATACAAGCTTGCGATCGATACGAAGAAAAATCGCCCGGACATTATCAAAGATGAAGCGATCGAAGTTGATTTTCCACACGGTACGGAAGTCACGATCGAACTCGTCGCTAGTTATAACAAAGGTCGGCAGAGCGTTGAAGAATATATTGAGCTGACAGCGATAGCTAATCCTCATGCGACGCTCATTCTTCATCCGCCTGTTGGGGCGACGCTTGATTTACAACGTGGTACCGACGAGCTTCCCGACGAGACCAAAGAGATCAAGCCTCACCCTTATGGGATTGAGCTGGGCACGATGATCAAGATGGCTAAGGATACCGAGCACCAAAAGCTGGGCGCGTTTTTAACCGGCGAGTTTTCCCGGGTAAGCCCAGCTGTGGCGAAAAGCGTTTGCGCCAAAGCTGGTGTCACCACCGCGACATGGGTCAGCGGTATGGAAACGCCTGTCATCGAAAAGCTTTATCGCGTTCTGCAAGATACCAAGCTCAAAGCGCCATCGACGAATTGCTTGGCGCCGATCGGTGTTGAAGCGATCCTAGCTGGTTTGTTAAAGGGAATCAAAGCAGAGTTTTATACTGCGAGCACCAGGCCGCCGAGCGTGTATCGGGGTAATCCGTTTCAAATCGAAGTGGGCTTAGCCTATGGCGGCGAATTGGGGCGCGATAGGCACGACGAGAATCCTGATGAAGAGAAGGGTAAACGAGAACCGGCTCAGGCGCGCGTGATACGTTTTGCAAATCGTGTGCCGCTTCTTTATCAGCAGAGTTCGTGTTGTACGTTTAAGAGCGTGCTGGAAACAAAGTGGAATAATTACACCCTTTCGCAATCGTCTGGTGCCATGCCTCGCGGGCCTTTGGTGATTTTAGTACACATGGCTAGTGTGTGGGTTCCGTTTATATCTGAGGGTAAGGAAGCGATTGCGGACTACGACGAGATTCGTAAAGAAGTAAAGCTTGGCATCTCGGAGTGTGCGCGACGACTCGGTACGTTGTTGAAGCGTAAGAAAAAGAAATCAGATTTTGCCAAACGCCGCGATGTGTTCACAAGGTATATTGATGAGGTCGTAGAGGCTACGCGATCTATTACGACTTTTAATAAAGAGGATTTTAGGCAATCACTCATCGCACTTTCGCAAAACTACACAGCTGCGGCGGACATGGAATTCGACGATCATGGCAAGGTGATAAAAAAGGCTAAGCCCGGTAATGACCTTGGCTTAGCTAACACAGTTGTGGTGAACCGTGATGAAGAAACCGATGGGCCTGAGGCGCTGTTTGAAGATGATGCGCCCAAGAAGGTGGCGAATGTTAGCTTGAAGCAGAGTAAGAAAAAGAAGAAACGTAGAAAGTAGATCGCGTCTTGTTTCAAAATTATCGCTGGACTATTTTCAGTGCGAACAAATAGATGAGAACCTAGCATGGCTAAGAAGACAATTAAAACTACCAAAACATCAAGCGGCCCTAAGCGTGTGGTCAAGCGAAATAGTGAGCAGACGAAGAAGCAGCTTGAGAATCTTGCGCTGAGTATTGTTAAGATGGCTGAGCGGGCGCAAGACCCGGCTATCGCTATTCCTACGCGCTCGTTAAGTAATGTTTCTTATAACGAAAAAACCCGCCACGTTGAGATGGGTAGCAATAAACAGTCGCGAAACTTTTTTAACTATGGCCAAGCTAAGCGGTTTATGCAGACCATGCTCGTTGGCTCGAAGTGCAAAGACCTGATCGACATGGGCAAGACGGCTAGCATTCGTCAGATTTATTACATGAGTAAGCACACCATCAAAGGTACGAAAGAAAAAACCTTTGACGATCAGGCTGAGTCCGATCCGATTATCGAAGACCTCGAAGTGGCGATCGATACGCTGCGCGAAGAGCTACACGTTTTTGCGAGCAACCGAGGCAATTTGGTTGGGCCTATTACGCTGGTGGATGATGGCAACACGTTGGACTGCTCCGCGATGGGTAGCGCTGGCTATGCGGTGCCGAGTATTTGTGAGCCGGACATGATCCAGTTCAAGAAGTGTAAAGCTAAGTTTATTTTGCACGTTGAAAAAGACACCATCTGGCGAAGGTTTCACGAAGATCGTTTTTGGCAAACGCACGACTGCATTCTCTCGCACGGCGGCGGTCAGCCTGCGCGTGGGATGCGAAGGTTGTTGCGGCGCATGCACGAGGAGTTGAAGCTGCCGGTTTATGTGCTGCTCGATAATGATCCGTGGGGGTATTATATTTACTCGGTGATTAAGCATGGCTCAATCAATTTAGCCTACGAATCAAGGCGGATGGCTATCCCCGATGCAAAGTATATTGGGGTGTCCAGTTTTGATTACGATCGCTGCGGTATGAGTGACGACGTGAAGATCGAACTTGACGCCAACGACGTGAAGCGTGCGAAACAAATAGCTAACTACACCTGGTTCGCCAAGAAAAAGCCGTGGCAAAAAGAAATCAAGAAGATGCTAACCAACGGCTTTAAGATGGAAGTCGAGGCTATGATCTCTAAAAACTTGTCTTATCTAACTGAAGAATATGTGCCTATGAAGCTTAAAGATAAGAAGCAGTGGCTGGATTGATGGGCTACTTCTTACCGCTTTCCGCAAGCGATATTTATGTAGCAGCCTCGACTATCGCCAAATTGTTATGGATTGTCTCTATTAGCTTCTGCCGATTGATGGGCTTTGTTGCGTAATCGTTGCACCCGGATTTAATACACTTATCGCGGTCGCCTTCCATGGCGTGGGCGGTGAGTGCGATGATGGCCCCGGTGTATCCTTGCTGACGTAGTTGTCCGGTGGCTTCGTAGCCATCCATCACGGGCATCTGCATATCCATTAGGATACAATCAAATGGTATCCGCTCTTCGTGTGCCTTGAGCGCGGCATCCAACGCGAGTTTACCATTTTCTTCCACAACTACCTCAGCCCCAGCCTTCTTTAATACGAATGAAATGAGGCGCTGGTTGTCAGGACCATCCTCCGCAAGAAGGATGCGCAGGCCTTGAAGGTCGGACGTCTTCCCCGGCGCGATGGTAGTGATAGATTCAGTTACCATCGTGGCCGATAGAGGATTCTCGAGCATTATCACACCGTCGAGAGGTCCGGTAGTGATTGTTGCGCGGAAGGTTGTACCTCGGTGTAATTCAGTTTCTGGTATGGTAATGTCTCCGCCAAGTAGTTCAGCGAATCGTTTGCTAATCGTCAAACCAAGGCCCGTACCGCCGAAGACTCTCGTCGTTGAACTGTCAGCTTGGACGAATGGCTGGAATAGCTTGGCCACTTGCTCTTGTGTCATACCCCGCCCCGAATCCATCACGTCGAACTGTAGGCAAGGTACATCATTACATTCGACATAGCGGGTAACAAGTCTTACCGCTCCGGACTCGGTGAATTTGATTGCGTTACCGACTAGATTGATGAGAATTTGTCGTATGCGCGTGGTGTCGCTTTGGATAATTTCCGGAATGGTTCCCACATATTCGATGTTGAACGGTAGATTCTTGGCATCGGCCCGCACGCGCATGAGTGCGGCTACATCTGCGATGATCTGGCACGGGTGACAATCTTTATGCTCAATATCCATTTTTCCCGATTCAACCTTGGAAAGATCGAGAATGTCGTTAATGAGGCCGATCAGGTATTCACCATTGCGGCGAATGGTGTGGATGCAATTCATCCTTTCCGAAACAGGCAGATCGGTGTCGAGCATATTCTCGGCGAACCCTAAGATAGCTGTCATGGGTGTGCGAATCTCGTGCGACATGTTGGCGAGGAATTCACTTTTCGCCTTGTTGGCTGAATCTGCTTGATACATGGCTCGTGACAGCAATATATTATTGGACTGAAGTTCCTGCTCCGCATCGATGCGAAGAATCGCACCGGCTAAGATGTCTGCGGCTGTTTCAAGAAATTTGATTTCAAACTCACTACGCTGCGCGCCTTCAGGTAAATAGATAGCTATAACACCGAGTGTATTGCCATTTCTCCGAATTGGGACGTTATAGTGTCCGTGTGGCTTCATGGTCTCGAATTGAATTTTGTGTCTTGTATCTACGCAGGAAGCGAATTGTACTTCTCCCGTTTGAGCAGCCTGTCCACACAGACAATGTCCGAACGGTACCTTGGCACATTGGGCCAAAAGTGGTGGAGAGAGATTTCGATAGGTTGTCAGAACCAGCTCTTCGGATTGTTCTCCAACCAGGAAAATCGCACCTTCTCTTTTGACAGTCATGAAATCCACCGCAAGCAGGATGTCCAATGATTCATTGACCAATACATCCTTGGACGTAGCTTGTACAGAGAGTGCTAACAGGTCGTTTAAGGTTGCCTTTGTTTGAGCTTCTTGCAGTAACTGTTTTTCTGCTGCCTTTCGTTGGGTGATGTCAGATCGAATGGCTACATGCTGTGTAATTATTCCAGTCTTGTTCTTGAACGGGACGATGGTTGTGTCAACCCAATACAACGAACCATCCTTAGCTTTGTTGCATACTTCGCGGTGCCAGGTTTTCCCTGCTGCGATTGTCTTCCATGCTTCTACCCAGAATGCGCGGGGGTGATGTCCTGAATTGACGATTCGATGATTCTGCCCGATTAATTCTTCCCGTGAATACTGGCTAATCTGACAGAACTTGTCATTGACATAGGTGATCGTACCCGATGGATCAGTGCTGGCTACAATCGAGTTTTCGTCCAATGCGGTTATCATCCGCTGAGAATGATTAAGCGATCTTTGAAAGTCGATACGCATGGGGCGGATAAGCAGAATCCAGAGGAGTGGTAGGCTACCAAGACTCAACAGGGTGGCATCGGAGAACGCCTCGATCCATGGGTGGATGTCGGGTGGTAATATCAATGGTAGGAGAAACATCGCGCACGTCTCGGTCACGAAAATGATAGTTAGAATCGTGGCGAGGATGCGCCTGCTACCCCACTGACTTGGTGTTGTTCTTTTCTGCGAATGCATGGACCTTGTCATTCCTCTTTTGTTACGATTCGCGCGGGCACCTTACAGTTGTCCAGCGCCCTGTTTCTCGCGTCGGTATTTTCTGTTAGGCGCGCAGCATAAGATTGCTATGACCATACTGGTATCGCTGCACCCTACAGTAGGCTCTATCGACTTGAATAGCGGGCGACTCGATTCGCTGGCGAGGCTTGCAGGGTAGACTGCCTATATTCCCTGTTTGTTTTGAGAAAATAGTATTCGGACTTTTAGATTGACTAGAAAACCAGAATACATCTAGGAGGATTTACCCGCTGCTAAGAAGATTTAGGCTTGAATTTGTTTGCTTTTTCGCTCGAGCAAGGCCGTCCCGACTACCATAATGCAGAGCGTTAGCACCAGCAGGGTCCACGCGGATGCTGCTGGTACCACGATGGGGGCGCACGCGCCGGAGATTGACATGGCTTGGACTAAGTCTGTAGATATACCTGGTCCGGTCATGCCGCCTACTGTCACCCACTTGTCATCAAAAAGTGCCAAGCCTCGATGGTCCATTGTTGGAGTGTGCGTGCCTGCGCTGTCGTCTACGAGCGACCATTTGTTTAGGGATGGCTCGTAGATGAAGGTTTGGTCCAGCGGGTTTGATGGCTGACCGTTGTAGCCTTGGCCATTGAAATTATAGGAGTTGTCCGTGCCGCCTACGAATAGAAGACGGTCACAGCCTAGTGATCCTATGGAGTTCGCTGCGCGATAGGTTTGCGAAAAAGGTGATGCGCCGGGTTGTTGCCAATTGATGATAGTGACGTCGCTGGGGTCTATGGTTCCGACGATTGTGGTGT
>JAJRPG010000099.1 GCA_024280855.1 Planctomycetota bacterium | reverse complement strand
GTTAATCAGCACTTCGAGCGGTGCATCCATAATGGTAGGGTCCAACGACCAAGGCTCTCGCGAATTCATGTCGTAGCCATTGGAACTTTCAGGATATCCCATGACAGGCATGGACATTTGTAGGTCATAATCTTGAACATATTGTTCATGGCCTTGATGAAACATCAGCGAAGACACGCCTGCATCTCGCTGACGCGGTATAACCACTGACGACATGGTCGAGCGACGATTTGGTACCATCCTATTAGCACCTAATAACATGTTATTGCGCGACGTAAATCCAGGAGCAGCAGGCACATACGCAACACCAGAGGACAATACCGCCTGATTTCGACGCCTGTTTTTGCGATTTGGAATTTGCCAACCTGCGCCAAACATCATACCACGAAAATCATCTGCTTCCTCAGCTGACACAACCACCACCTGGCTACGTTCAGCTAATGAACTAACCAGACAGCGCCTTTCTTCGCGCAACTGCTCGAGCCTTTCTTCATGCTCAAGCAGGGTCATGCGCGTGTTGATGGAGTAATTTACCACGTTATTATTATTGAAAATAACCGCACTAGCTATCGCAGGCGTAGCGAAACAGTCCTGCCAATCGCGAGCGGGTGATGGCTTGGTTTCTTTTTTTCTAGCAGCAGACTGATACCTGTTCGATGCCTGCCTCGCGTGCCACTGCTGATCTGCAACAATTTTCCTGTTCTTACGCATGTTTTTATTAGAGACTGAGACCTTCGTCTTTGCTTTAGTTGCGTGAGGCGCTTTATGCGCCGGATGATGCTGATTGTCATTCTTCTTTCGTGACTTCACCTTCGGCAACGATGACACAGGCTTGCTTTTGGGACGTTTCGACTGGCTTGAACTTGGCGAATTCTTGCGTGTTTTATTATGATGGTCCATAGCCGTGATGCGTTCAAACGGGCTGCTCTGGTGCACACGCTGAACGGCTGCGAATTTCAGCAGTGTCGTATCATCCTCATTTATCGTATCTCGGCATGGCGCCTCAGCCGCTACCAATGCTTCGATCTCAACCATACTTTGATTTTGCCCAATCGAAAAATTAACCGGCATCGGACGCCGCACAGACATGACATCCACATCACTCCAAAACTGGGCTACAATCTGTGAGGCCATCGTCACTGGCAAGAAGGATTCGTTAGGCCAAGGTGTCTCATCTGGCTGGCCACTACGGATTTCCGCATCGACCATCGCTTCAAATTCTTCGTCGTCACCTGGTGTAAAATCATCGGCCTCGCATGGCGAATCATAAGGCAGCTCCACCAAGGTACGCGGCGATGTGAGAAGTGATGACGGTGGCGTCGGCATCGGGCTACTCATCGACTCAGCTACTTTCACTGGGTCATGATGGCTGATTTTAGCTTGTGCTTGTCGCTGCTGCTGCATTTGTGCCTCCGCTTTCGGGCGGAAATATTTTAGCATCGGAGCGAGCTTTTCAGCATCACTAACCTTACTAACATGATTAGCGTTATGCGCTTCATGGTTCAGATTATGGTTCGCGCCTTCCTGGCGACTCGATGGAAAAGGCTGTCGTAGCGAATCGCTGACCGAAGCGGTTCGAGGCTGCGTAGTGATATGCTCCCTGGCTACATGCTGCGTTTTATGCGGGGTGTGAACCTGTTTGTTTTTAACTTCTCGCTCGCGCCGCTGTTGAGCGGCTTTGACATCAAACGGCTCAGCCGGGACCGATGACCTCGAAGCCATGCGCATGTTCTGATGGTTTGCCCGCTTCACCTGATCAGCCGTGTTGCGCTGCATATCTGAAATACTGGGGCCAACCATCTCGCTTGGCGTCTGCGGCGGAACCAAATCCGCTACTTGATTCAACTGTCCACGGGCAGCCGCGAAATCCGGGTCAATATCTAACACTTCACGAAAAGTCTGAGCCGCTTCAGCAAAACGTTTTTGACCTCGATACATCAATCCAAGGTTGTACAGCGCGTCAGGCTCTGGCAAAACGGTTTTGAAAACGCGCTTAGCCTCATCAAACCTACCCAAGCGAGTCAAGGCGATTCCTCGGTTCACAAACGCCCTGGCAAATTCAGGTTTCAATTCAGTTGATTTGCGGAACTCATGCTCCGCGCCAGCCCAATGCTCTCGAAACATCAGCTCCGCGCCCAGGTCATTATGCAAAATCGCATGTCCAGGTGCTAACTCAACAGCCTTACGAAGCGCCGCGGTGGCTTCACCATGACGACCAGATGCACTTAGCAAAATGCCGAGTCGATGGTAAGCCGCAACGAAACCGTGGTTGAGTGAAATCACCTTGCGGTATTGCATGATAGCCTCATCAACCGCACCCTGCTTCTCCAGCAACCGGGCTGCAGCAAAGTGAGTCTGAGGCAGAATGTTCGGCGGAATGTATTCCGGAAGATTCTTGTTAGATTTCTGAACAGATTGCGCCCACTTAGCCTGATTAGAATTATGCACCCGATGTTGCGATTGCGCGCAGCCAACGACCGTGGCTAAGCACATAGCAAGCATCATCATTTTCCCTTTACGTCGCATCGTAGTTATTACCTCACTCATCTGTTTGCTCTATCCATGACCGTTCGGTGAAATCAAGCCTGACTCCGTAGCCCAACACTTCCTCGCTACAAAAATATGAGCCAACATGGATTCTTTTTGTTCTGTATTGTGATACTCAACCAACACGCCGAGACTCTCCCAGTCTCATGCCGCAACGCCACATTGAAACAACGCCTAGTTTCCGACTGGAGCCCCCAATGGATTCCCGCCGCCTCCGCCGCCAGCTGATTCTGGCACTGTACCTCGTGTCATCGCTTCAATCGCAT
>JAJRPG010000098.1 GCA_024280855.1 Planctomycetota bacterium | reverse complement strand
GCTATTGCTTCAGAGTGATGGCCTTGGAATTGCTTGTTTTGCGATAGTCGAAAAAACGAGGCTCGCGCAAATAGGCTCTGAGCGCCGATACGATAGCGGGCCTGGATGCCTTGGCTATGGATTATGGCTAAAGCAAGCGGTTGTTGGGATTGATTTTGAATAGTCTATGACAGTTGAAACATTACAACCTTATATAGCTATCGGGGCGACGCTGCTCATTGTGACCGGTGCGGCTATCGCGTTTTTGCTGGTGGCTCATCTGATTGGCCCCAAGCGTCATGGTCCGGTTAAAGATACGGCTTATGAATCTGGTATGCCGGTCATCACCGACGCGCGACGGCGTTTCAATGTTAAGTTCTACATCGTCGCGATGCTTTTTATTCTTTTCGATGTCGAAATCATTTTCATGTGGCCTTGGGCGAGGATTTTCTACCAAGCGGCTACTACTGGCGCGACCATCCCGCTTCAAGATGGAACGATGGTCGGTAAGGAATTTCTGCTAGCTGGCATGGGCATGTTTTTCGCGCTGCTACTTTTTGGTTTGGTTTACGAAGTTGGAAAGGGGGCGCTGAAATGGGATTAGCCTCCGCCGGTTCGATGCCTTATCAAGAGAGCAAAGAAGAATTTCTTACGACCAAGTTAAGTCATCTTATTGATCTGCTACGCAAACAAAGCATCAACTGGTCACGAAAAAATTCCCTTTGGCCTATGCCTTTCGCAACGGCGTGTTGCGGGATTGAACTCATGGCTACCGGGGCAAGTCGATATGACATCGCTCGCTTTGGGGCTGAGGTTATGAGATTTACGCCGAGGCAATGCGACCTCATGATTTGTGCTGGCCGAGTGGCGATTAAGACCATGCCTGTTTTGCAGCGAATTTATATGCAGATGGCTGAGCCAAAGTGGGTCATTAGCATGGGGGCTTGTGCGAGTACCGGTGGCGTGTTTGATACTTACGCCGTGGTGCAGGGCGTGGACCAGTTTTTGCCGGTAGATGTTTATGTGCCCGGTTGCCCGCCACGACCTGAAACTTTGCTCGAAGGAGTCATGGCTATTCAACGCTTGGTTGATAATGAAGGCATGATAAATAGTAAAGACCGCGAGCGTGGATTAGGGCTTGTGGTTCAGCCTACGGTTCAAGTTGAAGTTGAGAAGGGGGCGGGTAAATAAGTGAGCGCTAAAATCACCCCTGTTATCGAGTTATTACAAAAGCAATTTTCAGATATAGATTTTGCTCCGGCTCCGCTGCTTGAGATGGAAGATCAGTCGAAAGAGCAGTGGTGCGTGAAGGTTGGGGCTGACAAGCTAATGGCAGTGATGTCATTTTTGCGAAGCGACGAGCGATGTGCGTTCGAGCAACTGTCAGATTTAGCTGGCGTGGATTATCTTAACTTTCCCAATGCGAAAGATCGTTACGGCGTAACCTATTCGTTGTTGTCGCTGTCGAACGAGCATCGTCTTTGGGTGAAGGTATTTGTGAATGACCCGAATCCGGAAGTGCCGTCGGTGGTAAGTATTTGGCATGGCGCGACGTGGATGGAGCGCGAGGTGTGGGACATGTTCGGCGTTCGTTTTACGGATCACCCGGACCTGCGGCGCATTTTAACCTGGGAAGGTTTTGAGGCGCATCCGCTTCGTAAGGATTATCCGTTGACAGGCCGTGGCGAGCGAGAGAATTTTAAGGTGATTACGCGCGAGAGTGCGTAGCGATTTATACATGATGACTACTGCGACATCACCACAAGAGACGCACCAAGCTGGGCCTGCGGGGTACGCGCCGGAAGAACCGGGCGGCGATCTGTGGGCGTTGAACTTTGGGCCTCAACATCCGGCGACGCATACTACGCTTCGTCATGTGCTTGAGCTTGATGGTGAAGTGATTCGCAGTTGCACGGTTCATATAGGCTATTTGCACAGTGGGTTTGAAAAGCTGGCTGAGCATATGAATTTTAATCAGTATGTGGTTGTCACCGACCGCATGAATTACGTCTCGCCGATGGCGAATAACATCGCGTGGCATCACGCCTGCGAGAAGTTGTTTGGTATTGAACTTACGCCAAGATGTAAAGTGATTCGTACGATTATTGCGGAGTTAGCCAGGATTCAGGACCATCTGCTAAGTGTGGGTGCGACGGGGTTAGACCTCGGTGCGTTCACGGCTTTCATGTATCCGTTTAATGCCCGCGAAACGATTTACGATTTATGCGAAGAAATTTGTGGCGCTCGATTTACCACAAGTTATACGCGGGTCGGCGGCTTGATGCAGGATATTACGCCGCGCTGGCCTGGCATGGTGAAGGATTATTGCACGGACGAATTGCCTAAGGCGCTGCATGACTTGGAAAACTTATTGCTGCGAAACCGCATTTTTATAGAGCGCACCAAGGGCGTGGGTCAGATTAGTCGTGAAGAGGCCATTAATTGGGGCATCACCGGTCCTTTGGCGCGGTCGGCTGGTGTTCGTCGGGATTTGCGTAAGGATGAGCCGTATTTGTGTTACGCGGATAATTGGGATGGTCAGGGAGCCAAGGCGGTTTCGTTTAAGGTTCCCATCGCAACAGGCGGAGATTGCCTGGCAAGATTTCAGGTTCGCATGGCTGAGATGCGCGAGTCGATCAAAATTATTATTCAGCTAGTGGATAACATTCCGTCTGGACCTGTAGATGTGTTGCCCAATGATAAAATGGCGCTGCCCAGCAAGGATGAGGTATACGGAAGTATTGAGGGATTGATTCACCATTTTGAGCAGGTCATGACGAATCGTGGACATACGCCGCCGGTGGGTGAAGTGTATGGTGCGAATGAGACCGCGAATGGTGAGTTAGGATTTTATCTGGTGAGTGATGGCGGGAATATGCCTTATCGTGCGAGATGTCGGCCTCCGTCGTTTATTAATTATCAGTGTTTTGAAAAATTGATTGTCGGGCACAAGATCAGTGATGTGGTCGCGGTGCTTGGCAGTTTGAATGTTATCGCAGCTGAGTTGGACCGGTAGAAAAAAGTGACAGGGATTTGGCATGTTGCCAATAGTCCTGTTAATAGTCAAGGTAGTATAAGACGCAAGAGTTATGTCGTGGAAAGCGATTGATCGCAATCAACCCGTAGTTGAGAAGGACGCCGCGCCGGTATTGAGTGACGCGGTACGGGATAAAATCCGTTCGTTCTTCCCTCGCTATGAAACCAAGCGGGCAGTGTTATTGCCGGCGCTGCACATCGTGCAGAACACGCTTGGCTATATTTCCTGGCAGGCGATGACGGAAATAGCGGAGGTGCTGGAGATTCATCCGTCGGACGTGATGAATACGACGTCGTTTTATACTCACTTTTGGACGCATCCTAAAGGCGAAAAAGTTCTTACGGTCTGTCGTAGCATTTCCTGCGAAGCGATGGGCGGTGCGAAGATGTTGGACACGATTAAGAAAGAGTTGGGCATTGATGAGCATGGCACGACCAAAGATGGTCGGTATAGCTTGGTTACAGAAGAATGCTTAGCCGGTTGCGACCACGCGCCTTGTTTGTTGATTAACGAGAAGATGCACAAGTGCGTTAAGGCTGAAGATATTCCTGCGCTGCTTGTGGATGTTGACAATGATAAGTTGTCCATGGAGCGCAGCGATTTGTTTGATCCGCCTTCGGAGGAGAAGGGCAAGCAGGCTGCGTCAGTTGGGCAAGATTCGGCAATAGGCGCAACTTCAGACGTGAGTGAGATGCGGGAGGCGGAGTGATGGTGTTTGATGGATTGGGCCACGAGAGTAATGCGCTGGTTATTTAGGGTGGCGTGGTATGCAGGACGCCAGTGGTCGGTTGAATATAGATCGGGATAGTGAAACGGAAACGGCGGATCAGCCGTCGCAGATAGTAGAAGTGTGGAGCCAATTTAATAAACCAATTTTTGATTGGTTGGCATTGGCTTTGGTGGTAGTTTTTTTTCTTGCGCCGTTGAGTGTGATCGTTGCACCCATCGCCGCACAAAGGGAGGCATCGCGTTGGCGGGGCGACTTCAGGTTTACCGAGTCAAGCAACATTCAAATCCTCGAGGCTGCGTCGTGGCGGCAGGGGAAGTTGGACATCCCTGTGCGCGAGTGGGACACGGCTTTGTCCGAAGGGAAAGTGTACAGTCACTTTCCGCCGTTGTTCACCATAATCAGTGCCATGCTCTTGCCCCTGTTCGGCGGCGTGCCTCATTGGTTCATACTACTATTCATCGTGCTGCCAGTACCGATTTTGGCGTATCTACTCTTTCGTCGCGCGACGTCGTCACCGATTTTCGGCGCACTATTAGCCATCGGCTTTGTCTGCGGCACGTCCGCTTGGCCAGTGATGGATCGCACGCTCAGCGGATGCCGCCCGTACTTTGTCAATCACACGCTCGCGCTAGTCGGATTGCTCATTTTTCTCATAGCGTATCAAGGTCAGCGGCGCACCTGGGTGGCGGGTTTAGGTCTGCTCATGGCGACCATGGCAAGGTCTCTTACCGCAGCGTTCATGATTCCGCTTGTTTGGTCGGCGTGGAAAAACGAGCCGGACGCAGGTCGGCGCAGGCAGTGGGCGGCTCTTGCACTAATATGCTTATCAATCGTAGCTGTGCCGCTAACCATGAACACGCTCAAGTTTGGCCATCCTTTGAAAACCGGTTACATGCTGATTTACGAGGGTCGAGACGACAGCTTCGCGCAAGACGCCCACGAACACGGTTTGTTTTCCACCGCGTTTTTGACTCGCAATCTTTATTATCACAACATTGGCTTACCCAAACGTCATGTGATCAGCATGGCTGGTCAACGCGAAGTCCACTATCGCCCCAACATGGTATGCACGGGTATCTGGTGGACGACGCCGTTACTACTTTGGCTGTTGGTGGACTTGGTCGGCATCCTTCGCCAGCCGTCGGCACGCATCTTGCTACTAGCCAGTGCGTGCGTGTATGTGCCGCTGATGTTGTTTCACGCCAGCGGCAATGTACAGCGGGGTTACAATCGGTTTTCGCTGGATTATCTGCCAGCGATATTGGTTCTCATCGCGCCAAAATGTTTTCAAGGTTGGCGGCGGTGGGTCAGCGTAGCCATGATTGTTTGGAGCGTGGTGTACTTCCGGTGGATGATATGAAATATAAGTTGATAGTCGCACAACCAAACGAGCCGCGGGCTTCAACCCGCGCGGACTTACGGGCGTAGTAGAGTTTATGGCATCTTTTGAACCAGTATTATTGAGAAACCGTGGCGTCGAGGGATCGACTACACTGAAGGTCTATGAATCTCGCGGTGGTTATCAAGCCGTGCGCAAGGCGCTCAAGCAGACGCCGGACGAGATAGTTGCAGAAGTCAAAAAGGCTAACCTTCGAGGTCGAGGCGGTGCGGGTTTCCCAGCCGGCGTGAAGTGGGGTTTCCTTCCGAAAGATCGTAAGAAGACTTTGCTCTGCGTGAATGGCGATGAGTCCGAACCGCCGACGTTTTGCAATCGGGTGCTTATGGAGAACGATCCTCATCAGCTGATTGAGGGTACGATCATCGCGGCTTATGCCGTTCAGGCGCAGACGGTTTATATTTATCTTCGTGGCGAATTCCACGAACAGTTTCATATTTTGCAAAAGGCCGTCGATCAGGCTTACGCAGCAGGCTATCTAGGAAAGAAAGTTTTCGGCAGCGATTTTTCAATTGAGATGTATTTGCATCGTGGTGCCGGGGCGTATGTTTGCGGCGAAGAGACTGGGTTGATCGAATCTTTAGAAGGTAAGCGAGGTTGGCCTAGGATTAAGCCGCCGTTTCCTGCGATTGAGGGGGCGTTTCGTTTGCCGACGGTGGTCAACAATGTCGAAACGCTTTCGTGCGTGCCTCATATTATTGAACGCGGTGCGGATTGGTTTACCGGCATAGGCCCGGCGCATAGCGCAGGCCCAAAACTTTTCTGCGTCAGTGGGCCGGTGAAAAATCCTGGCTGTTATGAAGGCGCGATGGACTTTACGGTGCGTGACCTTATCGAGCGAGAAGACCTGGGCGGCGGCATGATGGACGGTAAGCACATCAAGGCTGTCTTTCCGGGCGGCTGCTCGATGGGTGTACTCTCGGCTGATGAGTTGGACATGAAGCTGGATTTCGACGACCCGCGCAACTTTGGTTTACTTGGTTTGGGCACGGCAGCGGCTGTGGTGATTCCGCACGATATGGACATGCGTATCGTGCTGAGAAACATGGCTAGGTTTTATGGTACGGAATCTTGCGGGCAGTGTACGCAGTGTCGAGAGGGCACGGCTTGGATGCACAAAATTGCGACGCGCATCGCAGCGGACGCTGGTCGGCCTGAAGATTTAGATATTTTGCTGGAAACCGCTCGCAACATGGGCATGATGCCAGGGCTAAGCATTTGCGGTTTACCTGACGGCGCGACGTTTCCCATTGAGACTATTGTGAAAAAATTCCGCAGTGAACTGGACGAATCTATCTTGGCTCAGCCTCGTGGTAGAGCGGAAGATTTATTGAAGGTGTTAAATTAAAACTTGTTCGTTGTGATGTGGTAAGCCCGCATCGTTGAAGATCATACTGACCATGGCTAAGATCATCATTGACAATCAGGAAATAGAGTGCCGCGATGGTGTCTCTGCGTTGCAGGCTGCTGTCGAAGCTGGCTGGGATGTGCCTCACTATTGTTATCACCCCGGACTTTCCGTCGTAGCATCGTGCCGACTTTGCTTGATGGAAATGAAAATGCCCCACCCTCAGACCAAGGAGATGGGCTGGGCCCCCAAGCTAATGCCGTCTTGCCAGACGCCTGTTCGTGAGGGCATGGAAATTCGTTTCAATACGGATAAGGTGAAAACGAATCAGGAAAACTGTATGGAGTTTTTCCTGCTCAATCACCCACTCGATTGTCCGGTGTGCGACCAGGCGGGTGAATGCCATTTGCAAGACTATAGCTATAAGTTTGGCAAAGCTGAGTCGCGCATGGTCGATCAGAAACTTAAAACCCCCAAGAAAGATATCGGCCCGCGCACGCTACTTTATTCGGATCGCTGTGTGATGTGTACGCGGTGCGTGCGATTTACGGATGAAATTTCTGGTTCGCACGAGCTGACGCTGGTCAATCGTGGTTCTCGATTAGAGATCGATGTCTTCCCCGGCTTGCCTCTTGATAATCCGATGCAGGGTAATGTCGTGGACATTTGCCCTGTCGGTTGTCTGCTCGATAAAGATTTTCTTTTTAAGCGACGGGTGTGGGAACTCAAACGCGGCGAGTCTGTTTGCCCAGGCTGTGCGCGAGGATGTTCGATTTCAATCGATCATGTAGACGAAAAAGTTTATCGCCTCAAGCCGAGATTTAATCCTGAGGTTAATGATTGGTGGATGTGTGACGAAGGGCGATTTGGCTACGATTATATTCACGACAAGAAACGCATCTCATCGCCTTTGGTTCGTCGAGGTTTGGAGCAGACCACGCCCAACTGGGAAGATGTTCCTGCTGTTTTACGATATCGTTTTGAGCAGTTTGTCAGTGAGCAGGGCGGGGCGAAAGTTGTGGCTGTCCTCTCACCATTCATGGCTAATGAAGAAGCCTGGCTGTTGGCGAAATTTATTCGCGACGTTGCCCCTGAAGCATCATTGGCGATGGGGCCTGTGCCTTACGAAGGTGAAGACCAAAGCTTCCCGGCTAAGGCGAGTGGCGACGATGTTAAATTTACCATTCTCAAAGAGAAAGCGCCGAATCGTAAAGGCATTGAGTCATTACTTGAGTCGTTGGGCGGTAGCGTGCTGACTTACGAACAGTTTATCGAAAAGACTGGCGCGGGTGATATTACTGCTGCGTGGGTAGTGGGCGGATATCCTAAGCCGTGGGTCGAAAAAGACGTTGCTAAGATCGCGAGCAAGTTTGAATTGTTGGTCGCGCAGGATATTTTTGAAAACGAATTTACGGCTAAGGCGGATATTGTATTGCCGGCGTGTGCGTGGGCTGAGCGTGAAGGAAGCTTTACCAATGCCGACGGTTTGACTCAGCCTTTCCAGTGGGCGATTGTGCCTCCAGACGGAGCAAGGCGAGATGGCCAATATCTGTTTGAAATTGCTGGTGAAACTGGTTTGTTTAGTGCGGCGCGGGTGCGAGAAATGATGGCTAAGACCGTGCCAAATTTGTCGAAGGTGCATGAGTCTCCGGCTAGGCCGGTGCATGCGCATTAGTAGAGATTAAAGGTTTAGGTAGATACGGCAGAACTAATTTACATGCGTGAATTTCTAACATCTCAAATGGGCGTAAGCATCATGCTCGCGGCCGTCGTGTTCGGCGTCATGCAGGGCGTGGTGGCTTATAGTATTTACTTTGAGCGCAAGATAGCCGCGTGGATTCAGGACCGTTGCGGGCCGAACCGCGTCGGGCCTTTTGGCTTATTGCAACCGATAGCTGATGGCTTGAAGTTCGTTTTCAAAGAAGATGTGATTCCCGGCCATGTGGATAAGGTGTTGTTCGTACTCGCTCCGACCATCATGTTCGTCATCGCTTTCCTTGGTCTAGCTGCGATACCCTGGGGTGGGCAGTGGATGCTGGATGGTAAACTCGTCAACGTGCAAGTCGCTAACCCCGACATCGGTTTACTATATTTGCTTGGCGTAGGGGGCATGGGTGTCTACGGCGTGGTGCTTGGCGGCTGGGCGAGTAACAATAAGTATTCGTTTTACGGCGCGATTCGAGCTACAGCACAAATGCTCAGCTACGAGATTCCTATGGGCTTATGCCTCGTGATTGTCGTTTTGACGATGGGTTCACTTCGTCTGGAAGAAATAATATTGCCTCAGACCGAATATTGGTCCGGCGCGATTCCCAAGTGGAACATTTTTCTGCATCCGTTAGTTTTTATCATTTTGTTTATCACCATGTTAGCTGAGGCGAACCGAGCGCCGTTTGACCTGGCTGAGGCGGAGCAGGAATTGGTCGGCGGCTTTCACACGGAATATAGCGCGCTCAAGTTCGGCATGTTTTTCCTTGGTGAATACGCCCATATGATTACGGCCAGTGCGTTTATTAGCGTCATGTTTTTGGGCGGATGGCACTTGCCCTGGCTTCCCTGGGCACAGCCTGAGGCGACGAGCTTGGCTGCGGTGATTGTAAAAATGATGGTGCTAGGTGGGAAAATTGTTGGCTTTTTGTTTTTGATGATGTGGTTGCGGTGGACGCTCCCTCGTTTTCGATTTGACCAACTCATGCGATTAGCTTGGCTAGGTTTGATTCCTATGACGTTGGGATTATTTATGATAACCGTAGGCCTGCTTTATTTTGGTTTGCATCGGTCGTGGGTTTGGACCTGCGGCGGTGATGCGGTCATCCTTGTGCTGACGTTAATGTATGTCGCTGTGTCGCGGCGGGAAGTTTCCGGGCGAACTGCTGGTATGAATGTCATTGGTGTAGGCACAGCTGCGGGTTGATGCTGTTCGTTTTGAGCAAGAGAATATGATACACGACGAAGACATTTTAGAACTCAGTGAGCCGAGTCTGTCCCCAGCGGAAAAACTCTTCATCCCGCAGATTTTGGGTGGGATGGTGACGACCATTGCGCACATGGGCAAGTCGCTGGTCGGTCAACATCGCACGGTACAATATCCTGAACAAAAGCGGGACATTCGATTAGAAAATTATCGTGGTGTGCATCGACTTAATCGCGACGAAAAAGATCGAGTCGCCTGCGTGGCCTGTTTTATGTGTGCCACTGCATGTCCGGCTAATTGTATCCATATTGAAGCTGGTGAATCGCCTTGGGAAGATCGAGAAAAATATCCAGTCAAATTCGATCTCGACGAACTTCGATGTATCTTCTGCGGCATGTGCGAAGAAGCCTGCCCGGTAGATGCGATTGAATTGACCCCGCATTATGATTTGGTAGGTCGATCGCGCGAGGAAATGATCCTGGATAAGGAAGAGTTGTTAGCTGTGTTTGATGAAACACGCGAACTTAAACCGCGTAAGAATCCGCATGTGACGGGTTATGCGGGAACGGGTAATAGACCCAACGCGATTGAAGAAACCAAAGATAAGGAACTATCGTGACCCCGGAAACGGCTTACTTACTATACTTTGCATTTGCCCTCGGCGGCGCGGGTGTATACTTCTTGTTGCCTCGTGGTGAAGCAACCAAGCCCGCTATCGGCGCGCTGTTTGGGCTGGGGTCGTTAATCGCGTTGGCGCTTGTGCTATCCACGCGCATTATCACGCCGGACCACACCACCTATTACTTCTACTTGTTCTCAACCATTGCGATAGCCGGAGCTGTCCGTGTGATTACGCACCCCAGGCCGGTGTATAGTGCGCTATATTTTATTTTGGTAGTGATCGCGGTTTCAGCTTTGCTGGTTTTACTCGAAGCGGAGTTCCTAGCGGTGGCTGCGATCATTGTTTACGCCGGTGCGATCATGGTTACCTATCTTTTCGTCATCATGTTAGCCCAGCAAACTTCCACGCCGCATTACGATAGTAGAAGTCGAGAGCCGTTGCTTGCCGTGATGGCTGGGTTTGTATTGATGGCTGCGATAGCTACGCGGTCTGCGGACATCGCACCTTCGCAAGTCGCTGGTGCTTCAACGGCGTTAAATAACGCATCGCCCATCGTATTGGTCTCTGATGATGCTTCTGGTGATTCGTCCACGACGATGGACGAGGCATTGTCGAGCAGTAACACGCTTCTCGTTGGCGCGAGCGTGATGACAAAGTATGTGGTGGTGTTAGAAATTTCGGGCATCTTGCTCTTGGTGTCGATGGTCGGAGCTATTGCTTTGTCGCGTAAGCGCGTGCCTATGGAAGGATACAGGCCTACGGCGCCGCCGCTTGGCCAAATAGGTAAAGAGGTGGAACCGTATTAGATGAATTCATTGGCTGAATATTCCGTGATTAGTGCGATTCTTTTCGCGTTGGGATTGGTGGGTTTTATGACTCGTCGTAACCTGATCGTGATTTTTCTATCGACGGAGCTGATGTTTCAAGGCATCGTACTAAACGTCGTAACTTACGCCCGCCTCCACGGAAACACGGATGGCCAGGCGTTTGGCTTGTTCATGCTGGTCATTGCCGCTGTCGAAGCGGGCCTGGCTTTGGGCATGATCGTACTTTTATATCGTCGCCGAGGCACACTGGATGCTGAAGCATGGTCGTTCATGCAGGGTTAAACGAGCCGCGGGTTTTAACCCGCGCGGACGTAGTAGGTTAGTGATCTACGAAAACGCCTAGACTTATTGAAATAACAGAATGTCGATTGAAACCTTAAAAATTTGCGGCTTAGTCATCCTGCTAGCACCACTTGCTGGCGCGATTCTCGCTGGCGGTCTAGGCCCGCGACTATTTAAAAGCCGATCTCATTGGCCTATCTTGCTCGGCGTGGGTAGTGCGTTTACCGCAGCAATTGTCTTATTCCGCGAAGTATATATGGCGCCGGTGGGTGAGACCCTAGCTAAGATTCCGCTGTATAGTTGGATCACTGCCTCAGCTAAGGCTTCGTTTAACGTAGAGTTACTGGTCGATCCGCTCACCGCAGTTATGTTGGTTATGGTAACGGGCGTCGCGCTGCTCGTGGTCATTTATTCGCGCGACTACATGAGGGATCATGGCCAACCCGAGAAA
Organism: Planctomycetota bacterium; assembly: GCA_024280855.1. Classification (GTDB taxonomy): domain Bacteria; phylum Planctomycetota; class Phycisphaerae; order UBA1845; family UBA1845; genus JAJRPG01. The sequence goes on along the minus strand of JAJRPG010000098.1, from coordinate 40,293 downwards.
GGGTACGAGCGATTTTTCGCTTACCTGGGCCTATTTGTTTTCGCCATGTGCATTTTGGTACTCGGCGGCAACTTCCTGCTTCTTTATCTAGGTTGGGAAGCGGTTGGTCTTTGCAGTTACCTACTCATTGGTTTTTATTACGATAAACCCTCGGCTGCGGCAGCGGCTAAGAAGGCGTTCTTGGTCAATCGCGTCGGCGACTTTGGTTTTGGCTTGGGCATTTTACTGATCTACATCAGCTTTGGCACGTTAGAATACGCAGCTGTCTTTGAGATGGTGCAGGAAAGACTGCTCGCTTCTGGTGAGCCTTTGACCGACGGACGGTTGTCAGCTATCGCGCTGTGTCTATTAGCTGGTGCGTGTGGAAAAAGCGCTCAACTTCCATTACACGTTTGGTTGCCCGATGCGATGGAAGGCCCGTCGCCGGTATCCGCTCTTATTCACGCCGCGACAATGGTTACCGCTGGTATCTTTATGATCGCTCGTTGCGGGGCAATTTTCGCTGCGTCGCCATTAGCGATGACTGTCATTGCGGTCATCGGAGCCACGACCGCTCTGTTCGCCGCGTCGATTGCCCTGGTCCAGACGGACATGAAGCGCGTACTTGCTTATTCAACGATTAGCCAACTGGGTTATATGTTCCTGGGCATCGGTGTTTACGCCGCAGACTCAGCTGTCTTTCATCTGTTCACCCACGCATTTTTCAAAGCGTTGTTATTCCTGGGTGCGGGCAGCGTCATGCACGCGATGGGCGGCGTCATCGACATGCGTCGTTTCGGCGGCTTGCGAAAAGTTATCCCTTGGACGTTTATGACATTCGTCATTGGCTCACTCGCCCTTTCTGGCGTACCCGGTTTCGCTGGCTTTTTCAGTAAAGACGAAATCATTCATCACGCACTGTCAGCGCATTGGCTGCTCGGTGGTATCGGATTACTCACGGCGCTGCTTACCGCATTTTACACTTTCCGTATGGTGTTCATGGCTTTCTCAGGCCCAGAGCGCATTCCGGAAGGTGTTCACGCCCATGAGTCTGGCGGGTGGATGCTCTTTCCGCTGTTCGTACTTTCTGTCGGTGCGATTGGCGCAGGTTATTTAGGTGTCGGACCAAAAATCTTTCATCACTTCCTGGAACCAGTATTCGCGGAAACATTCGCGGCTCATATGCCATCGCACGGCGCGGCTCATGCCGTTGCTCACCCAAGTTTCTGGCAGGCATATGGCTTGATGGTCGTTTCTGGTTCGCTAGCTTTTATTGGTATAGCTGCGGCTTATGTGATGTATGTGAGTCAACCTTGGATTCCTGGTTTAATTCGGTCATCCGTTCGGGGTACTTACGACACACTTTGGAATAAATATTTCGTAGATGAAGCGTACCAGGCTGGGATTGTTGAACCGGCGAAAAAGGCCGGCGAAATTTGCGTTGGCCTGGATAACTATTTTATCGACGGAATAATTTGGATGGTGACAGCTATCCCGCGCGGGCTGGGCTATCTCGCTCGCACGCTTCAAGGCGGCGCGATGCAGGGTTATGGCTTAAGCATGGTCGCAGGCGTAACGGTTATTGTGCTATTGGTTTTTTGGCGTCAGTAGTAATTTGAGAGAAGCGCGGCGAGATTTATGGCCTGTGTTTGAAAATTAGTCTTTAGGACCATTGATGGACGTTTTTTTAGCAGAACAATCCTGGTTGCTTACAGTAATCATTTTCTCGCCGCTAGCAGGCGTGTTGCTACTATGGCTGCCGCCTTATGGCGATGGTAAAAGTGTGCGCCGCTCAGCTATGTTGTATAGCCTGCTTACCTTTGGGCTTACGATTTATGCACTCTACTTGTTTCAACAATCCGCGCCGCAGGTAGGTTCGGGCGATCCCACGTTTCAATTACAACAGCGGGCCAGTTGGTTAAGTCACCCAGGCGATGATTTTAAGCCAGCCATCGACATTAGTTATCACGTCGGCATTGATGGTATCAGTATTTGGCTACTCGTTCTCACGTCGATGCTCATGCCGCTTTGTATTTGGAGCAGCTTTAGCGCCATTCGCAATCGGGAGCGTGAATACTATAGCTTGTTGTTATTATTGCAGGTGGGCATGCTAGGCGTATTCTGCTCGATGGACTTGTTGTTGTTCTACGTTTTCTTCGAGTTCACGTTAATCCCGCTGTATTTCCTCATTGGTATATGGGGAGGCCCGAACCGACGACGGGCGGCTAACAAGTTTTTCATCTTCACACTTACGGGTAGTGTGCTAACCTTCGCAGGTATTTTGTATCTCGCGTATTATGCCTACACCGATTTAGGTTACATCACGCTTAGCATTCAAAAATTAACCGAGCTAGGCCAATCCGGATTTATTTCGCCCGGTGTGCAGTGGTGGCTGTTCCTGGCGTTTGCGGCTGGCTTTGCCATTAAAGTGCCTTTGTTTCCTGTACATACCTGGTTGCCCCTCGCTCATACCGAAGCCCCAACTGCGGGCAGTGTTATTCTGGCCGGGGTATTGCTCAAGCTCGGCACTTATGGTTTTTGCCGATTGAGTCTGCCAATGTTCCCGGCTGCCTCGCGCGAGTTAGCCCCCGTCATTGCGACCCTGGCTATCATCGGCATCATCTACGCGGCACTCGCGGCTTGGGTGCAGCGAGATGTCAAAAAGCTCGTAGCTTATTCGTCCGTATCTCACCTCGGATTTTGCATGTTAGGCCTGTTCAGCATGAAAGTCGCTGGCGTTAACGGTGCGATTATCTACATGATTAACCACGGGCTATCGACCGGCGCGTTGTTTTTGCTCATTGGTTTCATGTACGAAAGGTATCACACACGCAGCATCGACGACATCGGCGGACTAGCCAAGAAGATGCCGTGGATGGCGTTCTTCTTAGTCTTCTTTACGTTAAGCAGTATTGGCCTGCCAGGCTTAAATGGCTTTGTGGGTGAGTTTTTAGTTTTACTAGGCACAGCTATCTCGGCCGGGACTTCTGATATGCGGCCGGCAGGACCACTTGGGTTTGGCTATGTCATCCCCGCAGCCTTGGGCATTATTCTCGGCGCGGTCTACATGTTATGGATGTGTCAGCATGTATTGTTTGGCCCGCTAAAAGAGCCACCCAATACGCCGGATACTTCAACTGGCTTAACGCCGGACCTCACCAAGCGAGAGATTAGCATCCTTGTCCCATTGGCTTTGGCTTGTGTATTTATTGGCGTATATCCCAAGCCATTATTGAATTCGTTTCAGGTAGCCATCGAGCAACACATCTTGCCGTTGGGAACTGTCTACGCAATAGATTTAGAACCGAGCCGCGGGCGAAATAAAATCCCGATTCATCGGGAGCCCGCGCGGACGCGAAGTGTAAACCAAGCACAAAATATCAGCCTTCCCGATTTTGACGATCATGGCATAACAAAAGTGAATAGACCGCGACTAGATTCCGCAAAGCAATTATCTGCCAGCGTGTTAAGTTCGTATCCGATGAGTCAGGGTAACGTCGTCACCTCGGGCTATGATTTAGCCATTACCTCTGGAGCAGACCACCTTGAATGATACATGCATCATTATGAAACTGCTGCCGGAGTTTATTCTTCTGGTGGGTGCTTGTGGGGTATTACTCCTCGGCGTAACCCGCGCATCCTTAAACAGTAGCATTACATCCTTAGTCACGTTTCTTGTATTAGCTGTCGCCTTGGGCGCATCGCTACAAGCTGGCTCGCCGGATGGCACTTACGCGCACCTTGGCCTGTGGCTTACTTCGCTTACTTATTACGCGCGCGTCTTAACGCTTGGTATCGGCATGTTACTCGTCCTGGCTAACTGGCATCAGCCAACCAGCACTGAACGCGGCGAGTACATGGGCCTTATACTTTTATCTTTGCTAGGCTTACTGCTCACGGCCTCGGCCAACGATATGCTCATCCTCTTTTTCGCTATTGAGTTAGTAAGTATTCCAACATATGTACTCATAGCTATGAGTCGTTTGGATAAACGCGCGACCGAAGCCTGCGTGAAATACTTCTTTCTCGGCGCATTAGCCGCAGCTCTCCTCGCTTATGGATTGAGCTTCTTGTACGGCGCATCTGGAACCACGCTACTCCATCATGTAACTGCCAGTGGTGTCACAGCTACGCTTCCTGCCGGTTCCCACATGTCGGGAGCGGCGCTCATTGGCCTACTGCTTGTGATAGGCGGATTATCTTTCAAAATCGCGGCTGTACCTTTTCATGTATATGTAGCGGATGTTTACGAAGGCGCTGCTGCCCCCATGACGGGCTTGCTAGGTTTTGTGCCTAAGTTCGCTGGCTTTATCGCCTTGATAAAAATTCTCGCAGCCTTCCAATGGCAGCTTCCATCCCAAGTGATGTGGCTATTATGGATTCTCGCAGCCGCCTCGATGACTGTGGGCAACGTATTGGCCTTGCTCCAGAAAAACGTTAAGCGCATGCTAGCTTATTCGAGTATCGCGCACACGGGTTACATGCTGGTCGCGCTGTTGGTTGGCCCCATCGCCGGCCGAGGACCACTTCACGACGGCATCGCAGCTTTGCTGTTTTATGTGACTATTTATGGTGCGATGAATCTAGGCGTCTTTGCCGTGCTGACTTCTTTCCGCGTCGGCGATAGAGAAATGGAAACACTCGATGACCTCGGCGGCTTAGCCCGTCGCGCACCTATCGCTTCGCTAGCCTTAGCGATTTGCGTAGTAAGCTTAATGGGATTACCGCCAACCGCAGGCTTTTTAGGCAAAATGTTTGTATTTTCAAGCGCGTTTTCGCTTAGCACCACCCACGCATTCCATGGCCCGCTTGTTGTGTTAGCAATTGTCGGCGTACTCAACGCAGCCATCGCCGCTGCTTACTATTTACGCATTGTTGCCGCGGCTTACATGGGTGATGAAAAAGAGCCAGCCATCGCTTCCGGCGGTTTCCCTACCAGATTAGCCTTTTGCTGTTGCAGCTTTCCACTATTACTTCTGTTCGCTTGGCCAATAGAACTTTCAAACCAAGCGCAGTCCGCTACGACGGAGATCGTGGCAACAGCCCATCACAGTAACACGCAATTGGTCGCTATAGATTCACTCACTGCTTCAGTCGATGACGTAGCAGATTCGCAAGCACCGTCTAGCACAGCTAAATAACTTTCGCGGGGACAATTTGTTATGCCAATGTCTCTAACCAGAGAGCAGCTTCGCCGCGTAGACGAGGAAGCAGTCTCACGGTACGGCATGAGCAGTTTGATCCTCATGGAAAATGCCGGTCGAGGTGCCGCTGAGATTATTCATGCACGCTACGGATCTTTAGATCAGCCACGAGCCATCATCATTTGCGGGACGGGCAACAACGGCGGTGATGGCTGCGTCATCGCCCGACATTTACACAACTTCCAATGGCAGGTTACGGTTTTCATCGTAGGTGACTTATCTCGACTCACGCCCGACACGCGAACGAATTTATCTATCATAGAGAAAATGAATCTTACGATCACCCCTGCAACAGCTGATGTCATTAGCGAAAAACTCGCAGCGTCTAACCACGCTCAGGATGTCATCGTCGATTGTCTTTTGGGTACTGGATTTACCGGCGACGTGCGAAGCCCGGCTGACACGCTGATTCGTCAAATCAACCACATCGAAAAACGTGCGACCGTAGCTATCGACTTACCGTCGGGATTAGACTGCGACACGGGTAAGGCATCTGACGCCACCGTCCAAGCCGACATTACGATCACGTTTGTGGCCCGTAAGAAAGCTTTCGACCTGCCGAGCGTAGAAGACTATACGGGCCACGTTGCGGTAGTAGGCATTGGCGCACCGCGCGAGCTAATTACTAAGTGCCAAACCCTTCCAGGCTGACATATGCTTTGAGCGGTTGCTACTATCTCGCTGCAGTTTTCAGTTGGCGGTTGCGACCCCGCGCGGGCTGAAGCCACGCGGCTCATCAGGTATCAGGCATCTGCGGACTCATGAATATCATTTCCCGTCGAATGTAACTACTCCAGTCAGATAGCCACTTCGTGATCCCATCCAGCGTCGTACCCGCGAAGGCGGGTATCCAGTCTTTCGTAGCCAATACCTAGTCAAGCTTGCCATTCTTGGATCGTTATTTTTATCTCCGCGCGCAAAAAAAGCGGCTGACGAATCAGCCGCTTTCCTTGAACTAATTTACGTTACCGTAACGCTCGACTTACGGGCACATGCCTGTTGGCTGTTGCACCGAGTCACGAGCGAGACGTACCAAGCCGAGGTCGGTGTTACTAACCGTATTGTCGTTGTTAATATCAGCCCGAATCTCGAATACGCCAGTGGCGCTATTCGGATCCACAACCTGCAAACCGGCAGCACGCATTAGGATAATGTCACGAGCTTGTCGTACAAAACCAAGGTCGCCGTTGTTAACCGTAATCGGTGAAGCATTGGCATCGCCGAAGATGCCCCACGCGGTTCGGGTTTCATCAACAATAACACCAGCGCCCGGGCCTCCATTATTATCGCAAGTGACGCCCGAAACGGTGATCTCGTACTTGACCGGCGTATCACCCGCTTGAGGGTTGTTACCCGGAAGCGATGGGCTAAATAGCAGCACTGCTTCTTTTAGATTCGCACTAGCTACAACTGACATCGTGATACCCGCGAGGTTTTGATTACTGCCATCCACCGCGCACCCTGTAACAGATACGGTGGCGAGGCTGACATTAACGTCCACGTCATATTTAATGACGATCTTGTTAAGGCCCGTAGAACGAGATTCTGAATAGTCACTGGCAGCAGGCATATCCTGACCATATTCCGCGCCACCACAAGTAGGATCGAATATACATCCTGGACCATGTTGGCCAATTGATGTCCACGTTTGTGGAACTGGCGGCGATGTACATGGGGTACATATATCTGGAATGCCGTCACCATTATTATCCGCCAAGCCATTAGCAATGTCGCAGGCATCTGGTACGTCATTAAAGTTGCAGTCTGCGCAGTTTACATCACCCGCTGGACAGTTGTTAATGTCGCAGATGTCCGGGATCAGATTGAGGTCGCAATCGGCACAAACCGGGTCGCCCACAGGGCAGTCGGCTATGTCTGTCGCATCCGGGACGCCATTCGGTTGGCAGTCCTGCTGCACGCAAGTAAGACTTAGCGTACCAATCAGATCGGTGGTATTGAATGGATCATCTGGTGCAGTAGTACCAACACGAATGCGATATAGCGTGTTAACCTGGTCACCAATCACAGGCACCGAAACCGTAGCGCAGGGGGTTTCGCTGCAGTCCAAAAAGTCCAGGATCGGATCAGGCGGACAAATGTCGCCCGTGGTAACTTCATAAACCGCCACAGCCGTGGTTAGGTTAGTTTCGCCTCCGCCACAAGTGTCAACGGTGAGTATACCCGTGCATTCTGGAACGTAGTCGAACCAAACGTCCGAAAGGAAAGAAGGACATTGGTCAACCGTTGGGCAACTAATCGTCGCGTTATTCAAATCGTACAAAACCGATGGCGGAACGAATTGCTCCGCGATCACGCAGTCATTGTTCGCAGGCGGTGCATTCGGTAGCGAACAAGGAACTTCAACTTCAAGAAAATATTTACCGGTGGCATTATCGACTGAAGAGGCTACGGTAATGAAATATTCTTTACCAACTATCAAGCCTTCTACACAGGTATCAGACAGTCGGCCACAGGTTCCGCCGGCGTCGTCGTTGCAGCCAAGTGTAACCAGTGAGGCGCACGCCGTCTCACGGTCGGTGTCATCTGCGGCTTCATAGATTTGAATAATCGAATCCACGGCTCCTTCTGACGTACTCGTATTACACGTTTGAAAACGTGCCGAAGTTGCCCCGCCCACATCTGGCATAATGAACCGATACCAGACTGAACCAAATGCCTCGACCGGGCCATTTTTGTTGCAACAAAAAATCGGGTCAGTTGGGGGTACTGTCGCTGCCTCATTAGAGGACTCTCCAAAAGCTCTACAGCTTGGGGACGTTGGGAGGCAAGCAGCTTGGGTTAATGCTTCGGTGAAGGCTAAATTTTGTGAACCACAAATGTCGTTGTTGATTTCACAAGTTCGTTGTGTTCCATCTTGATTTAACCCGCAATCGGCATCTACGTCGCAACGGAAAGGTACGCCGCTGCACGTTTTGCATAAGCAATCATCATTTCCAGGCGGAATAAATGGGCAGTCTTCTTCCGCAAATGTAACGCAGGTATCATCCCAAAGCGCATCGCAACAAAAAATATCTCGACTACAAACTGTGTCGCAGCACAGTGCGTTATCACAGCCGCCGAATACGCAGTTACCAAAGTTGTCGAGGTTGCCGCATGGTATACCGGGAGGGCATAAGTCATCGTCTTCAATTAGCGTACCTGGATTATTAGGGTCGTCCACGCGACAGTCGATAAACGGCTCTTCTTCCAGGCAGTCGTGCCTTCCGAAATTACAGTCATAGATCGGACAGGTAAAGTTATTTTCGCCGCGGAATTGCCCCGCATTCCAAATTGCGGTTCTTGGTGAGCAAATACCATTAGGTTGGCACTCCTGGCCGGCTAAGCATAGCGAGTCGTTAGGGGTGCAGACGTCACCGGGCAAGACGCAATCGATGTCCGTGAAGCATTGTTGGCCATCCATTAAGCATTGGCCACATTCCGTCGGTATCGAGTTAGGGTCTTTGATACGAAGACATTGCTCGAAACGCGTGTTACGAGACGAGTTGTCCGGTAGGCAACAGGCGTGTTCACCGCAGCCAGGAATGAATGGGTTGTCAATGCATTGATTACCACCTGTCCCCGGGGTTCCGTTAAAAATACCGTTAGATGCTTGCCATCGCCCGTTAAGGCAGCCGAGCACGGGCACATTATCGAAACATGCTGCCCGATCACAAATGGAGGCTCCATTGCATGTACCGGTGTTAGTGGGTTCGCTATCACTCACGCAATCGTCATCATTAAAACACGTCAGGCCGTCATGGATGCCACCTGTGCAGGTGTTAACACATATAGAACCTAGTGGGCAATCGTTATTCCCGGTAACGCAGGGTGTATCAACAATCAGGCATTGTCCGCCCATGCAGTCGCCATCTGTTTCGCAGGTGATACCTGGCAACAGTCCGCCGACGCATGTGGTTGGTACTTTCTGTTCTGGGCAACATGCCCCAACTGGCGCTGTACCGCGACACTTAACACGAACGTAAAAGATAGAATCTAAGAGCTGTGGGCAAGCTACCGTTTTTGCGCCATTGGCGATACATCGCAGTGACGACCATGTAAAACCGGGAGGGTTTGGAGGTTGATTGGCAACGATTTCACGAAACGAACCTTCGCTAAAGCCAGCCTGTGTTTCGCCAACCTGTACAATACCTACGCCATCTCTACTCGGGCTGAATGTGACCCACGCTGGGTCGGGAAGAAATATGCCCGGTGCGAATCGGAATCGCGCGATTTCCAGCTTGTTATTTCCTTCACCAGTAAACTGCATGACCGTGCCAGCACGACCTTGCTCCTCAGCCAGTTGGCGAATATCTATGTCCACCGTATATGGCAAAGTGCCACTGGCCCGGAATCCGACTTCCAAACTACTGATTTCGCAGGCCTGATCTCCAAGCGCAAGAGTCAAGTCCTTCGCCCATCGATCACCCAAAGGAATCGTCACGGCTGGGGCAATGCTGTCTACAGCCTGGTAAGCCAAATACTCTGTCTCGCATAAGATATCCGAAGATATTTCAGCGAAGAAACTAGCATGTGGGAAGAAAGGGGCTCCACCTAGCGATAAATTACAGCCAAATCCACCTACGAAATAGGTGTCGAGCGTGAAACCGCGCTCGGCAGCATTTCCACCCAGCCAACCTGGTTCCGGCTTGTTGAATTGCAAGGACAAATGGAAGTCTGGGGGAATTTGGATGTCAGGAACATCATCGCAAGTTACGCCAGCCGCACAATCATCGGCCTCTGTTGCCACAGTACAGGCTGCGCCATTGAATGCATTACCGCCGCAAGTCCTGTCTGGAAATACCACGTCTACGACGTGGATGATAGCTTTGTTGTTGTCGAAACCCGACAGGAACTTGAAGGTACCTGGGACCGCGATGCCCCCATCACCAGGGCAGCCGTCGTATATATTAAAGAGCACGGTGAATACGCCACCACCGCCTGGCACGCCACCGTTGACCGCGAAGCGCACACGACGCAGCGTGCAGGCATCGACCAGGTCTGTACCGATGTCGTCGGCCATAAGCACGCCGGTGCCTGGTCGAATAAATGTAAGTCCGAAAAGGTTGCCCAGATCATAAAGCGTGTTGCTGTACACCGCTTTTTCGCCATCGGACGTGCTAATCTGCGAATTTAACGCAGCCTCAGCTGTTAATCCTTTGGTTGATATGGTGGTTTGCTCACCATCGATGACAACCAAGTGTCGCTGCACTCTGACGTTGTCTGGTACCTCTCCGATCTGAGGCAACTTTGGCGCGTTGGGATTCTCCTTGAGGTAGTCCGCGAGGGACTGCTCAAACATGTCAATTTGCTCTATGTCTCTTGGCAGCAAATTGCTTTTGTCCAACGTAACCTTATTGTCCGCCCATGCCGATGTCGCGATAATCGCCGAACATAATACCAGCATCCAAGCCGTCCGATGCTTTGTGTTTTGAGCACTTTCCATCGTAAATGCAATCCTCTTAAATGACCTATACGTCTGGATGGCTGTTCCCATGTCCGTAGTACGCCAGCAATATGTATATATGTTTGGCGTCAGACATTGGACCCCCCAACGAATGAAACAGGCCTCCTCTGAAACATCAGAGGAGGTGACAAAATCCGAACTGCGCCGATATGCACAGTGCAATGACTATGGCACACGACAACGAAATACCCCTGCGCGAGACGAGTCACCCCTTGACGCAACACGTCCCCTCTTGAACGGAGCCGACCATATGTAAAAATTCGACCCCCGCAGCAAATCAAGGCACTTATAGTACCTCTTTCGCGAGCAACAAACAAGACTTCACCGTCAAAAAACCGATCTTTATGGCTATTATTAGCCATTTTGAGCGTCCTATATTGATCGACGCGAAACCGAAACACCGCTGAACTTGGCATGGCACCCCAAAATTCTGCCAGCCTCAGAGCGGGTTACGCATACGTTGGCACGGTTTCTCGACCCGCTGCAGCTATGGCCGAATGTGTCGTTCCAACGTCCGTATCAATCATAGGCATGTAAACACACTCAGGTAAAGCGGAATTACCGGCCCAACTCAAATATGCTGGAGCGGAACACGGCAGACTAGGTCTGGGAGGCTATATCAAGGAGATTGCGAGAATTAGACGTTTAAGGAAGATGTTTGAAATACTTATCGGGCGTTAATAGTTATGGGACTTTAATGGTCATCATCGTGGTACGAATGTCCCAATATTAAAACACAAGTGAAGGAAAATTCATGAGGCATGAACACTGTGTTTTAGCCAGCCTGTCGGCTGGCTGCGTATTATTTTGGTTCGACGATTCTCGTTCTTTTGCATCATTACGGACGTTCACATGGCACTTAAATCCAGCCTGTCAAAAGTGGACGATCTGCTAGCAAAATATATTTGACCAAAATACCACTTCACGATGACGAGAACTCGGTCCAGTGAAAAATTTAATTATATTTTCGACGAATCACGCATTTATATTTTACGGTTAAGTTGAGTCCAAAAGGCTATGCACGGAGCGTAGTCAGTCAGCCACTTGTAGTGGCCAAGGATAACGACGATGGCATTGACAATAACAAATTCGAACACGCTACAACTTCTGAGAATTTTGAATCAGAACACTGAAGCCCAGAGGAGTTCCTTGCTGCAACTCTCTACGGGTAAGAGAATCAATTCCGGCAAGGACGATCCGGCTGGGTTGATTGCCATATCGAACCTAGATGCAGAGCGAACGGCTGTACAGGGTGCGATTACCAATAACCAACGGACAGATTCGATTCTATCTGTAGCAGATGCATCTTTTACCGAAATTTCCAGCTTACTTAATTCGATTTCCACTCTGGTTAGTGCGTCTACTAGCTCGGCTAATTTAAGTAGTAGCGAGATATCTGCGAACCAATCTCAGATCGACGACGCACTTGATGCCATAGATCGAATCGTCAATACGACTAACTTCAACGGCAAAAAGCTGATCGACGGTTCCCTGGCAATTGATACAGCGGGAACGAGTACGACGACTATCAATAATCTTCGCGTATTCTCTCGTAGTAATGCCACGACGGACTCTGTACTCACCGCCACTCGAGTTGCTTCCGCGCAGCTTGCGACCGCTACCTTGGCTACATTTGGTGGTGCTTCTACCGTGCGAACTTCTGGCACGACGCTGGTATCTATCAAAGGCTCATTGGGTACGGCAACGATTACCCTGACAAGTGGATTAACACAGACCGCAGTAGTTACAGCCATCAATGCCGCCAAGGATCAGACTGGCGTGTCCGCGTTGCAAAATGCTGCGAATATAGGGTTGAATTCGACCACCTTTGGCAATGACTCGTTCATTAGTGTCAACATTCTGTCAGGTGGCATCGTGAACTCATCCTACGGCACAGCTACGACGGACGGAAGTACAGCCAACGATGTGCAGATCACGACCAAGAATACTGGCGTGGACGCAAACATTACGATCAATGGTCAATCCACCGGCGCTGATGGACTGGATATTAGCTATAGCGCTAACGGGTTAAGCCTCGAATTCTCACTGGCCCAGGCTTTTGGCGAGGGCAATACGGCGGGGACTACAGCCGCGTTTACTGTGTTAGCATCTGGTGGTGCAACCTATCAGTTGGGCACGACTTCATCAACGAGGCGAACCATTGGTATCGATTCATTGGCTTCGTTCAACCTGGCGGGTAGTAATGGCACGGTACGTCTGTCGGAATTACGGTCCGGTGGTTCCGCAGATTTGAGATCGAACACTGAAGGCGCATTTAGCTCGGTCAAGGAAGCCATTCAACAAGTAGCCTCTACAAGAGGCCGAATCGGCGGCTTCCAAAAATTCCAAGTAGGCAGTGCGATCAGATCATTGCAATCGGCAGATGTCGCGTTGGGAGATGCCGTGAGCGCCATCGGCGATACGGACTTTGCTTTAGTAACCGCTCGACTAAATTCAGAAACGGTTCTCGTTCAATCAACCATTCAGCTGCTGGGAATTGCCAACCAGCAAGCGTCACAAATCCTTTCCTTGCTGTAGGCCTTCACGGGTTTGCTGGTGAGGGGGCACTTTCCGAGAGCGGCCGGGGGGATCGCTCTCACGGGGTGTAGTAGCGGGTCGGCGGGTTACACCGCTTGGCCCGCTACTATTTTTTTATCTTGCGATTCTAGAGCTTTGGCCCATGCCATTTATGACGACGCTTACGTCCTATTGGCATATGCCTTCACACGGTTGCGAGCGCGAGTGTACTGTTCATCAAGCTTTTCGGCACAAGCACGATTGTAGTATCTGAGTGCGTCACCATATTGACCCATCGCTTCTGAGGCTAAGCCTGCACCGAAAGCGGCGCGGTCATCCTCTGGATTGTCAGCCAGGGCTACTTTGAAAAACGACATCGCATCCTGGTACGCCTCCGCGCGTAGCATTTTGATGCCACGAACGCAGCTTTCGTTTCGGCTTGATGAAATTTCCTCGCGTACATGAATACGACACTGCATGAGTTGGCTGACGAATTCTCGAGCGCCTCTCTCTACAAGACCAGCTATGATTTGATCTGTAGGTGTGAGTGCGGCTTCGGTTTGGCTGGAACCAAAAATGATGCTGGCCTGGGTGCGGTCTGAAGCGGTGTAAGGTGGTGGTGAGTACGTTGCCCATGTTTTGTTGTTGGCTGTGTCTAGCAGCTTGTATTCCATTTGTACCGTCATATGGCGTGAGACGGTTTCCACTTCTTCCGTGCGAATGTCCCCGCCACCGCCACTCACGTGTCTGCCTCGAACACGAGCGAAGCTTAGTCCTGATAGCGTGCGTTGTTTGCCTTTATCCACTGTTATTTTGACGTTGACATTACTGAATATCACGCCGTCAGCTGCCAGCAATTTTCCTCCTGACCCTGCCCTACCTGTAGACATGCCGGCTGCTGCAAGGTCCGCCTCGTCAAAAGTTGCTTGTGTGTCCTGACGGTCGGTGAGCTGGATATTGGTATCGAATTGTGAGATCGACTCTTGTACCAATGATCGCAGAGAGGTTGCACAAATATCAGACCACTTGGGATCGGTTGATGGGCCGACTTTGGCGGGTTGGATGTAGATTGTATTCATGCCCTCAGGTAGGCCTCGTGATGGCTGAACGATATAACTGAAACTCACGAATGCACGTTCCGAAGAGCCACAACCTGTAAATAGAGACGTTCCTACGAGAGAAACGAACAATACCATACTCAAATGAAAACGCTGCATCATGTATACCTCCAGGCGCAGAGACGCGATTAACTCTTAAAACAACTAACAATATAGTAGCAGACCACACCCTACGCCGGGCGTCAAGTACTCAATATGGCAGTATTTTGAACTTCAAATCTCTGTTGTGATTGCTTCTGTCGGCATGGGATATGTTCGGTGGCCAAGGTGGCTGACTGTACTTACAATTCGTGCGTCAGAGAGAACTTATTGTTAGAGCTTGCGAAAATGATTCCGCGAAGAAAAACCAGACAGATTAATGTTGGTGGTGTACTCATCGGCGGAAATGCGCCCGTTAGTATTCAATCCATGACCAGCACCTACACCTACGATATTGACGCGACCGTGGCTCAGATTCGCGCGTTGGCTAAGGCGGGTTGCGATATTGTGCGCGTCGCGGTTCCTGAAAAAAGGGACACCGACGCCTTGCCTGCTATTCTCGATCAGTCTCCCGTGCCAATTGTGGCTGATGTGCATTTTCATTTTGAACGAGCGCTCGAAGCTGTGGAAGCGGGCGTGCATAAAATCCGTTTGAATCCTGGCAACATTCAAGATCGAAAACAGGTGGATCGTGTGATAGCCGCGTGTCGAGACCGTGGCATTCCCATCCGTGTCGGCGTGAACGAAGGTAGTGTTGTCGAGAGAAAAGATAAGCAGCTGCGTGCGGCCCAGCAGTCGGACCTGCAAGTAGATCGGCGCACCCATCTGATCCGACTGATGGTTGAAATTCTTGAAGACTACATGCGCATTTTCGATGACAACAAATTTCATGATGTAGTGATTAGCGCGAAGAGCATTGACGCGGGCATGGTCATCGATGCCTACCGCGCAATTAGCGAGCGTTTTGATTTGCCACTGCATCTTGGTGTGACGCATGCAGGCCCGCCGGAGACCGGGCGCATTCGATCTATAGCCGCGCTTGGTTCGCTCCTGTCGATGGGTGTAGGCGATACGATTAGAATTTCATACGCGGCTGATCCTGTTTTTGAAGTTGACGATGGGAAAGAATTACTTTGTTCGCTGGGTATGCGCAATCGCCTCGAACCAGAATTGATCGCCTGCCCCACCTGTGGCCGGATTGAGATTGACCTGATTAAACTCACGGCTGACGTTAAGAAAAAGTTGGTTGGTATAAAAACACCTGTAAAAGTGGCCATTATGGGTTGCGTGGTGAATGGTCCCGGTGAAGCCGAGGGTGCAGACGTCGCAATTTTTGCGGGCAAAGGCAAGGGCATCATCTATGTGCAGGGCGAGCAAACCTGTACCGTAAGCGAAGATGACATGCTCGAAGCATTACACCGAGAAGTTGTTGCGTTCGCACAACGAGTGGAGCGTGGCGAAGTGCAACTGGGACAGCGTGATGTCACTATTACCCCGCCTGATCCATTGCCGCGCAAAGATGGCACGATACCATTGCCGACAATTCGTAATTAGCCACGCCATAGTTCACTAGCTGTGCAACCGCACAAGGAGATTTTGGAATTTGCAGCCCGCGCTAACGCAATAATTGCGCAAAACAATTGAAAGTAATTGATTCCGTCACCATTATTTCATTGCATTTGATGGGTATAGTCATTAGCTTGGAGTATCCGCAATTGGCATTAGCCAAGTTCGGCTAGTATTTAGTTAATGGCGGTAATTGAAAAGCTATGTAGCGTAACGTTGGTTCGTGCAATCGAGCAACATCGTATTTTTTAATGCCGTAGCGTTTATAGCGATGGATGATCGGTGTTAATGTAACACTCAAGCTGTTGTCCATCGCAATCACCCCTTTTAGGAGCGTCGTCGTAATGCATCGAAACTACAGACCATTGATGAATTGGAAATCCGGATTACTGCTGAGTTGTATAGGGGCCATGGTGATTGGCGCTGGCCCGTTGAATCACCCAAGACGAGTTGATGTTCAAGTGGCTACACCAATTGAACTAGACATTGACTGGACTTCTGTGGATGGCGTTTCTGCCATGCAAGCTTTTCAGCCGGTTGTACCCACCAAAGATTTGATTATTGCAGAGACTGCGCAGCATGAAATTGGCATCTCACTCAAGAACAATCGCGTCAGTGTTCTCGTTCATTTTGCCCCCACCTTGGCAAGAGGGGCAGATGCTCGGCTAGCAGTTCGCAATTTCTGCACTCAGTGCCAAGGTGTTGTCAAATATGAATATGGCAGCGTATTGCCTAATGTCCTCAATCTGCGCAACATCCCTGCGGGTGATATTGCTCAATTACGAAATATGCCTGGCGTGGTCAGAATAGAAATGGATGAGTACTATCCCAACTTGGTGAATCTTCACGATGCCACTGGTGTAGTGAACGGTTTGCAAAGCCAGATCACAGCCGCAGGTTTTTCGGCTGATGGTGCTGGAATTCGCGTTTGTGTAGCCGATACAGGAATAGATATTGATCATACGATGTATTCAAGTCGTATCGACACGGCTGCGGGCTTTGATTTTGCCAACAATGATTCAAATCCCGATGACGACAATGGCCATGGTTCTCACGTGGCGGGCATTGCAGTCGGCGGGGTGGGTCTGAATGTTGATTTCGGATGCGGCGCAGGCCCACAGGCATTCCAGGGCATGGCTCCAGCGGCCACTCTGATTGGTGTCAAGATTCTTAACTCTGCGGGCGGTGGTTTTAGTAGTGATATCATCGCGGGTATCGACCACTGTGCAGACCAATCTCCATCAGGCGGTCGAGCCGACGTTATCAACCTGAGTATTGGTACGGGAAACTTCACGAGTGGCGCTTGCACTCACAGTTGGGCTGTAGCGGCTAACAATGCTGTGGCTCACGGTGTAGTTGTCGTGGCGGCATCAGGAAACGAAAACAATTCCAATTCGATGGGGTCACCAGCATGTGGCGCTAATGTCATAGCTGTTGGTGCAACTTATAAAGCCAACTACCCAACATGCGAAGACAATACCACTAACTGGAATTGGGGTAGCTGCGTTGACAATTCGCCTAACCAGGATCAGATCGTTTGCTTCAGTAACGAAAGTGATTTTCTCGACGTATCCGCCCCAGGTTCCAATATATGGTCAGCTAGTAATGCCGCTGGCGGTGGTTCTATAACCGGCAAGAGTGGAACCAGCATGGCTTCACCGATGGTCGCTGGTCTTGCTGCTTTGATTCTCAGTGCCGACCCATCGTTAACACCGGCTGAAGTTCGTCAGATTATTCGTGATGGTGCCGATGATTTGGGACCAACGGGATTCGACAGAGCGTATGGATTTGGTCGCATCAACGCGACAG
Source organism: Planctomycetota bacterium (assembly GCA_024280855.1). Taxonomy (GTDB): domain Bacteria; phylum Planctomycetota; class Phycisphaerae; order UBA1845; family UBA1845; genus JAJRPG01. The sequence continues at coordinate 22,657 of JAJRPG010000098.1, read as the reverse complement.
GTTCATTGGCTTTAGTTTCAGGCGGTGGATGTTCGCTCAATTCAGAATGCGACGACGGCGTGTTCTGCAACGGTGCGGAAACTTGTGTCGCCAGCGTTTGTCAAGCAGGCACTGCGGTCAATTGTAACGACGGTGTTGGCTGTACAGATGATTCATGCAACGAAGGTACTAATTCGTGTGACAACGTCTCCAACAATGCCAATTGTGACAACGGCTTGTTCTGTGACGGCGTCGAAACCTGTAATGCCACTTTGGATTGTCAAACGGGTACGGCTGTAAATTGTAACGATGGTGTTGGCTGCACGGATGACTCGTGCAATGAAGGCACGAATTCCTGCGACAATGTAGCCAACAATGCCAATTGCGATAATGGTCTGTTCTGCGATGGTGCAGAAACGTGCGATGCGGTCAACGACTGTCAGGCAGGCAGTGCGGTCAATTGTAATGATGGCGTTGGCTGTACGGATGATTCGTGCAATGAAGGCACAAATTCGTGCGATAACATCGCAAACAACGCGAATTACAATAACGGCTTATTCTGCGACGGTGCGGAGACTTGCGATGCTGTCAACGATTGTCAGGCAGGTAGTGATCCATGCCCAACCATGAGTTGCGACGAAGGAGCGAACGCGTGTGTGGGCTGTTTGGTAAATGGCGATTGTGACGATGGCGTTTTCTGCAACGGCTCGGAAACGTGCAGCGCGGGCACCTGCTTGGCGGGCACGGCGATCAATTGTAACGACGGTGTTGGCTGTACAGACGACTCGTGTAACGAAGGCACGAATTCCTGTGACAACACAACCAATGATGCAAATTGTAACAACGGCATATTCTGCGATGGCACAGAAACCTGCGACGCGGTCAACGACTGTCAGGCAGGCAGTGCGGTCAATTGTAATGATGGCGTAGGTTGTACCGATGATTCGTGCAACGAAGGCACAAACTCTTGCGATAACATCGCTAACAATGCTAATTGTGATAATGGCTTGTTCTGCGATGGTGCTGAGACTTGTGATGCCGTCAACGATTGTCAGGCTGGAACTGATCCATGTCCGACCTTGACATGTGACGAAGGCACTAATATGTGTGTGGGCTGCTTGGTAAACGGCGACTGTGATGATGGCGTTTTCTGCAACGGCTCGGAAACGTGCAGCGCGGGCACATGCGTGTCGGGCACGGCGGTTAATTGCAACGACGGTGTGGGCTGCACGGATGATTCATGCAACGAAGGCACGAATTCCTGCGACAACACTGCCAATGATGCAAACTGTAACAACGGCCTATTCTGCGATGGCACAGAAACCTGCGACGCGGTCAACGACTGTCAGGCAGGCAGTGCGGTCAATTGTAATGATGGCGTAGGTTGTACCGATGATTCGTGCAACGAAGGCACTAACGCGTGTGATAACGTCGTCAACAACGCCAACTGCCCTGACGATGGTCTGTTCTGCACCGGCACGGAAAGTTGTGACGCTATTAACGATTGCGTATCAAGCGGAGATCCCTGTCTGACTGGTGAAACTTGTAATGAGTCAACCAATGCCTGCGATTCGACAGGCCCGCCGGCGGGTGAAGGCTTTATCATTTCGCGTAATGCCGACTTCTCTACTGACGATCGCTCATTTACGACCAGCGACACCATGTACATGATGTTGTTTACTGATCAAGTGGACTTCAATGACATATCGAAAAATCGGTGGGAATTAAAAGCCGCTGACGGTAGCCGAGAACGTCAACCTTTCACGAACAATTTTGATGGATCGTATACCGCGTCGTTTGACCTTTCTGGTTTACCGTCCAGTGATACAAACTGGACATGGAAGGGAGAGGCTCAGGACGGTTCGGGCACCAGATTCAAACCATCAGTGGCCGTTACGGTTACTCAAGGCGGCGGTTCGTTCTGCGGCGACGGCACATGTGATGCAGGTGAGGATCAATGCTCATGTCCTAGTGACTGTGGCAACCCACCTGGTTCCGAGACCAATTGCACCGATGGTGTCGATGAAGACTGCGACGGGGCTACGGATTGTAACGACGCAGATTGCAGTGGCGATCCAGCTTGCGTGGCGTCATTCTGCGGTGATGGCACTTGTGACGCGGGTGAGGATGAATGCTCGTGTTCCAGTGATTGTGGTAACCCACCTGGCACAGAGACCAATTGCACGGACGGCATTGATGACGATTGCGATGGCGCTACTGATTGTAACGACTCGGATTGCAGCGGCGATCCTGCGTGCAATGCGCCGACCGGCGAAGGATTCATCCTGTCTTTGAACGCGGACTTCTCAACGGATGACCGGATGTTCACAACTGGTGACACGATCTATATGATGTTATTCACCGATCAGGTGGATTTCAATGACATCAGTCGTGAACGATGGGAACTCAAGGATTCTAATAAGAACAAGGTACGTGAGCCGTTTACAAACCATTTTAATGGCACGTGGACCGCTTCATTTAACTTATCTGGGTTACCCAGCGGTGATACGAACTGGACTTGGAAAGGTGAAGCAAAGGACAACGCTGGATCACAGTATAAACCTTCAACAACTATTACCGTGAACTAACCGGTATTATGGTTGAACTACAGTTGTTGTGATAACCATTTCAGAGCGAGGCAGGCTAACGATAGTCTGCCTTGCTTTTTTTATACTCATTTCATATGTTGATGTGATGTAAAATTGATCTATTTCGGGCTTCAGCTACATCTTTCAGCTGTGATAGGAAATATTCAGTAGTTATATGAAAGGTCGGCTTACCTGATGTTTGTTTTTTTCACCAAAGCCTTCTGTATTGATCGGCATCCAAAATTTTGGAATTTTAGAAAGACAGGTCAAAGCTGGCCCGTAAATTGCAATGTAATTTGGGCAGGACTTAGGTCAAGCATGTAGGGCAATCCCGGGGGCTAGGCTTGGGAGCTAGGATATGCTTGGCAATCGGTTTCGCTTGAGGAGTTGTACGAAGTAAAGAAAACGGTATCGTGTCATTGTTGGATTTGTCTCGGACATTATTGTGGCTGTGTGACGATACGGGTATATAGTGATAGCAGTTTGTTGTCGTGAGCAATTTACTATGAGCCTATTAATTAAGAAAATCGAAAATGTACGATTGATGGTTGTTTTTATAGCTCGGGTCGTCATAGGCTGCGTTTCTACCGCTTCATTCGCTCAGGAAAACAAAGTCTCATGTCAAACGTGCCATACCACACAGGGGAGCGAATTGGGTACTTCTGTGCATCACGGCTTGACTTGTCAGGAATGCCATAGTGGCGAATCTAGTTTCGAGATACCGAAAAGTGAATTGGCCAAATTTCTTGCTCGCCCAGCCGATAGCCAGCTTACATTCGATCATGGCCAAAGCTTTCTAGGTAAGCCTAATCGTAAAGAGGTTCCCAGTCGCTGCGGGACGTGCCATGCAGACGTAGCGAAGATGAACCCCTACGGCATGCGGACAGATCAACTCGCCCGCTATTTGACCAGTGGCCACGGTAAGGCGCTTGTAAACGGGAATGAAAAGGTCGCGGTTTGTATCGATTGTCATGGATCGCACGATATTAGAACTGGTCGTGATCCTGAGAGTAAAACTTATCCGCTGCATGTACCCGATACTTGTGCATCCTGTCATGCCGACAAAGATTTGATGGCTGAGTCGGGACTACCTGTAGAAATAGTTAGTGAATACCGCGATAGCGTTCATGGCAAGTTATTATTCGAGGAGGGTGATACTGGCGCTCCTACATGTGCGACCTGCCACGGTAATCACTCGGCTATGCCGCCAGGATTTTCAACTATAGGCGCAGTCTGTGGCCAATGTCATCAGCACGAATCTGCCATGTTTGCCACTAGCATTCACGCGGGGCAAGATGAACATAAAGGTTGCGTGCAGTGTCACGGTGGTGGTGAAGATAGCCACTTTCACCATATTGATCGCATTTCGAAACCGCCGGGCATTCTTATCCAGCGTTACGCCCATCTGTTGAAAACGCAGTCTAATCCTACAGCTGCGCAGGTTGCAGATGCGATTCATCCCGGTCCCAAGCAGATTATCAATCATGCCTTAGCGACATGTATGGATTGTCACGATGATTTGGAGGACGATGAAAATCTGCCCAAGATGTTCAAACTACTAGATGAGATCGCAGCCGCTGAACTGCGATATGTAGAGACAGCTAATCGATTAGAACATGTTGGTCAGGGTGTTTTGCTCGTGGAAAATCAGCGATTTCTTTTTGAGGATGCCAAGACGCATCTGATCTCGCTAGCACCTACGCAGCATACTTTGGACAACGAAAAAGTGGCTGAAAAAGTGGCCGCATTGAATGAAGTATGTGCCCAGGTGAACGATCAGCTTGACGAGTTAGAGGCGGGCTTATCGCTGAGGTATAAGCTTCTTGGCCCTATGTGGGTCTTAGCTATATTGTTTTCGATTGCGATTTATGCGAAATTTAAACAGCTCAAAAAGCAATGGGTTAAGCCGCTTGATTAGGAACTATTTTGAGGTTGTATGATGTCAGGTCAAATGAACAAACCACCTACAAGACGCAGCTTTCTTGATTTGATCTTAGCCGTAGGTTCACTACTCACGACGGCTGCGGTGAGCATCCCCGGCTTGATGTACCTTTGGCCCGCTGCCAAAGGCGGGGGCCCCGCAAAAGTCGAGGTCGAAGGTGCAGACCAGATGACGCCCGGTCAAGGTAAGACCATTCAAGTAGGAAGCCAAGCCGTGGTCGTGGTTCGCCATCGTAGTGGGTTCAAAGCTTATTCAGCGGTTTGCACGCATTTAGGATGTCTGGTTACATGGGATTCGCCCACCAAGTCATTCCTGTGTCCGTGTCATGCAGCTGTCTTCGATGAAAATGGTAAAGTTGTATCCGGGCCTCCGCCTGCCCCGCTTCCCGAATTTGTGGTTAAGGAAATCGGCGACAAAGTGTTCGTGTCTGCTGCTTGAATGCTGCGTTTATTTAGATGAGCGGACTGTGTGTAGTAGGGATATTGGCTGATTCGTAGAAAAGTGAATATATGATGGGTTTGGTTAATACGGTCAAACAATTCTTCGACGATCGGTACGATACTAAGTTAGCCGGAGAACTTATCTCCAAACAAGCATTCAAACGCCTGCCGCCGCACACCGGTTGGCTGCACGTATTAGGTAGTTTGTCGCTGCTACTGTTTATCAGTCAAACCATTACCGGCATTATGCTGCTCATTTACTATAGGCCCACTCCCGAGGCTGCGCATAAATCCATTCAATACATCACCGCAGAGGTTCAGTTTGGTTGGCTATATCGGCAGATTCACGCGTGGGGTGCGTCGATGATGATCTTCGCAGTTATCCTGCACATGATCCGCACCTTTTTCATGGGAGCCTATAAAAAACCAAGAGAGCTTACCTGGGTGACAGGGGTCATTCTCTTTATCCTGACTATCACATTTGGCTTTACAGGCTATTTGTTACCGTGGAACCAGATTGCGTTTTGGGCAACCACGGTCGGTACGGAGTCCGCGAGCAAGGTGCCTGTGATTGGTGATTGGTTGCAATATTTTCTTCGTGGAGGCGATGCCGTCACAGGTGAAACACTATCACGGTTTTTTGTCGTTCACGTTATTTTGCTTCCTTGGGCGCTCACCGGTGTCATAGCGGTTCATTTGTTTCTGATGCGACTAAGCAATTTAGCTACATTAGAACGCGTGGGTGAGGAGGCGCCATTAAAGCCCGAACATGGCATACCATTTTTCCCAGTACATGTCGCCAAGGAAGGTGTCGTCGTGATGATGATGCTTGCGGTTTTGGTGACATTGTCCGTGGTGTCACCGTGGGAAATCGGCGAACCTGCGAACGCGCTTCAAACTCCGCCACACATTAAGCCAGAGTGGTATTTCCTACCGTCTTATCAACTATTGAAATACTTCGAAGGGCCATACGGCGCATTGATGGGCATCATTGGCTGTTCGGTTCCATTCGTCCTTTTGCTACTTTGGCCATTTCTCGACCGTGGCAAGGAGAGGCATCCCAGGAAACGCCCCATCGCGGTAGGACTAGGCCTATTCGGTTTACTTGGCGCTATGTTCCTTGGCTATCTCGGACATATATCCGAGACCGAGCAGACATTCTTTGGCCAGCGATATCATATAACGCTGAAAGGCTGGCCAGTGCCGCTTGATGACACTGCGGATGCCGAACCGCCAGCACATTAGAACAGTATTCGCGTATACAAAATATGCCGAATACTTCACAACGAATTGCAAGTAACACTGCGGAAGCGCATGCTGCGGCCTTGTATCTCGCCATTCTACTAGCCGTCATTCCCGCGTAGGCGGGAATCCAGCAACATGCCGGCCATAAAGACTGGATACCCGCCTGCGCGAGTATGACGAGTGTTGCACCACCATCTTGGCGATCAAGTTAATAGTCAAGGAGATTGCATGCGATACGAGCATCTCACCTTACGCTGTGATCAACTATTTAATCAGTGCAGAGCCGGTTCCGTCACTTCGGCCACACGTCCATATACCTGCCTTGTTTAGTAGCAAACCATTGGTCTCATCATAAGTCTTTGGCTTGAGATAGAAACGACTGTTGGATGAGTACGCAGCCTGAGCGCCGGCGATCGTATCTTTTGGGAAAAAGCATGTACCAACTGAGAAACACCCGAACAATGGAATGCAGGCAAGATCGCCGACATAGACGTTACTACCGCCAAAACATGACTCCGTAGTCAGTGTTGGCTGACCACATCCGCCTTGCTGAATCCGCTGCTGCTGTGAATCTTCCGCAGAGATGCAGGGCTGTTCGTCATTTTGAACACGCCGCTCTTCTAATATCTGCGTAGCAAAACTTTTTACCTGATCTTGGTCATTGCGATCGAAAGTGAGAACTTTGGCAGGCGCTAGCAGATCGGCATCACCCGATTGTGCCGCTTGAAGCAAAGGGTTGAGCATCTCAGGCCGTTTATTAGTCGTGATGAATTCCTGCGCGATCGAACGGATTTCATCTTGGTTGGTTGAATCAATAAATAGGTAATCGGCCTCAAGCAAATCCTTGTAATCACCGGTCTGACTAGCTGCTAACAACGAGACGCCAGGTGAAAGGTTTGCCCATTCGTTATAGTCGCGGACGTTTGTACGGTTGCCGCCCGCGCCACACCAGCCACTAGCTGCGCTATTGATGTTTTGGGCAACCGATGTCTCAAGTATCCCGTCACAATCCCAATCGAGTTCGGTCATGTAAGAACCGATTCGTTCATTCAGCGCATCCTCATTCTGCGAACACATAATACCGTGAGAATAATCAATTTCCTTATAAAGCGACATGGGTAGTGACAACCCTTGGCACTCCATATTGGTCTCGACTCCGGCGAGCTGATACTGGTAGGCCATCGTGCTGGGCATATTGGGTACATACGGGCCTACATAATCACTCACTGTCGTATCATTACCACAGGTTTGAGTACCGCAGTGGGATAAGCCTAGATTGTGCCCAAATTCGTGCATGAGCGTCGCTGCGTTATCAAAGGGGGTCCCCGTTAGGCCAGAGAATCCTCCTAAGCTAACGATGAAAAATTGCCCGCCGTTAGATAATCCTGAACTACCGGATGTGACGCAGGACGTATTCTCGTATCGGTGTACAAATACGCCATAGAACCATCCAGCCTGTCCATCATGGTCAAAATAAGTTTGACGTATTTGTCCAAAACTCGTGTTTGTATTGTTGTCGTAGCCAAACAAGCTGCTTGTGCAGCTGTTGGGATTGCGTACGAGTGTGTTTATATGTGGAATAGCATCATCAAGATCGATATTGAGCGTATGACCCTGGCATGCAAATGCCGCTTTGACTGCATTGATAACAGCTGTGCTGGGTTTATGAGTATGGCCAGTAGAGACCATGTAATCGATTTCGACATTGAACGTCGTGGCGTGGGTCATGCGGCAAAAAAAGCAGCAAACCATAGCCGTGATGATTTTCGTTTTCATCAGAGGCCTCCTATATGTTAAGTTACTGCAAGTTTACCAAGACTAAAACCATACCGTTTTTCACCGTACCCATAGATTTTCCGATGATCGCGCCCTGGGCTTTAACATGATCTGTCACCTTCATGCAGTGTCCCGGAACCGAGGAAGTTGTCAGAAGATCACCAGCCATGATCGTGCCAGCTGATTGCTCGGCAAAGCAGTAGACCCGCCCCGATAAGGCGACCGCGTGTGCGCCGTTTGCCTCAGAGCCTTGTTGCCCCATGAGCATACCGGGAAGCACGCCATTCGCGCCACTGATGATGCCAGCCACTTTTCTGTCATAAGCTTCATGGCTTATAACAAGTTTACCTTCTGCATTCGGATTAATGGATACAACCATACCAGGCTTGGTATCGCCGCTGATGTCGAACTGTTCAGATAGGTCAGAACCTCCCGTGATTTGCAAAACCGGCGTGATGACCCGACCACCGCCTGTTCTTTGTGGATCGAGTGTGATTCGCGTGATCCCCGACGAGTCCTTAAGACGTATAGCCGACGCGCTATCAGATTCTTCGGCGTCGATTTCAATGGTGTTAACACCAGCGTTGTTATAAAGGTATATGACGCCGCCACCAGCCGAGCCTTCCTGAGCGTCCATAATAATCTTTTGGTTGCCTGTTTCATCAGCTAACCGCAGCGCAGCGCCAGCGCCTTCTTGGGCATCGATGAATACAGTATCAACACCAGATGCATCTCGCAGGGTAATTTGTGCGCCGTCTGTGCTAATCTCCGCGCCTTCAATCACGACTGTGACCGTGCCATTCGCATCACGTGCAGAAAACAGTCCCGATCCCTCCGCATCAACACTTACCTGTGTTGCAAGTGTATTGCTTCCATTATATAGAGACAAAGTTCCTGCGTTTGTTGAGCTTGTCAATTGAGAACGCAGGCTACCCACGCCATTGCGAAGCTGAAGTCTCCCGCCAGTATCAATAGTTGGAAAACCAGGAAAAGAGAAAGACCGGGAGGCGCCGAGTCGAACAGCTTCATCATTGTTATCTTGATCGTACATGATCATTTCGCCATATGAAACGCCATGCAGACGGATTTGCTCCAGCCCATCAGAACCGTAAGTGCTAATTCTGGCCGAGCTACCCACAAGCTCAATCGACTCAACATCATTCGTCGCATTCCATGTGGCTAATTTGCCGTGAACGCTAGCCGAACCCAGCTCGATATCGTCGTCGAGTTCAGCACTGGCCACGCGATCGACTCTCAGTGCGTAGGGTACAGTAACCAGTGGAAGACGCGGGCTTAATTCTGTGCCACCATCTACAATCACGCCCAGCTCGCGGCCGCTACCATCAAAACTCGATGCCAATACAGGAAAAGTCGTATCGGCGACGCCATTGGTTAACGCGACAAAACCAACGGAAATTGGTCCTTCAATAAGTGTGCCGCCAGTGTCGTAGATATTAAATGCAAGTTTAGCCGGGCCTGCTAGCGGGACGCCGTTGTTATCACGAAGCAGCGCTTGAAAGCTAATTCGCAAAGCATCACTATCGAGAATTGGAGCAGATGCCGTTTGTTGGGCACTTGTATTACTTGCCGATTGCGAGTCTTCTGTACGAATGTCCGCATCAGCCATAACAGCGCTTTGTGTACTGTCTTGAGTATCAGCAATCTCGTTACCTTCTTCTTGAGTTGCTGCGGTCTGATCGACCTGCGTTTTTTGCAGTGGTGATCCTACTTCTGATTTTTGTTCTGATAAGATTTCTTTTTCCATCGCGGACGCTAGCCCACAATTTGCGAACAAGATACCCATAGCCAAACTTTTCAATAACTTTTTTTTGCTCATCGATTCCGCTCCTTGCAATAGTGCGAATCATCCCAACCCGCACCGTTTTCTATATTGTGATTATCTAATTTCATGTGAAGACCATTCGACAGGTCTCAGTTGATCTGTATCTAATTGCTGACGGCTAATTGAAACGCAGCCGCATCTAATAAGTCGATGAGGCCGTCTTCATTAAAGTCCGAGCATGTACAGCCAAGATTAATAAATGGGTTGACCGGACCTAGAAAACAATCGTTACTTGTCAATGTTGGCAGGTCTGGTAGGTCGACGAACAAACTAAAATCGCAATCTCCAGTTGGCGACAACCCGCTAACCAACATGCAATGCATGACGCCAGCAAGAACTTCGATTGTCCCGTTTGTAGTTACGCCAATGATAGCTTGCCCAGCGTTATAAAATGAACCAGTAGTCATTGAAGTTTGACTACCCGCAGACGCCGAAGTGCATACGGCTTCATCCCCCTGTGCGCTGACAAGTGGAATAATAAGCGCACCCATCAACGCGATAACGATCATTTTTTTCATAGAATTACTCCCGTCCAAAATAATGGCTTGTGTAGGCCTAAGAGCGGCGGACTTACGATCCGCATAAACGCATCGGACTCGCCATTCTACAGAATCGAAAATCCTAGTGCAATGGAATAGACGCCAAACACTTAGTAAAATCTAAAATCAAAGAATTATGGCTTGAGAGGACGGCCCGATTAGATTGATTAAAGTGCTAGTTACAATGAAGCCAAATAAGCAACCAAGTCGGCGATTTCTTGGTCTGAGAAATTGAACTTCCCGCCAGCGTGGGGATTACTGCCTCGCAATACTATATCCGCGACATTCGTGCTTACACCTACGATCGATGGGGCGTCAAGCGCACACCCGCCGACGCCGTCCGCGCAATGGCAAGCGCCGCAATTATTCACCGTGTACAGGTCTTCACCGTTAGCTAAATCACCGATGAGGCTATCCAAATCACCTGAGCCAGCATCATTGTCGTCTGTTGAACCATTGTCATTATCAGAATCGTTGTTTGCGCCATTATCGCCGGAGCCATCAACATCTTCGACGCCCGCAATGGCATTTGCTACGTCAGTCACAAAGGCATCAACGGCTGTGCGACCCGCAGCAGAAGTTACCTGAAACAAAATATCTTCAAAATTCGTACCGCACCCAGCTACGGAAATAAACCCTATCGATAGGCATGAAAGCAATATGCGTAAACTTGTGGATTTTGTAATTAGGTTTTGCATAATTCATTCACTCCGTGCATCGCGCAAGCCTTCGCAAACATCATTCTTAGCCTGTAAGTCGTTTTCGCAGCAGCACGCCCTCACCAAAATGAGGATCATGGCAGCGGGTGCAATTTTCGATGTTGTCGCCGCCGTGAGCCTCTTCGCTCAAATCTTCCGGCTCATCGTGACATTCAATACACGTTTCAAAGACCGTGAGTTTTAGCAACGCGGGCTGCATGCTACGGTGCATGTCGTGACAAGTGATACATTCGCCCTGGGCCACTGGCGCATGGCCAACCTTTTCCGTAAAATACTTCGTATGACAATCACGGCAGACATTTAGCAAGGCTTCGTCTTCACGCGGCTGCATTTGGTTTTCCTGAGAATGGCAAACCAGACATTGATGTTTAAGGTATGGCGGATGGGTAGAGGTATAGTGATTAATCACCACAGCTAGTCCTTTGGCAGGCATCGCCGCAGGTAGGCCATCATCAGAGACCGCAACTGGCGCGGACTCATCAGGAATTTCAAAAAACCAATGCGAAAACTTATCGCGGGTGCTTGTTGAACAGCCCCACAAAACCAATGCACCCACAACGATGGTCCATCTAACCTTGCGCATAGTCCATATCATTTTCTATTTGCCGTGGCGTGCCCTTCACGCCAAGAACACATTACCCATTTACGGTGCAATTTTCAATAGACTATCTTGCCACTTTTGGCCTAATCGTCTATAGAACATTAAGTTGAATGAAGTTGTCATGTGGAAGTTAAGAAAGACGTGCGATGAACGGCGTACCCATCACACGAGTCACCCCCCTGTTAGTCTCCGCAGTATGCGTACTAGCGGGGACTATTACCATGGCTATAGCCGAAGAAGATAAGGCTAAACATCAAGAAACCAGGGGCCTACTCACCCTCGATTATGGCGACATCTATCTCGAGCTAGAATCCCAGTTAGCCTACACCGACATCCAGTCTCGTAGCCAGCGCTTCCCTTTCAAGCGAAAGCAGACCAATCGCGAATGGCGTTTCGAGGAAAAATTTGGCTTAACGCTCGGCGGCACACTAATCGACGCCAAATTTTTGACCTACCGCGCCGACCTGAATTTTGGCTTAGCCCAGGATCATTTTCAGGAAAGTACGAATTTCGACCACCAATCCGAAACCGACCGAGGCTATCTGCTCGAATATGACGCCAGAGTAAATATTTTCCCCGGCAGCGCATTTTCAGGATCAATCTATGGCTTGCGCCGCGACAATCGTATCAATCGTCGATTTCAGCCGACCTTAACCGAAAGACGTACCAGTTTCGGAACCAGTTGGGTCTACGCACACGATATCATACCGATGGAATTAACTTACGATTTCACCCGCACCGACCGCCGCGGCAATCGTAACCGCCGCGATGACGAGGAATTCACCGATAGCACGTTGCATTACAACCTGGATTGGAACCTCGACGAACACCGCATATTAAAGCTTTCTTATGACCATTCAGAAAACCAGCAGCGGTTTCAAGGAACCAATCTGCGGTTTGAGACGACGCGAGATTTGCTCATCGTGGACGACGAAATTGCCTTTGGCCAACAGTTTCAGCATACGCTGCGCACTCGGTTCAGATGGCAAGAGGAAAGTGGCGACTTCGCAAGAGACATTTTTGAGATCGGCCCGCAACTAACGCTTTCGCATTCCGACAATTTTCAAACGAGTTATAAATACCAATTCAATCGGGAACGATACGCCGGGCTGGACGTGGAGACGCAGCGCGTAGACTTCCAAGCCGTGCATCAGGCATACAGTAATCTCACCACGACTTTTGATGCTTTCTCGCTTTATGAAGACGTCGAAAATGACATCAACACGACACAATACGGCGCTTCGATAGACTGGCAATACAACCGAAACAATCGCTTTGGCCAACTGCGGGCCAATCTCGCCCTCGCTTATGACACAGAAAAAGTAGATAGCGACGAAGGCCGTAGATTAGTACTCGACGAATCCGCGACCTTCCGCGACCCTATCCCCATCACCCTGGGCAATCGTAATGTAGACCTAGCTAGCGTGGTTGTCACCGACACGGGCAACCGCCGAATATATTTAGCCGGTGTTGACTATATCGTTTTTCGACAGGGAAACGTCACACGCATTTCCCGCGTTCGGACTGGCATCATTGCAGATGGTGACACGGTATGGGTTGATTATCTGTTTCGCACGCCAGCAAACGGGAAACTCGATACGGTCCGCGTGGATTTCAGCATAGAACAAAAGTTCGCCAACGGCTTTACGCCGTACTATCGACTTTCTTACCGTAACCAGGAGGATGAGGTCTCGTTCGGTTTTGCCCGTCGCGCCGATAGAACCAATCATCATCGTCTGGGCGTCAGGTACGAAAAAAAGAAGTATTCCTGGGACGTCGAGTACGAAATCTTCGACGATACGATCGAGCCTTACGACGCTTTTCACGTTAATGGCCTGTACCACATGTTGCAATCATCCGCCCGCACCATCGATCTATCAACGCGAATCTCCAGGCTATTATTTGAAGGCGGCTTCGATAATCGCAACGTCACCCTGGTCGATGTTCAGCTCGATCATCACCTACGGATGAGCGATACCGTTTCCATCGTGGAGCGGCTTAGCTATCGTTACGAAAGGGATTCCAGCAGAGGCATTACCCAGGCTTGGGATGTCTCAGCCGGCATTGATTTTGAGATTGGCCAATTGTCCGGCGAGCTTGTTTTGGAGTACGACCGCCTGGGCCTGCCTGAATCAGAAGAAGATGATTACGGTGTGTTTTTCAGAGTGCGAAGAGAGTTTCCAGATGCCTTGCTACGCTAAACAACTCACGAAAACATCGATGCTGTGGTGCCTTATGCTTGGCACATTAGCCACCGGATGCGCACGCCCAGCTGGCATTGTTTTCCCTGCTATCGAATCGCCGAAGACTTGGCCCGCCCCCCCGCAACAATCGCGCATCCAATACCTCGGAGCCCTGGCTGACAGCGACGATTTGCATGCGGCACAAACAGGTTGGGAAGTTTTCAAAGCAGGCTTACGCGGGCCAAGACCACCCATTCGATTGTCCAGCCCACACGGATTAGCCATCGGTCCAAATGGCTGGCTTGCCGTAGCAGACGTTTCCGCAGCTGCGGTCCATCTGATCAATATCAACACCCGCTCGCATCGCATCGTAGCTGGGTGGGGTGACGAAAGATTTGCTGCACCAGTCGGCGTAGCCTGGATAAATGAACGACTGTTCATCACTGACGCCGGGCGACATGAAGTCATCGAATTAGACACCTTGGGCAATTTGCAAAATCGTTTCGGTACAGAAGATTTACAACGTCCCGTAGGCGTCACCTTTTCCCCGTCGAGTCAGCGCATTTATGTTGTAGATGGAAATGCCCATCGAATAGCCGTCTTCACCACCCAAGGCCAATTGGAAAAATACATCGGCAAGCGAGGCACTGCGCCGGGCGAGTTCAATTATCCTTCGCATATCACTTCCACAGGCGACAGACTTTTGCTCGCGGATAGCGGAAATTTTCGTGTGCAGCTACTCGATTTAGAAGGGCATTGTCATCAGGTCATCGGGCAAAAGGGTGACGGCGCAGGCGATCTTTCTTTACCAAAGGGTGTCGCGGTAGATAGTGACGGGCATATTTATGTAGTAGACGCGCACTTTGAAAACGTGCAAATTTTCAACGATCAAGGCCAATTATTATTAGCCTGGGGTAAGGAGGGCGGCGGCGTGGGCGAGTTCATCTTGCCAGCAGGGATAGCCATAGATAACCTGGACCGCATATGGATCGCCGATGCTGGCAACCGCCGCATTCAGGTCTTTCAATATATAAAGGCTAAATCATGAGGCATCACCGCATTAAAATATGTAGCCTAACCATGTTCGGCTTGTTAGCGGTGCTATCACGCGCCGACGAAACCGTGGTTAACTCCGTTCACGACTTATCCGCACGTGGGCCAGGTCCGGTCCGTGCGATCTACGAAAACGAAATTTGTATTTTCTGCCACACTCCGCATAACGGAGCGCCGCAAACACCATTGTGGAATCGTGAAAACCCGCGCACGCACTATCGCATCTATCGTAGCTCCACCACCGACGCCCGTATCGATCAGCCAACCGGGCCATCCAAGATGTGTCTAAGTTGTCACGACGGATCAATGGCTCTGGGCAACGTACTCTCTCGCCCCTTAACGCATCCGATTATGATGACCGCCCGAACGATTCCACCGGGCACAGCCGACCTGAGCAACGATCTCTCCGACGATCATCCCATCGGCTTTCGCTACGACCGCGCGCTATCAAACGCCGATCCGCAGATTCGACCACCAGAAGTCATCAGCAGTAAACTTCCCTTGGGCACGCACCAGGAAATGCACTGCACAACTTGTCATGATCCGCACAATAACGAACGCGGCGATTTTCTGCGTATTTCCGACCAAATGTCTACCATGTGCATCACCTGCCATGACATGAAGGGCTGGTCGCACGCTTCTCATGCCACCAGCGGAAAACGCACCACCGGACGAACGGTTGATCCGGTCGAGCGACTCAAATACGCCACCGTCGCAGACAATGGCTGCATCAATTGTCACAAGATTCATTCAGCCCCGGAACGTGAGCGATTGCTTCGCTTTCGCCGCGAAGAAGATGGCTGTCTGAACTGCCATAGCGGAACTATTGCCAATTTCAACATCGCCTCAGAAATTCGCAAACGCTCAAGCCATGATCCTACAAGGCGCACTAGGGTGCATGACCCTGTCGAAAATGCCCTGACCATGCGTCGTCATAGCGAATGCGCCGACTGCCATAACCCACACGCAGCCGCCCCAAACCCGATAGGCCTGGTTCGCGGCACACTCGGTTCGCTTGTCAAAGGGCCTAATCTGCGCGTTTCCGGCATTACTATCAGCGGGCGAGATATTAATCATATTAATTATACCTACGAGATGTGCCTCAAATGTCACGCAGACGGCGTAGCTAGGCCAAGATTGACCACGTCCCGGCAAGTTAGCCAAACGAACACGCGACTCGAATTCCAAACATCCAATCCCTCCTTTCACCCCATAGCTGGCCCTCGGCGCAATACTGATGTGGTGAGTTTACTATCGCCACTGCGCGTAGGCAGCGTCATCACTTGCACCGACTGCCACAATAGTGACACCGCCCGGGCCTTTGGCGGGTCGGGTCCAAACGGGCCTCACGGTTCGATTTTTGAGCCGCTATTAGTAAGAAATTACGACACCGACGATTTCAACACGGAAAGCGCCCAAGCCTACGCCCTTTGTTATGGCTGTCACAGTCGAGACAGCATTCTTGGTGACGAAAGTTTCTCCAGACATCGCCGACATATTGTTGACATAAGAACGCCGTGCAGTGCCTGCCACGACGCGCACGGCATCTACCGTGGGCAGGGCAATAGCGTCAATCATGGCAGCTTGATAAACTTCGATATGTCGATCGTGCAATCAGCTGACACCCCAGCCGGTAGACGCATTGCTTACGAAGACACGGGAAGACTCGCCGGCAATTGCACGCTCACCTGCCACGGATTTACCCATGTAACGATACCTTACTCGAATGCCGGGCCGAGAAAATCGGCTTTGAAATCTGGCAAAATTTATCGAGGAGGACGACGATGATTGGTGCGAAAGTTCTCCTGGTCGTCAGCGCTGCGATTTGCTTTGCCATCACAGGCCTTGCTTCTTCGGGGCTTGAAGGGTCCAAACATGATTTTTCTAGTCAAGACTTTTCGGGAGGCGACATGTGCGCCGCCTGTCACGTCCCGAACAGAGAAGACACCCCCAAAAACGCACCACTCTGGAATCCCAAAGCAGACCTGAAAAAACGATTCAATGGCCAAGACGTACGAGTCAGCCGGTCAGGCGATGGCACACGAATTTGCTTACAATGTCACGACGGCACCATCGCAAAGCCTGTTGTTCCAGGTGTTAAGACTACGCGATTTGTTCACACCAAACATCCATCTACTTTCACCGCAGGGCATGGCCGAAGCGACCATCCGGTAGGTGTCATCTACCCGGCATTTAGCGATCAGTTTCATCCTGTCACAACTGTGCTATCCAAAGGAACTGTCTTATTGCCCAACGGGAGAGTCGAGTGTACTTCCTGTCACGACCCACATAACCAATCCGGCGCTCCGTATATGCTCGTAAAGAGCAATGCCCGTAGCGCCCTGTGCCTCACATGCCACAAAAAGTAATCATGAAGTCTACGCTGATAATCGTAGGCCTGTTGTTTGCCATGTGTACTGGCTGCGTCACGCAATCCAACACAACAAAGCCAGTCTACTTCCCCGCGCCACCAGCTACGCCTCATGTGGTCCACCTAAAATCGTTCAACCACCTTCACGATTTAATCGCCCCCCAACAATCCTGGGTAGAAAAAATTCGCGGCGGATTAGCAAGCCCCTTCGTCTCCGCCCCATCCGGGATCGCCTATCGCGACCAACGTCTATACATTTGTGATACTGCCCAAAGTTGCGTACATAGTTGGAACCTCGCCACAGGCTACGCATCCAAAATCGGCGACGGCGGATATGTTACCCTCGAAATTCCTGTCGATGTAGCTATTGATGATAACAACAACGTCTATATTGCAGATACCGGTCGAGGCGAGGTCATCATTTTCAACCAATCGGATCACAAAGTATCCCATCGACTAAGACCCAATAGCAACGAGCCAATGAAACCTGTCGCCCTGACTGTTCAAGCAGGAAAAGTGTACGTCGCCGACATCACGACGCACCGCATCCTCGTTTTTGATGCAACGTCAGGCAAATTAGAAACCAGTTTCGGCGAACCAGGCCGCGACTCGGGCCAATTCTTTTTTCCAATGGGCATTGAAGCTACCAACAATGGCCAGCTTTTAGTTTCCGATTCAATAAATGGCCAAGTTCAAAGATTTAATAAGGAATTTATGCCTTTAACCACCATCGGTAGCCTGGGCAATCGCTACGGCGACATGGGTAGACCTCGGCATCTCGCCATAGGCCCAGACGGTGTCATCTTCGTGGCAGATACCGAATTCGCTCGCGTTCACATGTACGATAACGATGGCCAATTACTCATGCTGCTTGGAGGCCCGGAAAATCAACCGGGCGATACCCCCATGCCAACAGGCCTAGCCATCGCCCCAGACCTCCCGCCTGCCATCCGTGCATTAGTCCCCCAAGAATTCGACGCACAATACTACCTCTTTGTTTCAAATACACTAGGTTCACATCGAATAAGTCTCTACGCTATTGGCAATTTGCGATAACCCGCGCGTTCAGGTCGTTCGTCATGCCCGTGCAGGCGGGTATCCAGCGGGCGCATATTTTGCGGCTAAGGAACATCCCCCGATTCCTGTTTTTCTCCCCACTTTGGCACGGAATGTGCGAGACGTATAGACGTCAGCCGCAGCCAGGCTATGATAAATAGATTGATTTAAGCTCGTGACGAGGTGTCAAAAACCGCTCACGGGCATGAACTGGATTTCGTAGTGATCCTTTCAACAAGAGGAGAGTAATTATGTCAAAAAAACAATCACAAATCTGGAAACCGCTCTTGGCCATTGGGATGACACTCCCTTTACTGGCCATGACACTTTTTATGGTAGGCTGCCCAGGGACCACAGTGCCACCCCCGGTTGATGCCTGTGCCGACGTAACCTGTGCGGATGGCGAGACCTGCGTCGATGGCGTTTGTGTATCCGATGGCAGCGCAAGCAACGCACCAACCTTACAAGGCTTAGACGCAAACAAAGCCATCACCTTACCGTTCACGGTACAAGCCGCTTACAATGACGACACCATGTTTTTCCATATGAGTTGGGAAGGTGATCGGGGTGATACGCATGATTATTTCCGCTACACCGACGGCGCATGGCAGCGTGAAGGTGGCGTGCGACGCGATGCCCAAGCCACTATAGACAATGACACCGCGAGAGGTTCTACGAGCATCAATTCGACCATTTACGAATCACGGGTCACCTTCATGCTAGACGACCCCACAGGTCCAAACGCTGTCGAAGGCTTTGCCCAGTATGGTTGCATGATGACCTGCCATGATAACAGTCGGGCGATGCCCATGTGGCTCGAAGAGGATGGAGAAGTTCACAAATATCTTCCAGATGACGTTTCTGGACGCCTTGACCTCTGGCATCATCGCCTCGGTCGAGCGAACCCCATAGGCTTGTCTGACGATCAATGGGTAGGCCAGCGAACAGGCGACGAAGGTGATGGCGGCGGTGGTTCTCGTCATGGTGATGCTGGTACAGGCCCATATGCCACAGCTTCAACCGATGATGATGGCAATCCGCAGTGGGCATTTGACCCAGGTACTGCTGGTGGTTTGTTCGCTTTTAATTTTGAAGACCTTTTCACCAGTCCACTACGATTCTTTACGGACGGAACGGCTGAAAACCTAGGAATAAATGCTCCGAATCCTGTCGGCATTGATTACGCTGACGCTATTGCTATGGGCTATGTCCCAAGTGAAGGTGATACGGTTCCTCGTCGTAGACTTCGTCAAACGGAAGGTAGTCGAGGAGACATATCCGCAACGGGTACGACATTTACAGCTTCAGCAGCAGATCCACTCGTAGGCCAATGGGATTCAAACATTCAGCGAGCCTTGGATACCGGGAACGACGATGACACCGCGTTGGCAGATGGCCAAGTTTACAACCTTGCCTTTGCTATCCATAAAGGTATGGTCACCGTGCGTGATCACTATGTATCATTCGCTTACACCTTATCGCTCAATGGTGGTGATGCTGATATCCAAGCCATTAAGACGGCAGGCAGTGGCAGCGGCACGCTTCCGGACTTCTCGGACACCGCGACGTTCCCAGTGACCAATATGGACGCCTTCTTGCCAGGAATCACCAGTTACGAATTCCTCAACGGCGACAATGTCGATTTGGAATACATCGATCCGGCAACGGGCGAAGCCATTCACCAAAGCCACGCAGGTGCGAACGCGCTGCTGACCCAGGGCTTGAGTTGTCGAGCGTGTCATACTGTGACCGATGTAGAAATTTTTAACCCAACAGAGGAAGGCGGATTCTCTGCTGGTGCTATGGAGTCGCTTGTGTTAGAACGCGGGGGTGTGAATACACCAACGCCGTTACCTTCACCATAGTAGTGATAGCCGAAGCGTGCTGCGTGTAGAAGCAAACGTAGCACGCGCTCACAGGAAATAATTCATAACCCCGGCCCGCGTTTAGCGCGTCGGGGTTTTTTTATGTAAAACGTAGAGCAGGATGACCTGCCTTAACTATGCGCACATGGTTGATGTCTATCCGTGTGGACATGACGGGGAGTCGATGATAAAGCGCATTAACACTTTCGACCCACAGAGTTTTTCCAGTCGTCCATTTCTAAGGTAAGTCAATGAATACAATTTGAAAAATGCGCCAATCAAACAGGTCAACTTGCCCATTTGCGTTCATGTCAAACGCAAGGCACTCTGACGATACGCCACCATCGGAGCCGTTTAGGCAGTAGGTGAACAATTCGTAATCAGTAAGGTCGGTATCGCCGTCGCGGTCACCATCGCCGGGAATATATTCAAACGCGCCAATATCGCTTTTACTCAACAGTCCCCCGCTACAGATAGAGCATATCATACTAAATCCCGTATTCATCGTAGCTGGGTCGTCCACAAATCGCGGGCTACCGTTAAGGTCCAGCGGGATAGGTTCAGTAACATCGCCATCATCATCCACGTCTGAAACGTCAGGGCGAATTTGAGGATTTCGCCCCGCATCAATACACGGCGAGCCAGGCAATAGTCGAAGGTCATCATCCAGCGTACCAACAATACCGTCCACACCAACAGCGTCTACGAATTTAGGATCAGCATCAATATTGCCGCCACCAATCGAGCTAACTGGCAACGCGCCTTGTATAACGCAAGAAGAAATAACAGATGATGTGCCATTCAGAATGTCAACGGCATCTGGGCTATCATTCCAGAAAATACTTCCGGTCACCAACGCGCCCCCGTCAATAGCCATGCCGCCGCCAACATTTGCCGTATTCTCGTAAAATGTGCAGTTTGTCACCCTGACATCGAAGTCGGTCGGAACGCTACAAAAAATCCCACCGCCCTCAACCACAGCCGTGTTCCCGGTAAACTGGCAGTTCGTCACCGTAGCCAGAGCCAAGGGTTCAATGAACATCCCGCCGCCGCTAATCCCCGCGAAGTTTCGATTAAACACGCAATTGGTCACCGACGAGTTCATGCCAGGAAAAGTTAAGCTCTCGAAGGTATTAATCATGCCACCTCCATTGCCACCAGCCATGTTTCCATTAAACACACAGCCAGTTACCAGCGGATTGCTACCAATATGGTTGAGCATCCCGCCGCCATTCAGCACAGCAACGTTCGCTAAAAATTCGCAACGGGTAACGGTAGGATTGCTGTCTTGCCCCGCTAAATTTATATTTAACATCCCGCCGCCGCCTGCGACCACTCCGATGGCACCATTCGCCGAGTTCGCAAGGAAAGTACATCCAACAACGTCCGGGCTTGAATCGGAGTTAAACATTCCGCCTCCGCCAAATGCAGATACGTTGGTCGTGAACTTGCAATTGATAACCGTCGGCTGGCTCTGACTATTAAACATGCCCCCGCCGTTATTCGCCGTGTTATTCGTGAATGAGCAGTTTGTAATCAACGGAGTTGCTCCGATTGAATTATACATGCCACCACCACCAATCGTCGCCGAGTTTCCACTAAACACGCAATTGGATATAGTCGGGCTGGTGTTTTGACAATGTATCCCGCCGCCGTTTGTCTCCGCGCCATTCCTAACAGTAAAGCCATCAAAAATAGTATTCGAACTTTCACCATTACTAAGCGTGACGCCACGCCCCGAATTGCCTGCATCAATTATCGTGAGCGCAACCACCGCCGGGTTTATTGGATCGGTCGATCGCACGGTAATAGCCTTGCCGAGAAAATCGATATTCTCGAAATACGTCCCTTGAGCGACGACAATCTCATCACCAATACCCGCTGCTACAATAGCCGCCTGAATCGTCGATTCATCAGCCGGAACATTGATAATGCCAGCGTACGCGCCGCTACCAAATGGCAGCGACATCACAACAGCAGCCAATAAGGGCCGGAACAATTTTATATTTTTCATAGGAAAACTCATCGTGACTATACTTCCGCACATACGAGCCACATAGCTCGAACATGTCATCAACCACTATTTTGAGGAATTTTTGTGTACTATCCCCGCCACCCCCAGGCCAGGATTTACAGGTCTAGCTCGACCCAACGCTACAAAATTGTATTCCGGCAAGCCATGTCAATCAAGTTGAGTTAGTTCTTGGTCCGTGAAGAATGTAGTTCCGATATGCGACCAGACCGAAAGGCCTATCGCAATAAGTATATGCCGTGCAGTTGTCACTAATTATAGGACTATTGAAAAGGAAAAGTCGCCGGGGTGGCCCATACCTGAAAGAGTTTTTCTTTCAAGTGTTTTCCTGACAGAATTTTCCTGCACATTTTCTGATCCGCTCACGTCGTCGCGAGAGGTTTGTCTAATACCTTGATTCGTAGCTCTCTGCTATCATGTCTGCG